>CATZIX010000003.1:0-179972 GCA_958420205.1 uncultured Collinsella sp. | reverse complement strand
GGAGCTTCCTTCCGAGCCTGTACGAGTCGATCTCTCCCGACCAGATGAGGTCGTATGCCTTGTTTCGGCTCGCCCTCATGTACTCTTGCATCTCGATTACCGTCATCCATTCGTCGCGATCTTGGCTTCCCTCGGGCGCGGCGCATTCGGCTGTGTGTGCCATGGTTCCTCCAATCTTCCCGTGCGGCACCGCGCGAGCACACCGCACGGCACCGTGTCCCTTTTCGTCTGCGCGACGATTGAACCGCCTGATGTCGATTGGTGAGCACGGCGGGAGCGGAGACGGGTCGAGATGGGTCGAGCTGGTCGTGCCTTCACGAAACGGCCATGAGCCGCGTGCCTTAGCTCGCAGCTATGTCCCTGAAAAGTAAAAGGCGCCCATGCGGGCGCCTGCCTAGTAGCTGGAGTTGTTCGGTTGTGGTCGGAATGCTCGTCTTCCGCGGTGCTGTCGTCCGGGGTCCGGCATCTGTCGTTCGCCTCTTCTGTCGTGTTTGATGTTGCGTGTTATGCGAGCGACCTTGCGCGGGCCTGCTGGCCCGTTGCCCCAGGTGCACCCGGATAAATGGTACCCATCCGTTGGAACATGGACATCGCGGGAGGGCTGTTTGGGCAAGCTAGGATGGATGAGCGGCGGGGTTCTAAATGCAATAATTCGAGCTAAAGGGCCTTGTACTCTCTTTTGTAAAACGCGAGGGTGCAATAAACTCGACGATCCCCCTGAACCTTTTCTGAACGAATCAGCTCTTAGGCGGTATGACGCGACACGCATCGGTAGTGCTCGGACTGGGTTAGTCATCGAGTGGGTATAGAACATACGTTCTGTATAACGTTATAGCACCAGGTGGCAGGCGTAGTTTCAATCGAAGCTACGCCTGCTGCTATATATGGGTTGATGGTGGTATCAATGACCGCGATGCTTCTGTTTGCGCTTCAGTTTTCGCTGCTCGAAGCGCGCCTCCGCCTCATCCGCGCGACGCTGGCTTCTTGCTTGAGCCGATTTCCGCTTCATCGTCTCCCGCTGATTCGCGAGCGCCTGCTGCGCCTTGGTGCTCATCGCCGGCTGCTTGAGGGCTTTCGCCGCCTCGCGGGCGCGTCGCTTGGGGTTCTTCGCGGGCTTGCTCGCCTCGGCCGGACCGTGGCAGAAGAACGAGAGCTTCGCCCATTTGCTGACAACGAATCGCAGGATCTCCTCATTGGACGGTTCTGCGCCGAAGACGATGCGGGCGGCGCCGTACCTTCCGTCCTCGACGTGCTCCGCCAGCCCGACCCAGAATTGGCCGTCGTGATATACGGTCAGGGTGGACGACACGCTGATCTGCATGGCTGGCTCCTCCTTTATGTAGATGACCATGCAGAGAAGGGACAACCAAGGAGGCAGGTTACTGATGCGGACTCCCGCACGCCCACGACTACCCGACGGGGACTGTGTTTTCATCTCTGGTGCCCGCATTGTAGCACGCGCGGATTCACGATGTTGATTGCCGGCGCCCAGACGGAGATGAAGGCGGTTCGATCTAGGTCAAGCCGGTCGCTCGTTCATGAAGCGGCCGATTCCCTGAAAATAAAAGGCGCCCACGAGGACACCTACAGGCTATCTTCGAACTACTTGGTTGGGGCAGACGGAGGAAAAAAATAGGGCAGAATCGCTCTCACGATCCCGCCCCGCAAACCCGAGGGTTTCTAACTGGCTCCATTATTCCGGGCTTCTCAGTTCTGTCATTGACCCAGGTATCATCCGTCTCCTATAGCGAGTGAATATAAAAATAGGGCAGAGTCGCTTGCGCAAGTCCGCCCCTAAAACCGTGAAGGTTTTGCTATCTGCAGGCTATTCTACCAACCCGAGCGATTCTGTCAACCTGCGAAGGAACTCGAGCGCGGAGCGAGCTGCGGCGTCGGGCCCCTTGTCGGGCAGCGCCTCGGTTTCGCCGTCGGCCCTGGCGAACATCTCGGCGAGCTCGGATGCGGCGCGCGAGCGCGAGGAGCCCTCGGGTACCAAGCCGGAGTGCGCCACGAGCACGGTCGCGACCTCCTGCATGGCCGTATTCCCCATCCACTTCCTCCTGGTCGCCTTGGGAATCCCCACGGCGGCGACCCTTCGGGAGACGCCGCTGGACGCCGAGCCCCGGGCGGCGCCCCTCTCGGCGAAGCAGTTGATCAGGCACGAGCCGTGCGCGGCGCAGTTGCGGACGGACTTCACGCGCTTGAGGTCGTAGTGGGAGGCCTCGAGGCGCCTGTCGCCCCATCGCCTGGCGCAGAAGCGCACGAAGTCGATGAGGGTGCCGAACGAGGTGAGCTCAAGGAAGGCCCAGGCAGGCATGTCGCCGGAGTACTTCGCGTAGAGGCTCGAGCTGTAGGGGCTGCGGCCGCTCATCTTGAGCTCGCGCAGGCGGTACTCCCTGTTTGCAGTGGTAAGCGATGCCATGTAGTCGGCCACGATGGCGTAGCCGTCCTCTCCACGGTCCTCCATCTCGCGAAGCAGTGTCACCTTCTGGAAATGCTCGATGTCGAGCGTCATGCCGAGCAGGGCGTGGCGCAGCTCCTGGTCGAGCGCCGCGAGCAGGCGCAGCTGGCCGAAGTCGAGGTCTACGTAGCGGCCGTCGCGCGGGCCCCCCTCGTATTTCGAGAAGAGTTTGCGGTAGGATGCGAGCTTGAAGAAGTTGCACTTGTCGTGCAGGTAGTCCGCGGCCTCTTCCTCGGAACACAGTTCGAAGGCTACGCCCTTCTGCTTGAGGTGCTCTATCTGCTGCTCGATCGTGAGGATCGGCTTCCTATCGTGGGGTTCGGCCATGCTCGGTCTCCTGTCATTGATTTGAGAATCCTATTCTACCAGCATGTTTGCCCTGAATCCTGAAGGCCCGTTCGCCAACTCATAAGCAAGCCACCTGAGACTACTCACTTTGTTCACGAATGGCGAAGACCTGCGACCTGGGGTTTTGCAAATGGCGCGCAAGCCACCCGCGTTAATTCACTTGCGATTGCAGCTGGCGGCTTGCGGGCAAAAGGGCGGTTGAGTTTCAAAACGGGCGTTTTCGGCGCCATCGAGCCTCCAAAGGCGACCCGCCGCGCACTTTGGGACAAAAACAAAAACTCAAAGCCCTGAGTTTGAAAAAAGTTTTTGAGGTTGTCCCAGCTTTTGTCCCCGAAGCCGACGAAACGCGACATCGCGTCATTCGGCGGCACGCGTTCCGTGTCGATGCCGAAAACTGGGTGTAACTGGAGTGACGGGACGGCAGAACCGACGCCATCGAGTGGGAGTAGGCTGACAGGGTTCTGACCTGCACTTTTGAGTGCCGCACTGTGCTCCTGAGTTTCGTTTCGTACGAGAGTTACGGCAAAGCCACCAGCGACATTGGTGAGTAAACTCGATTATCGAGCCTCCGTTCCCATGTTGGAACGGAGGCTTTTTCTTTGCCTTTTTACTCTCTTTCACCTGCGATTTCGCGATTTACTCCCCGTGTTTCAAGATGGAAGCGTTTGGTTGCGAGCCACGCCGCTGTGAGGGCCTGAGTCGTCAGGCCCCGCACAGGGGGACCGCGATGGTGGCCACCGCGCCGCCCGAGGGGCTGTTGGCGAGCGAGACGGAGCCCCCGTGGGCGCTCGCGGCCTCGGAGGCGGCGTGGAGGCCGAGCCCGTAGTGGCGGCCTCCGTCGCGCGAGGAGCGGGAGGAGTCGTCTGTGAAGAGGCGCTCGCAGCCGCGTTCGAGGGCGGCGGGAGAGAAGCCCGGTCCGTCGTCGGCCACCTCGATGACGAGGTGGCCGCCCTCGACGTCGCAGGAGACCGCCACGCGCGAGCGCGCGTGCTCGGCGGCGTTGGCCACGAGGTTCGCGGCGGCTCGCGCCAGGGCGGTTCGGTCGAGCGGGGCCTCGGGCGCGCCCGCGACAGCAGGGCCCGTGGTCGCGTCGAGCGTCACGCCTCGCGCCCGGGTGATCTGGGCGGCCTCGGCGAGGACCTGCTCGCAGAGCTCGGCCGGCCGCATGGGGGCCCTCTCCGCCCCGCCGGACCCGCGCGAGGCCTCGATGAGCAGGCGCACGTAGCCGTCGAGCCTTTCGACACTGCCGGCTATGTCGCGCGCGGCGGCCGCGAGGTCGGCGTCTTTCTCGTCTTCCAGCTCCTCCGCCACGAAGTCGGCGTTGGCGCGCAGCACGGTGAGCGGCGTCTTGAGGTCGTGGGCGAGCGACGCCACCTGCTCGCGCTGCCCCCGCTCCGCGGCCCAGCGGGCCTCGAGCGACTCGGCGAGGGAGGTCCGCATGGCGTCCATCGCGGCGAGGACGTCGTTCACCTCGCGCACGTTGGTGCTGCCGACCGCGAAGTCGAGATCCCCCGCGCCGACGCGCCCCGCTGCCTCCGCGAGCGGCGCCATCTTGCGCGAGATCACGCGGCTCGCACGGCGCGCCACGAGCGCGAGCGCGAGCGCGCTTCCCGCAGCGGCGCCGACGAGCATGAGGTTCTGCGGGTTGGGAAGCAGGCCGGCGAGGTCGCGCGAGACCCACTGCGGCAGGTACTCGCTGACGAGTGCGCAGGCCCCGCCGCCCTTGAGCGGGAACGCGGCGTAGGTGAGGCCCGAGCCCCCGCCCTCGATCTCCACTGTGCCCGGATCCGCGGCGAGTGCCGCACGGGCCATTTCCGTCGCGTCCTCGAGCCGCGTGCCCTCGAGGTCTGTCATCAGCACGTATCCGTCCTTATTCAGGATGAGGTAGCGGTACGCCGTCGGCACGTCCTGCTGCCCGCAGACGCCGTCGCGTGCCAGGCCCTCCGCGACCTCGCGCGCATTGGCCGGCCCCCAGCTTGCCTCGTAGACGAAGCCCGCGTTGATCGCCGCGGAGAGCGCCATGAACGCGGCGAGCCACGCCGTGGCGACCGCCGCGAACGCGTAGGCGAAGTAGCGCGCGATGACGAAGGAGAGCGGCATGCCCCCGCGACCTCGCGCCCCGGTCCTCAGAGCTGCCACTTGTACCCCATCCCCCAGACGGTCGCGATCGGATCGGCGCCGGCCTCGGAGAGTTTCCTCCGGGCGCGGCTGACCTGCATGGATATGGCCGCGTCGTCGGCGTCGCTCTCCCAGCCGAGCACCGCCTCGCGTATCTGTGCGCGGCTCATGACCTGCCCGGGGTGGCGGGCGAGGTACTCGCAGATGGCGTACTCGGTGGGCGTGAGCGGCACGGCCTCGCCGCCCACGGCGAGGCCGCGCGCCCCGAGGTCGATCCGCACCTCCCCGAAGGAGAGGGCGTGCGAGCGCGGCCGGCGCTCACGGCGTAGATGGGCCGCGACCTTGGCGCGCAGCTCCGCGGCCCCGAAGGGCTTGCGGACGTAGTCGTCGGCGCCCAGGCCGTAGCCGGCCACGGCGTCCTCCTCGG
Source organism: uncultured Collinsella sp. (assembly GCA_958420205.1). Taxonomy (GTDB): domain Bacteria; phylum Actinomycetota; class Coriobacteriia; order Coriobacteriales; family Coriobacteriaceae; genus Collinsella. The sequence goes on along the minus strand of CATZIX010000003.1, from coordinate 174,618 downwards.
CCACGCGCGCGGTCAGGAAGATGATGGGCCCGTCGAAGTCCGGGCGGATCTGCCGCACGAGCTCGAAGCCGTCGAGCCCCGGCATCATGACGTCGCAGAGCACGAGGTCGAAGCGCGAGAGGTCCATCCCCGGGACCGCCGTCGGGTCCGCTGCCTTGACGACCTCATGGCCGTCGCGGCCGAGGACGCGCGCGAGCGCGTCGAGGATCGCCCGTTCATCATCCACTGCCAGTATCCTCGCCATGTTCGACCTCCTGAAACTTCCGTCGGAATTGTACTAGCGCCGCGCTCAGCGGTCCAGAGCCCCGCGCGCAGCCGCGGGCGCGGGCGCCCACATGGTGATCTCAGGGTTGGGCAGCACGCGGTCGGCGATCGAGCGCAGCACCGACCCCCAGCCGGCGTCGAGCAGGGCATTCCCGCCCAGGACGAGCGCTGCGGAGAGGAGGGCGAGCACGGCGGCGAACGGCTTCCTACGCATCTGCCCTCCCGTCCTCGAAGCGGCAGAACCAGGCGAGAAGGACGGCGGCGGCTGCCAGGGTGAGCACGAGGCCAGCGAGCGCAGTTGTGAGGAGAGGGCCCGCCGCGCGTGCGGCGTCGATGAAGGCCTCCACCCCGAGCGACCCTAGGCGCGCGGGCCAGGCGAGCGGCACCCAGTTCAGGGGCGTCGCCAGGGCACCGGTGAGCTCGCCGGTCATGAGGCCGTGCGCAAGTCCGCCCACCGAGAAGAACGCGAGGAGCACCCCCGCCGCGCCGGCGCCGATGGCGGCGTTGCGGCCGAGGCGCAGGGCCACGCCGAGCTCCAGCGCATAGAGGGGCAGGCTGCCCAGCACGATGCCCGCCCAGGCGGCCGCAAGCGGCGCGGGCCCGAGCGGTAGGCGCCCGGCGACGGCGAGCACGGCCCCGAACACGCCGAGCGCCACGGCCAGCGCGCCTGCGCCGAGCGCCGCAAGGGCGAGCAGCTTCGCCGCGACGGCGCGCCCGCGCGAGGGGACCGCCGTGAGGTTGGCGAGGCGCCCGGCAGCGCGCTCCTCGTCCACGGCGAGCCCGCAGACGATGGCGGACATGAGCGGCATGAGGGCGCCGAGGAACTGGGCGTAGGCGTCCGCGCCCAGCGCCGGGTCCCATCGGGTTATGGAGAAGTACTCGCCGCAGGCAAGACCGGCTGCCAGGCCGCAGACGAGGTGCACCACTGCGAGCGGGGAGCGCGCCAGGCGCAGGGCCTCGGAGAGCAGGGCCCGCGGGAGGGTCATGCGCGGTGTCGGGTCGGAGAGTCGTGTCATGGCCATCACCTCTCCTCGGAGCGTGCGAACCAGGCCGCGCCCGCCGCCGTGAGCGCGGCGAACGCGAGCGCGCAGACCGCAAGGCCCGCCAGTGTGAGCATGCCGTCCGCCGTGAGCGCCCCGCCGAGCGCCATGTCCGCCGCGAGTGGCTCGCCGCTCGGCAGCACGGGGATGAAGCTCGTGGGGATGACCATGCTCGCCGACGGCGGAAAGAGCTGCGGCAGCGGCATCAGCGACCAGGCGAACCCACCCACGAGCTGTGCGGCGAGCGGGCAGAAGATGCCCGCGAGCATGCCGAGCCGCGCCGTGAGGAAGAGCCCTGCGGGGATCATCCACGCCGCGGTCACCGTGTTGGTGAGCGCGCAGAGGAGCATCGTGAGCGTGCCCGCGGCCGTGAGGCCCTGCGAGGAGAACGCCGATCCCGCGAGGTAGATGCCGAAGACCACGAGGTTCGAGAGCATGCAGAGTGCGAGGCACCAGAGCGCCTTGGCCCACCAGGCGCGCCCGAGCGGGAAGCCCAGGCCCAGAAGCCCCCGCATCCGCGTACGAGCGTCCGCCCGCGCGACGCACGCCACCACGAGTGAGAGAGACACGGGCAGGAAGAGCGCGTACCAGTAGTTCCACGCGCTGAAGATCTGCACGCCCCGGTAGGGCATCGCGCCGAGCAGCGGCATCGGCAGCGCCATGAGCACGGCCAGGCGAACCGGTGCCGCGTGGCGCGACTTCAGGGCCTCGGCGCGCAGGCCCGCGAGCAGGCCGCCTTTCTCGCCCGTCATGCCGCCACCTCCCCGCGTGCTCGTCGCCCTTCCCGGCAGAAGCTCATGAAGAGTTCCTCGAGGTCCTGCCCGGGCCGAAGCGCATCCTCGTAGGCGAGGCGTCCCCCGCAGATGATGCCGATGGTGTCCGCCATCTGCTGCACCTCGGAAAGGATGTGGCTCGAGACGATCACCGTCGTGCCCGCCGCCGCGAAGCCGCGGATCTGGTCGCGCAGTTCCTCGATGCCGATGGGATCGAGGCCGTTGGTGGGCTCGTCGAGCACGAGCAGGCGTGGCCGGGCGATCAGCGCCAGCGCGAGCCCCAGGCGCTGCCGCATGCCCATCGAGAAGCGCCCGGCGCGCTTCTTCCCGGTGTCCGCGAGGTCCACGGCGGCGAGCACCTCATCTATGCGGCTCTCGGGAAGGCCCAGCAGCGTGGTGCGCACGCGCAGGTTCTCGCGCGCGGTGAGGTTGGGGTAGAGCGGCGCCTCCTCGATGAGGCTGCCGATTGCGCAGAGGTCCTCGCGGCGCCAGGCGTGCCCGGCAAAGAGGATCTCCCCGGCCGTCGGCCGCAGCATCCCGCAGATCATCTTGAGCGTTGTCGACTTGCCGGCGCCGTTGGGACCGAGCAGCCCGTACACCTCGCCCTCGCGGATATGAAGGCTCACGTCGGCCACGGCATCCTGCGCCTGGTCGCCGCGGCCGAAGCGCTTGGTGAGCCCGCGCGTCTCGAGCATGTAACCCATGGGTTCGTCCTTTCTCTTCCGGGCGCGCGGGCCGAGTCGCCGTGCCCGCGCGCCTTATCTTTCGGGTTCACCATCCATGGTGGGGCGCGTTTCTAACGAAGCTGTAACGGCCGTTGGGCTCTTTTGGCGCCAGCCCTTCTCGACCCGTACGCCACTCATGGTATGTTTATCGCGATAACAAGGACGGAGGTGCCCGTGGCACGCAATAAGTACCCGGAGGAGACGGTCGAGAAGATTCTCGACGTTGCCGAGCGGCTCCTCGTGGAGCGCGGCTACGAGCACACCACGATGATCTGAAGAGCAATACGCTAAATCGAAACAGGCAAACCCTGGAGACGTGATTTTCGCCATAACGAGCAAGAATATCGAAGATGTCTGCACACCATTGGCGTAGGAAGGGGAACAGCCGGCTGCAATCAGCGGACACTCTTGCGCGTATGCGACCGAAAGCATTATCCCGAGATACCTAGCATATTTAATCAGGGCTGCCAGTGGCAGCCTGAGGGTAATCTAGGGGTGGCGGTTCTGCGCGCTGCCGTCCCGTGCTGATTCTGGCTTGCGAGGCGATTCTGCTATCCTGCGAGTTGAAAAGGTTCCACTCCGGTGACAAGAGCCCCCCTGCTCTTCCGCGAACAGCGGATAGCCGGGGTGGTCGTTTGTTAGTAGTGCTTTTTGAACGATAAAGTTACCGTGATAATCAAGCGGTTGACTGCCGTTGCCTAAGCAGTTTTATCATATCGTTGCCGCAGTCCCCGGCGCAGTGCGCAGCTCCTGCCGAATCTTCCGAAAGCGTTCCGGGACTTCGGCAAGCTCCATCTTCTGCGGGGCATCGACCGTACCCGCTTCCTTCGCCGTTTCGTAATACCAGCACTTGTAATCCACCATCTCCATGGTGTGCTGCAATTCCTCCATCTGCTGTTTCAGAACTTCTTGTTGGTGCCGGAACATGGCAAGGCGCAAATCGATAGTGTCGTCTCCTTGCAGCGCCATCTCGATGTACTGCCGGGATGTCCTTGATGGACATCCCGGCTTTCTTCATGCAGCCGATCACCTGCAGCCATTCGATATCCGATTCCCGGAACATGCGAATGCCACCGGAGGAGCGCTCCACGAAGGGCAGCAGCCCCTCCTTGTCGTAGTAGCGCAAGGTGGACGCCGCAACCCCCAGCAGCTTCGCCATCTCTCCCACCGTATAGACCATCTGAAAACCCCTCCGAATTATTCCAGAACACCCTTGACTTAAAGTTAACTCTAAGTTCTAGGATGCACATGAAGTTCAAAGGAAGCATGCTTCCAAACAGAATGTTTGTCAATCATAAGGAGGGGAATCGAACGTGAACAGGCCGTATGTTTTCTGCCACATGATGTGCGCTTTGGACGGAAAGATCATGGGCGGTTACATGGGAACGCCGCAGGGCAGAGCGGCGGGCGATGCGTTCTACGACATCGCCTTCGGGAAAGAGCCCTTTTACCATCACCAGGGCTGGCTGTCCGGCAGGGTGACGACGGACGATAACTTCACCTTCTACAGGAAGCCGGACCTGGACGAAGATGCGCCGGCCGTTCCGGCAGGTGATTTCATCGCGCAGCCGGACTTCGGAATGTTCTATGTCTCCGTGGACCCCCACGGCAAGCTGGGGTGGGAAAGCAGCACCCTGCGCTATGTGGACACCACCGCCCATGTCGTCGAGGTGCTGACAGAGCAGGTCGGCAACGCCTACAGGGCATTTTTGAGAAAGCTGGGAATCTCGTACATCATTGCGGGAGAAACGGAGCATGATCACGGCCTGGCCCTTTCCAAGCTGAAAGAAGAATTCAACATCGAGACCCTGATGCTGGACGGTGGCGGCGTGCTGAACTGGTCGTTCCTGCAAGCGGGGATGTGCGATGAGATCAGCATCGTGTTGGCGGCGGCGGCAGACGGGAGCCCGGATACGCCTCCGGTTTTCCGAGCCGCAGAAGGCATTTCGGAGAGCAAGGCCCTTGGCTTCACGCTGAAAGAGGCGAAGGCTATGGACGGCGGGGCGGTCTGGCTGCGCTATGGCGTGAATCGATAATCCTTAACAGGAGGTTTCAATTATGAGGTATGAACAAAAAGAGCAGTTCGAGAAGGTCAACGCATTCGGCACGGGAACGGCGAACACCGCCTATGCCCAGTACTTCACTGGCGATTCGTTCCTGAATCCGCTGACTGATCCGGAAGGCGGCCTGTTCGTCGCCAACGTGACCTTCGAGCCGGGATGCCGCAACAACTGGCATATCCACCACGCGGACAAAGGGGGCGGTCAGCTCCTGCTCTGCACGGCTGGCGAGGGCTGGTACCAGGAGGAAGGCAAGGCCGCCGTCAGCCTGCACGAGGGCTCCGTCGTGATGATCCCCGCCAACGTCAAGCACTGGCACGGAGCGAAGAAGGACAGCTGGTTCAGCCATATCGCTGTGGAGGTTCCCGGCGAGAATTGCGAGAACGAGTGGTGCGAGCCGGTATCCCATGAAGAGTACGCAAGGTTGTAGGGAGGAACGAAACATGGCAGTCAAGCAGACGGCAGGCAGAGATGCCCTGGGCGAATTCGCCCCGAAATTCGCGGAACTGAACGATGACGTGCTCTTCGGAGAGGTCTGGAGCCGAGAGGGGCAGCTCAGCCTCCGCGACCGCTCCCTCGTGACCGTCGTCGCGCTGATGGCTCAGGGGCTTACCGATGAGAGCTTCCGCTATCACCTGGCGGAGGCAAAGAAGAACGGTATTACAAAAGAAGAAATCGCGGAGGTCGTGACCCATGCAGCCTTCTACTGCGGCTGGCCCAAGGCGTGGGCGGTTTTCCGCATGGCAAAGGATGTCTGGGGCGAGGAGTAGAACGATGATCTTGAATGAAACCTACCCGTTGGCAAACGGAGTCCAGGTTCCCAAGCTGGGACTGGGCAGCTGGTTCATCGACGATGCCGAGGCGGCGGAAGCCGTTCGCGAGGCGGTAAAGCTGGGCTATCGCCTGATCGACACCGCGCAGGCCTACGGAAACGAACGCGGCGTCGGCGAGGGCGTGCGCACCTGCGGCGTTCGCCGGGAAGAGCTTTTCGTCGCCAGCAAGATCGCGGCAGAGCTGAAGACCTACGAGGATGCGGCGAAGTCCATCGATGAGACGCTGGAGAGGATGGGGCTCGACTACCTCGACCAGATGATCATCCACTCTCCCCAGCCGTGGAGCGAGTTCCGTGTGGAAAAGCACTATTTTGAGGAGAACAAGGAGGTCTGGCGTGCGTTGGAGGATGCGCAGGCGGCGGGCAAGGTCAAGGTAATCGGTGTGTCCAACTTCCTGCAAGATGACCTTGAGAACCTCCTGGGCTCTTGCCGCGTGATACCCATGGTCAATCAGATCCTCCTGCACATCACCAACACCGATTCGGCATTGGTGGACTTCTGCAAGGCGCAGGGCATCCAGGTGGAGGCATACTCTCCCATTGCCCACGGCGAGGCGCTGAAGAATCCGGCGATCGTTAAGATGGCAGAGAAGTACGGCGTATCTGCCGCCCAGCTCTGCATCCGCTATGTCCTTCAGCTTGGAGCCGTCGCGCTTCCCAAGACGGCAGATCCCGCCCACATGGAAAGCAACGCAGACGTGGATTTCGCGATCTCCGAGGAAGACATGGAAACTCTCAAGAACATGGAGCGCATCGCCAACTATGGTGACTTCAGCGCATTTCCCGTGTTCAGCGGAAAGCCTCTTGCATAAGGAGAAAGCGTGAAATGAAAACCTTGATTCTGTACTACTCCTACGGAGGCAACACGAAGCGCATCGCCGAGATGATCCAGAGGGAAATCGGCGGGGATATTGCTCGTATGGATACGGTTGTTCCCTACGATGGCGATTATGATGAAGTCGTCAATCAGGGGCAGCGTGAGATTGCCGAGGGTTATTGCCCGGAACTGAAGCCGCTGCACATTGGCTGGAGAGATTACGACACCATCATCCTGGGTTCACCTGTCTGGTGGTACACCTTTGCGCCCGCCATGCGCAGTTTCCTGGAGCGGGCTGACCTGACCGGGAAGATCGTGTATCCGTTTGCCACCAATGGCGGCTGGCCGGGACACGCGCTGAAGGACTTTGAGGAAGCCTGCAAAGGCGCAATCGTAAAGCCGGGCCTCGATGTGCAGTTCGATGAATCCATGCTCCGTACTTCTGAGAAAGATATTCAGGCATGGATTAATGCAATCCGCAGATAATCGATCTGCAGCTTTCGGCATTCGCCACAGAGCTGGCAAGGGTTTGGGACAAAACGAAAGCTCAACGTCCTGAGTCCGAAGTGATTATATTGTAACTGTCTTGGCTTTTATTTCCGGAACCGACAAAGCGTGCCTCCGCCTCTTTTGCGTGAAGCCGGCCGGGATGTGGGGTAGTTTTGCGTCAGCAGATTTGTGCAAGGGGCCAACAGACGGGGCTTCATTGGCCCCTTGCACACCGATCGCGAATTAGAACATGATAGCGTCGTCGGCTGTGAAGGCATTAAGGGACCCCTGCTTGACCTGGATGCAGACGTACGTGATGCCCGAGTCGGATGCGGCGCGGAACTGGCGGTGTGCGACGGGGGAAATGCGCAGCCAGTCGCCGGCTGCAAGCTCGATATCCTCACCGTCGATCGTGACTGAACCGGCGCCCTCGAGCACGCCATAGATCTCCTCGTTTTCCTTGTGTGCATGGACGAACGGAACGCCAGCGCCGGCGGGAAGATTGTTGACACTCACCTCTGCCCCGGTAAGCCCGAGCACCTCGTGCAGCTCGACACGGCTCTCATTTCCGATGTGGGTCTTTGCATAATTAGCCATAATGGTTCCCCTCTTTGGGTTGATTTACCTTGCAGGCATCTCCTGCGCGAGTTATATTCAACGCGAAGGCGCATGCAAATACGAGTACGCACATATTTGTAACTGCGTACTTTTTTGTGAAACCGGTATGGTCAAGGAGGTTGGGTCTCCCATGATGGCGAAAGAGGAGCTTCCGGAGTGTCCGGTCGCAACGGCGGTAGCGCTCATTGGCGGAAAGTGGAAGCTGCTCATTATCCGTAACTTGCGCGTACGCCCTTGGCGTTTCAACGAGTTGCGCCGCAACCTTGAGGGGATCTCTCAGAAGGTGCTTACCGACAGCCTGCGGCAGATGGAGGATGATGGGCTGGTCTTTCGCCATGACTATGGCGAGAATCCTCCCCGCGTTGAGTATGGCCTTACCGAGCTCGGCCGCCAGATGATGCCCATCATGGACTCGCTCGCAGACTTCGGCGCTTATTACAAGACAATTGTTCCGTAGCGGACACGCTGCTTAGGGGGCGGAGAACCGCTACGAGTACGATAGCGATTCTCCTGCGGCTGCCGTCGATTCCGTAGTTATAGAGCGGAAGGAGACTGCAATGGGGTCGTCCGCCCCACAAGAAGGTCCTCCCTTCCCGGTATGGCGCCGACATGCGCACGCTGGCTCAAACTGCTCGATGCGCGAAGTGTTGTTATGGCTTCACTCAGCCTGCGGACGCCCAATCATCCGCGCACCACATTCTGCCCATGTGCATGGGCGGCTGCCCCCACCGCCATATGGTCTCCGGCGTGCGCCGTTGCCCCTGGTTCAAAGACGACCCCGATGCCTACGTCCTTGCCAAAACTCGCGCCGCCCGCAAGAGCCGCCAATAAAACCTCCGGCCCTGCTTGGCCCTGGGAATAAAAGTCAAACTTGCCCGATCCACGCCTCGCGCAAGGGCCGTTCTACTTCCCAAACCTGATCTGCCTGTCGCACAGCTCGAGGGCGGCAAGGGAAGCCTGGGCCACCTCCTTGATATCCTCTGCGAACTACTGGAGTGCGGCACAGTCGGATGACTGGACTGTTTTCGTTGGACCTTGGTTGTTTGCCTGTGTGAATGGCGTATTTGTTTTAGCTAGCGGTTGCGACGCCTTGTTGCGGAAATACCAACTGCTGCAACTGCGCCACTGGCAACACTCAGGGCGACAGCCATCGCACCGTTGTCGCCCGTCGCGGGTAGGGTGGTCCCGGCTGGTTTAACCGCCGCTACTGCCTTAGTGGAAACGGGATTTGCCGCGGGCTTTTCTGCCTTGGGCTGCGGTGTGGGCTCGGGCTCGGTTTCCGGTTCGGGTTTGACCTCTGGGCTCGGTTTAACACTTGGATCGGGTTTGGGACCGCTCGTATCGGTTGCAATCAAGTGCACGTCGCTGTCGAAGACGTAGCGGATGTAGTAATCGTGCCGCGTCTCGTGCATAATCCCCTGCCCGCTGTCGAAGTCGCGGTCAACGTGTGTGCCAAGGTGGGTTGAGCTGATGAGGTTCAGCCTGTAAGGGATTTGGTCGTCGGCGTAGCCGCCTGTAAAGACTGCGGTTGCTCTAACGTGATTGTCGATCATGGTCAGGGCAATAGAGACGCTGGCCTCTTTGGGGTTCTCGGTTTTTATAAGGCCTTCGGTATCGGTGTCGATCTTGAAGAGATGGACGGTGTCGTTAAGCCCGTAGATGAAGTCCTCGGGTTTGTCGGGGAAATCGTATACAAACGCCTCATTCTGGACCAACATGAAGGCAGGAGGGAGCTCCAGGTCATAGTTATGGTCGACAACGGTGGTAGCTGTGAGGCTGCCTTCCGCGTTGGCTTCGTCGCAGGTAATGGGTGCTGCGACATCGGTTTCGGGCATTTCTGTCGCCAGTGCTGTGCAGGGTAGCAAAAGCAGTCCTGCCACAAGAATGCTTACTCCGAAGGCGGCGACTCTGGCGCCTGCATGACGCTTGACGTTGCGGATAGACAGGCCAGTCCGTTTGTTATGGGTCTGCGGTGCAACATGCTGTCCATACATAAGACGCTCCTTGTTCGTAGGCCGGTTTCCGCGGATCTATATTGCGCCTGGCCGATGCGGCTAGGCTCTTTCACGCGAACGCTTACGCGAGCAGGGAGAAAGCTCAAGCTAATTTTCCCACAGTCGATACTTTGCGAGCAACGATTTGCTGTTCAATTCTCGGAGAGAGAATCAAGGTGGCCGAGGAGTTATCAGCCAATAAGATTGTGTCTAGAGAGCGCGAACGAGAGATGCGATCTACAGACGACTGAATAGCTCCATCCGTTTTGGTTACAACGAAATGTATGCCGCGCGCCTGCGGCATGAAGAAGGGAGATTCTTATGAATATCGTTGTATTGAGCGGTAGCCCGCGCAAGGGCGCCAATACCGACACTATGGTCGAGGCGTTTGCCGAGACCGCGCGCGAGGGCGGCAATACGGTCGAAGTCGTCCGCGTTGCCAGCAAGAAGATTGCTGGTTGTCTGGGATGTCAGTACTGCTTTACCCATGAGGGCGCCTGCGTGCAGAAGGACGACATGGCCGACGTGATCGAGTCGCTGAAAGGCGCCGATATGGTTGTCTTCGCTTCGCCTATCTACTGGTTTGATATCACTGCGCAGGAGAAGGCCGCTGTCGACCGCCTGTACGCCTTCGGTGCTACGGGCTTCCCGTTCACCAAGACGGCCCTTTTGCTCGATAGCCACAGCGAGGGCGTCTATGATGCGGCGATCGCTATGTACAAGTCAACCTGCGCGTACTGCAAGTGGGAGGACCAGGGCATTGTCACCGTTAGCGGTATGACCGAGCGCGACAGCATGGCATCGTCGCCCAAGTTGGAAGAGGTGCGAGAGCTCGCTCGCAAGCTCGCCTAAGGACAAGAAGAACGCATGGCAATCAGCGTTGGCGGAAATGCTTGCTGTCCTTACCGAGAGATAGGGGCGAATTTCCTCAAGTGTCGTATAGAACAATTTTTTAACGCAGAAAAATAACTGAAAACTAATTAATCCGCGTTAAAATATTGTCAAATAGAAGTTCATGAGGGAAGGTTACGTATGCGTCGCAAGGCAGACGAGTTCCTTAGGGAATGGCGAGACGGGGCTGATAGAAAACCTTTGCTGGTCAAAGGCGTGCGCCAGTGCGGTAAGACCTATCTGCTCAGAACGTACGCCCAGGATCTTTTCGAATCGGTTGTCTACGTTAATCTTGAGAACGACCGGTCGGCACGAGCAGATTTTTCGGGCGGTCTTGACCCTCATTCGATCGTACGCGCGATCGAGGCTCGTACGGGACAGCGTATCGTGCCTGGCAAAACCTTACTGTTCATTGACGAGATCCAGGCATGCGAGGAAGCGCTCACTTCCCTTAAATACTTTTGCGAAGATGCTCCCGAGTATTACGTTGCGGCTGCTGGGTCGCTTCTTGGGGTTGCCATTAACCATCAGTCGTATTCGTTCCCCGTTGGAAAGACCGACTTGATTGAGATGACTCCACTCGATTTCGAGGAGTTTCTCTGGGCGATGGGGCACGATCAGCTGGTCGACGAGATACGCTCGTCATTCGAGTCAATGGGACCTCTTGCGCCAAGCCTTCATGAAAAGGCGCTTGGGCTCTATCGACAGTATCTTGTTGTTGGCGGAATGCCCGAGGCGGTCCAAACGTACATCGATGATCAGTCAATCATTGATGTGGCCGAAAAGCATCGGATTATTCTCGACGGATATTCCGCCGACACCAATAAATATGCTGATGAACGCTTGAGCGCAAAGACGCGTGCGTGCTTCGATTCCATTCCACAGCAGCTTGCCAAAGAGAATCGTAAATTTCAATACAAGGTAGTGCGAGCGGGGGGCAATGCGTCTCTCTTTGGAGATGCTCTCGACTGGCTTGTATTGTCGGGTACGGTGGCGCGCTGCAGCCTAGTCGGGCAGATCGAAAGCCCTTTAGAGGCCTTCGTTAACCCCTCTGCTTTTAAAATCTATCAGGCGGATACGGGGCTGCTCGTCTCCAAGGCCGGTGCTCAACGCGCCGATATTCTTGCCGGTATCGGTGGCACATTTATGGGCGCACTTACCGAAAACTACGTTGCCCAACAGCTTTCAGCCATGGGCTATCCGCTGCATTATTGGGCGCGAGATAATCGTGCGGAAATCGACTTTGTAGTAGAAAAGCAGGGATGCTTGTCTGCGATTGAAGTCAAGGCGGGGGAGAACACAAGATCTCGAAGCCTGTCCTCACTTAAAAAGACCCATCCGGGCGTGCGCCTTATCAGGCTATCGACTAAGCCCTTTGGAATGAATGACGGGCTTATGTCTGTTCCACTTTATGCGACATTTTGTCTATAGGGAAGATGCTGCTGTAATGCATGGGGCCCGGAGCGCGATGTTGCTGCGCTTCGGGCCCCACCGTTTTGAGAGCTTATGGCGGTTCTGCCGCTGTCCTAGTCAAACAGACTGGGCATGTCGTTTTCTTTCATAAGGGCACCGGCGGAGGGGAGGCTCTGTGCGGTGAACTTCTCGGCCGAGACGCCGGCGCCAAGGATTTCCTCGGTCGTGCCGACGGTGGTGACCGAGCGGCCCTTCTTGGCGGTAAAGGCCTGGACGCCCTGCGTGTTCGTGGTCGTCTTGGTCTTGAGCAGCGACGTGTTGAAGTTCATCAAACGATAGTCGCTCGAGACCAGCGCGATGTCGCGATCTTCCTTGAGCACCTGGGCATACAGCAGCTTGCTGCCACCGTAGATGGCGTTCTTGAGGCGTTTGCGGTTGGTCTTGGTGACGTATCCAGAAAGCGCGACGCGCACCACGCGGCCGTTCTCAAAGACAAACAGCACGTCGGCTTTATAGTCCTCGGGGTCGATGACCCAGATGACACTCTCGTCGGGTTCCATCTCAAGATCGGTGGGCAGGTACGAGCCCAGCTGGGCCGACTTGGTGTCCTCAAACGCCGCAACCTTGCACTTGTATACCTGGCTCTTGTTGGTAAACACGAGCAGCTCGTGCGTGTTGGAGGACGGGAACTCGATAAAGGGCTTGTCGCCGTCCTTGTACTTGAGCGTGGTAGCCTTCTTGAGCACGCGGTCGGTCATCTTCTTAAGGTAGCCGTCGCGCGAGAGCATGATGGTGACCGGATACTCCTCGACCTCGGGCTCCAGGCTTACCTCGATAACCTCATGGGGCTCGATCCTGCCCGTGCGGCGCGGCATCACGTACTTCTTGTTGACCGCGGCCAGCTCGTCGCTGATGACCTTCTTGATGTTCTCCTCGCTGGAGAGGATCTCCTCAAGCTCGGCAATCTCGCCCTCAAGCTTGGCAATGTCCTTGGTGCGGTTGAGGATGTACTCCTCGTTGATGTTGCGGAGCTTAAGCTCGGCAACAAACTCGGCCTGGGTCTCGTCGATGTCGAAACCCTTCATAAGGTTGGGCACGACCTCGGCTTCGAGCTTGGTGCCGCGGATGATGGCGATGGCCTTGTCGATGTCGAGCAAGATTGCCTCGAGGCCGTGCAGTAGGTGCAGGCGCTCAGACTTTTTACCCAGGTCAAAGTTAATGCGGCGACGCGTGGACTCAATACGCCACTTGACCCACTCGTGCAGGATCTGGCGCACGCCCATAACACGGGGATAGCCGTCGACGAGCACGTTGAAGTTGCACGAGAACGAATCCTGCAGCGTGGTTGAGCGATAGAGCTTGGCCATGAGCTTGTCGGGGTCGACACCGCGCTTAAGGTCGATGGCGATGCGCAGGCCCGAGAGGTCGGTCTCGTCGCGGATGTCGGCGATCTCTTTGACCTTGCCCTCCTTGGAGAGCTTGACGATGCGCTCGATGATGACATCGGTCTTGGTGGTGTAGGGGATCTCGTAGACCTCGATGATGCGCTCTTCGGGAATCCAGCGCCAGCGGGAGCGGATCTGGAAGCTGCCAAGGCCGGTCTCGATAATCTTTTCCATCTCCTCGCGGCGGTAGATAATTTCACCGCCGGTCGAGAAGTCGGGCATGGGCATGTACTCGAGCAGATCGCAGTCGGGGTCCTTGAGGTAGTGCATCGTGGCGGTGCAGACCTCGTTGAGGTTGAAACCACAGATGTCAGACGCCATGGCGACGCCGATGCCCTTATTGGCCGAGACGAGGATGTTGGGGAAGGTGGTGGGCAACAGACGCGGCTCCTTCATGGCGCCGTCGTAGCTGTCGACGAAGTCGACCGGGTCCTTGTCGATGTCCTTAAAGATCTCGGCGCTGATGGGGGAGAGCTTGGCCTCGGTGTAACGCGAAGCGGCGTAGCTCAAGTCGCCCGAATAATACTTGCCAAAGTTGCCCTTCGACTCTACGAAGGGGGCAAGCAGCGCTTCGTTGCCCGTCGCCAGGCGCACCATCGTCTCATAAATCGCGGCATCGCCGTGCGGGTTGAGCTTCATGGTCTGACCCACGATGTTGGCGCTCTTCTGGCGCTCGCCCTTGAGCAGACCCATCTTGTACATGGTGTAGAGCAGCTTGCGGTGTGAGGGCTTAAAGCCGTCAATCTCGGGGAATGCACGCGAGACGTTGACGCTCATAGCGTAGGGCATGTAGTTGACCTCGAGCGTCTGCGTGATTGGCTGATCGGTGACCTCGGAGTGCAGGCCGATGACGTTCTCGGCGTTGACCTGCTTTTTCTTTGGCTGGTTCTTCGTCTTCTTCTTTGCCACGATTTCCTCTTGAACTTCTTATGGGCCGTCGTTATCGATTTGCTGCTACTGCAGGTCCAGCTGGTCCAGGTATTCCTTGCCGTGCTCCGAGATATGGCGCTTGCGGCCAGCCTCGTCGTTACCCAGCAAAAGGTTGAACATGGTCTCCATCTTGGTGACGTCCTCGGGCTCCACCTTGATCAGGCGACGCGTCTCGGGGTTCATGGTGGTGAGCCACATCATGTCCGGATCGTTTTCGCCAAGACCCTTGGAGCGATTGATGGAACACTTCTGGTCGCCGATCTCCTTGAGGATGCCGTTCTTCTCGAGCTCGGTGTAGGCAAAGTAGGTCTTCTCTTTGCAGTTGATCTCGTAGAGCGGCGACTCGGCGATATAGACGTAGCCCTCGTCGATGAGCGTGGGCACCAGGCGATAGAGCATGGTGAGCACGAGCGTGCGGATGTGATAACCGTCGACGTCAGCGTCCGTGCAGATGATGACCTTGTTCCAGTTGAGGTTGTCCAGGTCAAAGGCGCCGAGGTTCTTGATGCGCTTGTCTTTGATCTCCACGCCGCAGCCCAGCACGCGCATGAGGTCCATGATGATGTCGGACTTAAAGATACGCGGATAATCCTCCTTTAGGCAGTTGAGGATTTTGCCTCGGACGGGCATAACGCCCTGGAACTCGGCATCGCGCGACGTGCGGATGGCGCCTGCTGCCGAGTCGCCCTCTACGATGTAGATCTCGCGGCGGCTCTTGTCCTTGGAGCGGCAGTCGATGAACTTCTGCACGCGGTTGGCCATGTCGGTCTTCTGCTGCAGGTTGGTCTTGATGCTCTGACGCGTCTTCTCGGCGTTCTCGCGCGAGCGCTTGTTGATGAGCACCTGCTCCATGATCTTATTGGCGGCGTCCTTGTTCTCGATCAAGTAGGTCGAGAGGCGCTCCTTAAAGAAGGACGTCATGGCCTGCTGGATAAAGCGGTTATTGATGGCCTTTTTGGTCTGGTTTTCGTAGGACGTCTGGGTGGAGAAGCAGTTGGTCACCAGCACCAGACAGTCCTGGACGTCCTGCCACTTAATGCTGCTCTCGTTTTTGTTGTACTTGCCCTGTTGCTTAATGTAGGCATCGATGGCGCTGGTCAGAGCACTACGGGCCGCCTTCTCGGGTGAGCCGCCGTTCTCGAGCCACGATGAGTTGTGGTAGTACTCCTGCATCATGAAGGTGCGCGAGAAGCACATGCACGCGGTAATCTTGACGTTGTAATCGGGCAGGTCCTCGCGATCGCGACCGCGACGGTCGGCCTCGATAAAGAAGGGCTCGGTGAGGTAGTCGGCACCGACCTTTTCGAGCACATAGTCCTCGATGCCCTTGGGATAGCAAAAGTCCTCTTCGGTAAATTCGCCATCATCGCCCTCAATGCGCAGGCGGAAGGTCACGTTGGCGTTGACCACGGCCTGGCGGCGCATGGTCTCGCGATACCAATCGTGGGGAATGCTGATCGAGGTAAAGACCTCAAGATCGGGGCGCCACTTGATAGTGGTGCCGGTGCGGTTCTCGTCGCTAGGCTCAATCTCGAGTGCCTTCTTCTTGGCGCCGACGACCTTGCCCTTCTTAAAGTGTAAGGAGTACTTGTTACCGTCACGCCAGACGGTGACGTCCATGTACTCGGAAGCGTACTGGGTCGCGCAGGAGCCCAGGCCGTTGGTGCCGAGCGAGAAGTCGTAGTCGCCGCCCTGGTTGTTGTTATACTTGCCGCCGGCGTAGAGCTCGCAGAAGACGAGCTCCCAGTTAAAGCGCTTCTCGGAAGGGTTCCAGTCGAGCGGGCAGCCACGGCCATTGTCCTCTACCTGGATAGAGCCATCGCGAAAGGCGGTAAGGGTGATGAGCTTGCCGTAGCCCTGGCGCGCCTCGTCAACGGCGTTGGACAGGATCTCGAAGGCGGCATGCGCGCAGCCGTCGAGCCCGTCCGAGCCAAAGATGACGGCAGGGCGCAGGCGTACGCGCTCCTCGTCCTTGAGCTGGCGGATACTGTCGTTACCATAGTTTGCGGTGTTTTTTGCCATACTCGCTCTCTCGGTGCTCCTTTGCTGCGTTTAAGTCATATAGATAGTCAAGGTAGCATAGCCCAGCCCACAGACGATTCCACCCAACACGAAATCCATCGAACAATCGTTCGGTTATATAATGAATGCTCGGGATGCGGGAGGAGCCTGTCCTATTCAAACATCTGCGGCAGTTCGATGAAGACGGTTCGATCGCTTCCGTCAGCTTCGAAGCCCGAACGGGAAAAGAATCCGTAGCGATGGCACTTGAGCCCCGTTGCCTCAACTTGGGCGATTTCCTCGTCGACCATTTTTTGCGTGATGGGGGATTTGCGGAACTTTGCTTCGTAGAATGCGTAGCCCTCGGGGTCTTGCGTTACCACATCGAATTCGCCGCTCGCTTTGTTTACGGGATCGTCGTACCAGTACTTGCCAATGGCGTCGAAAGCCGGTTCGATCTTGCCGGTCCTGTTTTGCCGCACGAGGTATTGACGGCAGATCTCCTCGAACATATGTGGAACGTAGTTTTCCTCGAAGTCTTGGGAGACGTGACGATCATAGAAGACTTCCGGGTCGAGCAGCTGACGCGCAGAGGCATTGCGGAAAACGTAGCGATAGTAAAAGAGCGAAAGTGGGTCCACTACAAAGTAGCCAGACTTGCGCTTGTTCGTAGGGTCGTTGATGGGTGCGCGCTTTTGGACGATTTCGAGTGACATGAGCTTGTCGAGTACGTCTGCCATGGCCGGACCGCTCGAGACGTGCGACTGTGCCAGCACGTCCCCCCAACGGGAGTAACCTTGTGCGAGAGCCCCGAAAACTTCGTTGGCGTTGGTCATCTTCGAGATCTCGGCGTTGAGATAGGACGGCACTTCGCTTTCTAAGCGGGCGCCAGGTTCTGTGACGAGCTCGATGATGTTGTCGCGTACGCTTTGGGACTGATCGATGAGGCGATTGTAAAAGGGGATGCCGCCAAAAACACTATAGAGCCGCACCTTGTCCTCGGGTGAGAACGCGGGATAGAACTTCGCAGCGTCAAAGTAATCCATGGGCTTAAGCTCAAGCGCGAGATCAATTCGCCCGTAGAGGGGGCTCTCATGCTCGATGAGGGATTTCATAATCTCAACGTAGGAGCCGCACAGGACAATGTTTAAACGTGAGCCTTCCCTGCGGGCGTCGATTGAGGTCTGGAGAATGCTGTCTAAGCCTTTAACCGCATCTCTCAAGTAGGGGTATTCGTCGAGAACGAGGGTAATGTTCTTGTCTTTGGCTTGGGCAAACAGAAATTCGATGAGCTCGCGGATGCCTGCGAAGGCGAGCGGTGGAAAGCCCAGCGCTTCAGCAACAAGGGCGGACAGACTCTCGAGGTTGTCTGCCTCGGAGGTTTGGCGGCACTCGTAATAGACCGTTGCGACGTCCGCCAAATCGGTTAGCGCTTGCTTGATGAGCTCACTTTTGCCGACGCGACGCCTGCCGTAAATGAGAACATTGCGCTGCTCGGGCGCCTTGAGCGTTTTCTTAATACGGGCGAGTTCACGCTCCCTGCCAATGAATTCCACTTACTCGGTTCCTTCCGACTCGGTTTTGTCCGAGTTAATTGTATCGTATGAATCAGTTTATGCTCGAGTTTACTCGGACAAAACCGAGTCGGTTCTGCCCGAGTAAATTTGAAGGCGGCCGAATGCGTCTTGCTGCGTTTGCGGTTGGATACGTTGTCGAAAACGTGTCGTGCGGATTGTTGGATCGAATCGAACATTGGGACAGACGTCTCGTTTTATGGGCCGGGGGCGTGCATGTGCGAGTTCTTTTGGCCCATAAGGAACGCTGGTGGGTCGTTATTTGGGCCACGGGTCACTTCGCCGGCGCCGTGTTTCGTCATACGCTCATAGTGGAAGCCGGTGCCACGGGGCCGACTTGGGACTCGGGCAACGGATGAGCTGCAAGCGAAAGGAGCGGTGAGGATGATGAAGCCCATGACGAAGAAGCTGCTGTTAGGAATTCCCACCGTGACGCTTTCGGCCGTGCTGGCGTGTACGGTGGCCGGCTGTGGCGGTAGTGCTCCGAGCGGCTCGGCTGGCAGTTCGGGCGGCAGCGCGCCTGTGCAGGAAAAGCCCAAGGCCTATGAGTCGCAGACGGTCGAGGTGGCTGGCATAACCTATGAGTCGGTGGCTCACGGTACGTTCTATCGCGGCGATGCCAAGCTGCAGGACGGCTTTTACCTGCACATCAAGATCACCAACAACAACACAAAGAACAGGACGTTCAGTTCCTTTAACGTGCATGCTGCCCAGGGCGATCTTGAGGCAGGCGACCCGTTGTTTACTTCCGGCAAGGCGGCCGTGCTCGACTACGTTGCAAGCGAGGCCCCCGATGATCTGCACAAGGGAATTGACCTTTCCGAGAGGCCAGATATCGGTCCGGGCGAGACCGTTGAGTACGTATATTTCTGGGCGCCCAAGACGGCGTACTACGGGCCCATTACTGTCGAGTTCGTAGGCGCTTACGCCCCCGCTAAGAACCACGAGGCCATGCACTTTGACACCACGGGATGCGAGACCAAGGAGTTCAAGGCGGCCGGCGGCGTGGCCGATTCTGGCGAGAAGGCAGATTTAACGGGCATCGACTGCGCATCGTACAGCATCGAGGCCGCCGATGGGTACACGCTGGATTCGTCCGACGAAGAGCGCGAAAAGGCAGACTTCTTCCACGACGAGACTGGAGGACGCCTGAACATCAGCATCTTCCCGCGCTCGCCGGAGGAAGAGGTTGCAAGCCTAGAGCAGGTCTACGAAGGCAAGGAGACAACAACCGACCAGGTCAAGTACAACGGCATAACGTGGCTGCGCTTTACCGGTCCCGACAACGGCCATACACTGTTTGCGACGGCTCCCGCAACGGGTGAAACCGTTCGCGTGTCGATTGGCTGGAAGATCGATTGGGACGCCGCCGTGCCCATGATGGAGGCACTGAAGCTCAAGTAGCGGGTTGCGATTCCCATGTCAGGCGACTCAGGGCTGGCTCCGAGTTATCGGGGCCAGCCCCTTTTGGTGTTCGATGAGCCGAGTCGGCGTCTCTCACAAAAGTAACTAGGAGCTAGCGAGGCTTATCCGAATTGACCTCATCGGTGGTGTCTTTTTCGAGCGCCGTGCGGCGGGCGCTGTAGGCGACGAGGCCTGCGCCTGCCGCGGCGAGTGCTGCAGCGGCTGCCGTAAGGGGAGCGCTGGCATCGCCCGTGCCTGCAAGCGCGCCCGCTTTTCCGGAGCGCTTGTTATTGCCGTGATCCTTGCCGCTGCCGGAGCGGCTTCCGCCGGAGCCGCCGCCCTCGTCGGTACCGCCGCCACTCGAGCCGCCACCGCCGTCCGCCGTCATCGGTGCATCGTGAAGCCCCGTCGTATCCGCTTTGTCGCATACGCCGACCTGAACTTCTGAGCGTTCGCATGCCGCGTCGGGCACATGAAGCTCGTGCAGTACGGCACCCAGCGCCGAGTTTGCGCCCGGTCGAATTTCCTCGAGCGTTACGGGATCGAGCGCCACCAGATTACGCGCCTTCGCATACAGCGTTACGCGTTTGCCCACTTCGTCGCTCCAACTCTCGGGGATAGCGAAGCTCATGCGGAACTGTGCCGTGCAACCCGGTGCCAGCACGGCGTTGCCGCTGTCGGCTACCAGCGGGTGCGTTGCAAAACGTGCGTCCAGCGTCTCGAGCGCGTACTTCACGTGTGCCATGTCGTTGGCCGAAGCATCCTCGGCAAGCTCCGGATCGTAGATCGAAGCCATGCGTGCGTTTGCTCCGAACCCGATGGATGCGCTGGAGAACGGCTGGCTGGAGCCCTCTCGGTACAGATCAATCGTGCCGGCGGTCAGCAAGGTGTTACCGTCGTTTCGCACCGTGACCATGAAGGATTCGCCTGCTGCTCCGGGCACCACCGCGCCCGAGGTAGCGACTACGCCCGTCGGAGTGGCACACGCCACCAAGGGCACTTCGATGCCGTGTAGTTCTGCCTCGCTCTTCTCCGCGCTCACAATGTGCGTGGCGAGCGCGGAGAGCATGCCCCCCGACGTCAAAAATGTCGTTATCTGATCGATGGGATGGTCCAGCTCGCACATCACGAACGGCTCCGTGAACAGATCGCCTGCCAAGGTGCTGGCGAAGATGCGGAAGTGCTTGCCCATCACTGCTACCGGGTTGCCTTCTTCGTCGTAGGTTTGTCCCACCTTGCCATCGGTGTTCTCTACATAGAGCACGCACCTGCCGTTGTTGCTTACGCTAAACGATGCCGGGCCACAGCCTGCGGCACCCACGGGCTGCGTTGCAAATGCCGATGCGCCTCGTGCCCAAGTAATATGCTGCAGCTGCTCGTTGACGGTAGCCAAAAAGCCCGTGTGCTGCGGCCACGGCACCGCGTGGGGTACTGTGGCATCTGGCGACATAACGCCCCAACCCGCGATGGACTGGCCGATCACGACGTACGATGCGCAGCCACAACCGCTTACAGTCTCGTATGCAACGGGAAACACCATTTTGCCGTTGATATTCTCGGGCGCGCCCAGCTCGATGCTCGACGGTGCCTGCGGAAAGCGGAGGACTTGACGGAACGTGAGACTGTCGCCCAAATCATCCGACCACAGGGTAAAGCATTCCAGCGCAACCTCGGCCTCGCTACCGAGCGTCTTTTCTGCGGTGGCTCCGTGGCGGTGGAGGTAGGCGCCCGACAGACGTCCGTCGACCAGCGTCTTGCCCACCGTGATGCGTGGGCACTGCAGGCAATGGTAGCCATCCTCCTGAAGGCGGCCGCGCGAGATGCTGCGCCACGACGTGTGCGATATCACGCGAACTCCGTCGTTGCTTATGCGCAGGCGCACAACGGACAGTTTGCCGGCTGTGCTTGCCGTATCGAAAAGGGTGTTGTCGCCGTCGGGGCGCTCGCCCGAGACCAGCAGCACGTAAGCGTCCTGGTTTCCCCTCCCGTCCGTATATTCCACCACGTCGAAGTCGTAATCGTATATGCCGTCGCGCTCCACGTCGCCCTCGCCAAACCCAAGGGGGAAGTCCACGGGTGTGGGAGCGGACCACGTGCCGTTCGTCTTTGTATGCACCACCAGGCGCGAACGACCATTCTTGCCGTAGCGCACCGAGGCGATGCGGAATAGGCACTCCACGCCGGCAATCATCGTTAGCTTCATGTGGGCTTCGCTGAGCACGCCGGAAAACAGCACGTTGTCGCTCGAGGGTTTTATGCCGCCACGCTCGTCCTCCGACACGCCGGCAGAATTGGCGTTCGGGTCGGCAACGGTGTTCGTTGCCTGACCGATGTAGGTGTACTCATACATCGGCGCGGCGTTTTCGTCGTTCTCTATCAGTGCATGGACGAAATGCTCGATCTGTCCCGTGTCGTCGCTTTCTGCATCCGCCTCGAGCTCAATGCGCGTGACCGCTTGATCCCAATCGCGCACGACAGGCGCGGCGTTTACGGCAGTGGCCTTAACCTCGGCGCGTGCGAGCAGTTCGGCGTTGGTGACGATGGTGGCCGATGCGATAAATTGCGGCACGCCGCCCGCCTCAATGTTGTCGGCCGAGCCGAAGCAGGCATCCAGCGTATAAGGCGTATCTCCACCCAATGCGAGCTCAGAGCGCTGGAGCACATACTGGTCGCCATTGTTCACCGACATATTCCACGAATCGATGAGTGTGGGCCACGACCCCGACCAAGCCTTGGTGGTCCACTTGAACATTACGAACTGGAGTATCACATCGACATCGACGTCTGCACCTACGCGCAGTCGCGGAAGCTGGTGTCCATCTGCCTTCTCGTACCCAATGAACAGCGTGAGGGATGCGGCGCCGCGCACGGCAGACGAAGCGACGCCTGCAACGCCGGCGCCAAAGGTGACGGCAAGCCCGATCTGGATGGTGAACGAGCCCGACGTGTTTGAATAGTCGAGCGAAATGTTTTTAAAAAACGCCGCGCCGCTGCCGTGCGTGTGGGCACCCACGGCGAGCGCCAGTTTTGCCAGCACCCAGGGGTTGACGTTTAGGAAAAATGGCACCGGTCCTAGGGTAAACTGCTCGGTCCAATTGAGGTCGGTTCTTACCTGGAAGAGGGCCTTAATATTGCCGTATGCGGGGTCGTTGTTGTTACCCCAGGTTTTGCCCGCCCAATCGTAGGCGAGCGAGCCGTACAGCTGTGTGGCGATATCCATCGTGAACAGCGGCGTGCAATGGTGGCGAAGGAGCTTGGTGTTTCTTGGATCGGTGCCCGAACCGGCACTCATGCTCTTGTACTGATTCCACTTCCCCTCCATCTCGTCGAGGTAGCGGTTTGCCTGCTTGGCGCCCGACTCACGCGGTGACTTCTTCCAGTATTCAGGATCAGGGTTGCCCGAATCGTTCATATAGCTGGCTGGTTTGTATCCTCCGCCAAACAGTACGTACCCGGCAAACGAGAAATCGAACAAAATGGGGAACGAGGGCATCCAACACGTGAACTTATTGCCGCCGATGCCGGGAAACGCCGCGGGGAAATCAAACGGAGTGATCTCTTGGTCCATGGTGGTGGGAATGATGGTGGTCGAGCCCGATTCCGCCTTTGCGGCCGGCGCGGTGACAACGGCCATGGGGGAGGAGAGCGTGTAGGTTTTGCCCTGATAGTCGAGGACAAAGCGCAGCCTGCACCCTTCTTCCAGAAGACCCGAAGCTGCATCGAGGAACGTGTCTTCGAGCGTGAACGTCGCCAGATTATCCGCGCCCGATGCGCTGGCCTTGATCTGGCCGATCTGCGTGACGGTTTCGGTTGAGCTGCCCGCAGCGGGCATCACTTTATTGATATGCAACGTTGCCTGCCCGCCCTGCGGCAGATGAGCCTGCACGGTAAAAGCGTGCGTGTCGGGCTGGTCGTTTGCTGCTTCGTCCGCTGGCATTGTCATGAACGTGGCTTCAGCGTACTGGATGTCCCATTCGTCGAATGTGAGCTGGCGGAAGTACGGCTCGCCGTCGGAAAGCGGACGCGTGGGAGCGGTAATGGCAGTACCGCCCAGAATGCGAGCGAGGGGAATCTCGACATCACGGTAGCCCGCCACGCTAATGGAAATGCCGCCGTTAAAGTCGTACGCGTCGAGAAGCGTTGCCTCGTCCACGTAGCCTTCCGAAAGCGGCGCGACCTCAAAGATGGCCGTGCCTTCGTCATCGGTCGTGGCGGTGAGCTGCTTGCCTGCGGCATAGCGCGATGTGAGCGTGACCTGGGCACCCGTGATGGGCGTATTCTTGTTGGCGACGTCGACCACGACCACACCAAACATGGTGCGCGAGAGAACGAGCACCCTGAAAGGGTCTTTTTCGTCGGCATAGGCTTCGGTGGGCGCGAACGGCAATATGAAGGCGTTTGCGCTTCCCGGCACGCGCGGCAACATAATGCTCGCCAGCGAGGACGCTCCGGCAACAAGTAACGAACGGCGATCAAGCATCTTTGGCTCCCATCCCGCAGGTATCGGTGGAAATAATCCAATTTTGCGAGAAGGCATCCTGCCACGGTAGTGCCGTCCGAGGGCCAAAATGTCCAATTTGAGCGAGCGAAGCGCCGGGGCTCCGGAGCGCGCATGCTGCGCTAGGCAGCCCGGTCGCTAACGCAACATATGCGCGACCAGTTCGGTGCGCGTGCCGATGCCAAGCTTTGCATACACACTGGATAGGCGGTTTTTGACAGTGCCCGGCGATACTCCCATATGACGAGCGATTTCGGCGTTGGTCCATCCGCGGCAGGCGAGCATGGCCATGGTGAACTCTGTGGTCGTCAGGTCGTCAGCCACGTCCTCGCCCGAATCGGGGTTGTGGATGCGCCGCCAGCCGTAGCTGAATCGATACGTAATCTCGATGATACGTGCGAAATCGTCAGGGTATTGCGATTTTAGGCATGCCTCGATGAGCCCCTGCAAAAGGCCGTGGTGCTCGCCAATGAGCTCGATAAGGCCGTCGGGGCGCGCAATGTTCCAAGCGGCTCCGAAGTGCGTTTTTGCGGCGTCGACGTCTTTGAGACTCATGCATGCCATGGAAGCTACCAGGTGCAGGAACAGTTCCGAGATCGGATAGCTCCCCTGTTTCATGATCAGGGCGTTTTCCGCCATGCCCAGACTGCGGCCATATTCGCCGCGCAGGTACAGGGCATGCGCCATCAC
This sequence comes from uncultured Collinsella sp., assembly GCA_958420205.1. Classification (GTDB taxonomy): domain Bacteria; phylum Actinomycetota; class Coriobacteriia; order Coriobacteriales; family Coriobacteriaceae; genus Collinsella. The sequence goes on along the minus strand of CATZIX010000003.1, from coordinate 150,160 downwards.
GTAGCTGGCGAACAGGCGCAGGCCTTCGGGCAGATGCGCCGCAAGCGGATAAAACTCTTCGGCAGAATACGGGGAAGACAAGTGCAGCAGGACGCTTGCGGCCGAGGCGAACAGGATATGCGTGGCGTGGACGGCGGGTGATTCCTCGTCAGTTGGCGTATCGAGGATGCCCGCAAGACAACGGCGGGCGTCGGCGATACGGTTGAGCGACAGGCTGGCGTATCCGCAGATAAAGCATGCGGAATAGCGCAGTGCGGAATCGGTGGCGTCAAGATAGGGGCGCGCCGTCTTGGCAGCGAGGGCGGCCTGTCCGCGAAAGTACAGCGCTTCTGCCGTGGCGATGGTGCGTGAATCGGGGTCGGAAATGCCTGCAACCGCAGCGTCAATCTGCCTCGGCACAAAGGCAGTGCACATCAACGGCATGGGAACGCATGGGTAGCCATCGCAGTCCATCTTCCATCTCCCAACAGCTGGCAACAATAGCAGCAATTGTACTCCTGTTGCTCGGGACCCCTTTCGTTTTACTGCTCGGTTGACGCTGCGGATCGTTTTGGAAGGCTTACGAGCATGGTGGTCCCGTTCTCGGAACTTGTTTCGACCTCTACTGTGCCACCGTGAAGAGCTGCAATCTCCCAAACGAGCGCTAGTCCGAGTCCTGCGCCGCCGTATGCCCTGCTGCGGGATTTATCCAGGCGAAAGAACGGCTGGAAGATGCTCTCACGGTACTGCTTGGGTATTCCCGGGCCCTGGTCCTCGACTCGCAGGAACACGTGGCTGTCGCTGTCGCTGATGGAGACGTTGACAGTCGAGCCGGAGCGGCTGTAACGGATGGCGTTTTCGACCAGATTAAACACCAGCCGATAGAGGAGCGTGTCGCTCCCGATTACTAAAGCGTCTCCAGCACAATTGAGGGCTATGCCCTTATTATCGGCAAGTGGCGCAAGGTCGGTGAGGACCTCTTCGGACAAGGGGCCAAGTTCAACATCGTCTTCGCAAGGAACGCTGCGGAGCTCACTCATCTCGAGCAATACCTTGGCCATTCGAGACATGCGCTCGGTTTGTTCTTGTAGCAGGCCGAGTAGCTCGGCAGTTTCGGGTTGCAAACCGGAGCGCTCGGAGATGAATAGTTCAATCTGTGCTTGCATAAGGGCGAGCGGGGTGCGCAGCTCGTGTGCGGCGTTGCCGGTAAACTGACGCTGTGCAGAGAACCCTTCGCCAAGACGGGCGATCATGTCGTTGAAAGAGGCGCTGCATCGTTGTAGCTCGGTGGGCACATCTTCACTGAGTCTGATTTCGCTTAGGTTGTCAGGCTGCACACGCTCAACCTGGGCTGCAAAAGCCCGTAGCGGTTTGAGCGCACGGCCGCTCACAAAGTATGCCAGCACGCCGTCAAGGAGTGTGACTCCAGCCGTGATGCACCAGGTTGTCGTGCCAAAAGACTCCTGTGCGTCGTTTACGACGATCGTGACCTTGTCATCGGGGGTCGCTTTCGTTGGGTCGAACGCCTGGGGCGAATCTTCGCCGGTTGCGTTAAAGGCCGAGATGTTGCTGCCGATGGCATCCATGTAGCGCATGCCCGTATAGCCGACCAGGCAGTTCGTCAGCACGCACGCTGCGCACGTCAGCAGTGCCGTCATAATCGTTATGCGCCATTGCAGCGAAAGCCCTTTCATTCGCCATCCTCCATAACGTAGCCCTCTCCAATCCGATTGCGAATCGGGTCGTATCCCAAAGCGCTGCGTAGCTTTTTGCGGAGTGACGAGATGTGAACGCGGGTTGCGTTGCTAAAGCTGTTCACGCTGCTATCCCAAACGTGCTCGATAAACTCCTCTTGACTTACCGGACGCCCCTGATTAAGCATAAGGTATTCCAAGATTCCCGTTTCCTTGCGTGTAAGAGATAAAGCCTCACTGTCCACGGAAGCGATGCGCGCCTTGGTGTCAAAGCGGAGCTTTCCGCAGGTTAAAACTATGGCGCTTTGTGCAAAGCGCCTGAGGGTAAGGCTGCGGATCCTTGCCGCAAGCTCGTCAAGATGAAACGACTTGGTAAGGTAATCGTTGGCGCCGGCATCGAGTCCGGCGACTTTATCGGATACTTCGCCACGTGCGGACAGAATCAGTACCTTGGTCTCGCAGTCGGTTTTTCTAAGTTCCCTGAGCACGGTCATGCCATCGATACGGGGAAGGTTGAGGTCGAGTACCACGAGGTCAAAGACTTCGGCGCCCAGTAGGTCGAGCGCCTCCTGTCCGTCGTGGCAGCAGTCGACGCTGTACGCCAAGTTTCGCAAGCTGCGCGCGATTGCATCGCACAGTGCTCGCTCGTCTTCGACGATCAAAATACGCATAACAGTCTCCTTGCACATTCCAAATCGCGCTTAACACGGATTTTATAGTCGATATGGTCCAATGGTCGCGTAACGAAAGGAGTGGTTGGGTTGTTCAAAGCGGTAAAACCCGTGGTACAGGTCGCTTTGTTGATCGTCGGAATTGCCATGGTGTGCTTTGGCGTTATGCGTGGCGAGGCGGATGCCGTGCTGGCCAAAGCGATTAGGCTGTGCTTGGAGTGTATCGGAATTGGATAAAAGAAAAAACACCGTGTCGCATGTTTTGGCCCGATTTCGCGGATTCATTCAGGCGGCGGCAACGCTCATCACCAACATTCACCTGCCAAACTTTGCTAAAGGCGGCATCTATCAGGGCGCGGGAAAAACAGTCTGCGTACCCGGGCTTAACTGCTATTCGTGCCCCGCGGCATCGGGTGCGTGCCCCATCGGGTCGTTCCAGTCGGTGGTAGGTTCATCTAAGTTTAACTTCTCCTACTACGTTACCGGTACGCTCATTTTGCTCGGCGTGCTGCTGGGACGCTTTGTATGCGGTTTTTTGTGCCCGTTTGGCTGGCTACAAGAGCTGCTGCACAAGATTCCCGGCAAAAAGTTCTCCACGAAAAAGCTTAAGCCGCTCACGTACACCAAGTACGTCGTGCTGCTGTTTGCCGTGGTGCTGCTGCCCGTCTTGGTGGTTAACGACGTGGGCATGGGCGACCCGTTCTTTTGTAAGTACATCTGTCCGCAGGGCGTGCTCGAGGGCGCCATACCGCTGGCCATTGCCAATGCCGGCATTCGATCTGCGTTGGGATATCTCTTTACTTGGAAACTTGCCGTTCTCATTGCCGTGGTAGTGCTGAGCGTTTTGTTCTACCGCCCCTTCTGCAAATGGATTTGTCCACTCGGCGCATTCTATGCGCTCATGAATAAGGTGTCCCTACTGGGGATCCGGGTCGATGCATGCAAATGTGTCTCGTGCGGCAAGTGCTCAAAGGTTTGTCAGATGGACGTTGATGTGGTCCGCGCGCCCAATCATGCCGAATGCATCCGGTGCGGAAAGTGCATCGGGGCCTGTCCCGTCGATGCCATCAGCTATCGCTACGGCCTGGATGTGTCGGCGGAAAAGCTCCCCTTGACCGCCGATAAAAAGTAAACAAGCTTCGACAAAACGGAGGAATGACCATGAAGCTTTCTAAGATTGCGGCCCTGTTTATGGTGCCGGTATTGGCCTTGTGCCTTGTGGCATGTTCGGCGCCCGGTGGCAATGCGAGCGAATCTGCGAGCTCCGATCCTAAGATTGCAGAACTCACTGCGCAGAAGCCGGCCAATGCCGACGAGGCCGCCGAGCTGTATGCGAAGCTCATGCAGAAGGAGAACGAGATCTTTTCGAGTGATAACGCGCTGTGGGAAAAGGTATTCAATGCGGCAAATAAAGACTCGGCAATGATTGAGGATGGCAGCAATTACGGCGATTTTCTGCTCAAGACCATCGACGGCGCCAAGGATGAGTTCACGGCGGATGAGCTTAAGACACTCAAGGCCGGTGCACAGCAGATCAAGGAGATCGAGGACAAGCTCGAGAGCTTGGAGAAGGAGTTCCCCGGCTGTGGGAGCACGCCGAGCGCAGGCGAGAGCGTCGACGCTTCGGCCGCTGGCATGACGGCTGGTGCCAATGCTTCGAGCGAGGCGACGAAGTTCCCCAGCTTTACGGGCAAAGACCTGGATGGCAACGACGTGAGCAGCGACGAGCTGTTCTCTAAGAACAAGGTCACCGTCATGAACTTCTGGTTCACCACTTGCAAGCCGTGCGTGGGTGAGTTGGGCGACCTTGAAGACCTGAATAAGGAGCTTGCCAAGAAGGGCGGCCAGGTCGTGGGCGTCAATTCCTTTACGCTCGATGGCAACAAGGGCGAGGTTGCAGATGCCAAGGACGTGCTGAGCAAGAAGGGCGTGACATATAAGAACATCTGGTTCAAGTCGGATAGCGAGGCCGGTAAGTTTACGTCAAATTTGTTCTCGTTCCCGACGACGTATGTCATCGATCAGAATGGCAACATCGTAGGGGATCCAATCGTGGGAGCCATCAGCTCCGCCGAGCAGCGCGCAGCACTCGACAATCTTATCGACCAGGCGATTGCGAATAGCGAGCAGTAGAAAACGCGTAAAGCATGGCGAAGATCGTGCGCCGCTGCGCGAAGTAGTCCGCTACCTTTCAAGATAAACTCCACCATATAGAGGTCCCGCTCGGGACCTCTTCTTTTGGGCGCCGTCCCGTTCGTTTTTTGGCACGCTTCGTTACATTCCTCACTGGCTCCGGCAAAAAATGGGGATAGAGTAGGACAAACGCGTCGAATACGAACGGCGGGGGAGAGCGGGCAAGTGCGCCCGCGTGGGAGAGGTTGCCGTCCATGTTGGAGCTCAAAGGTATTTGCAAAAGGTACGTTACGCAGTCGTTTACGCAGGTGGCGCTCGACAGCGTAAGCCTGTCTTTTCGCGATAACGAGTTCGTGGCCATTCTGGGCCCCTCGGGCTCGGGCAAAACTACGATGCTCAACGTTATCGGTGGACTGGATCACTTTGACTCGGGCGACCTGCTGATTGATGGTATTTCGACCAAGGATTTTCACGATCGCGATTGGGATGCCTATCGCAACAACCGCATCGGCTTTGTGTTCCAGAGCTATAACCTCATTCCGCATCAGACTATTTTGGAAAACGTGGAGCTGGCGCTCACGCTCACGGGCGTGGGACATGCCGAGCGCCGCCAGCGTGCGCGCGAGGCGTTGGAGAAAGTTGGCCTGGGCGAGCATGTTAACAAGCGCCCGAGCCAGCTATCGGGCGGACAGATGCAGCGCGTGGCCATCGCCCGCGCCCTGATCAACGATCCCGAGATTGTGCTGGCAGACGAGCCGACCGGCGCTTTGGATTCAACGACATCCGTACAGGTCATGGACTTGCTCAAGGATGTTGCACGCGACCGTCTGGTTATTATGGTCACGCACAATCCCGAGCTGGCGTACCAGTACGCTACGCGCATCGTCAACCTGGCGGACGGTAAGATCACCGACGATTCCGATCCCTTTGATGTAGCAAAGGCCACGCGTCGCGAGGCTAAGCCTACGCGCAAAACCTCGATGAGCTTTGTGACGGCGCTGGGGCTTTCTGCCCGAAACCTCATGACCAAAAAGGGCCGCACGGCCATGACGGCCTTTGCGGGGTCGATTGGCATTATCGGTATCGCGGCGATTCTGGCGCTGTCCAATGGCGTAAACGGCTACATCAAAAAGGTCGAGGAGGATACGCTCTCGAGTTACCCGCTTACGATCTCCAAGCAGGACTACGACCTGTCGTCCATGATGGGCGGGCAGGGGGCTACGGATGATGGCTCGTCTGAAAACGTGGATTCGTCCGACGACAGTGCCGGCGGCAAGGCTCAGGGAACCGATAAGATTCCCGTGGTTACGGCCGTAAAGGATATGTTTGCGAGCGTTAAGTCCAACGACATGAAGAGCTTTAAGGCATGGCTTGATGCCGGTGGCGACGGCATCGATAAAGAAGTCAACGCCATTCAGTACGGCTACGGTGTATCGCCGGTTGTCTATCGTGCCGGCAAGGGCGACGAGAAGCCCGTCCGGCTTGTTCCCAACGCTATGACCGAGGCCATGAGCGGAGGCGCGAGCTCGGCGGCAACGGTGAGCATGGAATCCATGGGAACCTCGGTCTTTAACGAGATGATTGACGACCAGAGCCTGCTCGACAGCCAGTACGATGTCGTCGCCGGTCATTGGCCCACGTCTGCCAACGAAGCCGTGATGGTGCTTTCGAGCCGCTGTACGGTGGGTGACTACACGCTCTACAGCATCGGTGCACTGGATATCGATGAGCTTAACAATCTGGTTAACAGCGCTATGACGGCTGACGGTGGGGTCGAAGCGCCCGAGACCGGTGCCGACTTTACCTACGACGATGCGCTGTCCACCACGTTTAAGGTGCTGTCGCCGGCCGATGCGTATCGCAAAAACGAAGAGACCGGCATGTGGACTGACATGTCTGACGATGCCGACTTTATGACGGCCAAGGTTGCCGACGGTATTGACGTGCGCATTGTGGGCGTGGTGCGACCTAACGAGACGGCCAACGCGAGCGCATTGACCCCGGGCATTGCCTATACGCATGCACTAACTCGTCAGCTTATGGAACACGCCGCAAATTCGCAGATTGTGCAGGAGCAGCTTGCTCACCCCGAGACGGATGTCTTTACGGGCAAAACCTTCGACGAACTGCAAGGCGAGGCCAAACAAGGCGTGGATCTGGGCAGCATGTTCAGCGTGGACGAGGCGGCGCTCAAGAGCGCGTTCTCGTTTGATGCGTCTGCACTCTCGGGTGCGGCCGGCGGTATGGACCTTTCTGGTATCGACTTATCCGGGTTGGACATTGACCTCTCGGACGTTGGCAAGGACATCGACTTCAGCGACATCATGGCAAAAGCGCCAACCCCAGATTTCTCGGGTATCTTTGACGGTCTGGAACTCACGCCCGAGCAAATGCAGCAGGTGGGAACGCTGGCCAACCAACTGTTTGAGGGCTTTTTGCGGTCTGATCAGTTTAGGGCGCTGTCGCCCGAAGACCTTAAGGACGCGTCAAAGCTCTCTGTCGCATTCTCGACGTATCTTGAGAATGATGACACAGCCCAGCAAATCCTGGCCCAGCTCAAAGCGCTCGGCGGCGATGCCCTGGCCGAGCGTCTGCAGCAGGCGATGAGCGACTATGTGCAAAAGCAGCTGGCTCCGTATCTGCAGCAGGCTATGGATCAGGTGATGAAGGCAATCAGCGAGCAGATAGCGTCGACGGTATCATCCCAGCTCAAGGCGGGCGCGGCAGGGCTTATGGACCAGGTGGCGACGCAGATGTCTTCGAGTTTTGCCAACCTAGCGAGCGCTATGCGTGTGGATGCGAGCGCCTTTGCCCGCGCCATCCATTTCAACATGGACGCCGAGGACCTGAGTTCGCTCATGATGAGCTATGCCAAGGCGTCGAAGCTCACCTACGACAACAATCTGACCACGTTGGGCTATGCGGACGAGGCGGACCCCATCTCGGTTAAGATTTTCCCGCGTGACTTTGAGGCCAAGGAGCGCGTACTCGACCATATCGATACGTACAACAAGCAGGTCAAAGCCGCCGGCCACGACGAGCGGGCAATCTCGTACACCGACTACATGGGCATCATCATGGGCTCGGTGACTGATATCGTGAATACCATCAGCTTGGTGCTCATCGCGTTCGTGAGCATCAGCCTGGTCGTGAGCTCCATCATGATCGGCATCATCACCTACATCAGCGTACTGGAGCGCAAGAAGGAAATCGGCATCCTACGCGCGATTGGCGCGTCAAAGCGCAACGTGGCCAACGTGTTCAACGCCGAGACCTTTATCGAGGGCCTCATCGCCGGCGTCTTTGCCATTGTCGCCGTGGTGCTCGTGAGCTTCCCGGTCAATGCTTGGGCGCTTGCGGCCAAACAGGTCCCCAACCTAATGAGTCTGCCCGTGCAGGATGCGCTGGTGCTCATTGCAATTTCGGTGCTGCTGACGGTCGTTGCCGGCCTGCTGCCGGCCCGCAGTGCATCCAAAAAGGACCCCGTGGAAGCCCTACGCTCCGAATAATGCGACAAAGGGACAGTCCCTTTGTCACATTGAGACCCTTGCGAAAACGGGGTCTAATTACCGTTCGGCAGGTTAAGAACTCCCTCTCCCCGCTTAATGCTTGACGAAGAGTCCTCTGGTTTATATACCTATCGGTAGGCATATAGGATGTATTGCCGATAGAAATGGAGCAACCATGACTCTCACCACACCAGCCAAAAAAGATTGTCTCCGTGAAAGCGGCGCATTTGCTTGGGTCGTCGTTATTGCGCTCGGCTTAATGTCCGCCGGAACAACTGGCACATATAGCATTATTGCCGGCTCATTCGTTGCTCCAGTATGTGAAGATCTGGGCTTTGACTACACTTCTTTTTCTTTCTATTTCACCGCGATTCTTCTTGGCCTTGCGCTTGGGCTTCCGCTTTTGAGTCGCTTCATTCCAAAAGTAATCGGCAAACCATGGCATATTTGCATTGAACTCGTCCTTATTGCCGCCGGCGCCGCAATGGCGTTCTACACCGAGGTCTGGATGTTCACCGTCTCCGCCGCAGTGATCGGCATCTGCTTTTCGTTTACAACGGGCGTCTGCATGTCCGATGTCATTGACCAATGGTTCAGCAAATCGTCCGGTCTCGCCATCGGCCTCGCTTGGGGCGTTAATTCTCTCTGCACGCTGTTATTGAGTCCTGTCATTACACTGGTCATCGAGCAGCAAGGCTGGCGTACGGGATACATCGTGCTTGCGGCCGTTTCTGCGGCTATGATTTTGCCTGCAAGCGCATTTATCATTCGCCTTAACCCCTCTGATCGCAATATGCTTCCGTACGGAGAGACCGCCTCCGAAACCCATGAGAGCTGCAGCGCCGATGAGCAGGAAGATGTCCTTTCGGGCATGGCACTCCGCGATGCCGCGAAAACGCCGTCTTTTATTCTCTGTGTCCTCTTGCTTTGCGTGGCGCAGCTCACCTGCTGCATGAACCAGCTGTTTCCAACCTATGCAAGCGAGGTCGGTTTCAATCCTATCGTAGGAAGCTTAATGGTCTCGGCAGCTTCACTCTCCGATATCTTCCTAAATCCCTTCGTGGGCAAAACATGCGACAAGCTTGGCGCTATTAAAGCAACGGTCGCATGGACAGGTGTCAGCATTCTTTCATTCCTGCTTCTTATCATTGGCGGAAGCAATGAGACCGTTTCCATCATTGCAGCTGGTGTAAACGATGTCATGTTCGCCATCGTTGGAACCGCAATGCCGATGCTTCTCCTCTCGCTCTTTGGATCACGCGATTTTGGAAGGATCTATTCGATCGTTTGCTCAGCGGGCTATGTCGTCGGTGCTTTTGGAATGCCGGTCATGATGAAGGTTTACGGCATGGCAGGGTCATTCCAGGGAGTATTTATCTTCTGCATTGCCTGCAACCTTATGATTGCTGCGTTTGCTATCGTTTCCGGCTTTCTCAATAAGGCTGCTGAAAAGTAATAAGCGCCGATTTGCATCGGCATAGATTGCCATGCAACAGGGGTCGACTCCAAGCCAGACTGGAGTCGACCCCTGTTTTCGTTTTAAAGGTTGCCCGCAGGCACCATGGGTGCCAACATGCGCTTCAGCTTGGCTGGTTTATTTGAACATAAGCTCGACTATTCCCGCCCAAACCGCTTTCTCATCAATATCCTCACCTTGAGCGACCGTATTGCTTGCTCCCTCCAGAACGGTATAAAGAATTTGTACGTAGAGCATTACGTCGGCGCTATCGGAAAACGCGCCAATCTCTACACCATGAAGAAGGATGTCTTTAAGCGCATCCATGGTTCGTTTGGTCGCCGTCGCTTGACGTTCCTGAACTGCAGGAATTCGATTTGCTTGAACGCTAACCTCGGCCAGCACGCGCCGGCGCTTTTCATCGCTTCGATAGCCACCTATAACTGAATTGCCGAGCTCGATAAGCGCGGCCTTGAACCCGTCCCTATCGACTATTAGCGAGTAGTCGCGCTGATAGTCAATGGTCGGAAACATGCTGTCCAAGAGCGTAGTGAAAATCTCCTCTTTTGAGGGAAAGTAGTAGTACACCGACGGCTTGGATATACCGACAAAGTCGCAAATCTTTCCGATAGACGCTTTGTCATAACCGACTTCTGCCACAAGATCGTACATTGCGTCCAATATTTTTTTTCTTGTGCTCACGCCGCATTTCTCCATTGCAAATCACTTCCGCACTACCAACATTATTAAGGATGGCAACGGAACATCAATTCGTGTCCAAACATGACCACTATATACGGCGAACGGTATGTATCAGTAGGCGAGCGGTAATTATTCAAAATTATCTACCGAACGGTAGGTATAGTAATACTATAGCAGGTGAAACCCCGCTATTGTCGCGGCCGGACAGCATCGCGGGAAACCCGACGGAAGGACCAACCATGTACGAGAACTATCGTATGCCGGGCGAGTTCGAGAAGCGCTCCAACGTCTATGTGACATGGCTTCCCGATTACATCCGTGCAGAGGGCTACGATAACCGCCAGCCCTGCGTTGACGTGATCAAGGCTCTGCTCGAGTATGGCGACGTTACGGTCAACCTCAATTGCGGCACCCCCGGCTCCTATGAGGAGGCTTGCTCGCGCCTGAAGGAGGAGGGGGTTGATCTCGATCGCATCGAGATCACGCAGTTCGAAGACTCCAACTTCTATGTCCGCGACAACGGTCCCAGCATCATGGTCGACGACAAGGGCCATTCTTATATGGTCAACCCCGCTTGGACCTATTACGGCGTGTGGGACAAGAACTCCCCGGAGTGCCAGTCCGCACGTAAGGCAGCCGTTCACATGGCGGTTGCGCTCGGTTGCTTCGATATCGTCAATTCCGAAATGGTTTCGGAGGGCGGCGACCGCGAGTTTGACGGTCACGGCACTCTGATCGCCATCGAGGACACGGAATGCCGCAAGCGTAATCCCGAGTTCACGAAAGAGGAAGTAGAGGCCGAGTATAAGCGCATCTACAACCTCAACAAGGTTATCTGGCTTCCGCAGCCTATGCTCGAGGACGACGACTATCGACTGGGCATCCTCGACGAGAAGGAAGACGGAACTCCCGTCTTTGGCATGAGCTTTGCAGCTCACATTGATGAGATGTGTCGCTTTATCACTCCGAACAAGATTCTTCTTGCCGAGGTGTCCGATGAAGAGGCAGCCTCGAGCAAGGCTGGAGCAGAGTCTCGTCGCCGCATTGAGGCAGCCTACGAGATCCTGAGCAACGAAACGGACTGGGAGGGCAAGCCCTTCGAGATCGTTCGTATGCCCACCGCCGAGCCTATTGAAGTCGTTATCGCCCCTGGCGATGAAGATTACGAGCTCTATAAGGGCTTCATCGACGAAATGGGCGGCAAGTTTATGGATGGCACCCCCTGGCCCGAGGGCCCCGTCCACTTCTACGCCGCAGCGAGCTACTGCAACTTCCTGATTTGCAACGGCGTCGTTCTTGGCCAGCGTTATTACCACGAGGGCATGAGCGAGGTCGTGAAAGAGAAGGATGAGCAGGCCAAGGCAGTTCTTGAGAGCTGCTTCCCCGATCGCAAAGTCATCATGATTGATTCCCTCGCGCTTAACCTGTCCGGCGGCGGCGTGCACTGCTGGACTAAGGACGTGGCGGCCAGTCGTTAGTGAGCCTTAGAGCCTGCGCTCTTTGGCTTAGGCGCCACATGTACCGCTCCCCGAGGGATATCCGTGTTTTCCTCGGGGACACATTCAACAATAATTTTGATAATAATTCGAAAGGAAATAGGCATGAACAACAGCCTCCGCGGTCGCGACTACATCAACATCCATGATCTCTCCTCCGAGGATTTCCGCTATCTCATCGATCTTGCCTGGAACCTTAAGGCTCAGAAGAAGTCTGGTGTCGACCAGCGCTACTTCCCCGGCAAAAACGTCCTCGCCAACTTTGAGTGGGGCTCGACCCGTACTCGTTGCGCATTCGAGACCTCCTGCAATGATTTGGGCATGGGCTTCACTTATCTGACCAACTCCCACATGGGTGACTGCGAGACCGTCAAGGATGCCATGCGCGTCTTTAACGGCATGTACGATCTCATCGTCTACCGCGCACAGAAGGACGAGCAGTTCCTCTATGACGTCGCCGACCTGGTTGACATCCCGGTCATCAATGCCCTTACTCTCGGCGATCACCCGACTCAGATGCTCGCTGACGCTCTTACGATGGAAGAGCAATGGGGCGGTCTGCGTACGAGCCGCGGCAAGAAGATGGCTTTCGTTGGCAACTGCGCCGGCGCCCCGGTGTGGTATGGCCGTCTGTGCGCTATGCTCGACATGGACTTCCTCGCCATCGGCCCCGACGACCTCCGTCATCAGATGTGCAAGGAAATGATCGAAGAGGTGGAGGCCTGCTACGCCAAGTACGCTCCCAATAGGACCTTTACCATCACCTCTGACCTCGATGCCCTGGATGGCGTTGACGTTATCGTTACCGAGGAGTGGCGCTACATCAACCCCGAGTGCGGAGAAGAGGTTCTGGATCCCGACGACTACAACTCCTGGTTGGGCGATGCCGAGTCTCTGTACCCCTATCGCGTCACCAGCGAGCTGTGCAAGCGCACCAACAATCCCGACATCTTCTGCATGCATGAGCTTCCCTCTGTCCACAACGCGGATCACCGTGTTGGCAAGATGCTCCTCGACCAGTGCAAGAACGACCTTCATCGCGAGATCATCACCGAGGGTTTCGAGATTGCCGACGAGTGCTTTGAGGCCAACGCTTCGGTCATCTTCCGTGAGGCAGAGAACCGTCAGCACACCATCAAGGCCGTTATGTGTGCCCTTCTGGGTCTCTAGGAGCTGCGTCAATGGAAAATGCAAAGTTAAAGAGCAGCAAGGTTTACGCATGGGTTCTCGTAATCGCGCTCGGCCTTATGTCTGCCGGCACGACCGGATCCTATAGCGTCATCGCGGGCTCCTTCGTCGCACCCGTGTGCGAGGAGTTCGGGTTTGACTATTCCATCTTCTCGTATTACTTCACCGCAACGCTCATTGGTCTTGCGGCAGCTCTTCCGTTTGTCGGAAAACTCATTCCCAAGGTCGTTGGCAAGGTTTGGCTCCCCGTTGTCGAGCTTATTTTGCTCGCTGCCGGCGCAGGCATGGCCTTCTACACCGAAGTCTGGATGTTCATCGCCGCTGGCGCCCTGATTGGCGTTTGCTTCGCCTTCACCACCGGCGTCGCTATGTCCGACGTTATTGACCAGTGGTTCAAAAAATCTGGTGGCCTGGCAATCGGTCTCGCTTGGGCAGTGAACTCGATTTACATGCTCATCATGAGTCCCGTCATCACCTCTGTCATCGAGGCCGCTGGCTGGAGAACTGGTTATCTGGTGCTCGCCGGTGTTTCCGCAGTGCTCATTCTCCCAGCTTCCATTCTGATCATCCGCTACAAGCCTCAGGACAAGGGCATGCTGCCCTATGGCTACGTCGAGGGCGAGACGGTCACCGAGACCGAGGAGACGACCGAGGACAGCACGCGTGGCGTTAGCTATGCGCGCGCCATTAAGTCGCCTGCCTTCTTCTTCTGCATCGGCTTCCTCTGTCTTGTTCAGCTCACTTGCTGCATGAACCAGCTCTTCCCGACGTATGCTTCCGAGGTTGGTTTTAGCCCCATGGTGGGCGGCTTCATGGTATCCGCTGCATCGCTCTTCGATCTGTTCCTCAATCCGATCGTCGGCACCACTTGCGATAGGTTCGGCAGCACGAAGGCCATTCTGGGCTGGCTCGCTGTCTCCATCCTCTCCTTTGTCATGCTCATGATGAGCAGCGGCAACTCGACGCTCAGCATCCTCGCGGCAGGCGTGAACGACGTAATGTACGTCATCGCTGGCACTGCCCTGACCGTTTTGGTTATGGATGTCTTTGGCTCCCGCGATTTCGGTCGCATCTTCGCGCTGATCTGCTCCGTGGGCTATATCGTCGGCGCCTTTGGCATGCCCGTTATGATGAAGGTCTATGAGCTTGTCGGCTCCTTCCAGGGCGTCTTCATCTTCTGCATCGCATGCAACGTTATTATCGGCCTGTTCTTGCTGCTGGCAAAAAAGACTGGTAAGAACCTCTCCTGGGACGAATAGTTCGATTCGTCTTAGACATACGCTGTAGGGCTTAACCTGCAGCCGCTTTGGGGCATCGACTAACATCGGTGCCCTTTTTCATCGAATGTGACAAAGGAGCAGCCACTTTGTCACATTGAGTGGCATGTAAATCGAGGTCTAATACTTTTCCGAGAAGTGAACGGCCATACTTGGGCCTCCGAAGCATCGACATTTTTAGACGTCAAACCCGCAGGATTTGGCTGGCAAAACCGCAGGAAATTGCATCTCGAAAGTGCAGATGCTTCGGGGCCCGTTTTCACTCGTTCACTTCTCGGGAAAAGTATTAGACCTCGTTGTATGGGGTGCGGCTGGAGGGTGGTCATCGTTCAGTAGCTACCTCTTCCTTGTGAATCGCCTGAAGCGCAAGGCATAATGCATGTGACAAAGGGACGGCCCCTTTGTTGTGTTGATATGAGAGAAGAGTAGATGATCCTTTCGCTGGCCCCCATGGAGGGGATTACCGGGCATGTGTTCCGTCGCGTGCATGCGGAGTGCTTCGGTGCGCTCGATTGCTATTACACGCCGTTTTTGCCGCCGCCGCGGGTGGGAAACCGCTTTGGCGGCAAGGCGTTTAAGGAGATCGATCCTGCCAATAACCAGGGGCTCAACGTGGTGCCTCAGCTGATGTCCAAGAACGCGGACGAGTTTGTGTGGGCGGCACAGGTGCTCGCCGACATGGGCTATCGCGAGGTCAATCTCAACTTGGGTTGCCCCTCGGGGACGGTTGTCGCCAAGGGCAAGGGCTCGGGTTTCTTGCGTAATCTCGACGAACTTGAGGTGTTCTTGAGTGACGTGTGTGAGCGCTCTCCGCTGCCGGTATCGGTCAAGACCAGGTTGGGGTTGGAGAGCGACGACGAATACGAGCGCGTACTCGATCTATATTGCCGCATGCCGCTGGCAGAGCTGATCGTGCATCCGCGCGTGCAGAAGGACCGTTATGCGGGCTCGCCGCGCAAAGAGTTTTATGGCGAGACGCTGGAGCGTGCGCCGTTCCCGGTTGCCTATAACGGCGATATTTTTGATCTTGAGGATATGGATGCGCTGGTGGAGGCCTATCCCGGCACGCGCCATGTGATGTTGGGGCGTGGCCTGCTCGCGAACCCCGCTCTGGCTCGCATGGTCAAGGGCGGCCCTGCTGCAACGGCTGCTGAGCTGCAGCGCTTCCACGACACGCTGTTTGCGGCATATGCAGAAGAGATTGGCGGCAATGCGGTCTTCCGCATGAAGGAGTGGTGGTTCTACGCCAAGTGCGCTTTCGCTGATCCCGCTACCGTCCACAAGATCGTACGCAAGACCAAAAAGGTCGACGAATACCGCGCTGCCGTCGAGCGCGTCTTTCGCGAACAGCCGCTTGCACCCACAGCTCGCTTCCACGGCTAACTAGTCATCGGGGGCGTTCTTTAACGACTGGTCATTTAAGGACGTCCCCAACGACTATGTAGCAAAAAGCTGTACACTAGCATCCAAAGATGTCGAAAAATGTCGACTTTGGATGCTGGCGTACATGTTTGGGTCCGACGGGGGAGCGGGCCTAGGCAATCAGTGCATCAAGTGTAATGAGCTCTCTGAGCCGCTCCGTGCGTGTTTGCCCATGGCGTTTGGCTTTTTCGTCAAACGCCTCAAGAATCGATTCGCCCACACGTGCTGTTATAACGACGCTTGGCTCATCGGAGATCGACGGCCTTCCCAGCTTGATGGTGCGACCCTTCGGCCACTCATCTTTTTCGTATGCCTCCGCGGCTTTCTCCAGCTCTCCGGGGGCAAATCCCATCATCTTTTCGAGCTGCTTAGCATCCATGGCGCCTCCTATCGATCGACATAATGTCGAGCGCCGGTTCTCGGATTCTCTTTTTGTATACAATTTTGTAGACAAAAATACAAGCAGTTCATCGGGCTAATTAGCTTGTTTTGACCCGCCTGTTCGATAGGAAATGAGCATTGACGGCTTCGATACTCCTTTGCTTTTCAGCTTGGAATTTGGATGCTCATTGAACTTCCGGAGGGGAGCCCTTTATTAAGCTATCGAGATTCTGGGCAGGAGCTCTCACTGGTCTTCGGTAATGGGGCCAGCTTAATTCGCGACACAGTGTGTCGCGAATGGGAGTAGTCGTTAGGTGTCCTTCAATGGCTACTCATATAAGAACGTCCAAGTGTCGGATTTTGTCATTTAGTGTCGTTCTCAGCGACTATTCTGGAGGGTCGTGGTCAAAAAAGGGCAAATATGAGTACTGTTGCCATTATGGTTGCATTTATTTTGCTATAAATAGTAGCTCCTGATGAGATTTGTTCCCATTAGGAGCTACTTTTATTGAACATATGAGGAGAAATAACGTCGTCTGCGGACGAGTGGAACGTTGAATAGTTCCTGAAGTGATCAAAATCGCTGCTACTAAACAGGTAGCAGTACTCATATTTGCCCTTTTTTGACCACAGCCCTCTCGGAAACCTTTCCAGAGGCGTCAAACAGCCATAATCCAAAGGTCGCCTCAAACAATTAGCCGGCTAAGAGCGTCCGTGACTACCCAAAAGCTGTACGCCAGCATCCAAAGATGTCGGAAATGGTCGACTTTGGATGCTGGCGTACATGTTTGGGTCGTATAGGTTGGGGCGAGCCGGTCGCAACGCGAGTGCTAGAGCAGGTTCTTCTGTACCCATGCGATGATGTCGCTCGATTCGTAGAGTGGCTTGCCGTCGATGAACAGGCAGGGAACCTGACGTTTTCCGCCGACGGCGATGAGTGTCTGTTCGGCATCGGAATCGGTCGAGATATTACGCTCGGGAATGGTCACGCCGTTATCGGCTAAAAAGTGCTTGACCTTTAAGCAATACGGGCAGCCGGTCATAACGAATAGCGTGAGCTCGTGATCAGTAGCCATAGGTCTCCAATCGGTTGAGGTTTTGATTGAAATACCCAAAGCCGCCGCGGTCTATGCGCGCGTCAACGACGACTCGATGGCCTGTACCAGAAACGCCGTGGCTCCGGTGCCGCAGGGCTTGTCGTAGTAGTCAACAAAGCGCTGGTCGGCAAGATAGCCGTGGGCGAGGCCCAGGTATGCTTCGTTCTGGGGCTCGCATCCCCAGTTGAGAGCAATCCAGCGACGATGCATCGCGACGAGTTTGCGAGCCTCGTTGCTCTCTGGGTCGCCAATGCCCATGGCAATCGAAAGCTGGCCCAGAACAGCGCGTTCAAGTTCCTTCATGTCGTTCCATGTCTCGGGGTCCATGTCCAGCAGTGCTTCGTTTGCTGCGTCGATCGCCTCGTCGCCGTAGCGCTTCCGAGCCTCGGCGCCGTAGCGCTCCTCGTTTTCCTGCACGGTGCGCCAGCGCTCCAGTTGCGGCAGGACGGCGCCCATGAGCGAGACGGCTTCGTCGAGCGACATGCCGGTGTTTTGCGCCAGCCGCGGAGCGCAATCCTCGATCATCGCCTCCATGGTGGTGTCGTAGGTGTACTTGCCGTGGTCGTAGCACCACTTGCAGTAATGGTCGGTCGTGGCGCCCGTGGCATCGGTGCCGCAGTCGTCGGGCGTGAGTATCATGCCGCAGCTCTGGCAATAATGCTCGGGCATTTCGAGCAGGTGGGACAGTGGCTCGCCGGTTACGGCGGCAATGAGCTTCATCATGTCGATGCCCGGGGTGACCTCGTCGCGCTCCCAACGGCTGACGGCTTGGCGTGTGACGAAGAGCTTGGCGGCGAGCTGCTCCTGGGTAAGGTGATGGGCGCGACGAACGGCAATGAGCTTTTCTGCAAAGGCCATAGCGGCTCCTTTCTGCTGGTTGATGGCTTAAGCATACGCGGCGGCAGGCGCCCTTCCAAGCAACCGTTGGTTGCACGACAGGAGTCCACGGCGAAGAATTGCGCG
The DNA here is from genome assembly GCA_958420205.1 of uncultured Collinsella sp. Taxonomy (GTDB): domain Bacteria; phylum Actinomycetota; class Coriobacteriia; order Coriobacteriales; family Coriobacteriaceae; genus Collinsella. Next base: position 132,192 of record CATZIX010000003.1, on the reverse strand, counting down.
CAACGCCCCACGCCTCCATGCCGTACAATGACCGGCATGGAACCTATCGCACACATACATACCGACCTGCCGCAGAAGTTCGGCATTCCGCGCAACAGCTTTTTGGCGCCTCATCTGCAGGGACGCATCGTCTTTGAGCCGGAATTTGCCTCCAACGCAGCGGTTGAGGGCCTGGACTCCTTCTCTCACCTATGGCTGCTGTGGCGCTTCGAAAACGGAACGCCCGGCGGCACGGCTAAGGACATAGCTGCCGATGCCAAGACGCAGGACAGGTCCGGCACCAATGCCAAGTGGTCGAAAACTGTGCGCCCGCCGCGTCTGGGCGGAGCCGAGCGCGTGGGCGTCTTTGCCACGCGCAGCCCGTTTCGCCCCAATCCTATCGGACTTACCTGCGTAAGGCTCGATCACGTTGAGCTCACCGACGATGGCCCCATCATCCATGTGCTGGGGGCCGATCTGCGCGACGGCACGCCCATCTACGACATTAAGCCCTACATTCCGTTTGCGGACTGTCACCCGGATGCGACCGGCGGCTGGATTGAGGATGCTCCGTGGCAAGAGCTCGACATCGAGTTCCCGCAGACGCTGCAGGATATGGTCCCGCCCACAAAGCTCCCCGGCCTGGTCGAGGTCCTGCGCCAAGACCCGCGCCGCGCAGGCAGCAAGCACGAGCCGAACCGCGTTTACCACTTGGCCTACGCCGGGCTCGACATATCGTTTACGGTCGACGGAGCCAGGTTGACGGTAGCTGCCATCAATGACGCGCAGGGCTAACCTGCCATCCGTCCGTATCCGTCAAAATCAACAGCAAACCTCATGCCAAAACCGCCTACGCTGGTGGACAATAACGCCTACCAAAACAATCCATTTCGCACGGGAGTCCAGCATGAAATACGACTTCACTTCAATCATCGACCGCCACGGCATGGACTCCATCGCCGTTGACTCTTGGGGTGAGATCCCCGGTATGGCTCCGAACGCACCCGACGAGGGCTTCGACCGCATTCCCATGTGGGTGGCCGACATGAATTTTGCCACGGTGCCCACGGTCCAGGAACACATCATTCAGCGTGCCCAGCACCCCATGTTTGGCTACTTTAACCCGCGCGCTGAGTACTTCGATCGCATCATCGAATGGCAGAATCGCCGCAATGGCGTCGAAGGTTTGAGCCCTGAACATATCGGCTACGAAAACGGCGTGCTGGGCGGCGTCGTGTCGACGCTGCGCGCGTATGTCCAGCCGGGCGATGCGGTGCTGGTCCACAGCCCCACCTACATCGGCTTTACCAAGTCCATCGAGGCCGCGGGCTATCGCATTGTCCACAGCCCGCTTAAACTCGACAACCGGGGCGTGTGGCGCATGGACTTTGAGGACATGGAGTGCAAACTCGCCCAAAACAACATCCATGCCGCGGTGTTCTGCTCGCCGCACAATCCCTGCGGGCGCGTATGGGAGCGCGACGAAATCGAGCGCGCCATGGACATCTATCGCCAGCACGATTGCGTGGTGATCTCGGACGAGATTTGGTCCGATATCATCCTGCCGGGACACAAGCATATCCCGACGCAGTCGGTGAGCGAGGATGCCCGCATGCGCACGGTTGCCCTCTATGCGCCGAGCAAGACGTTTAACCTGGCGGGTCTGGTCGGCAGCTACCACATCATCTACAACGAGACGCTGCGCGACCGCGTGTGTGCCGTGTCCAACAAGACTCACTACAACGAGATGAACGTCCTCTCGATGCACGCGCTTATCGGTGCCTACCAGCCGCAAGGCTACGAGTGGCTGGACGAGCTCAACCAGGTGCTTGCCGGCAATATCGAGTACTTCTGCACGTATGCAGAAAAACATTGGAAGGGCGTCGCGTTTTCGCGTCCGCAGGGCACGTACATGGTGTTTCTGGACTGCACCGAGTGGTGCCGCGAACATGGCCGCGATATTCAGTGGCTGCTCGACGAGGGGGCGCGCGTGGGCGTGGGGTATCAGGACGGTCGTCCGTTCCACGGGCCCTGCCACATTCGCGTGAATCTGGCGCTGCCGCTTTCGCGCGTAAAGGAAGCGTGCGACCGCCTGGACCGCTACGTTTTTAATGCACGGTAAGTGAGCACTGCATGCGGGGTCTTCTGCCAAGTCGGCTGGAAGGCCCCACACGGTAAAGCGTCTGTAACAATTGGGTGCTCGTGTGGTTTTGTTTGCTATTATCTTTAACCATTTCAGTCTGTAAACAGGATCGTATGGAGCTCGATGAAAAGATCCCGTCGCTCGGTTGCCATTTCGTTATTTGTTGCGCTTGCAGTGGCGAGCGCTTTTGTCGTAGCGATAGCTGGCTGCTCCGGGTCGAATGACGAGGCATCGACGTCTGCATCAAAAGGCCTGGAGGCCTCGCAGGTCCAGGACGACAATCTTAAGACGCTCAACGTTGGCAGCGACCTCTATCCACCGTTTGTGTATACCGACGAGTACGGCGATATCGTTGGCCTGGATGTCGAGATATTGACCGAGGCTTTGGCCCGCATTGGTTACAAGCCAAAATACCAGCTGATTGACTGGGAAAAGAAGGAAGAGCTGCTGGCGAGCGGCGAGCTCGATTGCGTCATGGGTAGCTTTAGCATGACGGGTCGCGAAAACGAGTATCGTTGGGCCGGCCCGTACCTTGCGAGCCGCCAGGTGGTCGCGGTCGATCCCCAGAGCGATATCTACACGCTTGCCGATCTTGAGGATAAGGTCGTGGCGGTTCAGTCCACCACCAAGCCCGAGGACATTTTGCTCAATCGCACAAATGAAAACGTTCCGCAGATCAAGGAACTCTACAGCTTTTCGGACGGTTCATACCTGAACCCGGCGCTCGTCGAGGGCCTGGTCGACGCTATCGCCGCGCATGAGTCTTCGTTCCTCACCTACGAAAAAGACTATGGTGTGACATATCGCATTTTGGATGAGCCGCTGCTAGAGGTCGGTTTGGGCACCGCTTTCGATATCAACGATACGCGTGGCATCGACGTCAAGCTCACTCATGCCTACCAAGAAATGCTTGCCGATGGCACCATGGAATGCCTGGTGTCAAAGTACTTCGATGACCCTTCGCCATTTTTGAATATGGAGGGCCTGTCATGATCGATGCGCCCGACCACGCTGCTCAGGAGCGGGGCAATCGTTCGGCAGGGGCATGGCTCCTTGTCGCTCTGCTGGGGATAGCGCTCTCGGTTGCTGCCGGCATGATGAGCTACGGTTACATGACGGCCCAAGCCGAGCAGCGCTTTGCCGACGTTGTCGATTACGTGGCGACGCAGAGCCTTTCCTACGATGCATTCAACAGCGCCTATACGACCAAAAACCTGATTCGCGTTATGGAGATTGCCGGAGAGGCGGCTCGCGATATGGAGCGCGACGGTTCGGTGGATAACGCCATGCTGGAGCAATATGCCGACCAGTTCAACGTGAGCGCGCTGATCGTGACGGACGCATCGGGCAATTTGGTGTCCGAGTCCTCGACGGGCGATGTGGACTACGGGTCGCTCGCTACGTATCTCAAAGAATCACCCGTGCTTGAGGTGGCAACTCATCCGCTTAAGTCCTATACCGCCCGCATCACGCTTGCGGATGATTCGGTCGCAGACATTGGCTGCGTGACTCGGCAGGATGGCGAGGGCATCGTTATCGCGGTAAGGCATCAGAGCGCGAAGGCGGTTGCAAGCAATACACTCAAACTGCAGAGTTTGCTCGGTGGTTATGAGACCATCGACAGTGGCAATATCGTGATCGAAAGCGATGGCAAAGTCGTTGCGACCAATGCCGTTGAACCCACCATATTGGGCGTATTCGATCTGCCTGCGACGGATGCCTTCATTGTCGACGGTATAAAGGATCGGTGCCCGGCTGGTAAGGTCAGATTGGTTAACGCCGACGGCGAGTGGTATTTGGGCACATTTGGAAAAGCGCACAAATTCTATGTGTACACCTATGCCTCGGCGCGGCGTTACTTTGAGGTTGTCGCGGCTGTTGCTGCCGGCGTGCTGGCGCTCTACAGCGGTGTTATAGCCGTTGTTGTTATGGTGCGTCGCCGCGCTGATCGCCGACGTTTGACGGACTTGCTGCAGCAAGAGCGCGACTATGGCGACAAGCTGGCAAAGGCGGCGCGTGAGGCCTCGTCTGCCAACTCGGCAAAGACAGAGTTTCTGCGTCGCATGAGCCACGATCTGCGCACGCCCATCAACGGCATTCGCGGTATGGTCGAGGTTGGCGATGCCAACGCGGACGATCTGCAAAAGCAGACTGAGTGCCGCTCAAAGATCTGGACGGCATCGGGACTGCTGCTCGACCTTGCCAACGAGGCACTCGATATGAGTCGCCTGGAGAGCGGGCAGGTCGACCTGAACCTCGTACCCACAAATTTGGTGGCACTCAACTGTGAAGTGCGCGATATTCTGGAGCGCCAGGCCGAGGAGCGTCTGGTGACAATTATCTGCGACCAGCAGACGCTTAATCATCCCTATGCGCGGGTGAGCGTGACGCACCTCAAGCGCTTGTTGCTCAATATTGCCGGCAATGCCGTCAAGTACAACCGCCAGGGCGGCTATGTCCGCCTGGTGTGCCGCGAGGTGGAGCCAGCGGATGGCGTCCCCGTCTATGAATACACGATCGCCGACAACGGTATTGGCATGAGCGAGGAGTTCCAACAGCGCCTCTACGAGCCGTTTTGCCGTGAGGGGCAACAGGTGGAAGGCGCTTCATCGGGAACTGGCCTGGGCGCGCCTATCGCAAAACAGTTGGTCGAGCTTATGGGCGGAACCATGAGCTTTACGAGTGTCTTGGGGCAGGGGACGACGTTTACCATCCGCCTGCCGTTCGAGAAGTGCGACCGCTCCGAGATTCCTCGGGCAGTTCGCGTAGATGCGGGCGACGGCGATGCGCTCCAGGGCCTGCGCGTTTTGCTCGTAGAGGATAACGATCTGAATGCCGAGATCGCGCAGTTTACGCTCAGCCGTGCCGGTGCCGTCGTGACGCATGCTAAGGATGGCGAGTCTGCCGTCGAGATGTTTGCCGCGAGCGCGCCGTACGAGTACGACGTGGTGTTGATGGACATCATGATGCCCGGTATCGACGGCCTTGAGGCCACACGTCAGATTCGAGCACTCGATCGCGAGGATGCCGCGACTACGCCGATTATCGCCGTGAGTGCCAACGCCTTTGCCGACGACCGCAGGCTTTCGCGTGAGGCGGGCATGGACGCGCACCTGAGTAAACCCGTGAGCTCGCAGGAGCTCATTGAGGCGCTTGCGCACATAGCCGCCGACGCTCTATAAGCATATGGCCTGGTTCCAAGGTGGGTTGGAACCAGGCCATATTGTTATTGATGAGGCCTGCTGAGGGGCTTACTTTTCCTGAATCTGCTTGCCGCAGAGATGCTCAATCGTAATCTCGTAGAGCTGGACGCCCTTAATGTCCTTGGCGATTTCCTCCTCGACTTCTTCGGCAGAAGGGTAGTACTTAAGCGCGAGCTGGCGGACTTTGTCCTCGATGAATGCAGGCGCCTCATCAACCAGGCGACAACGGCCAAAGACCACGGTACTCATAACGTAGGGAGCCCAGTCATCGTCCTTATACCACTCGTTACCGTAAACGGTAAAGCAGATCTTGTCATCGCGTTTGAGTGCGTCGACCTTGTGGCCGGCTTTGGCGCCATGGAAATAAATCTTGTCGTGCTCGGCGTCAAAGAAGTAGTTGACGGGAATGGCATAGGGGTAGCCATCATCGCCGTTGACGGCAAAGACGCCGCGCTTGCAGGTGGCGAGCAACTTGCGCGCTTCCTCGTCAGTGATGGCGCGTTTCTTTCGACGTAAGGGCCTAAACATCGTTGGCTTCCTTTCTGGTCGTGCGTGGTTGCTGCAAAAACTATAGCGAAACGGATCCGTTTTTCTTGATGCGGGCGAGTATGTTTTTGAGCTTGTTAAAGTCGAGCGGTTTGGACAGATGGGCGTTCATGCCGGCGTCGTGTGCCGCCTTGGCGTCCTCGGCAAAGGCATTGGCGGTGAGCGCGATGATGGGGATATCGGCTGCATCGACCTTCTCGCTCAGACGAATCGCGCGGGTTGCCTCGTAGCCGTCCATGTCCGGCATCATAATGTCCATCAAAATGGCATCGAAGCTGCCGGCGGGATGCGACAGGTACAGATCGACGACTTCGTTGCCGTTGGCGGCGCGGGTGACCACGACGCCCTCGGATTCTAGCAGCGCCTGGGCAATCTCGGCATTCAATTCGTTGTCTTCGGCGAGCAGCACGTTCATGTCGGCGAGCGAGCAGTCGGGCGCCCTCTCGACCGTATCTGCTCGCGCCTGGGGGTTCTTGTCGATATCGAGCGGAATCTCCACGTAGAACGAGGTGCCCACATGGAGCTCACTGGTGACTTCGATGGTGCCGCCCATCAGTTCAATAAGGGACTTGACGATTGGCATGCCCATGCCGGTTCCTTGGAACTTGCTGCGCGCATTGTTACCTTCTTGGGCAAACGGTTCATAGATATGCTTTAAAAACTCGGGAGCCATGCCAATGCCGGTATCCGAAACGCTAAAGCAAAAGAGCGCGCGCCCGTTATCGAGTGGCTTGGTCTTTGAGCTAAAGGTGACGGAGCCGCCGCGTTTGTTGTACTTAATGCTATTGTCTAACAGGTTGATCATGATCTGTCGGATATGGGTGGGACTGCCGATCATGTATGGTCCCGTGGCGTACGGCAGACTATTGTCCTGCATGGTGATGCAGTTATCGGATGCGCGGAGCTTGCACAGCACCAGCGTATCGTCACAGAGCTCTTTGAGGTTAAAAGGCACATGTTCCAGTGTTAGCTTGCGGTCTTCGATTTTGCCCATCTCGAGGATATCGTTGATCAGTGAGAGCAGGTGATTGGCGGCAACGCGCGCCTTGGCACGGCTCTCGCGGGCGACCTGGATATCGCCTTCCTTCAATTCCTCGATCTCGATAAGGCCCAGGATGCCGTTGAGCGGCGTACGGATGTCGTGGCTCATGCGCGTGAGGAATGCCGTCTTAGCGGCGTTGGCGGCGTCGGCTTTCCGCTGTTCTTTCTGCGCACGTTGAAGCGACCAGGCAAGGATGACGATGCTGGTGAGCAAAATGCAGATGATAACAGTCACAATGGCGGCGCGGTTGCGGTAGAGAAACTGGAACGTGTCCGATTCCTGTGCCGTGTACGACGTTGAGGAGTAGCTGCTGGCGGAGAGCGATTCGCCGGCATTGATGATGCCCTTATTAATGATTCCCAGCAGTTCGGGCTTGCCACGAGAAATCCAGCACGAGAGCTCACAGGTATCAGGGAGCTCGACCGTCTCGCAGTCCTCGAGATCATAACGGTCGCCGATGGTTTTTACGCGTGAACTGGGAGCGACGATGCAGTGCACCGTTCCCTTCCTGAGGGCGTCGAACGCTTCATCGTCGGATTGGTATTCGGTTACGGTCGCCGTGGGGAACAGACTTTCAAGTGCATTTTTGTTGATAAACGATGATTTGGTACAGGCGATGCTCTGAAGGTCTTTGTTCAGGTCGCTGCCGGTGTGGATGGCGGTGAGGGACATGGTCCCCAACGATACCGACTGCACAACGCCTGTTTGCTCGGCAAACCAGTAATCTCGGTATACCGGCAGCGCAACGTCTATGCTTCCCTTTGACATCATCTTGTAGCTATCAAAGGCGACGGTTTTGACCGTAATGCCAAATTTATCGTGCAGCGTCGTCGCAAGCGATGCGAGCGAACCTTCCATTTCGCCGTCTTCGTCTTCGTTACAGTAGGGGAGTTTGCCCGTAATGTAGCCGAGCGTGATGGTGTTGTTGTTTGCTTTGAGCCAGGAACATTCGGGGCCGTTGAGCGATGATGAACCGCTGTTTTGGGTCGAGTAGCTAGATTTGACTTCGTCGTTATAGCGTGGGTTGACGCGGGCGATTGCCGACATGGCGGCATTGATGTCGTTCATCAGGTCGGGGTGGCTTTTGGGAACGGCAAAGTAGTAGTCGCTCGAACCAATGTAGAACATGGGGGAGGCACTGGGCGACGAGATCGTGTCATTCATGATGACGGCATCGACCTCGTTGTTTGCGAGCGCGTCAAAGAGAACGGAGTCTCCGTCATACTCCCTGTATGTGCAGGCGATTCCTTCGTTGGTGAGCCACTGCTGGCCAACGAAGGTTTGCATAACGCCGGGGTTGTAGCCGATGGTAAGGCCCTGGAGCGCTTGGGGGTCACCCTTGGCCAGATCGTCGCGATCGGGCCTGGCGTAGATGTAGTAGCGTTCGGTGCCCTCGGGGTTCGAGGAAAAGAGCAGCTTTTGGGCGCGTTCCTCGGAGTAGGAGATGTTGGGCATGAGGTCGATCTCGCCCGCCTCGAGCATGTTCATAAGCTCGGTGAAGGTGCCGGTGACGTATTCGTACCGCCAGCCGGGCGTGTAGTACGACAGGGTCTGGAGGTACTCGTAGCCCCATCCCGAGAGACGCTCGCCGGGAGTGCCGTCCTGGAAGCCCTCGTTGTTGACGAGCCAGCCGACGCGGACCGTCTTGACTTGCTGATCGGAGTCGGCGGCAAAGGCGGGGGCGAGCGCGACGGCGCTCAGTACGGTGAGCGCGGTAAGCGCAACGACCAGAGCGCGACATATAACTGAACGAAGGACAGTGGCGGCTCTCACATGCAATCCTAACGAATCGAGACATTACCGCATAAGAATACCAGCTCCGCCTGCCCAGTCGGCAGCAGCACCGCTAGACGGTCCCACAACCGGCAGTTGGAGACAGTCCCTTTCTGCCGGCACAAAAGGAACGTCCCTAACTGCCGGTTGTGGGACAATACCGAGCGAACGAGATTGGTCGTCTGGGAAAAGGGGTCGCGATGAACAAGTTGAGGACGCTTGCCGATGTGCTGCGACAGGCTGGCTTTGCGCGCATCACGGGCTTATTTCTTATCTTTTACCTGCTGTGCTCGACGGCCGTCTGGCTGTCCGAGCCTACGACCCTCACCTTTGGCGATGGACTTTGGTTTAGCTTTGAGACGGTCTCGACCATCGGCTTTGGCGACATTCCGGCCGAAACACCGGTTGCCCGCGCTATTACCGTCGTCTTGAGCGTTATCAGCATCTTCTACATCGCCATGCTCACGGGCGTGGCGGTGAACTACTGCAATACGCTCATCAAGATGCGTCAAAAGGACACCATGGCGCGCTTTATAGACGATCTTGAGCATTTGGAAGAGCTCGATCGCGACCAGCTCGCCGATCTGTCGCGCCGCGTGCGCGAATATCGGCGCCGCCAACGCTAGAGCGGGCGTCGCGCGTCACAATGAGGGGGACTGAATATGAATATCACCGTGTACCTGGGTGCCAGTGCCGGCAATGACCCGGCGTTTCTGTCCGCGGTGCAGGAGCTGGGTAACTGGATCGGCGCTAACGGGCACGCGCTCGTGTACGGCGGGTCCAAGTCGGGTCTGATGGGTGCGCTCGCCGATAGCGTGCTCGATGCCGGCGGACATGTGACGGGTGTGGAGCCGAGCTTTTTTATCGAGGCTGAGTTTCAGCACGACGGAATCGACGACCTTATCGTGACGAGTGATATGGCAGAGCGTAAGGCAAAGATGATCGAGCTCGGCGATGCGTTCATTGCCTTTCCGGGCGGCACGGGCACGCTCGAGGAGATTGCCGAGGTTATGTCCGCGGTATCGTTGGGGCATTTGGATGCGCCGTGCATCTTGTACAACCTCGGGGGTTACTACAACGATCTTAAGGCGCTGCTCGGGCACATGATTGATAAGGGCTTATCGAGCCCACGGCGCCAGCAAGGCATTTACTTTGCCGAGGATCTGCACGAAATCGCATCAATTATCAGCGGATAAGCCTTGGGCCTGTCCCGCCGTGTTTCCCATTGGCTCCGCTTGCAGCGCAGACGGTTGGCCCGACTGGGCCACACTCGCTCTACAATAAAACGTATCTATGTCGACTTTGACCGCGGGAGGACCCGATGGATAACCTTGCCAAACCCACAAACCGCGCGCTGTTTTTGGTCAGCGTTGCCGTGACCGGCGCACTCGCGGGCGCCGCAGTCTGGCTGTTCTTTTTTGCGATGGAGCACGGTGTCGACTATTTATGGACCGAGATTCCGCACGCGTTGGGCGTCGCTTCGCCCGAGCTCGCCAGCGGCCCGTTTGGCTTTCTGCCGTACCCGTTTTTGTCTGCCTGCTGGGCGGCCTGTTAATCGGTCTGTACGAAAAGATGACAGGCACCAAGACCGATGACCTCAACCAGGTGATGGCTAAGGTCAAGCAAGACGGGCGCTATCCGTACGACAACCTGGGCAAACTTTCGCTCGCGGCATTGCTGCCGCTGCTGTTTGGCGGAAGTATTGGACCGGAGGCCGGCCTGACCGGCGTTATCGCTGGTCTGTGCAGCTGGGTCGGCGACCGCATGCGTCGCTTTGGCGCCGAGTTTAGGGAGCTCACGCTGCTGGGTACCCAGGCTGCCCTGACGGCGCTCTTTACCGCGCCCGTCTTTGGCTTTGTGGCGCCGCTTGCCGGTAGCGCCGACGGCCAGGGCGAAGACGCCGACGATGAGTCCGCGTCCGACGAGATCGCCATCAAGCTGCCCAAGGCGCAAAAGACGGTGGTCTACGGTATTGCGATTGCCGGCGGTCTGGGCACCTACCTGCTGCTTGGCCAGCTTGTGGGCGGCGGCATGGGCATGCCCAGGTTCGAGTCCGCCGAGGTGGGCAACCTGGAGCTTACCTGGCTCGTCCCTCTGTCGTTGATCGGAACAATCTGCGGCTGGCTGTACTTTGTTTCCGAGCACGCAAGCGAGGCGCTGTCCCATGTCATGGGGGAGCGTCCTGTCGTCAAGGCCATGCTGGCCGGTCTGGCGCTCGCCATCTGCGGCACGGTTTTGCCCTACACCATGTTTGCCGGCGAGACCCAGGCCGACGTGCTCATGGAAACCTATCTGACCATTCCCGCCGGCGTACTTATCGCGACCGGTCTTGTCAAGGCCATGCTGACGCCTGCCCTCATCAACCTTGGTTGGCGCGGCGGCCACTTCTTCCCGGTTATCTTCTCGGGCGTAAGCTTGGGCTATGGCCTGGCCATCCTCACCGGCGCAGATCCGGTCTTTTGCGTCGCCGTCTGCACGGCGTCGACGATGGGCGCCGTCATGCGCCAGCCCGTCATGGTCGTGGGCCTGCTGCTCATGTGCTTCCCACTCAAGGGTATCGTCTGCATGATCATCGCCGCCGTTATCGCCGCCGGCATTCCGCTGCCCAAGCCGCTGCGCAAGTAGCACGGTAGCGCGCGCCGGGGCCATGCCGTTTGCCACGGATTTGCAGGGAGGGGCGGCGATCGCGCCCTTCGTGGATTGAGACTCGCGTGGCTACAGATCGCGTACTCGATAAACCTTGGTGCTGACGGTGCAGCTGATTGCGCATAGCGCGAGGGCCAGCACGGCAATTCCTGCGCACAGACAGCCCAGAACGGCAGGATCGGGATTCGCTCCGGCAATCGACATGAGCCAGTTGCTGATGGGGTTGGAGGAGCTCAACGTGGCCATGGTGCCGCAGCCAAACAGGGCAAACAGGCCAAGGGATAGGCGCAGCGCCTCCATGTGTCCAAATCGAAAGAACAGCGGCTGCGCCAAAAACACCATCATGAGGGAGATGAGCATCGATGCTGCCGAGGCTACTGCAATCTCAAAGATGATCTGTCCCGTCAACGGGATACCCGCGCTGTTGAAGAGCGGGAAGGAGACGATGCTCAGAAGCGCGGCGGCGCACGTCATGACAGCCGAGAAGACAATGATGCTCAGGTAGCGTGCGCAGATGATGTCTTTGCGCGAGAAGGGCAGCGTTGCCCGATAACGCTCCCAACCGTTTTGATTGTCGAAGCCGGCCAGTGAGTTCATGAATATGATGGGCGACATGGCACTGACGGCGCAGGCGCCGGCGCTCATACCGGAATCGCCATCCGACGCGTTGGCGAGCGTCAGCGCGACGAACATGAACAGGCCGACACCCGCGATGCTCGGGACAAGTGAGCGAACAATGGCGAGCTCGGACATAAAGGCGCGTTTCATTTCGAAGCCCCTTTCAGCATGAGGCGCAGATAGTCATCAATGGTTGCCCGATCGCAGGGAATCTCGGGAAAGGCCTCGAGCGTTTCGCGACGGTTGGGCACGAGCACGTCCACGCTATAGGCGTGGTGGGCGGCACGGGCGCCTTCGACGCAAGCCATAAGCTCGGCAGCCTGCGATTGGGTGCAGTGGGCGATGCCGGCGCGGTCGGTAATGTCCTCGCGCGGCAGGTCAAAAATAATCGAGCCATTATCGATGCAGATGACGCGGTCGGCGGCGCGATCGAGGTCGGACGTAATGTGGCTCGAGAGCAGCACGCTGCGCTGGCCGTCGGCGACAAAGGCAAGCAACTCATCGAGCAGCTCCTCGCGTGCCATGGGATCGAGGCCCGCGGTGGCTTCGTCCAAAACGAGCAGCTTGGCATTGTGGCTGAGTGCACAGGCAAGCTGCAGTTTCATGCCCATGCCGCGGGAGAGGTCCTTGACCTTTGTCTTGGAATCGAGGCCAAATCGGTTGATGAATCCGGCGAACGTTTCGCGGTCCCACGTGGGGTACGCCGGGCCTACGAGCGACTCGATCTGGCCCACCTTGAGCGTGGAGGGGAAGGGGCACGTGTCCAAGACAAGACCGACGCGGGAGCGCAGGCAGCGCTGTGTCTCATCGGGCGCGTCGGCGCCACAGCGCTGCCCAAACAGGCGCACCTCGCCGGCATCGAGCTTGATAAGCCCGAGCGCGGCGCGAATGGTCGTTGTCTTGCCGGCACCGTTAGCGCCCACAAAGCCAACAATCTGGCCGGGCTCCACGGCAAGCGTGACATCACGCAGCGAAAAACGGTCGCTCACGCGGCGTGAGACACCTTTGAGTTCTAACAAGTTTTGCATGGTATAGCCTTTCTTGCAGATGGCTACTGCATGGTTTCGGGGGCTACCAGGTCGAGCATCTCGTGCAGTTTGTCGCGCGTGACGCCCAGGGTTTCGGCTTGGCTCGCCGCTTTCGCAAGCAGCTCTTCGATATGGCAGAGCTGGTTTTCGCGCAAAAGCTCCTGGTTGCCGTCGGCAACAAAGCAGCCCTTGCCCTGCACGGTACAGATAAACCCGAGCTGCTCCAGATCGGCGTAGGCGCGCTTGGTGGTGATGACGCTCACGCCCAGGTCGCTCGCGAGTGCGCGGATGCTGGGGAGTTTGGCTCCCGCGGCGAGCGTGCCCGAAAGGATCTGAGCTTTGACCTGCGAGGATATCTGCTCGTAGATGGGCTTGTCGCTCGAATTGGATAGGATAATGTCCACAGCGGCTCCTTAGCTGTTGGGCTACACGTGTATATAACCGGTAAGCACAGTATATATACACTATGCACAGTTACGCAAGAGACAAATTCGGATTAAGCCGGCTACCCAGACCCCAACTGATGAATTTGTCCTGATAGGTGCCCTATGGCGAGGTTTCACGGCTACAATAGGGCGGTTACATCGACGTAATGCACTCAATGCAAGAAAGGATCCGCATGGCAAGCCTGTCGGATGAAATCTCGTCGCGCCGCACATTCGCGATCATCAGCCACCCGGACGCCGGTAAGACCACGCTTACCGAGAAGCTGCTGCTCTATACCGGCAGCATTCAGACCGCCGGTTCGGTCAAGGGCAAGAGTTCGGCCAAGCATGCCGTCTCGGACTGGATGGACATCGAGAAGGAGCGCGGTATTTCCGTCACCTCCTCGGTGCTGCAGTTCACCTATAACGGCGCCTGCGTCAACATCCTCGATACCCCCGGTCACCAGGACTTCTCGGAGGATACCTACCGTACCCTTATGGCCGCCGACGCCGCAGTCATGGTCATCGACGGCGCCAAGGGCGTCGAGGCTCAGACCAAGAAGCTCTTTAAGGTCTGTACCCTGCGCCACATTCCCATCTTTACCTTTGTGAACAAGCTCGACCACGAGGCTCGCGATCCGTTCGAGCTCATGGAAGAGATCGAGAATGTCCTGGGCATCAATACGTATCCTATGAATTGGCCGATCGGCAGCGGCCGCAATTTCCGCGGCGTGTTCGATCGTCAGACCCGTCGCGTTATCGCCTTTGAGGGCGACGGCCACGCCAACGCCACCAAGAAGGTCGCCGAGGTCGAGGCCGAGCTGGGCGACCCCGCCATGGACGAGCTTATTGGCGAAGAGAACCATAAGAACCTGATGGACGACATCGAGCTGCTCGATGGCGCCGGCGATGAGCTCGACTTGGATGCTGTGGCCTGCGGCAAGCTGAGTCCGGCGTTCTTTGGCTCGGCACTTACCAACTTTGGCGTTGAGCCCTTCCTGAAGGAGTTCCTGCGCCTGGCCCCGACGCCGCGCGCCTATACCGATACGCTCACCAGCGAACCGGTCGATCCCTGCCGCGACGACTTTAGCGGCTTCGTGTTTAAGATCCAGGCCAACATGGACAAGAACCACCGCGACCGCATCGCCTTTGTGCGCATTTGCTCGGGCAAGTTCGAGCGCGGCATGGACGCCTTCCACGTGCAGGGCAACCGCAAGCTTAAGCTTGCCACGGGCACGTCGATGATGGCCGATGACCGCGCCATCGTGGACGAGGCGTACGCGGGCGATATCGTGGGCCTGTTCGATCCGGGTATCTTTAGCATCGGCGACACCGTGTGCTCTGGCAAGCGCCACGTGCAGTATCCGCAGATCCCGACGTTTGCCCCCGAGATGTTCGCTCGCATTACGCAGGTCGACACGCTCAAGCGCAAGCAGTTCGTTAAGGGTATGGAGGAGCTTGCCCAGGAGGGTGCCATCCAGATCTTCCGCGAGCTGGGTGCCGGCATGGAGAGCGTCATCGTGGGCGTGGTCGGCGTGCTGCAGTTTGAGGTACTCGAGCGCCGCCTCAAGGCCGAGTACCGTGTTGAGGTTCGTCGCCAGCCACTGCCCTATACGGACATCCGCTGGATCCAGAACGACCCCGACACCATCGATATCCCGGGCCTTTCGCTCACGCGCGACACCCTGCGCGTCGAGGACATGCGCGGCGGTAAGCTGCTGCTGTTCACGAGCCCGTGGAACGTGGATTGGGCAACTGACCACAACCCCGACCTTATCCTGTCGGAGTTTGGCAACGTGGCCTTTTAACGCATCGGCGCGGTGGTCCTGCGGGGCTGCCGCGCCATTTGCTTGCCTGATGCCGTGTGAGCGGCTATCATACCCACCGTCGTCTCAAGACCGGGGCGTCCGAGCAGTTCGGGTCCGATATCCTGCTCGTTAAACCTAAAACCAAAGGAGTACACAATGATCAAGAAGGTCATGGAGGACTACAAGGTCCTGTTGCGGAGCATTCCCGCGGCAACGGTTTCGCTGTTTTTCGTGAGCGTCATCATGATGAACCTGCTGGCCAACAAAGAGCTCATCAGCCTGCCGTATCTGGCACTCGATTGCGGCTTTGTGGTGAGCTGGGTTTCGTTTTTGTGCCA
The DNA here is from genome assembly GCA_958420205.1 of uncultured Collinsella sp. Classification (GTDB taxonomy): domain Bacteria; phylum Actinomycetota; class Coriobacteriia; order Coriobacteriales; family Coriobacteriaceae; genus Collinsella. The sequence goes on along the minus strand of CATZIX010000003.1, from coordinate 116,643 downwards.
GGACATGATCTGCAAGCGCTTTGGCGCCAAGGCATCCATTAAAATCTCTATCCTCGCGCTGCTGGTCAACCTGGCCGTGAGCCTGTGCTTTTGGGCATGCTCGCTCACGCCCGGTATGTGGGGCGCCTACTACGACACCGGCATGATCGAGGTCAACACCGCCCTTAACGCCACCATCGGCGGCACCTGGTACGTGGTGCTGGGCTCTTCGCTGGCAATGCTCGTTTCTGCCGTGGTTAACTCCACGCTCAACCAGTCGCTCGGCCGTATGCTCAAAAAGAATAACTTTGCGAGCTTTGCCTTCCGCTCCTATGTGTCTACGGGTGTTGGCCAGTTTATCGACAACCTGGTCTTTGCCATTGTGGTAAGCCACACGTTCTTTGGTTGGACCTGGGTGCAGGTCCTTATGTGCTCGCTGACCGGCGCTGTTGCCGAGCTGCTGTGCGAGGTCTTCCTGAGCCCCGTGGGCTACAAGGTCGTGCGCGGCTGGGAGCGCGAGAATGTGGGCTCCGAGTACCTCGAGCGCCACGCAACCGCCTAAGGAGCAAGTATGCGGGTTTTGATCACGGGCGCTTCGGGCGGTATCGGAGCCGCATGCGTGCAGCGCTTTTTGGACGAGGGCCACGAGGTTGTGGGCTTTGATCTGCTGCCGGCGGCGGTCGAACACGAGCGCTACCGCCATCTGATCGTTGATGTCCGCGAGCCGGGCTCGTTTCCAGGCGACCTTGAACCCCAAGTGATCGTGAACGTTGCCGGTACGCAGGATTCGGCCGACGATATCGCCGCCAACCTGTGTGGCACCATCAACGTGACCGAGCGCTACGCTTTTGTGGGGGAGGGGCTTGCCGCCAAGCCTGCGCCGGCTATCAAATCCGTGGTCAATGTGGGGTCGGCGAGCGGGCATACTGGATCGGAGTTTCCCGCCTATGCCGCCAGCAAGGGCGGCGTTATCGCCTACACCAAGAACCTCGCAAACCGCCTGGCACCGCAGGCCATCGCCAACAGTGTGGACCCGGGCGGCGTTATCACGCCGCTCAACCGTTGCGTGATGGAAGACGAACACCTGTGGAACCAGATTATGGAGCTCACGCCGCTTAAACGCTGGGCTACCGCCCAAGAGATCGCCGAGTGGATCTACTTTGTGGGCGTGACCAACCGGTTTATGACCGGACAGAGTCTGTTGATCGATGGCGGCGAGGCCGGTCGCACACAATTTATTTGGCCCGAGTAACAAAACGCGCCCGATGGCAAGATTGCCGTCGGGCGCGTTTTTGATGTATCGATTTTTAGCCGAGGCAAGTCCAGTTGACGGGGGTCGAGCCGTGCTGTTCGAGTAGCCGATTGGCGGCGGAGAAGGGGCGCGACCCCATAAAAGCGGGGAGTTCTGCCGTGGCACGGTTGGCCGAAAGCGGCGAGGGGTGCGTAGAGGCCAGGCAGAACTTGCCGGTTGCCTTGCCCGCGCCGGTAGCGGCGAGCTTTCCTTCGACCATCTGCTGGGCAAAGCGGCCCCATGCCAAAAAGACTACCGGTTGGGGCAGCTGGCAGCAGCGTTCGATAACGTAGTCGGTGAGCGTGCTCCAGCCTAGTTTGGCGTGCGAGTTCGCGGCGTGTTCGCGCACGGTGAGCGTAGTGTTGAGAAGCAGGACGCCCTGTTGTGCCCATGGCGTTAGATCTCCTGTGACGGGAATGGGGCAACCCAGATCGGCATTGAGTTCCTTGTAGATGTTGCGCAGGCTCGGCGGCAACTTGGTTTGCGTCGCGGGGACCGAGAACGACAGCCCCATGGCCTGGTTGGGTCCGTGATAGGGGTCTTGACCCAAGATGACAACCTTGACCTGGTCGGCCGGCGTGTAGGCGAGGGCATTGAGGATGTCGTCTTGTGCCGGGTAGATGGTTTGCTCGGCACGCAAAAGGGCGATGCGCTCGAGCAGCTGGTTCGTAGTGTCACGTACCGGCTGCGGCGCATCGCCCAACCAAGTTGCTATGTTGCGGTCGCGGGTCGCGGCGTCCATGGGGCTCCTTTATGGCAGATGCTCTGTTGGCATCTATTGTAAAGGCGCACCGGTTGCCTTTATGCCACGGCTGTATGAAGAGTGGGGTCTACGAGACGTGCTCGGGCGCTCCTGCCATGCGAGCCTGTTCATGTGCGCGGAGGCGCGGAAGCTCGACGGTTGCCACCATGACGCCGGTGAGGATGAGGGCGGCGCCAAAGAAGGCGATGGGGCTCAGGACCTCGCCAACCAAGAAGAACGAAAAGACAGCGGAGCAGACCGGCTCAAGCGAGAAGGCGAAGCCGGTGGTCTCGGCGGGCACGTGGGGCTGCACGAGCGTCTGGGTGATAAAGCCATAGGCAGAGCAGATGAGTGCGAGGGCAACGACGACCACGATCTCGCTGGGCGTACTGGGAAGTGTGAAACCTCCAAAGACGCATGCGGCGATGCCCGAGAACAAGCCGCCGAAGCCCAGCTGCCAAACGCCCAGAGCAAGCGGATCGACTTCTTCGACAAAGCGCTTCGCCACAATGATGTGTCCGGCGTAGACAAAGGCGGAGAGCAGCATGATGAGCGCGCCCGGGTTCAGGCTGGTAAAGTCTGCGCCCGAGAGCAGCAACATACCGCAGGTGACGATGGCGGTGCCGACGAGCACTTTGCGCTCGGGGGCGCGACGCAGCAGGGCGGCGTTGGCAAACGGCACGATTACGACCGTCAGGCTCTGCAAAAAGCCGGCGGTGGAGGCGGAGGTGAGGCTGGAGCCCAGGCACATGCAGGTGAGCTCGGTTGCCATGATGGCACCGATGATGGCGGCACGGACCATAAGGTCGCGGTTGATGCGCAACGCGTGCTTGTGGAAGAGCAGCAGGCAGACCACAAAGGCGATGATGCAGCGTAGCGCGACGATGCTCGTGGCGTTCATGCTGTCCATGCCGATCTTCATAAGGGGGTACGAAAAGCCCCATGCGACGGGAACGGAAAATGAGAGCGCGATTGCTTTTTTGCGATCCATGGGACTCCTTTTGTTACAGAACGGTTTCGCACAAAGGATTCTGCTCCCAGATTTGGATGTAGTAAAGCGAATGTATCTTCAGTATGATTAAGAAATACTAATGTTGACAGAAAAAACCCTGGCAAAACGTTTTACGGCTGCATTGATGTGGAGGCACGATGGCATCGCGGTATCAGATTGTTTGTATGGTGGTCGATCGCGGCAGTCTTAAGGCCGCGGCGGACGAGTTGGGCTATACGCAAAGTGCGGTGAGCCAGGCCGTCAAGGCGCTCGAGCGCGAGCTGGGCACCACACTTATCGAGCGCGGTAAGCAGGGCGTTTCGCTTACGCGCGACGGTAAACAATATCTGCCGTACCTGCGCCAGATTGTGACCGCCGAGGTCGAGCTCGAGGGCAAGCGCCAGGAGCTGCTGGGGCTTTCGTCGACCGATATTCGCATCGCGACGTTTACTAACGTGAGTCGTACCGTGCTGCCGCGTGTGATCCGCGACTTTGGTGCGCTGCACCCGGGCGTACGCTTCACCCTCAAACAGGGCGATTACACGCGCAACGCTCAATGGGTGCACGATGGCGTGGTTGATTTTTGTTTTACGGCACGCGGATTTACCGCTGGGCTCGAGAAGCGCGTCGTCTATCACGACGAGTTGGTAGCATTGTTGCCGGCCGAGCATCCGCTGACGGCAAAGGAAAAGGTGACACTTGCCGACCTGGCGTCCGAGCCGTTTGTGCTGCTGGATGAGGGCGAACAGAGTCTGGTGCTCGATGCATTCGCAACGCATGGGCTGTCGCCGCACGTGACGAGTGAGGTGACCGATGACTACACCATCATGGCGATGGTGGAGGAGGGCCTAGGCGTGAGCATGCTCTATCGTCGTACTGTGGAGGGCATGCGAGCCGATATTCGTGTGCGGCCCATCGTGCATGCCCCCTCGCGCGACGTGGTGGCCGCCTGGCGCAGCTGGGACACCATGCCCATCGCCACGAGGCGCTTTATCGACTATATGAGCTCACATATTGTCAATTAATGACTGGCGTGGCGTTGAGTGCGGTGTTTAGCGGGCTGTTGCTTTGGCTTGGGTGGCGCGATGGGTGCGTGCCGGGTGGCAGAGTAGTACCGCCACGACCATAAAGAATGCCGTGGTGCCCAGGCTGATGGGGTAGACCATCATGACGTTCGCAAAGGTGCGGAAGTGCGGGAACACGCAGAACACCCAATAGAAGCGGATGCCGCAGACGCAGATCATGGTGATGAGGGCGGGGGTGAGCGAGATACCAAAGCCGCGCAGGTAGCCGGACATGTTTTCGTAGAACATGCTAAAGGCGTACGCCGGGAAGATCGAGCATACGCGGATATAGCCGATCGAGACGATGTTGGGATCGCTGTTGAACAGCGATAGGATCTCGCGCCCCAAGCCGACAATAACGATAATCGTGGTGAGTGCAACGATACCGCCTTCGACCAGGCAGACCTTGAGCGTCTTGGTGCAGCGGTCGATCTGGCGGGCACCGTGGTTTTGTCCCACAAAGGTGGTGCAAGCCTGGCTAAAGCTGTTGAGCAGGTTGTAGCACACGTACTCCAGGCTCATGGCGGCACTCGATGCGGCCATGACCTCGGTGCCCAGACTGTTGATGGCAGACTGGATGATGATGTTGGCGACAGCAAAGACGGCGCTTTGGATGCCGGCGGGCAGGCCGATCTTGACGATGCGCTTGAGGGCGACGGGGTCGATAGCCAGGTCGCGTGGGGTGACGCGGACGACGGAGTCGGTCTTGAGCAGGCGGATAAAGAGCGTGGCTGCGCTGACGGTGTAGGCGATGGCGGTGGCGATGGCGACGCCCGCGACGCCCCAGTGGAGTACGGGGACAAAGATGAGGTCCAGGCCAATGTTGAGGACGGTGGACACGGCAAGCGCCTGCAGCGGCATGCGGGTGATGCCGACGGAGCGGAAGATCGCGGCCTCAAAGTTGTAAAGCAAGATCGAGGGCATGCTCAGCAAAAAGACGCGTAGGTAGAGCGAAGCGAGCGGCATGGTCTCGGCAGGAACGTTGAGCGCGGCGAGCATGGGCTCGGCAAAGATCTCGCCCAGGGCGATGACGACAAAGCCTACGAGCGCCATTAAAATCGAGGTATGGACGGCGCGTTTGACCATGTTCTGATCGTTGCGGCCGATAGCGTTGGCGATGACCACGTTGGAGCCAAGCGATATGCCAATAAACAGGTTGAGCATAAGACTGGTAAGCGGAACATTGGAGCCGACCGCCGCCATGGCGAGGGTTCCCTGGTCGCCCGAGAAGTTACCGATGATGACCGTGGCGATGAGGTTCGATAGCTGCTCCAAGATGCTCGTGGCGGCCACGGGGAAGGCGAACAGGGGAATATTGCGCCACAGCGAGCCGGTTGTCATGTCAATGTGCTTAGATGCGGTATCAGCCATACGCTCTCAATCTCTAACATGCTCTTTCGTGCTTATTTGCGCAGACGATGATACTCCTAATGCAACCAGTCGGCACTTAGGGACGTTCCTTTTCTGTCGGCAGCTGGGGACACTCCTTGTAGTCATTGGGGACGTCCTTAAACGACTAGTCATTCAAGAACGTCCCCAATGACTAGGTGGGGAAGGCGTGCGACAATGGTGGACGTTGTGTTGTTCGCGCTAAGGAGTTGCCATGTTGTTGTGTCCCGTTTGCCATGAGCCGTTGGTGGACGACGAGCGCGGTGCTGCATGCACAGGCGGACACCGGTTTGACCGTGCGCGCGAGGGCTATCTGTACCTACTGCGCTCGTCCAAGAGCGGCGACTCTATGGGCGATCCCAAGTCACAGGCGCGCAGTCGTCGTGACTTTCTGAACCGCGGGTACTATGCGCCGTTGCGCGATGCAATGGTCGAGCTGGTGCGCGAGCGGGTGTCTGGGCGTGCAGCGTCTGCGAACGGCCCCATGACCTTGCTCGACATTTGCTGCGGCGAGGGCTATTACACGAGTGCCATGGGCGCGGTGTCGGGCGTGGACGCTTACGGGTTCGACTTGGGCAAAGAGATGGTGCGTCTGGCTGCCAAGCGCGGCGATGCGGCCTATTTTGTGGCCAACATGAAGGATATCCCCGTGGCCGATGGCGCCTTCGATATGGTGACCGAGCTCTTTGCTCCCTTTAACGAGCGCGAGTTTGCCCGCGTACTGGCGCCCGAGGGCTCGCTCTACACCGTCGTGCCAGGTGCACGTCATCTGTTTGGGCTTAAGGAAGTGCTCTACGATACGTCGTACCTTAACGACGAGAAGCTGCCGCAGACCACCGAGCTCGAGTTGGTCGGAACGCAGCGGGTGTCTGCGAACATTACGCTCCAGACCCAGGCAGACATTGAGGCGGTGTTCCAGATGACGCCGTACTACTACCGCACACGACCTGCCGATAAAGAGCGCCTGGCAAACCTGGACACGCTCCAGACCGATATCGACTTCATCATCGCCGAGTACCGCCACGGCTAACAACCGGCTTTATCTGGGCAAACGTAAAGGGCCGACCGCGGAGATGCGCGATTGGCCCTTTTTAGTTGCTTGGCTACAGAGGCTATGAGAAGCGAGCGCTTATAGGCGGTCCTTGTTTTCGGCCTTAACGGCGTGTGCCTGCTGAACAAAGAACAGGTCGTACACCACGATGACAAAGGCGCCAAAGTTGATGGCGTCGCCGCCAAACGCGGGAAGCGTGAGCACCGCTTGGGCAAGCGTGGCGACCGCGGCAACAATACCGAGCTTAAACGCGCCGTCCACCTGCGAAGGCTTGTTGGCGCCCTTGATACCGGCGACGCCTGCGGCAAGGTCGACGAGACCCTTGGCGATAAGCACGACCGCTGCGAGCGTGGCGTACGAACCGTACGTGGAATCGAGACCGCCCGTGGCGATACCGACGCCGGCGGTGACGAGGCTGGCGATGCCCAAAACAAAGTAGATGAGAGCAAGGATTTTGAGAGTCTTGCGAGTGAAGCTCATGGCTGGTCCTTTCGATACGAGTACGCCAACTTGGCGCACCCAATGTGCTGCACATATGGTGAAGCACATTGTAGTTCAACGCGGCGATGCATGCGTTTGAAAGCGCATTGAGCCCGCGCAGCCAAACCCAACCTTTCAAAAAGGAAAGCTGGGCGTAAGTCAAATCGATGGCAGCGTATGCGCGGCGCTGCGATGATGGGTCCATGGTAAGAGCTGGTCTCAAGGAGGAGCCATGATGTACGGAGCAGGGCAAGTGCATGAGCCGCGGTCGTTGGGAAGGCGCATGGGTGATTCTGTGATCGCTGCCGTGTGCATGGGATTGATGGCGGTGCTTTGCATTGGGATGCTGTGGGCCATGTCGCATGTGGGACAATAGCGGACGGTTGGGTGCCGACATAAACGGCGCTCGCGTATTCGTTTTGCTTGTTAAGGAGTACCCATGGGCGTCGTCGATCCCTTTTCTGTTGCTCGGGCCGCGGGACTTGAGCTGACCGGGAAGTCCGAGGGCCTCACGCTCACCGACGGCTCGATGGAGCTGCGAGCCGATTTTGCCCGCATGCTGCCACGACTCAAGCAAGGCCGTCTGCAGCAAGAGCTGCTGGTAAAGGCTGCGCGCACAAAAGGCATCGAGAGCCCATGGGCGATTGATGCCACGGCAGGCTTTGGCGAGGATTCGCTACTGTTGGCGGCCGCGGGCTTTACCGTCGATCTGTATGAGCAGGATTGCGTGATTGCGGCGCTCCTCAAGGATGCCTTGGATCGCGCGGCAGATGATCCGGCGCTTGCGGTTGCCGTGTCGCGTATGCGCTTACATGCGGGCGAGGACAGCATTGCTGGCCTTCGCCATACAGCTGAGCTGATCGGGCAGGGCGAGCTTGCCGCTCCCGACGTGGTGTATCTGGACCCCATGTTTCCCGAGCGCACCAAGAGTGCGGCGGTGAAAAAGAAGTTCCAACTCTTGCACCATCTGGAGCAGCCGTGCGCCGATGAGGAGACGTTGGTCAAGGCTGCGCTTGCGGTGCACCCGCGCAAGGTCGTTATCAAGCGGCCGGTGAAGGGACCACTGCTTGCCGGCGTTAAGCCGAGCTATCAACTTACGGGCAAGGCCGTTCGCTACGATGTTCTGGTGCCGCCGCGCCCGTAGCTTGCGTGCGATGGCTGGCGCTCCGTCAATGCCGTGCCGATGCGGTGCCTATTTCTAAGGGTGCGACGTCAGGTGCCAGCCGCCGCAGTATTCGCATTTGTAGCAGGCCAGCCCGCGGCGTCCGCGGTTTTCGCAGTCGGCCATAACTGCCTCGGCCTCGGCGCGTGTGTCGTAACGGTTTTTGCGCTCGCACGACTTGTAGCGCCAGGCTTCATCGCGCTCGGCGTCCAGGGCGTCGCGGCGCTCGTCCTCGCGTGCAAACAGGTCGCTCATATCGCCGCCGGTAGCAGCGCCTAAAAACTCGCTTTTGGCCTTTGACCAGGCGGCTCGCTTTTTACTTCCCATCTGCTTCGCGCCCTTCTTCAAACGTTGGTATCATTGCTCAATCAAAGTGATACCAATAAACGTGAGGTCGTCGCGTGATGATCAGAAAAACCCTCGATACCGACATTCCCGCCGTCATGACTATCTACGACGCTGCCCGCGCCTTTATGCGCGCGCATGGCAACGCCACGCAGTGGCCCGAGGGCACGCCTTCGACCGAGCAACTGGCTACCGATATTGCCGCTGGTGGCAGCTACGTGTGCGAAGTCGACGGTCGCGTGGTGGCGACGTTTGCCTTTTTACCGGGCCCGGACGAGTGCTATGACGTAATTGAGGACGGTCAATGGCGTAGCGACGCTCCATATGCCGTGCTGCACCGCGTGGCATCCGACGGCACCGTGCACGGCATCGCGGCTGCGATGTTTGCCTTTGCCAAGGAGCGTGCCGATCACCTGCGCATCGACACGCATCAGGACAACCTGCCCATGCAGGGCGCGAGCATCAAGGCCGGGTTTAAGCGCGCCGGCATCGTGTATGTGTCAGACGGCACGCCGCGTGTTGCGTTTGACTGGCTGCGCGAGGCATAAGAGCGGAGACGCGTATCAACAATTCGCGCGAACGAAAATGGCTCCGGGTGGGGCCATTTTCGTTCGCTGCGCTGTTTTGAAAGCCGGCTTTCGCAAGGCGCGAACCTACGAAAATCGCCGCGCGGCAACGCGGGGCGATGAGCTCGGTCGGGGGATAGGGCCCGCTTCGCCCGCCGGCTCGTAAATTGTATCATCCAGTGTGGAACGAGGACGCCCGTTGCCGCGTGCGATGGGCTTGTAATAAGAGGAGAGCCATGTCGAAGCAAGCGGTCGTTGGAATCTTGGCGCATGTCGATGCCGGCAAGACCACGTTGGCCGAGGCCATGCTGTTCAACGCGGGTCGCATTCGCAAGCGCGGCCGCGTTGACGATGGCGATTCGCACCTGGACACGAACGCGATCGAGCGCGAGCGCGGCATTACGATCTTCTCGTCGCAGGCCGTGCTCGACCATGGCGATACCCACGTCATGCTCGTGGATGCACCGGGGCATGTCGATTTTTCTGCCGAGGCGGAGCGCACATTGCGCGCACTCGACTACGCGATTTTGGTTGTGGGCGCCAACGATGGTGTGCAGGGACACACCGAAACCCTGTGGCGCCTGCTTGCGCGCTATGACATCCCGACGTTCATCTATATCAACAAAATCGATTTGGAGAATCCCGGCCGCGATGTTTTGCTGGCACAACTTGGGCAACGTCTTTCCGAGGGCTGCCTGGATGCCAATGAACTGCTGGCGGGCGGCGCCGTTCAGGAGGACGCTGCTGCGTTGGACGAGGCGGCGCTCGAGGAGTTTTTTGAAGCGGGCGAGCTTTCTGTCGCAACGCTGTCGCGCATGGTTGCCGAGCGCAAGCTCTTTCCCTGCTTTGCCGGCTCGGCGCTTAAGGACCAAGGCGTGGACGAGCTGCTGGATGGCATATGCGCGCTGATGCGTGAACAGGCGTGGCTCCCGGAGTTTGCCGCGCGCGTCTATCGTGTCAGCCGTGGGGATCACGGCGAGCGCTTGGCTTGGGTTAAAGTGACCGGCGGTACGCTGCATGCCAAGCAAATGATTGACGGACGTTCCGGTGCCGAGGCATGGGAGCAAAAGGTCGATCAGGTACGCATCTATAACGGCGAGAAGTATGAACTTGCCCAAGAAGTTGCCGCTGGCGGTATTTGTGCCGTGACGGGTCTTGCGCACGTTCGCCCAGGGGACGCCCTGGGCGCGGAATCCGCGTGCGATGCGCCCGTCATTGCGCCAGTCCTCACCTATACGGTGCTTCCGGGCGAACACGATGTCCATGCGGTGTTCAAAGCGTTGACTGAGCTGGCGGACGAAGATCCCATGCTCGGCGTAAGCTGGAATACTCATCTGGAGCAGATTCACTTGCAGTTGATGGGCGCCGTGCAGCTCGAGGTCGTGCAGCGGGTGCTGGCCGATCGCTTCGGTCTTTCGATTGCGTTTGAGCCCGGCGGCATTCTCTATAAGGAGACTATTTCGCAGCCGGTCGAGGGCGTGGGCCACTTTGAGCCACTGCGCCACTATGCCGAGGTGCATCTGTGCCTGGAGCCGTTGCCAGCGGGTTCGGGCGTACAGTTTGGCACCGTGACCTCGACCGACGAGCTCGATCTTAACTGGCAGCGTCTGACACTCACCAACGCTATGGAGCGTGATCACCTGGGCGTGCTGACCGGCTCGCCCATCACCGATGTGCGCATTACGCTTACAGGTGGCCGCGCGCATGCCAAACACACCGAGGGCGGCGACTTTCGCCAGGCCACGTACCGCGCGATTCGCCAGGGTTTGATGCAGGCGCGTGAGGCTGGCGCGGCGGTGCTGTTGGAGCCGTGGTATCGCTTTGAGCTCGAGGTGCCGGGGGAGTGCGTGGGCCGGGCGCTCTCGGATGTCACGCGCATGGGTGCCGAGTACGAGCCGCCGACGATGGCGGAGGGCCGGGCGAAGCTTGTGGGTCGCGTGCCGGCATCCGAGGTGCAGGATTATGCGCTGGAGGTAGCCACCTACACGAGTGGTCGCGGACATCTGTACCTAGAGTTTGCCGGCTATGCGGCTTGCCATGATGCTGAGCGCGTCATCGAGGCGGCCGCCTATGAGCCCGAGGCCGATCTGCCCAACACGCCCGATTCGGTCTTTTGCTCTCACGGCGCCGGTTACACGGTCAAATGGTACGACGTACCCGCCGCGGCGCACGTAAAGGTCGACCCCGCCACCTTCCGCCCTTGGCGAGCGGCAGACGCAGAGTTTTTCGGCCACATGTGACAAAGGGACAACCCCTTTGTCACATGCTATTGGTGCAACTCGGTACAAGTTGGTATAACTATTACCAGGGTTTGCCAATCCGAGGAGGCCGACATGAATCCAAATCCCTTTAAGCCCACGGCTGGCAAGCGGCCTCCGATGCTCATCGGTCGCGAGTCGGTCATCGAAGATTTTGAGGAAGGGCTCGATAACGGCGCCGGAGCGCCGGGCAGGCTCATGCTTATTACGGGAAACCGCGGCTGCGGCAAGACGGTTCTCCTGCGGGAGCTGCAACGTCTGGCCAGCGAGCGCGGATGGGCGGTTGTCTCCGATTCCGCTTCGCTTGGCTTATGCGACCGCTTGGCTGACGCGCTTCGCTCGAATAAGCCCGTTGTGACGTCAATGGAATTCGGTCCGTCGTTTGGCCGGATGTCGGTCGAGGCGGCGCGAGCAAAGGGCGAGACGTTGCGAGGGCTGGTCAACGAACGCCTCAAGAAGCTCGGTCCAGGCAAGGGCATCCTGTTTGCGATTGACGAGGCGCAATCTGCGTCTATCGAGGAACTGGCGGCTCTTGCCGTTCTCTATCAGCAGGTGCTCGGAGATCAGGATGCCACGGGCTTGTCCGATAGCGACCAGCGCGGTCTTGCGCTGGTGTTCGCCGGCTTACCCAGTATGGTTGACAATCTGCTCGAAGAGCCGAGCGTGACGTTTTTGCGGCGTGCCCAGCAGCGTACACTGGGGGCGATATCTTTGCCCAAGGTGCGCGATTCATATATCCAGACGGTCAAAAACACCGGTCTTTACGTTGACGCGGGGACGGCGGACCTTGCGGCATACAAGAGCATGGGGCATCCCTATATGGTTCAGCTGGTGGGCTATTACATGTGGTGCTCTGCTGTCCGGCGCAACTCACGGGTCATTGAAAGGCGCGATGTCGAGGATGGCCATGCGGATGCCGTCTCTGAGTTCTACGAAGCGGTCGACGCGCCTCTGTATTACGGGCTGCGTAGTCCACAGCGCCTCTTTATCGAGGCCATGGCGGTTGACGAGGGCAAACCGACGCGCATGGCGGACATCATTGAGCGCTGTGATCGTACCCAGAGCTGGGCGAGTAAATATCGCGCAAGCCTGATTCGCGAGCGCGTCATCGAGGCTGCTGGATACGGCCTCGTCCGATTTACCGTGCCCATGCTGGGCGCGTACATTAGCGATCGCATTTTATGGCACGAGTAGGGTGATAAAGGTGACAGAACAGAAGATGAGCCCGCAGGCTATCGAAGTGCGTGGAGCGCGTGTACACAACCTCAAGGACATCGATATCGACATTCCGCTGGGAAAGCTCGTGGGTATTGCCGGCGTATCGGGTTCGGGCAAGAGTTCGCTGGCGCTGGGGGTTCTTTATGCTGAGGGCTCACGTCGCTACTTGGAAGCACTCAGCACCTATACCCGCCGTCGTCTGACGCAGGCCGAGCACGCCCAGGTGGACGAGGTGCTGCACGTACCGGCGGCGCTCGCATTGCATCAGCGCCCCAGCGTGCCGGGCGTGCGTTCCACTTTTGGCACCATGACCGAGCTCAACAATAGCCTGCGTCTGCTCTTTAGCCGCTGCGCCCATCACGTGTGCCCGCACTGCGGGGCGCGCGTGGAGCCGAGCCTTAACGTGGCCGCAGGCCTGTCGCTCACGTGTCCGACATGCGACCGCGAGTTCTACGCGCCGAGTGCCGAGGATTTGGCTTTCAATAGCGGCGGCGCGTGTCCCACTTGTGGCGGCACAGGCGTTATGCGCGAGGTGGACGAGGCGAGCCTGGTGCCCGATGAGTCGAAGACTATCAACGAGGGCGCGGTGCTTCCTTGGGGCACGCTCATGTGGGATCTGATGAAGCAGGTGGCCGGCGAGATGGGCGTGCGCACTGACGTGCCGTTTAACCAGCTTACGCCTCAAGAGCGCGACATCGTGTTCCATGGTCCGGCGGTTAAAAAGCACATTCTCTACGTTCCAAAAAACGGTGAGGGCGCCACGCCGCTCGACTTCACCTATTACAACGCCGTCTATACCGTTGAGAATGCGCTCGCCAAGGTTAAGGACGACAAGGGCCTCAAGCGCGTTGCGCGCTTTTTGCGCGAGGGGCCATGTCGCGACTGTGGCGGCACGCGTCTCTCCGAGGCTGCGCGCCAGCCCCAGGTGCGCGGTATCAATCTGGCACAGGCGGCGGCCATGACGCTGGGTGAGGCGATTGAGTGGGTGCGCGGGGTGCCTACGTCCTTGCCGGCCGAGATGCAGCCCATGGCAGCGGATATCTGCGATTCATTTTTGGGCGCGGCCCGTCGTCTGGTCGATCTGGGTCTCGATTACCTTTCGCTCGATCGCGCCGGTGCCACGCTTTCCACGGGCGAGCGTCAGCGCGTTCAGCTCGCCCGCGTGGTGCGCAACCGATCGACGGGCGTGCTTTATGTGCTAGATGAGCCCTCGATCGGCTTGCATCCTGCCAATGTCGACGGCTTGGTAGGTGTGATGCGCGATCTGGTGGATGACGGCAACACCGTGGTTGTTGTCGACCACGATACGCGCGTACTGGCGGAAGCCGACTATTTGGTCGAGATGGGCCCCGTTGCCGGAGCGGGCGGCGGTAACGTGATCGCTGCCGGTACGGTAGACGAGGTCGAGCAATCGCGGGGCAGCCGCATCGCCCCGTTTTTGCGCGCAGAGTCCAAGCGCTTGCGTCCGCAGGTGACTGACGACGAAATGTTCGATCAGGGACATATCCGCATGGCAACCGATGCCATCCATACCGTCAAACCGCTCGAAGTCGATATCCCGCGCGGCCGCTTGGTCGCGGTGACGGGCGTTTCGGGTTCGGGTAAGACGACGTTGGTGCTCGAGACGCTCATCCCGGCACTCAAGGCACAGGCAGCTGGCGAGCGCCTGCCAAGCCATGTGCGCTGGGTCGACGCCGAGGGTATCGCACGCGCCAACCTGATTGACGCCACGCCCATCGGCGCCAACGTGCGCTCGACGGTAGCGACCTATGCCGACATCCATGATGAGTTGCGCCGCGCCTTCGCCCGTACGTCCGAGGCCAAGGCAGCCGGCTACAAGGCAGGTGCCTTTAGCTACAACACCGGTGCCTTGCGCTGCCCCACGTGCGATGGCACGGGCTCGATATCGCTCGACGTGCAGTTTTTGCCCGACGTCGAGATCGTCTGCCCGGCATGCCGCGGCTCACGTTATGCAGACGCGGCTTCGCATATCCATCGCGAGGGCAAGGACGGGAGCCTGCTTACGCTGCCGCAGCTCATGGACATGAGTGTGGACGAGACTCTCGACGCCACGCTGGGGCTCAAAAAGGTGCAGGCGCGCTTGCAGACCTTGCACGACCTGGGCCTGGGTTATCTCACGCTCGGTGAGCCCACGCCGGCGCTCTCGGGCGGCGAGGCGCAGCGTCTTAAGCTTGCGAGCGAGATGGGCCGCGTACAGGACGATGCCGTATTCGTATTCGACGAGCCCACGATTGGCCTGCATCCGCTCGATGTTCAGGTGTTGCTGAGCGTGTTCGACGGCCTCGTTGCCAAGGGCGCCACAGTCATCGTGATCGAACACGATCTCGACCTTATCCGTAACGCCGATTACGTGATCGACATGGGCCCGGGCGGTGGTGGCGCCGGCGGGCAAATCGTCTGCGCCGGTACGCCGGGCGACATCGCAGCCTGCTCCGCAAGTATCACCGGCCGCTACCTATAACCGAATGTGACAAAGGGGCTGTCCCTTTGTCACATTCCGGCAAAGACTGTCGGCATCACGGTTTTCTGTTTCGGTTAATTCTGGTTAAAAGCAGTTAATTTCAGTTAAAAGCAGTTAATTCTGGTTAAAAACAGTTAATCACAGTTAAAGGCGAGCGCGTTGTCGGCACGGCGCTTGAATAGCTTGTGCCTGAGGGCCAAAATGGCCTCAGCCCATTCGCGGAATTTGCACGCCCTATAGTGAGTGGGCTCTCGTTTGAGCCGATGCTGCCAGGAGGCGGCCGATAGGGGCAATTATGGACAATCGAATCTTTGGGTATGCGCGTGTCTCATCTGCGGATCAGAACTTGGACCGCCAGTTAGACGCATTGGGAAGGTTTCCCGTTCAACGGGACCAGATTTACGCTGACAAGGCAAGCGGTAAGGACTTTAAGCGTCCTCAGTACCAGCGGCTTCTTCGCAGGTTGCGCGAGGGCGACGTTCTCGTGATCAAAAGTATCGATCGTTTGGGTCGTAATTATCGTGAAGTCCTCGATGAATGGCGACGCATCACGGTGGATAGGCATGCTGCCATCGTGGTGCTTGATATGCCTCTGCTCGATACACGCGAGCAACTCGACGGCATCCGGGAACATTCATGGCGGACCTTGTCCTCCAGATCTTGAGCTACGTGGCGCAGCTGGAGCGTGAAAACATCAAGCAGCGCCAGGCGGAGGGTATCGCATCGGCGCGTCTGCGGGGTGTGAGATTTGGAAGGCCGGCGTTCGAACGCCCGGATAGCTATAGCGATGTCATCAAATCATTCGAAGGAGGTGAGGTTACGAGGCAAGAGGCCGCAACGCTACTGAACGTCAGCACATCGACATTCGATCGTTGGAGGCGGGCGGACACGACCGGTTTTGACCGTTCGCCGTCCGTCCGTCCTCTTTAGCTAGACATTTTGACGAGGGGAGTTTATTGTACAGAGCTCACTCCTTCCCTCGATGTTTATCCAGTTCACGCCCTTGAACCAAATAGTGCCACCGCGTTGCCAATTCGTCTGCTTTTTGGCGAGGGGCTATAAGTCTTAACGTCAATCGAAGGGAAATAGTCGTGAAACGAAATGCTACTAAAAAGCAGCCTATGATGGGCTTGCTTGTCCTACTTATCTGTTCTCTAGGATTCATCTCGGCCTGTTCACAGAATGATGCAAACGCTGCAAAGTCGAAATATGTCGACGATAAGGCGATGAATGTTATCGCCGCCGGGTTTGAGAGAAGGTCCGACGTCATTGAATCTAATGCAAACGATGATGATCCTCATTCAACCGAGAATATCCAGGAAGCTATTGAGGCCGAAATCAAGAACGACAAGGAACTCAAGAACGCTAGGTTTAAGGATTCCAAGATGCAACAGGACGTAATCACGTATCTGAATCTGCTTGATGACCAGCTTAAAGTGACCGAGGATTACTCGCAATCGTCTTCGGATTATTACGAAGAGTGGAATAAGGTCTACGATAAGCGGTCTGCGCAGCTCAAAAAGCTTGTTGATAATTACGGGCTGGAAGTCGGGGAGAAATACAAGGATGATTTCAACGACTTAATTAAGAATGGAAAGTCCGTAGCAGAGAAGACCCGCTATGAGGATGCCATCAACAGTTTGATTCAGGGAGCAAATTTCGAAAAAACGGATGACGGTTACGGCCTGTATACGTATACGGCGGTAGTTGAGAACACCTCTGGTATATCGTTCTCTAACGTCAGCCTGACACTTGCTCTCTATGATGCAGATGACATCAAAGCGGAGGAGACCTATGCGGACACTTCTTCGTGGGCGCCGGGTGAGAAAGTCAAGTTCGAGGCAATGTCCGATGTTGACGCTGCGCGCGTTGTCGCATCTGTTTCCAGCTACGATGTAAATAAATAAGTTCTGCACGGAAGGGGCGGGTTAATCGGCAATGAATGGTTGACCTGCCCGTTTTATGCCAATTATTGAACAACAAGTGCCGCGAACGAATGTGTATTATATCGGATTGCAAACAACTGCCCTCGTCTAAAGACATGCTGAAAACGACAATTAAGGCATGAGGTATAACCCACGGCAGTTTCTTAAATAACAGGGATTTTGAAAGGAATAGGGGATGGATGAGATAGAGGAAGGCATGGGGGCGCTGAAAGCGAAACTCGGGAGAATCCTGACAAAGCCCAAGGTATTCTTTGCGGGCCTGGCGCTTGGTGGAGTGATTGTGGCTGTACTTTTCATTACCATCTTTAATAACGGCAAAGCTGCGGGCGCGAAAGAAACGACCCCCAATACGCTTTCCCCGTCGGTCGTGTTTGAACGCATCGCTTCCCAGAACGAGATGGTTTCTGCATCGCAGAACTATGCGATTGTCGATAAGGTGACGGATACCAAGAGGTTCTTCGATTGGTTTGATATCCCGTTTACGGAAAACAGCTTTTGGTACCGCTATGTGGGAACCATTAAGGCGGGTGTGAATCTCGAGACGGCAGAGATACATACAAACAAGAAAAAGCTGACCATTGCGATGGATGAGCCTTATGTAATTTCGAACACGCCGGATATGAATAAGTCGGGTGCTCTCGAGGAACGCAACAACATCCTCAATCCCATTGAGGTCAAAGACGTCACGGCGTTTGAAGCGCAGTGCAAGGAGCGGAGTGAAAGCGAGGCCATCAAGGATGGCAAGCTGCTCAAAGAGGCTCGAGTGAACGCCGAAGCAAATATCCGTGCGATGTTCAACTCGGCATTTGGCGATGAATATACGGTTGATTTCGACTATCGGAAATAGGAGGTCACTATGGAGGATAAAGACGATCTAGCTGTTGTCGAAAGGGAGGAGCTGTCGCGACATAAGCAGAGTTTTGATATCCGTAAGGCCGCTGCCGGGTTGGTTGATGGCGCCGGAAGCGCGATGGCGGGCGCGGTTGCAACCGTACAGATAGTTGCCGATGGCGCAATGCGTGCTGCAACTCCGATGGTCGATGACGCCTTGGCGGCTATTGCTGATGCGGCCGATGGTGCAGCAGGTGCTGCTGCGGATATTGGTGACGCCGTCAACGATTGGGCATACCAGCAACAGCTCAATAGGTACAGGCCTGTAACCAAAGAGATCTATCAGAGCCCTTCATTCCATTTGCCGAACATGATTCGAATTGTTGACGGAAATGAGCGTCGGGGCATCGATGTCTGTAGGGATGCTATTGGTTGGTTGGATACTGTTAAGGGCACGCAGATTTTCAATTTGTACCGCGAGGCAATTGGGGATAGCGAGCTGTCTTTCTACCCTAAACCATCTCTTTATTCCACATATTACATAGATGCTTTTGATCGGTCTCGCTTTGTTGATCTTGACTCCTATTTCGCAACCATGCAACAAGACAAGATGGCCGAGTTGAGACGGATTGCGTTCATGCTTGGCGCGAAGCGCTGCAAGTTGGAGGTGACGGAGTACGAGGAAACTCGGAGAGGCCACCAGGTTAAGGGAAATGCCAAAGCGGGAAAGAAGGGCTCGGCTCGAATCAACGGCTCTTTGAGCGATTTAACGAGAAATGAGAAGAAAATCCTGTTTACACAGGAATTCGAGGGAGACATGGTTCCACAGCGCCCTGAACTCCATTGGTATGCCCATGACTCTGACATTCTCTTGTTAATCGAAACGAGATGCGGTGGAGAGGATAAAAACAAGGCGAAGAGTTATCGGGTTGAATTGAAAAGCGAGACGACCATGACCATGTCAGTATCGCTTGCTATGGCTATCGATGAGGCATGCAGCAAGCTGAACATAAGGGCGAATTCGAGCCTGACAAGCCAAGCTAAGCGAGAACTTCGGCAGTCGTTTGTATTTGAAGTTGAATTCTGACGTGAATTGTTAGCAGCCAAATGCGGCAAAGGGACTGTCTCTTTGCCGCATTTGATGTCAAAACCATTTTGTCAAGGACTAGAGAGTTTGAAAGTTTACCATTTCTACCCCGTCCCCTAATGGCAGGTTTTACATGCCGGCAAAGCCTGTCTGGCGCAGGGCCTCGTAGAGGACGATGGCGGCGCTGTTGGAGAGGTTGAGTGCACTGATGCGGTAATCGTCCGGATTGACGAAGTTGCCGCAGATATCCTGCCGAAGGATGGCCTCGTGGCTGCCCTCGGTATGTCCCAGCGATTCCTCGTGGGCTTCCCAGGCCTCGGCGTTATCGAGTGAGTCGCAATCGCGCAGCATCGGGATGCGCTCGCAGCGCTCGGACGCCGCGGCAAGCAGTGGCTCGGGAATACCCGAGCTCTCGCTGCCAAAGACCAAGTAGTCGCCATCGCGGTAGGTACTTTGCGCATAGGTGCGGCGTGCCTTTTTGGTCAGCAGATGCAGGCGCTCGTCGGCGGGGGAGAGGCCGTTGCGGGCAAGGAAATCCTCCCAGCCGGCATAGGTCGTCACGTCCAAGTTTTGCCAGTAGCCCAGGCCGGCGCGACGCACCGTCTTGTCATCGAGCGAAAAGCCCAGCGGCTCCACCAGATGCAGGCGGGCACCGGTAACCACGCAGGTGCGGCCGATATTGCCCGTATTGGCCGGAATCTCGGGCGCGTACAGCACGATATTGAACATGAATCTCCTTGGCTCAGAACGAAAAACCACCACGAAGGGCACCTTCGTGGTGGTTTGGCGGTTGCGTAGGCGGAAAAATGCCCGCTTGGATAAACCTAGGCGCGGTGCCAGTCGGTCAGGCAGGCATCGAGGGAGGCGATGAGCGCATCCTTGTCCATGTGACGGCCGATGATGCACAGGCTCGTCATGCGGTCGCCCGTCTCGTCGTCCCAAATCTGCATGATCTCGGGGTTCTCGTCGATGATCTTCTGCTTCTCGCCCTCGGGCGCCGAGTCAACGAACAGGCCGTTCTCCATCAGGCGCATCTGGTGGCCAGCCTGCTCAAACATGTAGCACATGTCCGGATCGCCGGTCTGCCACAACGGACCCTTGACACGAATGACCTCGTCGGGCCACTCCTGCTCAACAAAATCGGTGAACTTCTGCAGGTCGAACGGCTTGCGGCGCGAGTAAACAAAGGTCTCGATGTCGTACTCGAGCACCTCGGGGTCGTCGTGCTCCTCGGGATGCTCCATGGCCTCGATCCAAGCGGCGGAGTTATAGGCGCGCATAAAGTCGAAGCGGTCGGTGTCGAGCAGCTCCTCCATGGGGACCTCGCCGTTTTGGGCCTCGACGATCACGGCGTCCTTCTGCAGGCTGCGCACGATAGCCTTGAGCTCGGCGATCTGCTCAGGACTCACGGTATCGGTCTTGTTGAGGATCAGCGTAGAACAGAATTCAATCTGCTGGATGAGCAGGCTTTCGATGTCGTCCTCGTCGATATCCTCTGCCAGCAGGTCGCGACCGCCGTTGAACTCGTCGTACATGCGGGCGCAATCGACCACGGCCACGATGTTGTCGAGCGCGAGCTTGGGCTCGCCGCCCACCTTGGCCTCGTCACAGAAGCTCGAGATGGTATAGGCGATGGGGATAGGCTCACAAATACCCGAGGCCTCGATGATGATGTAGTCGAACTTGCCCGAATCGGCGATGCCCTGCAGCTGGTTGGCCAGGTCATCCGAAAGCGTACAGCAGATGCAGCCGTTGGTGAGCGGGATGAGGTCGTCGGTCTCGGAAAGGCCGCCGTCGGCGATAAGGCTGGCATCGACGTTGATCTCGCCGATATCGTTAACGATCACGGCGGCGCGGATACCGCCGTCGTTAGCGAGGATGTGGTTGAGCAGCGTAGTCTTGCCGGCACCGAGGTATCCGGTAAGCATGATGATCTTCACGGGTTTGTTGGGCATGTGCCCTCCTTTGTTAGACATGGCTTACAGTTGAATCTTATGCCAAACGCCTGCTCTTATACCCACGCGCCGGCAAATAACACAAGCTACTCCCAGGCTCCCCATACATCGGGGCAATAACCGACGGTGGCCTTTTTGCCGTTGCGCACGATGGGCTCGGCCAGAACCTGCTGGTTTTCGAGCAGCTTGCCGAAGCGCTGACTGGGGGTAAGGTGCTGAATGAGTGCGAGCGTCTCCTCGTCCCTGGCTTTGGGGTTGAGCAGCTTGTCGATGCTGCCGACCGCCTGCATCACGCTCGTGAGCTCGCCCTTGCTCATCTCCTTTTCCTTAAGGTCGATAAACTGCACCTTAATGCGGCGCTCCTTAAAATAGCGCTGGGCCTTCTTGGTGTCGAACGACTTTTTGGTGCCAAAAATCTGGATATTCATATATTGTTCCGCTGTTCTAACGAACGGCGGTCACCTCGACGCTGCAAAGCCATCTGATGGGCAATCTGCCTTTCAATCGTCGGGCGCGGGCAAAAGCCCAGCGCACTCCTCTTTCAAGGCACCTTGCCTCATCAGCTGGCTTTTCGCTGACATTGATAGAACATCGAGGTGACCACCGCTGGACTTATCGAATGAAGTTGGTCGTTGCGCGATCTGCCTCGGGTGCGTCGATACCGGCGGCCTGCCCTGCCTCGATGCAGCGAAGGAGCCAGGCCATGTTTTTGCCGATGTTTCGCATGGTGGCAAGGCCCTCGGCGTCCCCATCGGCGTCGCCGGGCACGCGGCCAAACACGTTGTTCCAGTAGGTGGAAGCAACCACGGGCATTTGCTTAATGGTGAAGTACTTGTTGAGCACATCGAAGGTGGTCGACGTGCCGCCGCGACGGGCGACGGCGACTGCGGCGCCGGGTTTGTGCTCAAAGGCATGCCCGCCTGCATAGAAGGCGCGATCGAGAGCCGAGAGGATGCGCCCGCTGGGGTGCGCATAGTAGACAGGTGAGCCAAAGACAAAGCCATCTGCCTGCTCGGCGGCAGCGATGAGCTCGTTCACCACGTCGTCGTCAAAGGTGCAGCGACCGCCGAGCTTGCCGCACTGGCTGCAACCGATGCAATCGCGAATGGGCTTGGCGCCCAGCTGAAACACCTCGGTATCAATGCCTTCGGCAATGAGCTGCTCGGCGACTTCGGCGAGTGCGCGGGCGGTGTTGCCGTTTGCCTTGGGGCTGCCATTGACCAAAAGAACCTTCATCACAAACTCCCTCTGCTGTCGGTGACTTCTGCGGAGGATTATCGCACGAGAGGGTAGATGGCGTGGGGCGCGATGTGAAACGGCTTGTGTTTCACATCGCGCCCCACAACGCTAGTCCAGCTTGGTGCCCGGTACTTGCGGTGCCTCTTTAAGTAACGCTTTGAGCTCGTTCAAAATGGAAACGGGCTGTCGGTCAACGCTGTCCAGATGAAGCGTGGCCACGCGAATGGGCGGCTGATATTCAAGCGAGCCGATGAGCACGGGAGAACCCAGGAACCGTTCGATTTCGTCTGCAATCGCGTCGGCCTCTTCGGGATCAAAGTTGTCGAAAAGCGCTACGAACATCGGTCCCGTCGAGCGGAACATGCGACCCTTGCCGCGCGAGCAATCCATGAGACAGGCGGCGCTTTCGGCGAGCACACGGTCGCCTGCATCGAATCCAAAGCGGGCATTGACCTCGGCGATATCGTCAACCTTAATGGCAATAAAGCCTGCCTCGCGCGCTACGCGACGCATTTCGCCAATGGCGTTGACCAGGGCGTGAATATCGCCCAGGCCGGTTACGGAATCGGTCGTATCTGCCAAGCTTCGGTTGATGATAATGCCCACATACATGCTGGGCTCGGTATCGGTGCCATCCAAGCGGTAGCCCGTGCAGTCGCAAAGCGCGTATGCTCCGGTGGCATCCATTACGCGATACTGCATGTAGTGGAAGTGCCACGTGCCGTTTATCACCATGTCGAGCTCGGCGCGTACGTTGTTGCGGTCCTCGGGATGAACGCGGGCAAGCCACATATCGACCGAGTTAAAAGGGTGCTGGGAGGGCAGGTCAAAATCGCGCACGGCGTTGACCGACCATTGCGATTCGCCCGTATCGAGATTGAGGATGAACGGATAGCGCGTCTCGGAGCTCATGGAGATCGCTTGGAACACCCGGTCGTTGCAGGGAAGCTGATCGACGATTGGGCGTTGCGGCGCGTCATTGTCTTTCGGTTGCTGCACACGATGCATGAGCTTATAGCGATACATCTTGCGATCGGCATCCATCGTCATCTGGCGACGCGTGTCGCCGGCAAGTGGATCGACGCGCGAGCAGCCAAAGCTAAAGCTGCCGATCATGGGCGCCTTGCCACCTGAGCTCGCTTCGATTAGCCCGGCACGTACCTGCTCCAAGCGCTGCTCGAGTTCAGTCTCGTTTGTGGAGAGCGAGATAAGCACAAACTCGTCTCCACCGATACGGAACAGCAGGTCATCGTGTTCCATTGCTTCGGTGAGCGTGCGGCAGATGCTCAGAATACAGCGATTGCCTTCGGCGTGGCCAAACCTATCATTGCAATGCTTGAGATGGTCGATGTCAATATAGGCGCAGGTGAAGGGGTCGCCTTTGCGCCAGAGTTGCTCGACGTGACGGTCGAATCCGTTGCGGTTGCCCAAGTTGGTGAGCGGATCGATATAGGCGTTGCGCTCAAGCAGCCGGTGCTCTTGTTGCAGGATGGCATGCGTCTTTTGCAGCTGCTCACCAACGGCGCGTAGCCCAGCAGGCAGCGCGGCAACATCGAGTTCGGCGGTCGAGACGCCATTCGCAAGTCGCTGAAGATAGGCAATAATCGATTGCTCGCCCAGGCGATACGACTCGTTCATGACGGATAACCTCCTTGGGCGGAACAACGGTTTGTATCATATCCCCAATTCGGTTTGAATTGGGGATATAAGTTAGCCAATGGGGACAAATGTTCCCTTCGGCGGTGGCGTTTTGCGCGCGAGCGTATCAGTTGTTATTGCCGTCATCGAGCAATGCCTCAAAATCCTTCGCCGGCATGGGGCGGTAGTAGAGGAAGCCCTGAGCGTAGCGGGCGCCCATGTGGCGCAGCATGTTTGCCTGCTCATTTGTCTCGACGCCTTCGACCACGACGGGCAGATGGAGCGACTGCGCCATTTCGAGCATCGATGAAATGATTTGCGTGCTGCGGCCTTGATCGCGGTCGGTGGGCGCAATCTGCCAAATGTGCTTGTCGAGCGTCACCATAAAGCCGCTTTCCTCGAGTGCGGGGATATGGGTGCACATGCTGTGGACGGCTATTATTCGACAGACGGTAGCGCGACGATGCGATGTTCGATGAAAATGCGACTGAGACGATATTTGTTGACGGGTATACTTATCCCGTTTTAAAACGCAGGAACGGAGATGGTCGCATGGCACAGCCGGATACGACGCGCACGGTGGGGCTCGCGCTCGAGGGAGGCGGCTACCGCGGTATGTATACGGCGGGCGTGCTCGACGTTTGGATGGAGCACGGTTTGATCTGCGACCATATGGTGGGTGTCTCGGCGGGCGCGGCGTTTGGCTACAACTTTAAATCACGCCAGATCGGCCGTGCCATTCGCTACAACAAGACCTATTGCGCCGATAAGCGCTATGCGGGTGTGGCCAGCTGGCTGCGAACCGGTGATATGTTTAATGCCGATTTTGCCTATCACGAGGTGCCCATCGAGCGCGATCCCATCGACTTGAAGGCGTATCGCGCCTGCCCCATGCGATTTACGTGCGTGTGTACCGATATCGAGACGGGCAAGGCCGTCTATCACGATCTGCCGTATGGCGACGAGCGCGATATCGAGTGGATCCGGGCGTCGTCGGCTATTCCCGTGGCGACGCGTCCCGTTGTTATTGACGGGCATAAGTATCTGGATGGTGGCGTGGCTGATTCAATCCCCAGCGCATGGCTGTTTGCGCAGGGGTATGACCGCAACGTGGTGGTGCTGACGCAGCCGGCGGGCTTTGTGAAGCAGCCCAACAGCGTGATGCCCATGCTGCGGCGTGTGTTCCGTCACTACCCGGAGTTTGTCGCGGCGCTTGAGCATCGGCATGAGGTCTACAATGCCACGCTCGATGACCTGGCGCGTCGCGAGGCCGCCGGCGAGGTCTTTGTGGTGCGGCCGAGCGAATCGGTGAAGGTGCCGTCGCTGTGCCGCGAGCCGGATGAGCTTGAGCGCATCTATCAGATCGGTCGTCGCGATGCAGAGGCGACTTTGCCGGCGTTGGAAGCGTATCTGGCGGGGTAAGGGTCGCATATGGAAAGCGCATCCCAGAATGGAGGTCCAAACTGGGATGCGCTTTCCGCTATTGAAGATATGAGGCTGCAGGGCAACTGCTCGGCCTAGACTTATGCCTGCTGCCAGGTGTCGACAAGCTCCTTGGCAGCGGCGTAGGGGTCGTCGGCACTGCAGACGGCGCTCACCACAAAGAAGCCATCGACGCCGGTGGCCTTGAGCTGCGGCAGGTCGGCTGTCTTGACGCCGCCGCCCACCACGATGGGCACGGGGCTTGCCGCGTGGAGGGCGGCCAGGTCCTCAAAGCTCTTGGTGATGATGGAGCCATCGGCTGCGCGTCCGCAATCGCGCTTGGTCTCGGTCTCGTGGAGCGGGCCGATGCCCAGGTAGTCGACTAGGCTCATGTCGGCGGTCTTGACGTACTCGAGCATCTCCTCGCAACGGGCCGAAAGGCCCACGATGGCATCGGGGCCCAGCAGCTTGCGGCAGACCTCGACGGGAATATCGCTCTGACCCACGTGCACGCCGTCGACAGCGATGCCCTGCTCGCGCGCGGCAAGTACGCAGTCCAGGCGGTCGTCGATCAGCAAGGCGACCTGACCGGTCTTGCCAGCCTGTGCGATTGCCTGCGCAGCGTCGCCGGTCAGCGCGATGATCTCGCGGGCGCTTGCCACCTTGGAGCGCACCTGGATGCAGGTAAAGCCGGCGTCGAGCGCCTGGGCCACTACATCGCCCACGGGGCGCCCGAGCGTGTTTTCGGGGCCGAGTACCAGATAGGCCGAGATATCAAGGTTGTCGCGGATGCTCATCGTGCTTCCTCCTGCTTTTTGATCTGTGCTTCCATGCGCTCGAGTTTGCCGGTCATGGTGTTGGTAAATCCGGGCCGAATATCGGCTTTGAGCACGACTTCGGTGCGGATGCCCTTGCTCGCCAACACAAAGGTTGCGTCGCGCACGACCTGCATGACCTCGTCCCAGTCGCCCTCGATCTCGGTGAACATCGAGGTGGTGCGGTTGGGAAGGCCGCTCTCGCGTATGACGCGCACGACCTCGGCGACCTCGGCGGACAGCTCGTCGCCGGTGCCGCACGGGGCAATGGCCACGGCGACGAGCGTGTTCATGCTGGCATTGGTTACGGGCTCGGACATGGCCTATGCCTCCTCGAGCTCGAGTCGGTTATCGGCGATGTCTTGGGCGGTTGCGCGGTAGAGCTCGTCGATAAAGGCGACCTTAAAGCTTGCCGGGGCATCGGCGACAGCGGCGGCACGCGTGCCGGCCACGTTGTAGACGGCGGTGCCGCAGACGGCTGCCGTAAACGGGTCAGCGGCGCAGGCGTACACGGCCAGCACGCCGCCCTGCGAACAGCCGCAGCCGGTGATTTTGGACATGAGCGGGCTGCCGCCGTGGGACTTGGCCACGGTCGTGCCGTCGGTAATCAGGTCGACTTCGCCCGAGACCACAACGGCGCCGCCGGTGTAGCGGGCGAGCGCCACGGCGGCATCGCGGGCGGCGTCGACCGTGTCGGTGGTATCGACACCGCGTACGCGGCTCAGATCAGCTGCCTCGCCCTCAAGACCCCACAGGCCGGCGAGTGCGATGATCTCGGAGGCGTTGCCGCGCACGATGGCGGGCTTGTACTGCTTGAGCTCGTTTACCAGCTGGGTGCGAAGGCTACCGATGCCCAGGCCCACCGGATCGAGCACCCAGGGCTTGCCGGCGTCGTGTGCCGCCTTCGCCGCGCGGGGAATCGTCTGCTCGTAGATAGGGAAGAGCGTGCCCATGTTGAGATAGATGGCGCCGCCGCCGGCAACGAGCGCTTCGCCCTCGTCGGGCAGATAGACCATGGCGGCCGATCCGCCCACGGCGAGCTGTGCGTTGGCGACAAAGTCGATCGTCACCGTGTTGGTGATGGAGCCGGCCATCGGATTGGTGGCGCGAATCTCCTCTACGGCCTTGGCCACATTTTGCTTAAGCTGTTCCGAATCAATCACTGCACATGCCTCCTTGGCATAGAAAAGGGGCGCTGTGCATAGACAGCGCCCCTGTAAAGGCGGCATGCTCCCTACGCCAGCATTAACTGACAGGTTCAAAGGATTGGGCCCCATGCCCTCTCAGCCTTGTGGTTTGCACCGCCGGCACTCCCGCATCGAATCTGTTGCTCCCTATACTAGCGCACCTGCAAAAAAGGGACAGGTTTATTTTGGCAGGTGGCAACAGGGGCGCGGTATTTTCCCAGATAAAACCTGCCAAAATAAACCTGTGCCTTATTGGCAGGTCGTTACAATGGTTACCATGAAAATGACTGGGGGCCTTATGATTAAACTTGTGCTGACCGATATGGACGATACACTGATTCCAGCCGGGCATGACGGCGCCAGCGACTACGCCATTGAGGGTATTCATGCCATGCAGGCGGCGGGTCTGCACTTTGGGCCGGTTTCGGGTCGTCAGCCGTCCGCGATGGGCTGGATGTTCAAAAACCGTTCCGAGTGTTTTTCGACCGGTGCGTTCTGTAACGGCCAGGTGATGTTTGTCGACGGCGAAGTAGTTGCTTCGCGCGCAATCGACAACGATGCTCTGATGCGTTTGGCTGACTATCTGGAGCAAGAGACCGACGATACATTTCTAAAAGTCTACAGCCTGGGCGATGACTTTTGGGGCAACGATGCCTATTGCGTGACGAGCGACCCCGAGCGCGTTCGTCGCGCCATGGAGTCGGGCGGCAACGCATGGCTCAAAGGCGAAGAGGCCCCGTGCCGTCCCGTCGTCGATGACGCGCCGGTGTTTAAGGCGAATATCTGGAGTGCCCGCTCGCGTGAGGAACTCGCGGAGCTACGCGAGCGCGTTGCCGCTGAGGTGCCGGAACTCTCGCTTGTGTTCCCCAACAACCGCGTGCGCCTGTTTGACATCCTTCCGTCCGGTTGGGACAAGGGCTGCGCTGCGCTGGAGCTGGCGCGCACTTTGGGCCTGACGCCCGACGAGGTGGCCGTATTTGGCGATTCCGATAACGACCTGCCCATGATCGATGCCGTTCCCAACTCCGTTGCAGTCGCCAATGCCAACGAGGCCGTCACGGCTGCCGCGCGCTGGCATATTGGTGCTGTGGCAGATGATGCGGTCGCCGGGGCTCTGCATCAGATTGCCGCCTGCGCCGCGACGGGGGAGATGCCGCCGTTTATGCGTCAGATGGATGCGGCGGGCCTT
This sequence comes from uncultured Collinsella sp., assembly GCA_958420205.1. GTDB lineage: Bacteria > Actinomycetota > Coriobacteriia > Coriobacteriales > Coriobacteriaceae > Collinsella. The sequence goes on along the minus strand of CATZIX010000003.1, from coordinate 88,316 downwards.
GGCATCACGAACAGCTAAGGAGACAGCCATGAAGCTCCAGCAGCTCAGATATGTCGTCAAAGTTGCCGAATGCGGCAGCATTACCGAGGCCTCGCGCCGGCTCTTTGTGTCGCAGCCTTCGATTACCGCATCGATCCGCGATCTCGAAAACGAGATGGGTGTGCATATCTTTGAGCGCACCAACAAGGGCGTCATTGTGTCCGAAGAGGGCGAGACCTTCTTGGGCTACGCGCGCCAGGTACTCGACCAGGCCGACCTGCTCGAGGGCAAGTACAAGGGTGCATCCGAGCAGGTGCCGCACTTTAGTGTGAGCTGCCAACATTATTCCTTTGCCGTCAACGCTTTTGTCGACGTGATCCGCGAGTTCGATGCCGCGCGTTACGACTTTACCCTGCGCGAGGAACAGACCCACGAGATTATCGAGGACGTCGCGCATATGAAAAGCGAGCTGGGCATCTTGTACCTGTCCGAGCACAATCGCGAGGTCATCGAGCGCATGCTGGCGGCCAACGAGCTCGTGTTCGAAGGGCTCTTTTGCGCCGCGCCGCACGTTTTTGTGTGTGCAGACCATCCGCTGGCTGGCCGCTCCAGCGTGACGCTCGAGGACTTGGAAGACTACCCGTTCCTGTCCTATGAACAGGGCAGCTATAACTCGTTCTACTATTCCGAGGAACTGACCTCGACCTTTGAGCGCCGCAAGAATATCCGCGTGCGTGACCGTGCGACACTGTTCAACCTGGCCATGGGCCTCAACGGCTACACGGTGTGTTCGGGCGTGATCAGTCACGAGCTCAACGGCCCCGGCATCATCTCGATTCCGCTCGATGTGGACGAGTACATGGAGATCGGCATCATCACGCGCAAGAACACGACGCTCACGCGCTACGGCCAAGCCTATATCGACGCGATCCGCCAGCATATCTAGGCTGCTGTGCTCCACGCGGGTCAAATCTCTTTATGGCGGTCCAGACTGATATAGGAAGTATCTATATCAAACTGTTATAAACGTATATTTTACGATGGCCATATAAGCGCTCATACTCTGTCCCAGTAAAGCAACCAATGCAAAGGGAGATATCTATGAGCACTTCGATTCAACCGAACGCGCCGTTTCGCGCCGATATCGTCGGCAGCTTTCTTCGTCCGCAGGCCGTGAAGGACGCCCGTACCGACTACGCTGCGGGCAAACTCGACGCCGCCGGCCTTAAGGCCGTCGAGGACGATGCCATTCGCGATTTGGTGGACAAGCAGAAGGCCGCCGGCCTGCAGGTTATCACCGATGGCGAGTTTCGCCGCAGCTACTGGCACCTCGATTTTATGTGGGGCCTTAACGGCATTGAGCGCCGCGCCTCACGCACGGGCTATATGTTCCATGACGAGGAGACGACGGCCGACACCGCCGTGGTAACCGGTCCCATTAGCGGCGAGAACCATCCGTTCGTCGAGCATTTTAAGTTCGTCAAGGCACTTGAGGGAGAGGGCAACGTTGCACGCCAGACCATCCCGGCGCCGATCCAGACGTTCTCTGAGGTCACGCTCGATCGCTGCGATGGCCAGCAGGAGAGTCTGCGCGCCGTCTACAAGACCGATGAGGAACTTGCCGACGCCATTGCAGCCGCTTATCGCACGGTGATTGCCGACCTGTACGCAGCAGGCTGCCGCAACATCCAGTTTGATGACTGCACCTGGGGCATCTACTGCGATACCGACTTTGTCGCCAAAACCGGCATGAGCCCGGTCGACTTGCAGAAGGTAAGCGAGCTGGGCGTGGCGCTCAACAACGCCGCCATCGAGGGCAAGCCCGACGACCTGGTCATTAACACGCACGTGTGCCGTGGTAACTACCACTCTACCTATGCCTTCGAGGGCGGCTATGACCCCATCGCGCCGTACCTGTTCGCAAACGAGGATGTCGATGCATTTTACCTGGAGTTCGACACGCCGCGCGCCGGCGGTTTTGAGCCGCTCAAGTACGTTGCCCCTGGCAAGAAGGTCGTGTTGGGCCTGGTGACCACCAAGGCCGCTGAGCTTGAGGACGAGGATGCCATCGTCGAGCGTATTCACGAGGCCGCAAAGTATGTTCCGCTCGAGAACCTGTATCTGTCGCCCCAGTGCGGCTTTGCCAGCTGCGAGATTGGCAACAAGCTGACCGAGGACGAGCAATGGGCAAAGATCGCGCTGGTCAAGCGCATTGCCGAGCGCGTTTGGAAATAGCGCTAGCGTTTGCAGGTGACGGCGCGTGCGAGGCATAGCGTATCGCGTACAATGGTTCGGATCGTATCGTTCGGGCAGGTTATCCGATATGCCCGATCGCCCTTCCATTCGAAAGGACATCCATGTCCCAGTCCTCGGCGCCCGCTGTCACCGATGCCATCTACGACGCATCGTCGCTCGGCCGTCCGCGCATGTTCCTGCTCGGTCTGCAGCACCTGTTTGCCATGTTTGGTGCCACCATTTTGGTGCCGGTGCTCACCGGCCTTTCGGTCTCGGCAACGCTTTTGTTTGCCGGCCTGGGCACGCTCCTGTTCTACTTTCTGACGCGCGGTAAGGTGCCGGCATTTTTGGGCTCATCGTTTGCCTTTATTGCCGGTTATGCCGCCATCGCGCCCAATGGCGAGGCCGAGCTTTTGCCCTACGCCTGCCTGGGCGTTGCCTGCGCCGGCCTGCTCTATCCGGTGCTGGCTGCCCTGTTCCGCGCCTTTGGCGCCAAGCGCGTCATGCGCTTCTTCCCGCCGGTGGTGACTGGCCCCATCGTCATTTCGGTCGGTCTGATTCTGGCGAGCTCCGCCATTGCCAACTGCCAGACCAACTGGTTTGTTGCCGTTGTTGCCGTGGCTGTGATCGTCATCTGCAACATCTGGGGCCGCGGCATGGTCAAGATTGTGCCGATCTTGCTGGGCGTTGTGGTGAGCTATGCCGTTGCGGCTGCGCTGGGCGAGGTCGACTTTTCTGGCGTCGCAGCCGCTCCCTGGGTTGGTTTGCCCATCGTGTGGGATGACACCGTGTTTGCGCTCTTTGGGCCGCAGTTCGATAGCGGCCTTGCCACGACGGCCATCATCACCATCATGCCGCTGGCCTTTGCAACCATGATCGAGCATATCGGTGATATCTCCGCTATTGGCTCCACCTGCGAGCGCAACTACATTGCCGATCCCGGCCTGCATCGCACGCTGCTCGGCGATGGTCTCGCCACGATTCTGGCTTCGCTCTTTGGCGCTCCGGCCAACACCACGTATGGCGAGAACACCGGCGTGCTCGCCCTGACGCGTGTGTTCGACCCGCGCGTGATTCGCATTGCCGCGTGCTGTGCCATCGTGCTTTCGTTCTGCCCCAAGTTCGCTGCCGTGATCGCCGCCATGCCGGCATGCGTTATCGGCGGCGTTTCGCTCGTGCTTTACGGCATGATCAGCGCCGTGGGCGTTCGCAACCTCATCGAGAACCAGGTCGATTTCCAAAACAACCGCAACGTGCTGGTGACCGCTCTGGTGCTCGTGCTTTCGCTCGGCATCGCGTACAGCACCGCCGGCGCCATCGTGCTGGAGCTGGGCGGCGTGACGATTTCGCTTTCCGGTCTTGCCGTGGGCTCGCTGGTGGGCATCGTACTCAATGCCATCCTACCGGGTAACGATTTTGAGTTCGACGTTTCTGAGCTTGAGGAGGCTGCTGAGTAGTAACTGCGTCCAGCTGAATCAAAAAATGGCGCCCATGCGTACGCGCGGGCGCCATTTTTAATGCGTCAGTATCCAGCGTATGCCACGCGCCATTCGTAGATCGGTTTGGGCAAAGTGATTGCCGGGGTTGAGTTCCATCGTTGTTGGGATGCCGCGCTCGATGAGTAGCTCTTCCATTGCGCGCGTGTCGTCGAGTACGTGCCTCATCATGCGGTTGGGCGTCTTGGTTTCTTTTTTGCCGAGTGACAGATAGACAGCTTGTGGGCTGCCGGCAAATGGCGCCGTGCTGGCGCGATCGACATAGTCGGGAAACCATAGCGACCCCGATGCGCTCGCGATGCGGTCAAAGGCGTCGGTTTGCCAGAGGGACCAGAGCGCGAAGAGGCCCGCGAGCGAGTAGCCGGCAATGCCGCGCCAGGTGGGCGGCAGTGGGAGCGATAATTCGACCTTTGGGATTATCCGGTTCAGCAGTTCATCGAGAAATCCGGACGCCTGCCCACCAAAAGGTTCGGCATCGCGTACGGTCCCGTCGCATGCCCAGGGGCTCAGCTCGCGATTCCAATCGAGCCCGCCAATGGCGACGAGGGTGAATGGCGGGCAGCCGAGCTCAAGACAACGGTTGTAGACCTCGCTGCCGTCGCCCATGACTACGGGGAGGTAGATGACAGGTACGCTTTCCGCATGATTCGAATAGACGGTTATCTGCTTTCGATGCGCTTCCATGGCCTGCTTCTCTCAGCGTTGTGATATCGACGGTCCCAATTGTCGCACGCTGGCACATGTAGGTTGGGCTGCATTAAGAATAATCGCATGCGCAACGCGCGAGCGCAAACTGGAAAACGCCACCGCCGGAGGGGAACTCGGCGATGGCGTCGTTAAACGGTGCTCGGGCTAGGCGCTTTCATGGGCGCCGTTCCGTGCGTTAAAGGCCAAAGGCGTCTATGAGCGCTTGCGGCTCACCACGGCGCCTGCGGCGATGGCGGCTGTTCCCGCAAGGGCGGCTGCCACGATGGCTGCGCTCGAGGCGTCGCCGGTTGCCGCGAGCTTGCCGGTGGTCTTTGCTCCCGTGGCTGCGACTGCAACGGTCTTGGTCGCCTTTGTGCCCTCAGGCTTGGAATCAGGCTTGGAATCAGGCTTGGAATCCCCGGGCTTGGTCTCCTCGGACGGTGCGATGACGGCTTTCTTGGCGATGACATCGTCGTAGGGAGAATCAATCACGGCGTCGCCCGTGCCAATGACTTGGCCTGCCTCGTACATGATGCCGTTACTGAGCTCTTCTTTGTGGCGATAGTCAATGACTTTGCCGCCTTCAGGCGTCAGGATGCTGGCGCCTTCGATTTCGATGGTGCCGATTGCCTTGCCGTCCGTGCTCATGGCAAGGGCGAAAATCGCTGCCGTGTCTCCCTCGGCCGTGACCTTACTGCGGACGATGGAGATGGTCGCGGGCATAATGCCCTCGGTGGTCTGAGCATAGATGCCGATGTTCACGCCCCTGCGCTCAGGGGTGATCTCGCCATCCTGGTCTGTACTGTAGCAGTCGGGGCCATCGCCACCGGTCTCGACATAGCGGGCTATAGCCTTAACAACGGAGTCGCTGATGTAGATGTGACCGCCAGCGACGTTTGGCTGGTGGTTTCTGGTAGAGATTGCAACCGAGAATTTGCCTTCCGCGAACGCGTCCACGATGGAACCATTCTTGATGACGATGTCGTCCCCGTCAGTGATGAGGGCGATGGCCTGGCCGCCGCTCGCGCTTGTGCGGACCGTCACGGTCGCGTGATCGAGCGCAACGCCCTTGTAGGCATAGACACCATATTCAACACCGCTTGCGTCAAGGGAGGCGTTCGTGACCGCGAGACTGCCCTCAGCGTCGACGGCAAGATCTCCCTGGGAGCTTGCCTCGACCTGGCTGCCGCCCGAGATGTTAATGCTGCCGTCAGCCCAAATCGCCGCTTCTTCTATCGAGCTTGCTTCTACCTTGCCACCGCCTTTGATGATGATGTCACTGCCCGCGGCGACGCCGTAACCTTCGCCTCCTTTAGCGATCACTGTGCCAGAGGAATCGATGGTGGTCTTGCCCTTGGATTGGATACCTTCGGTACCGCCCGTTGCATTCACGGTGCCCGAGCCCGTGATAGAGAGGTCGCCCTTTGCCTCAATTCCGTCGGAAGTAGTGCTTGTGGTGTTCACGGTGCCTGGGCCAGAAATGGAGAGGTCGCCTGTGGATTTAATTGCATCGGCCTCGGCAGTCACATTGAGCTCATCCGTGCTATTCGAGCTCGTTATGTTCAACTCCGCTTTCTGGTTAGTGCCATCCTGCGCTTTGATGGCGGCTCCGGTGTAATCGGGCTCGGTTTTCACGGTGTTCTTGCCCTCGTACGCAATGTTGAGCTTGCCTGCAGCATTGATTGCACCGCCGTTATAGCCGTTGAGCTTCATATCGTCGGCGCCGTCCCAGCTCCAGGTGCCGGCCTCGTCGCCTGCCGCGGTGCCGGCGTTGTACTGGGTGCCGCCGACGTCCACCCACTCGGCCGCGAGCGAGACGCTCGGCATGAGTAGCGAGCTCACCGTAAGCGCGCATACGGCGCCTACAACGATGCGACGTGTCACGCGGCGCCAGCTGCCGTGTGCGAGCAGCGTGCGACGGCGCACGTCGGGCTCGACAAAATGGGCTCCAGAGGTTTTGTCATTGCGCTTGGGGGGTCGTGAACAAGGCGGCCATGGTTACTCCCATCCTCATAGGGCCTATGCGATTACGCCCAGCATATCTGCAGGATGTAGCCGGCGGTAGTGCCGTTTTGAGGGCAAAATGTCCAAAACTCGGGAAGCAATACATCGCGCGTCCGTGCGTTGCCTGGCTTTAAAAGAAAAGCGCGGAGCCGCTCGATGCGACTCCGCGCTTTGCTGTTTGATATTGCGAACCTTGCGCCTACGCTACGAAGAAGTAGACGAGGAAAGCAAGGGCTGCGATCCACATGAGCGGCTTGATCTTGGAGGCCTCGCCCTTAAAGAGCGCGACGATCACGTAGGCGATAAAGCCCAGGCCAATGCCGGCAGAGATGGAGTAGGTGAAGGGCACGCCGGCGACAATCATGAACGCCGGGAAACCCTGCGACACGTCGGACCAGTCGATCTCGGAGGCCTCGCTCATCATGAGGTAGCCGACGTAGACCAGAGCACCGCAGGTGGCGGCGCTGGAAACGATGGTGACGATGGGGGAGAAGAACGCGGCGAGAATGAACAGCACGCCGGTGGTGACGGAGGTGAGGCCCGTGCGGCCACCGTCGGCTGCGCCAGAGGTGGACTCGACGAAGGTGGTGATGGAGGAGACGCCCATGAAACCGCCCACAGCAGCGGCGGCGGAGTCGACGATCAGGATCTCCTTGATATTCTCGACGTTGCCGTCGTCGGTGAGGAACTCGCCCTGCTTGGCCACGGCCATCGCGGTGCCCATGGTGTCGAAGAAGTCACTCATGAGCAGCGAGAACGAGATGACGAGGAGCGCGGGGTCGGTAAGGACCTTGACGATGGCGGGCATGCCGCCGGCGTCGGCGATGGGGCCACCGATGCTCGAGAAGTCGAGCGGGGCGATGATACCGGTCGGAGCATGGGTCACACCTAGGGGGATACCGGCGATGACGGCGACAACGATGCCGATGAGCAGCGAGCCGGGGACGTTGCGGCAGGCGAGGGCGACTGTCACCAGGATGGAGATGATGCCGACGATGAAGGTGGGGGAGGTGATGTCGCCCAGACCGACGAGTGTACCGGCGCCAGCGGTGATAATGCCGGCATCGCACAGGCCAATCATGGCGATGAACAGGCCCAGACCCACCGAGATAGCGTGACGCAGGACAACCGGGATGGCGTCCATGATGGCCTCGCGCAGGCCACAAAGCACGAGCAGCAAGATGACGATACCCTCGAGGAAGATGACGCTCATGGCCACGTGCCAGTCACCGCCGCAGGCGGTGGTGGTGATTCCGGCGATCATCGCGTTGACGCCTAAGCCCGACGCGCAGGCGAGCGGGCGGTTGGCGAAGATGCCCATGCAGATGGTCATGATGCCGGCGCCCAGGCAGGTGGCGCAGGCGAGCGCTCCCGCATCGATGCCAGCGCCCGAGAGCACCGCGGGGTTGACGGCGATGATGTAGGCCATCGCCAGGAATGTTGTCAGTCCAGCGCGAAGTTCGGTCCCGATTGTGGACTTGCGCTCACTGACGTGAAATAGTTCGTCCATGCATACCCTTTCCTTGTTCGGCCCCGAGTTTAGGCCGATTGACACGAACTCACCTACTATATCGCCTTTGGAAGGTCGATGTTCCTCGCATGTTGAAGTTCGGCGCTTTGTAGCAGACGGACGGTATTTTTCGCATGAAAATGTGTAGGTACCGTATACTTAAGCGGTTACAACGACCCCTATGGAGGAACGTATGATTAAAGAGCTTTGCCACGACGAGGCTATCCTGTCCCAGCGTTGCGAGGTTGCGACCGTCGAGGACGAGTCGGTTGCTCAGGATCTGATCGATACCATTAAGTCGCTCGACGATGCCGGCTGCCTTGCCGCTAACCAGATTGGCGTTACCAAGAAGGTTTGCGTCTATCTGGACGACGCCGGCGAGCCCCACGTGCTCTACAACCCCCGTCTGGTGTTTGGCCTGGGCGCCAGCAAGATGGAGGAGAGCTGCCTGACGCACGAGGAGGTCACCAAGTCCACGCGCTATATCAAGTGCAAGGTTGCTTATGACGTGATCGTCGACGGCAAGATGCGTGAGCGCAAGCAGGACTTTGTGGGCTTCGAGGCTCAAATGATTCAACACATGATTGACCATTGTCTCGGCAAACTTGTCTAGAGTGATTTGATCGGGGATTGAACCTGTGCTTTTGGCCCGGGCGTGACATTGTTGTCATGTCCGGGCTTTTGTGTTTAGCGCCTTTTTGTTTGGAGACAATAACCTTAGCAAGAACGTAAGGCTAGGAGGCGCTATGTGCACGAGTATTCGATTTACCGATAATTCTGGCCACATGTATCTGGGCCGCAACCTCGACTGGAGCTTTGACTACGGCCAACAGGTTCGCGTGATGCCGCGCGGGTTTCACATTCCGTATTCGTTTATCGACGACGCGACAGCGGCACACGCGGTGATCGGTATGTGCATCGATTACAAGAACTATCCCATGTTTTTCGATTGCGGTAACGATGCAGGCCTCGCCGTGGCAGGTCTCAATTTCCCGGGTTATGCCGAGTATGCCGAGGACCCTGTCGACGGTAAGACCAATATCGCGGCCTATGAGTTTCCCCTGTGGGTGGCAGCGACGTTCTCGACGGTCGACGAGGTCGAGGCCGCGCTGCGCGACACGGTGATTGTCGCCAAATCTGCCGGAGAGGGGCTGGGCGTGTCGCTGCTCCATTGGATTATCGGCGACAGCCAGCGCAGCATCGTGGTCGAGATGATGGCTGACGGCCTGCATGTATACGACAATCCGGTCGACACCCTTGCCAACCAGCCGACCTTCCCGTGGCACATGGAAAACCTGCGCACCTATATCACTGCCACAAGCGATTTTCCGCAGACGGCGACATGGCGTGGCGCCGAGCTCAAGCCCTATGGCGCGGGCGCCGGCATGCGCGGTATTCCGGGTGACTGCTATTCGCCGAGCCGTTTTGTAAAGGCGGCGTACCTCAATGCCAATTACCCGCAAAAGGAGAGCGAGATCGAAAACGTCGTCCGCATGTTCCGTTCACTTGAGGGCGTGGTGATGATTGAGGGGGCGTCCAGGATGGGCGATGGCAAGTTCGAGAAGACTATCTACACCGGATGCTTTAGCGCGCGCACGGGCAATTATTACTACGCGATGTATGATGATCCGTCGATTCGCTACGTGAGCCTGATGGATGCCGAGGGCGCAAGCCCCGATAGGCTCGTGGTTCCCGAGCCGCGTCGTTCGTAGCCGTTAGCTTTACTGCAATGCAAAGCGACCCTGCGTCTCTCGTGAGGTGCAGGGCCGCTGTCGTTGATTTATGACGTCGCTAGAAGTTGGCGTCGTTGAGTTGTTCGTTCTCGAGGCCGTCGAGCTGTTGCTGCTCGGGCATATCGGCGACGCTCTCGAGCAGCTCGGTGGGATCGACGTTCATGTCCCTACCGGCCTCGTTGCCGTTGACCAAGTCGTCCGAGAAGATGTCGACCTCCATTTCCTCGGCCTCTTCGATCTGAACTTCGAGCGGCACCTGGGTGCGCACAAGTTTGACGGCCGGGCGCATGCGGGCAAAGAGCGGTACGTACTCAATGATGATGGCCGAGTTCTCGAGACCGTACCAGCGTGCCGGGCTTCCGCAGGCGCGGCGGACGGCGTACTTGATGGCCATCACGCGGTGGTCATTGCGGTTGATGTCCGTTTCGGGGGCAAGCATCTTGCGCAGCATACAAAAGCGGAAATCGCCCACGTTGCCGCGCGTCTCGTAGATGGAGTAGGTGTGATGTTGCGGCGGCAGCTCGCCCGATGCCATCAGGTCGCCAACGATCTGACGCAGATAGGCGTTGACGCGCTGGTTGACCTTAAAGCCCAGGTCCAGGCGAACGCGGAAGAGGAAGTCTGTGCCAAAGGTCTCGACGGAATACTCGTGCGTATAGGGTTCGTCGGTAACGTGCACGTTAATGAACCAATATGCCTTGGCGCGCTTGGGGTGCTTGTCCAGGATGGAATAGAGCACGTCGCGGTCGAGCGTGAGCGGGTCGGGGCTGTTGGTGAGAAATACCAGATTGTCGGCGAGCACGGGATAGGTCTCGTCATTGCGCATGCGGTTGAGCTGATCGATGTACTTGGAGACGGGCAACAGAATCGTCTGCGTGCGCTCGATGGCGGTGCCACGGCGCCACACGTACATAAGGCCAAACAGCAGCGAGGCCAAGAAGATCATCACATAGCCGCCGTCAAAGAACATGGTGAGGCACGAGGCGAAGAAGCACAGCTCAATGGCACCAAAGAGCAGGGCGAAGACGCAGGCGCCCAGCCTGTGCTTGAGGATGCCGGCGATATAGCTCGTCAAAAGCGTCGTGGTCATGAGCATGGTCACGGTAATGGCGAGGCCGTAGGCGCTCTCCATGCGCTCGGAGTTTTGGAACAGCAGCACGATGAAGATGCAGCCGACCCACATAATGTTGTTGACGAGCGGAATATAGAGCTGGCCCTTGGTGTCGCTGGGGTAGTGGATGCGCAGATGCGGCATAAGGTTGAGGCGCGTGGCCTCGGATACCAGCGAGAACGAGCCGGTGATGAGCGCCTGCGAGGCGATGATGGCCGCTACGGCCGAAAGCACGATGGCAAAGGGGCGCAGGGGCTCGGGAAGCATCATGTAGAACGGGTTGACGATGTCCATCGCGAGCATCTGGGGATTGGAGTTGTTGGCGAGCAGCCAAGCGCCCTGGCCCAGATAGTTAAGGATGAGGGCCGCCTTTACGAACGGCCAGGATGCGTAAATGTTAGCCTTGCCCACGTGACCCATGTCCGAATAGAGCGCCTCGGCGCCGGTCGTCGACAGGAAGACGAAGCCGAGCACCATGATGCCCGAATGGTTGATGGGCGAGAACAGGAACATGATGCCGCGAATGGGGTTGAGCGCGCGCAGGATGGACAGGTTGCCGAGCATGTTGAACAGACCGGCGCCAGCCAGGAACAGGAACCACAGCGTCATGAGCGGGCCGAACAGCTTGCCGATCGACGAGGTGCCGGCGCGCTGCATGGCAAACAGGCCGCAGATAATGATGATGGTGATGATGATGACGTTGGTCTGGCCGTCGCCCAAAAGCGCATGGCCCCACTCGATAGTGCGCAAGCCCTCGATGGCCGTGGTGACCGTGACGGCGGGGGTGAGGATGCCGTCGGCGAGCAGCGCCGCGCCGCCGATCATGGCGGGAAGGATCAGCCACGGCGCCACTTTGCGCACCAAGCTAAACAGGGCGAAGATGCCGCCCTCGTTGTGGTTATCGGCCTTCATGGCGATTACCACGTACTTGACCGTGGTCACGAGCGTCATGGTCCAGATGACGAGCGAAAGCGCTCCTAAGATCATGTCCTCGCTGACGGTACCGATGCCGCCGTTGTTGGCGACGATTGATTTCATGGTGTACATGGGGCTCGTGCCGATGTCGCCGTAGACGACGCCGAGCGTAACGAGCAGCATGCCAGCGGAGAGGGGAATGGCTCCATGCCCGCCTTGACCACGCTGATCTTGGGGGTTTGCCTCCAGTTTGTTGTGTGCCACGTGGACTCCCTTAGACATCCGGTTGTCTGTCTAGGACAGATAATCTTTATGCCGTCTTTATACATACAAGAGCAGTTTGGCACATCGGGTTATTTTAGACAATAATCCTCAGCTGGGGATTATTTATCTATGCAGGTAGCATTTCAAAGCAGGGGCTTTTAAGCACGTACTGTCTGGGAGATGCCAGCCTTGGCGTTTGCGCGTTTGCCGGCGAGTTCGCAAAAAATCGCGCCGCCGATGATAAGCACGGCGCCCATCAGGCGGACCGGTGTCATGGCTTCGCCCAAAAGGACGGCCGAGAACACGACGGCCGAAAGCGGCTCGAGGTAGCCGACGACCGCGACGGTCTGGACGGGCAGCTTGGCGACGGCACTAAAGTAGAGCAGGCAACCGATGCCGGTGTTGACGACGCCGAGCATGACGACGGCGCGCCAATCAATACTGGTGGCGACGCCGACGGACAGGAATGAGGGAGCGCCCTGCGTGATGAGCGTGAGGACCAGCGCGGTCACAAAGGCGGCGCTCACCTGGAGCGTGGAGTTCTCGAGGCCTTCGATGTGTGGCGCACCCTTGCTAGCGATGACCATCAGCGCATAGCAAAATGCCGAGGCGATACCGCAGACGATACCCGCAATGGGCATATTGCCGCCTAGACCTTGCGCTGCAATGAGAAGAGCACCACAAGCAACGGCGACAAAGCCGGCGATTTTGCCGCCGGTCAGCTTTTCGCCAAAGATGAGCGGGGAGAGCGCCATGACAATGATGGGGCCGCAGTAGTACAGCAGCGAGGATACGCCGACGCCGATCGTCTGGTAGGCGCGGAACAGAAAAATCCAGCTGGCGCCTAGCGCGGCTCCCGAGAGGAGGAGGGCTGCGGCTTCGCGGGGGCGAGATGGCGCCTGCAACTTATGGCGTTGGGTGATGGCGAGAATGGTGACAAGCGAGAGTGCGCCCAAAAACGTGCGTAGTAGCACGATATCCGAGCTCGGCAGCGCGATGGCAGCGGCGATGATGCCGTTGGAGCCAAACAATAGCAATGCTGCTAAGTACGTAAACAGCCTGTTGTTCATGCGCTGACATCCCCTCTATATCTGAGCATCTTCACTATGGGTGAACTGGTTTTAGAAGAAAAGCGAATATAATGCATAGATAACATGACAAAAACTCATGCAAAGGTGGAGGGGCGCCGTGGAAACGAATATTCAAAAGATGCAGGTGCTGCTGGAGACGGTGCGCGCCGGAAGCTTTACGCGCGCTGCCGAGCGCCTGAGCTATTCGCAGTCGGGCGTGAGCCGTATGGTGGCCGATCTTGAGGCCGACTGGGGTTTTAAGGTGCTCGACCGCAGTCGCGAGGGCGTGGCTCTTTCTGCCGACGGGAGGCAGGTCATGCCGGCTGTCGAGGCGCTCTGCGAGGAATTCACTCGCTTGCAGCGACGGGTGGATGAGATGCGTGGGCTCATGCGCGGTAAAATCTGCATCGGTACGTTTTCGAGCGTGGCGACCCACGTGCTGCCGCCGGTGATTGCGCGCTTTCGCGCCGATCACCCGGACGTCGATTATGAGTTGCTGATGGGTGATTACTCAGAGATTGAACAATGGGTGTCAGAGGGCCGCTGCGATCTGGGCTTTATCCCGCATGAGCCACGAGAAAACGGCATGACATCGCGGTCTTTGGTGCGCGACGAGTTGATGGCGGTAGTGCCGGCAGACTCTTTGCTTGCCACGGCGGAGGCCGTCTCTCTTTCCGATTTGGCCAACGAGCAGTTTATTCTGCTAGAACGCGGCACCGATGACGAGATTACGCCGCTGTTTCGTCGGGCGGGACTGACAGTGCGCTCAAAACTGTCGACTTGGGATGACTATGCGATTATGGCCATGGTCGAGGACGGCTTGGGTGTGAGCATTCTTCCCGCGCTCATCTTGCGCCGCTGTCAGTTCGATGTTGCCGTGCGTCCGCTCGAGGGGCATCCCCATCGGCAGATCAATGCGATATATCGCACGGCTGACGTTTCGCTTGCTGCCGCCCGTTTCCTTGAATACCTCTAAACGCGTGCATGTCATTGTCCGCTTTGGGCAAATCTCGGAGTTCGGTTCGTTTTCTTATGAAATTGAACTTTCGAATGAGGTGCCGCGTTATACTGCTGCCTAAATTGAACCCTGGTTCAATTCGTGTTCTATAAATTGAACTTTGCCAGCAAGGAGGTTCCTGTGGCCCAAGAGACGTTTAGCGATCGCCTGCGACAGACTATGTCCGATCGCGACGTTCGCCAGTCGGACGTAATCCGCGCATCGGAGATGCTCGGTAAAAAACTCGGCAAGAGTCAGATGAGCCAATATGTGAGCGGCAAGACGATCCCGCGGCGCGATGTGGCAGAGCTGCTCGCTCGCATTTTGGAGGTCGATGTTACCTGGCTGCTTGCCGGTGGCGCCGATCAAGGCGAGGCATCATCGTCCCGTAACGTTTCCAAACCCGAACCCCATCACTCAGCTCAAATTCCAAGGAGCACCACCATGCGTACTTTTTCTAAATCCACCAAGCTTGATAACGTTCTGTATGACGTGCGCGGTCCCGTCGTCGACGAGGCTGCCCGTATGGAGGACGAGGGCGAGCGCATCCTCAAGCTCAATATCGGCAACCCGGCGCCCTTCGGTTTCCGCACGCCCGACGAGGTCATCAAGGACATGCGCCAGCAGCTGCCCGACTGCGAAGGCTATTCCAACTCGCGTGGCCTGTTCTCCGCGCGCAAGGCAATCATGCAGTACTCGCAGATCAAGGGCCTGCCCAACGTTCAGATGGAGCACATCTACACGGGCAACGGCGTGTCCGAGCTCATTCAGCTTTCGATGAACGCGCTGCTCGACAATGGCGACGAGATTCTGATCCCCAGCCCCGACTATCCGCTCTGGACGGCGTGCGCAACCCTTGCCGGCGGTCATCCCGTACACTATCTGTGCGATGAGCAGGCGGATTGGTATCCCGACCTGGAGGATATGGAGTCCAAGATCACGAGCGCGACCAAGGCCCTCGTCATCATCAACCCCAACAACCCCACGGGTTCCGTCTATCCGCGCGAGGTGCTCGAGGGCATCGTCGAGGTTGCACGCAGGCATCAGCTGATGATCTTTGCCGATGAGATCTACGACCGCCTGTGCATGGACGGCTACGAGCACGTCTCGATTGCCTCGCTCGCCCCCGACCTGCCCTGCGTCACCTTTAGTGGCCTTTCCAAGTCGCACATGATTGCGGGCTATCGTATTGGCTGGATGGTGCTTTCGGGCAACCAGCGCTGCATGAGCGACTTCATCATGGGTATCAACATGCTCTCCAACATGCGCCTGTGCTCCAACGTGCCGGCTCAGTCGATCGTTCAGACGGCACTCGGTGGTCATCAGTCCGTTAACGACTACATCCGTCCCGGCGGCCGTGTCTACGAGCAGCGCAACTTTGTGTATGAGGCGCTCAACAAGATTGACGGCATCTCGGTGGTTAAGCCGCGCGCGGCGTTCTACATCTTCCCCAAGATGGATGTGAAGAAGTTCAACATCACCGATGACGAGCAGTTCGCCCTCGACCTGCTGCACGAGAAGAAAATCCTGATCACGCGCGGCGGCGGCTTTAACTGGGCCGAGCCCGACCACTTCCGCATCGTGTACCTGCCGCGCATGGAAGTGCTCAAAGAGTCGCTCGAAGACCTCGCCGACTTCTTCGATCATTACCGCCAGGCGTAACGGCAAAGGTAGCCTGTAATGAAACGGTCGGCCCGCAACGGATGCGGGCCGACCGTTTTCTGTCTAAGCCCGTGCTGTTAGCACTTGTCTCGTTGAGCGGGCGAGGTTCGCGTGTGAGCGGTAAGTTCTATTCCAAAATGGAATACAGTGGGCTTAAGCTGGAATTGATGTCCGGGTACCTGCTTTTCTAGAATGTTTTCAACAAGATGAAAGGCGGTTCCAACCAATGATTATCGATGCAAATTCCTACTGGTTCGACGAGCACATCTTTCATGACGAGACGCTCTGCGAACAGTTTTTGGCCGAGGTACCCCGCGCCTATGACACCGAAGGCTATCTGACCAGGAATTCCGCCGGCAAACGACAGATCGTGATCGAGATGCCCGCCGGTTCTCCGGGTCTTAACTACATTGAGGGCGACTACACCCTCGAGAAGCGCTTGGCCGATATGGATGAGGCGGGGGTCGACAAGGCGATCCTCAAGCTCCCCGGCTGCCACGAGTGGATGTCGCTCGAGATGTGCCGGCGTTTCAACGACGGTATGGCTGCTGACGCGAAGGCGTCAAATGGCCGTCTGATTCCGCTTGTCGCCGTGCCGCCCTTTGGCACCAAAGCGAATTTGGAGGAGCTCGACCGCAGGCTCGACGATGGTTTTGCGGGCGTGCAGCTCTGCGCTCACTACGGCAAGCGCTATCTCGACGACCAGGTCTTCTCGAGCTTTTTCGAGCACCTGAACGAACGCCATGTCACCGTTTACGTGCACCATGTTCCCGTGCCGGTCGAGAACGAGTCGCTTCTCGCGTACGACAACCTTCGCCGCTCTTATGGCCGCTGCGTCGACCAAACTACGGCGATCGGCCGAGAGATCTTTGGTGATTTCTTTGAGCGCTATCCCAATATCAAGATGGTCCACTCCATGCTCGGCGGCGCATACTTTGCGTTCAAGGAGATGCTGCTGCCTCATGGTCCCAAGCGCCCTGATGCTTCTGGCCGTTTTCAGGTCGATACCGAGACCGTTTCCAGGCACCTCGAGAACAACATCTATTTCGACATGTCCCATGCCCAGCCTTGGGGCAAGACACTCCTCGCCTGCGCGGTTGACGTGCTGGGTGCAGACCATATTGTTTTTGGCACGAGCTATCCCGTCAAACGCGAGTGGCTCACCGAGGGTGTCGCCTGCGTTCGCGCTGCAAATCTGAGCGATACAGACAGCGACCTTGTGCTTGGCGGTACGGCGCAGCAACTGTACGGTGTCGAGTGAGCGGCAATCAGAGGGGAGTATCTGCCATGGGCGAAGGAGAGATGAGGGCTGGGGCCGCTCGTGTGGCCATCGATCTTGGGGACGTGTTGCCGTTCGACGGTTTCGACGAACTCCGTCATGAGGTCTTCGCCCGTGCCCTTATCATCGAGGGGACGGGGCGACGCGCCTGCGTCCTTTCGCTTGAGGTCACCTCGATCGCTCCGGCTCTACTCGCCGATCTGCGTGAGGTTGTTGAGGATGCCGCCAATTGCAGCGGTGCTTATTCTTGGGTGGTTCCTACCCACACGTTTTCCATGCCTCACGTCCGCACTTCCGGGCATCTTGCCGACGATGCTACCCGCAATTGCAACGAGCGCTATCGCGCAGCGCTCGTCGCTGCCGCCCGCACGGCTGTCGAGCGCGCTGTTGCGGGCATTCACTCTGCCACGCTCGCCACTGTGGAGGGCGAATGCCCCGTGAACGTTAATCGCGACATTGAGACGCCTGCCGGCTGGTGGTTGGGCTCGAATCCCAGGGGGTTTGCCGACCACACGATGCCCGTACTCGCCATAAGGGATGCCGGGGGCGAGTATGTTGCCGTGCTCGCGACGGCGGACGTTCAGTCCTCCGTGCTCGACGGGTCGCGCGACTCCGAGGGGAGGCGCATGGCGAGCGGAGACCTCTTTGGTTTTGCCGCCATGTCACTCGAGCGCGAGCTGGGCGGCGTTGCCCTGTTGCTGCCAGGCGCCGCGGGCGACCAAGGTCCGGCGGAGCGCGCCATGAACGTCATGTTCGATGCGGCCGGCGTTAAGCAGACGGTCGATGCCCATGAGGACGGATACCGCATGCTGCACCAGCAGGGGCAGGCCTTGGGCAATGCTTTGATCGAAGCCGCTCGCATGGCGCGTGAGGATGACGCTACCGGCATTGATGCCCGCACGGTCGACGTTCTCCTGCCCGCTCAGACACGCGCCGATTTTCACTCTTTGGCTCCGCACCGAACGTATGAGTTTCATGCCGCTGGCGAGCAGCGCACGAGGGTCTATCTGCTCCGGCTGGGAAACGTCGAGCTTGTCGGCGTACAACCCGAGGTCTCGAGTGCATTCGGCGCCACTGTGCGCGCCGCCCGGTCCGGCTCTGTGTTCTTTGCCACGCTCGTCAACGGCGGACAGAAGTACCTACCGGCTCCCGACGCGTACGAAAAAATCACCTATGAGGCTATGAACTCCGGTTTTGCCGCCGGATCCCATGAGCGCCTCGTCGAAATCATCATTGCCGCCTTGAATGCGGCGTGACACAGAAGGAGAACGTGCATGAACATTGGACACGCGCGCCGCAAAATTACCCCACAGGGCGACATCTACCTGATTGGCTACCGCAATCTTCCCAACCGTCTTGAACCTGCGACGGGCGTCCATGATGACGTCTTCGCCAACGCCATCCTCTTCCAGCAAGGCGAACGTGAAGTGTTTCTTTTTAATGCCGATGTCCTCGAGTTCGAGGAAAGCATGGCCGAGGAAGTCAAGACAATGCTCGCCGAGCGCTATGGAATCGACCGTGACTGCGTTTTGCTCTCGGCGACGCACGACCATACTTCAATCGTCGCTTACCACCGCAGCTGGTGGACGGGAAAATTCGACGAGAACTACTACCGCTGGTTCCTCGATACCATTTGCCAATGCTTTGAGGAGTGCCGCGCCAACGCACAGCCCGCGATTTGTCGCTTGGGCAAGCAGGTCATCACCGGTTTCTACGACAACCGCATCATCCCAGGTGAACTCGCCGACAATGAGGTCATTGTCGTATCGTTCTTCGATACCGAAGGCAAGCCATTTGCGGGCTTTGTGAACTGGGCGGTGCATTCCGCTTGCGTCGGACCCGACTGCACGGAGCTCACGAGCGAACTCGCCGGTCTTACCGGCAAAAAGCTCGCTCAGAGTCTTGGTTACTATCCGGCCATGGTCGTCGGTGCTGCTGGCGACTGTAGCGACCGCAATTTTCGCCAGGGACGCGGCATTCCCGAGGTCGAGCGCGTTTCGACCGGTCTTGCCGAGGCGATTTCCCAGATCAAGCTCGATCGCGAGGTCGTTCTCGACCGCATCGAGCCTCAGACGTTCTATCACACCGTTGCCCATGACGACTTTTCGCTCACGCTTAAGTGTGCCGTCATCAGTTTGGGCGGCCTGCATCTCTTTGTGTTCCCGAGTGAGCTCGGCAGCGACCTGGGTATTCGCATGAAGCGCGAATGCCCGGTCGAGGGAATAGTTTGCGGTTACACCAACGGCTATTTCGAGTATTTCCTTCCGGCACGCGAGTACGGCCTCTCCTTTGAGACCGAGCGTACTCAGATTCCCCAGGGCGAACCGGAACGTCTGTGTGACAAGTTCTGCCAGACGACGAGACTTCTCGGCGCAGCAGATTCGCGTCTGTAGACCTGATTGCGTGACATGGGCCAATGAGGCTCCCTGCCATGTGATCGGCATCTTCCATCTTCTCTGCCGTTCCCCATCCCGGGCGTACGTGCGTCCGCGGATTTCAAAGGGGGAAGCGGGTTCCTTGCCCTCCCACGTCGACTACGGAGGCATGAAATCGATGCTATACCCCGCTCAGAAAAAAGGAGAATTCCATGAAATACCAGAAGCTTTGCGATGAAATCATCACAAAGGTCGGTGGTCGAGACAATGTGTTAGACGTGAGCCACTGCATTACGCGTCTCCGCTTCCACCTCAAGGATGAATCGCTCGCCCAGACCAATGAGCTTAAGGCGACGAAGGGCGTCGTTGACGTCATCCAGGCCGGCGGACAGTATCAGGTCGTGATTGGCGCCACCGTCGAGGCCGTCTACAACGACCTTGTTCAGATTGGCGGGTTCGACTCCAAACCCGCACTCGATATCGATGAGGGCGACAATGTCAAGAAGGGCGATCCGTTCTCGCGCCTGCTCGCCATCATTTCCGAGATTCTGCAGCCGGTTCTTGGTGTGCTTATGGCCGGTGGCTTTATCAAGTCGATGCTCGCGCTCTGCACGGTTGCCGGTTGGCTTGCCAAGGACAGCAATACGTATGTGACGCTCTCGGCAATCGGAGATTCGGTCTTCTATTACTTTCCGCTAATCATTGGCTGGACGTCGGCCAAGAAGTTCGGACTTAAGCCCGTTATGGGAATGGCGCTCGGCGGTATCCTCGTCTACCCGACGCTCGTTGCCCTTATGGGCGGAGATCCGCTCTACACGCTCGGCGCCGGCACGGTCTTCGAGTCCAATGTCTACGGTGATATTTTTGGCATCCCGCTGATCATGCAGAATTACTCATCGACGATTCTGCCTGCGATCTTTATCGTCTGGATTGCCTCCAAGGTGCACAAGGCCCTTTCTAACGCGCTGCCCGCGCTTGTGAGCTCGTTCTTCTCCAACATCCTAACGCTCCTCATTTGCGGCATCCTTGGCCTGCTTGTGGTCGGTCCGGTCATGACGGTCCTCTCCAACATCGTTGCCCAGATCATTCTGATGCTCATCAACTTCCAACCCGCCATCGCCGGCTTTGTCATCGGCACGTTCTGGAGCCTGCTCGTCATGTTCGGCCTGCACTGGGGTATCATCCCGCTGTGGTTCCTCGATGTCGCAACCTACGGCTATGACCTCATTAACCCGCTCGTGTATGCAGGCGGTTGTGCCATCGCCGGCGCTGTGCTTGGCATGATCATCCGAACCAAGGACTCCGAGGAAAATGCTGCCGTCAACATTCCCGCCCTTGTCTCTTCGATTTTCGGTGTCAACGAGCCTGCGCTTTACGCCATCTTGCTGCCGCGTAAGCGCCTTATGTGGGCAACCTTTATTTCCGCTGGTGTAGGCGGCGCCATTGCCGGCCTCATGGGTGCCAAGCTCTATGCCTTCGGTGCCTCCGGCCCGCTCGGTTTCCCGAGCTTTATTAACCCTGCCGGCATCGACACGGGCTTTATCGGCCTTGTCATCTCCGGTGTGGTCGCTTTCGTTCTGGCTCTTGTCGCCGCTATGGTGATCGGTACCAAGAAGGACGAGGGCGGTAAGGCACTCAACATCTCGGTGGACTAGTCTTTCTGCGCACTTTGATTAAATATGCCTCGGACGGCGACGTGCTGCCCGAGGCATATTTGTGTTTCGTGCCGCTGTCATCGTGTTTGCGGTCACAAGTCTGCGGTTGTGGAGCAGCGGGGATTATGACGGTCGTGCCGCGATGGAAGACGCACGGTCGCCCTGCAGGAGCTGACGGTAGGGGAGGAAGCCAATGAACGAGACGACCGCCTGCGAGTGCGCGGCGTTCCGCTTGAGGTAGAGCCTGACCTCGGAGGTCGTCGCGGGCTCAAGCGGCACCAAGGCTACCTTTCCGCTGGTAAGCGATTCCGCCGGCTTGCACATGAGGAATGAGACACCGGCGCCGCGTGCGACAAGAGAGATGATGTTCTCGGCTCGTTTGCCGGTGAACGTAACACGTGGGCCAAATCCAGCTTCGCGACAAAGGGAAAGGACGAGCTCGCTTACGAACGAGCCTTGGGGAAGCATGAGGAAATTCTCGTCGATAAGGTCGTCTATCTCGACGGTGTCACGTTCGGCGAGTGGATGGTCGAGCGGAAGGACGGCCACGAGCCGGTCGGTCGTAAAGGGAATCTTTTTGAACTCCGGCTCGATGGCGCCGCTGTCACGGATGAAGGCCAGGTCAATGTCCTCGTGCAGGAGCATGCGCTTGAGTGTGTCGCCCTCGCCTTCGATGAGCTCGACAGAATATGAGGGGTTCGCCTGCTGAAAATCGATGACGGCGTCCGTAATCCCATAAGGGGCCATAATGGGGATAGAACCTACGGTGAGGTGCTCGAGCGGCTCACCTGCACCTATTTGAATGGCGGCAAGATAGCGATGCTGAAGCGTCGCAATTTTTTGCGCATAGGGGAGGAGCGCTTCGCCTTGCGCGGTGAGTGTTACGTGGCGCTGGCTTCGATCGATGAGCTTGCAGCCGAGTTCGTGCTCCATTGCCATGATGTGCTTGGAGAGGGTTGATTGCGACATGAAAAGCAGTTCCGCCGCATCAAGAAACGTGCGTGACTGCGCTAAGATGGCGAATTCGCCAAAGCGGCTGATATCCATAGGGAGGCCTCCGGTACCCTCATTTTGGCGGGTGGCCTAAACCACGACGCCGTTGCAGTGGTCGATTTCGTGCTGGATGATCTCGGCGGTGTAGCCCGAGAAGTTTTTGATGCGGTGAACGAAGTTCTCGTCCAAATACTCCACCTTAATGCGGCGATAGCGGGTACAGGGACGCTCGCCGATCAGCGAGAGGCATCCTTCGCTCGTCTGATAGGCATTGACCTGCTCAAGAATCTGAGGGTTGTACATCAGGAGTGTCCTGTTGCCGTCCCTTACGCAGATGATGCGTTTGCGCACGCCGATCATGTTGGCGGCGAGGCCCACGCACTCGCGCTCATGCTCGTGGAGTGTATCCAGGAGATCCTGCCCGGTTGCGGCATCGTCGGGTCCCGCGTCTTCGGAAGGCAGACGCAAAAAGAACTCGGATTTCATGATGGGCTTAATCATGGCGGGCTCCTCATGTCTTATGCTTTCGTGGACTATTAATAATAGCGCGGAAGGAAAGCTGTGCGTCCGCGTTACAATCTTTCGATGTTGGACCATGTTGCCAGATTCGTCGTGTACGGCGTCTGGCGTAAGTCTAGGGCTCATTTTTCGCCCTGGACTGTTCCTCTGGGGCGATGCGACTGTCGTTCCAAGAGGAAGGAAATGCATGGGGAGCAAATCTCAGCAACAAGTTCAAGTAACGCCATCGGCCACTGCGGCGATTCTCGTCGTTATGTATATTGCAGCCTTTGTTGCCGCGTTTAACGAGAACATCATTAACGTGGCGCTGCACGACATTATGGCAGCCTTTTCGGTGAGTGCCACCACGGCACAGTGGCTCGTCTCGGGCTACATGATCGTGACGTCGATTTTTACGGCCATCATGGCCTTCCTGTCCGGCCGTTTCTCGACGCGCAAACTGCTGTTTTTCGCATGCGGATGCATGATCGCCGGCGAAGTCCTGTGCCTGGTCGCTCCGTCGTTTAGCGTTTTGCTGCCAAGTCGTATTTTGCAGGCTGCGGGATCGGGCATCTTGTTCCCGCTCATGATGAACGTGGTGTTGTCTTGCGCGCCGCGCGAGAAGCTCGGTCTGTATCTGAGCCTGGGCGGAGCCTGCATTACGCTGGGGCCGGCGTTTGGACCTGTGATCAGCGGTCTTATGTGCACGTTGTTTGGCTGGAGGGCGGTGTTCGTAGTGCCGCTGGTGGGCGGCATTGTGGTCGCTGCGGCGGGCGTAAAGCTTGTTCAGAATGTCGGAGAGCGTTCGAACGCCACGCTTGATATTCTGTCGGTTGTTTTGCTCGCCGCCGGTATTACGGCATTTGTGTATTCCGTAGGCGAGTTCTCGACCAATCTGATTGCCGGTATCGTGACGCTTTTCGCTGCCGTTGTGCTGCTCGGCCTGTTTGCGGCCCGCCAGCTCAAGCTCGAGCATCCGGTGCTTAACGTGCGTCCCATGGCGAGCGTTCGTTTTTGGCCTGCGTGTCTGCTTGTGGTGGTGTCGATGATGACGACGTTCTCGATGAGCGTTTTGTTGCCGCTCTATTTTGAGGGCGCATACGGCATGACCGCACTTATTGCGGGCTTGCTCATTTTGCCGGCGATTGCCTGCAACGCCGTGACCTCGATTGTGGGCGGACGCGTGATGGACGCCCGTGGCGCATGGCCGCTGCTGCCGATCGGCTTTGCCCTGATTGCCGTGGGGCAGACTGCCATCTCGATGACGGCGGCAAGCATGAACATCGGCGTCGTCGTGGCACTGACCGTTGTGGTGTATGCCGGAGTCGGTTTGGTGCTGAGCCCCTCGCAAACGGCCGGCTTGGAGACGCTGCCTGCCGCTGAACATCCTCACGGAACGGCATTGCTTAACACGTGGAACATGATTGCCGCATCGTTTGGCCCGTCGCTGTTTATCGGCCTGCTCTCGAGTTCTGCGGCGACTGCCGGCGCGGCAGGCGTTGCGACCGACGTTGCCCAGGCGATTGGATTTGCAACTGCGGTGCGTGTGGCGGCTGTGATTGCCGTGGTCGGGTTCGTGGCGTCGCTGGTGTACGCTCATCGCGAGTCGCACATGTCGCATTAATGTGTGCACATAGATTCTGCAGCTAGATTGGAAGGCGACACCATAAACTAATGGGCGTTTTGCCGAGAGGCATGAATGTTTAAAGCGCAAAGAGTGCGCGACGGGCCCCGCGAATGGGGCGATGATGCCCGAGAGGGCCAAGAAGGAGTCTCATGTCCGAGAACGAAGAGATCATGAACGAGACCGAGAACGAGACCATGGCTGCCGAGGTCGAGGCAGTCGAGACCGTGGAGACCGAAGCTGCCGAGGTTGAGGCTGCTGACGAGGTTTCCGTCGAGGAGGAGGCCGAGGTTGTCGAGGCCGCCGTTGATTACGATGATGAAGAGCTGATGGACAAGATGCAGAAGGCCGCCCGCCTGCTGCGTAGCCGTCGCTTTGCTATTTCCAAGGAGGAGGAGGCCAAGGCCGAGCGCATGGCGAACATCGAGCGCGCCATCAAGCTTCTTGACCTCAAGCCCAAGATGGAGCAGAAGGAGATGTCCGACCTGCTGGGCATGCGCCTTCGTGAGCTCGATGGCCTGATGGCCGAGGCCGAGGCTGCCGACCTGGTCGGCCGCATCGACGACGCCGAGGGCGATATGCGCAAGATCGTTGTCTTCGCTGCCGAGGATGCCGCTGAGGGTCTGGTTGAGCTTGCCAACAAGAAGGAGAAGCTCCTGCCCGAGCTTTCTTACGAGGAGGCCACCGAGCTGATGGCCGCTCTCGATAAGGTCATCGCTCCGCTCGTCGCCATGGGCCTGGACGAGGATCGCGGTCCTCGCGGCGGCCGTGACGACCGTGGTGGCCGTGGCGGCGACCGTGGCGGTCGCGGCGGCTTTGGCGATCGTGGTGGCCGTGGTGGCGATCGTGGTGGCCGTGGTGGCGACCGCGGCGGCCGTGGCGGTTTTGGTGACCGTGGCGGCGACCGTGGCGGTCGCGGCGGCTTTGGCGGCAACCGTGGTGGCTATGGCGATCGCGGTGGCAACCGTGGCGGCTTTGGCGGCAACCGTGGTAACGACCGTGGCGGTCGCGGTGGCGATCGTGGCGGCCGCAACGGCGGCGGCTTCCGCGGCAACCGCTTCTAGTTGGGTTACGCGGTTTTACCAAACCGCGTAACTAGTTGACGCTGCGCGCCACCCAGGGCGACAATTTGTCATTCAAAAGGCAAGGCATGACCAGAAGGTCTATGCCTTGCCTTTTTCATGCCAACTTGTTCGCCCTGGGCGGCGCTCGCTGGCGTTGCCGAAACATCGACGTTCCCATAGTCCAAATCTGCAAAAAAGGGATGCCAAAAAGGGACAGGTTTATTTTGGTCGGTTTTATCTGGGCAAACGTGGTCGTCTATCGCAATGCAGTCGTTGAGGACGTTCTTGCTTGACTAGTCGTTTAAGAACGTCCCCAACGACTACATAGCACGAGAGTGGATAATCTTCCGGTTTGAGCCTGCATTCAAGCTTAAAGTGGGAGATTATCCACTCTCGTTTTGTTTGTTGATTTCGATGCCTACATTTGTAGGAATAGTTCGTGGAGGCGGGTGTCTTCGTCGAGTTCGGGGTGGAAGGTTACGCCGAGCTGGTTGCCCTGACGGGCGGCGACGATACGGCCGTCGACTTTTGCTAAGACCTTGGCGTCGCCGTGGACCTCGACGATGCGGGGCGCGCGGATGAACGTCAGCGGCACTTCACCGTCGATGCCGGCTACCTGCCCCTTGGTTCGAAAGCTGCCGAGCTGCCTGCCGTAGGCATTGCGCTCGACAAGTACATCCATGGTTGCCAGGCGCGGCGTGCCCTTATCGTCGTGGGCGGCAAGGTCGTGAGCCAGTAGAATCAGGCCGGCGCAGGTGCCCAGGACGGGCATGCCTTCAGCGATACGGGCACGAAGCTCCTCGAGCATGTCCAACTCATCAAGCAGCTTCCCTTGAACGGTAGACTCGCCGCCGGGAAGTACCAGACGGTCAAAGTCCTGCTTCAAATCAGCCGCCTGCCTCAGCTCAATACAACGTGCGCCCAGCTCGGATAGTCTTGCCTCGTGCTCGGCAAAAGCACCTTGGACCGCCAGCACGGCGACCGTCTGGTCTGCATAATCGCTCATGTGCGATCCTTTCTGCTGGACTAGCGCCCGCGTTCCTCCATGATGATCTCGATTTCGTCGGCGTTGATGCCCACCATGGCCTCGCCCAGGTCCTCCGAAAGCTCGGCGATGAGCTTGGCATCGGTGAAGTTTGCCACGGCCTTGACGATGGCGGCGGCGCGCTTGGCGGGGTCGCCGCTCTTAAAGATGCCCGAGCCGACAAAGACGCCCTCGGCACCCAGCTGCATCATCAGCGCGGCGTCGGCGGGGGTCGCTACGCCGCCAGCGGCAAAGTTCACGACGGGAAGCTTACCCGTGGCATGGACCTCGCGCACCAGCTCGACCGGAACCTGCAGTTGCTTGGCTGCCTCAAAGAGCTCGTCGTCGCGCAGGGCAACTACGTCGCGGATCTGCTTTTGGATTTTGCGCATGTGACGCACGGCCTGAACGACGTCGCCCGTACCCGGCTCACCCTTGGTGCGAATCATCGTGGCGCCTTCGGCAACACGGCGCAGCGCCTCGCCCAGATCACGGGCGCCGCAGACAAACGGCACGTCAAACTGGGTCTTGTCGATGTGATAGACGTCATCGGCAGGGGAGAGAACCTCGGACTCGTCGATGTAATCGATCTCGATGGCCTGCAGGACCTGCGCCTCGACGATGTGACCGATGCGGCACTTGGCCATGACGGGGATGGAGACGGCCTCCTGGATGCCCTTGATCATCTTGGGGTCGCTCATGCGCGAGACGCCGCCTGCGGCACGGATGTCGGCCGGGATGCGCTCGAGAGCCATGACGGCGCAGGCGCCTGCCTCCTCGGCGATGCGTGCCTGCTCGGGCGTGGTGACGTCCATGATGACGCCGCCCTTGAGCATCTGCGCGAGTTCGCGATTGAGTTTGACGCGATCAGCCTTGCTGGTCTGTTCTGCCATGGTTGCTCCCTTGGTTGGCATGTGCATTGCTTGACGGAACATCCTATCGGGGAGCTGGGTATGGCAAAATACTCAGTTTTCGAGATAATAATAAGGTCAACTTAATACCAGATTGAACAGCTCGATAAGGTCAGGTGGTAAACTCATGCTTGACTACAATTTGGAAAAACGCGGCGAAGCATCGCTTTATGAGTATGTTTACCAGCAAATTCGAGATGATATTGTTGCTGGACGTATTGCGGCGGGGGAGCATCTGCCGTCTAAGCGCACCTTTGCCAGTCATCTGGGAATCAGCGTCATTACTATCGAGAATGCATATAGCCAGTTACTTGCCGAGGGTTATATTTGCTCAAAGCCGCGGCGTGGCTACTACGCTTGCAGGCTTCCGGATGCACCGGTTTTGGCTTCGGCTGCGGAGGGCATCGACCGAGATGCCGCCTCTGCGGGTCCCAGCGCGCATGATGTCAACGGACAGGTCGAGCGATTCGATGCACTTTCTCCTTCCGCTTTGGAGGCGGCGCGGCTTTGGCAAAGCGCACTACGGGCGACGCTGGCATCCGAAGATGAGCGCGAAATCTTTTCGCCCGCACCGGCGCAGGGCACCGCTCGGCTGCGACGCGCAATTGCTCACCATCTGCGTGGGACGAGGGGCATGAATGTCGATCCCAACAACATTGTTATCGGTGCAGGCGCCCAGCTGCTCGATACCATGTTGGTTCAGTTGCTTGGCGCTGACAAGGTGTATGCCGTTGAGGACCCGGGCTATTTGCGCCTGACGCGCATCTATCAGGCTATGGGCTGCAAAGTTCGACATATCCCGTTGGATGATGAGGGCGTGGACTTGAGCACTCTGCAGAAAAGCGGGACCGATGTCCTTCACCTGATGCCGTCCCATCAGTATCCGACTGGCCTTGTGACGAGCATTGCGCGGCGCTATGCGCTTCTGAGCTGGGCCGCCGAGCGACCAGGTCGGTATCTCATCGAAGATGACTTTGATTGTGAGTTTCGCCTTGCCGGCAAGCCGATTCCCGCGCTCGCGTCGATCGATGCCGCCCAGTCGGTTATCTACACCAATACGTTTTCGAAGAGCCTGTCATCGGCGTTGCGCCTAGCGTACATGGTGCTGCCCGACGAGCTGATGGAGCGGTTTAGGCGCGACCTTGGTTTTTACGCCTCGTCGGTAAGTTCTGTCGATCAGGTCGCCTTGGCGCGTTTGCTGGAATCGGGTGATTACGAGCGACATGTGAACCGCGTGCGCGTTCGTGCTCGCGAGGCGCGTGATGGCCTAGCGGCGCTTGTACGGAAAGCGTTTCCGGCAGGGAAGGTCTCGATTGAGCATGCAGACGCGGGCCTTTACTGTGCCGTTGCCCTGGCCGAGGACAAGGCGGGGGAGAGTTTCGCGAAGGCTCTCGCTGACGCTCGTATTTCCTATGTCAATATCGCCGATTGCCTGTGGACGGGTGATCGGGCATCGACTAAGAACGCTCCATCTCGCGTCCTCATTCAATACGACGACCTGAGCCCTCAGTCGCTCATCGTTCTTCAAGAACGGCTGCAATAAGCCCACGAAAAAGGCCCGAACCATGCGGTCCGGGCCTCATCGAGCTAGAGGTTATGTCTCAAGCGATTGGCTTAGCCAAAGTAGCGCTTGAGCAGGCCGGCGAAAGCCTTGCCGTGGCGGGCCTCATCGCGAGCCATCTCGTGCACGGTGTCGTGGATGGCATCGAGGCCAGCGGCCTTGGCGCGCTTAGCAAGATCGGTCTTGCCGGCGGTGGCGCCGTTCTCGGCCTCAACGCGCATCTCGAGGTTCTTCTTGGTGGAGTCGGTCACGACCTCGCCCAGGAGCTCGGCGAACTTGGCGGCATGCTCGGCCTCCTCGTGGGCAGCCTTCTCCCAGTACAGGCCGATCTCGGGATAGCCCTCGCGATGGGCGACGCGAGCCATGGCCAGGTACATACCGACCTCAGAGCACTCGCCCTCAAAGTTGGCGCGCAGGTCGGCAACGATGTCCTCGGAGACGCCCTCCATCTTGGCGACGCCCACGACGTGCTCGGCAGCCCACTCGAGCTGACCCTCCTCCTGCTTCAGGAAGCGAGAACCGGGAACGCCGCACTGGGGGCACTTGAAGTCCTCGGGCAGCTGGTCGCCGTCGAACTCTTCCACATAACCGCAAACGGGGCAAACAAACTTCATGATTCGATCCTTTCGATCGATGGCGATGGGGCGCTTGTCCGGTCCCGTAAGGGCCCTCTCCGGACGTGCGTCTTGACGGGTTCTATTATCCATAAATGCAACCAAATGTGAAGCCTATTAGGAATGATTTTTAATAAAACAATTTTGAGATATGAAGATGTTGATTGATTAACGATTGACATGTCGTCTGTGACCTCCGATGAGTAAAATCGGTCGAGCAAATGTTGACCAATCAACAAATGAGGGAGCCTCCTTTATGCATCTAGCCCGCCGCGCCTGGTGCCGAACGTATCAAACGGTTTTTCGCATCGCATTGCCGGTGCTGCCCTATACCGAGCCGCGCATTTTGGAGCATGCCGAGGATGTGCCCGCGGTGCTTCAAAAGCGCTCGATCCAGAAGGTCCTTATCGTGACGGACCCTGGTATTGCACGTTTGGGGCTCACGGCATCACTCGAGCGTGCGCTTACGGCTCAGGGGGTTGGCGTTGCGGTCTATGCCGAAACGCGTGCGAACCCCACGGTCTCGAATGTGGAGGAGGCGGCGTCCCTGTATCGAGAGAGCGCCTGCCAGGCTGTTATCGGCTTTGGCGGTGGCTCGGCCATGGACTGCGCCAAGGGCGTAGGGGCGCGCATTGCGCAGCCAAACAAGCCCATCAACAAGATGCGCGGCCTGCTGCGGATTCATCGTCGCCTGCCGCTGCTCATCGCCGTTCCCACTACGGCAGGTACGGGAAGCGAAGTCACGCTCGCGGCGGTTATCACCGATGACGAGACGCACTACAAGTACCCCATTAACGACTTTGTGCTTATCCCGCGCTTTGCGGTGCACGACCCCGAGTTTACGCGCGGTCTGCCCGCCTCCATTACGGGGCAGACGGGTATGGACGCCCTGACGCATGCCGTCGAGGCCTTTATCGGGCGAAGCACCACGCCCTATACGCGCAAGATGGCACGACAGGCGGTGCAGCTCATCCACGACAATTTGCTCGAGGCCTATGAGCATGGCGACAACATGCGTGCGCGTCGCAATATGCTTTCGGCGGCGTATAAGGCTGGTGTTGCCTTTACGCGCTCCTATGTTGGATATGTGCATGCCATCGCGCACAGTCTGGGCGGCCGATACGGAATTCCGCACGGTTTGGCCAACGCGATCATCCTGCCGCATATGCTTCGCGCTTATGGCGAAGCTGCTACTCCTAAGCTCGCCGATCTCGCCCGCATGGCCGGCATCGCGCCGGTTAACGCGCAGGACAGCCTGGCGGCCGAGGCCTTTATCGATTGGATCGATTGTATGAACGAGACCCTGGGAATCCCCAGATATGTCTCGGGCATTCGCCG
Source organism: uncultured Collinsella sp. (assembly GCA_958420205.1). Taxonomy (GTDB): domain Bacteria; phylum Actinomycetota; class Coriobacteriia; order Coriobacteriales; family Coriobacteriaceae; genus Collinsella. The sequence continues at coordinate 57,717 of CATZIX010000003.1, read as the reverse complement.
CTCCGACATTCCGCAGATGGCGGCACATGCCGATGCCGAGGCCAATCCGCTGTACCCCGTTCCGCTTTTGATGGACCGCCTGGAGCTCGAGCATATGTACGAGGTCGTCGCGGGTGGTATGTTTGAGGACGAGAACTAGGAGGGTCCATGAACACCGAGGAAATTGCGCGCATCGTCGGCGATCAGCGCGCCTACTTTAAGACGCACGCTACGTTTGATGTCGATACTCGACGTCGCGCGCTCGTGAGTTTACGCGATACGGTACGGGCGCACGAGGCCGATATTGCCCATGCGCTCAAGACCGATTTGGGAAAGTCGCATGACGAGGCATATATGTGCGAGATCGGCACGTCGCTTTCCGAGATTCGTCATCAGATCGCTCATGTGGCTCGATGGAGTCGTCCGCGCCTGCGTCCGTGTGATCTCGCTAACGCCGTGAGCGTGTGCAAAACGCAAGCCGTGCCCTATGGCGTCACGCTGATCATGGCTCCTTGGAACTACCCGTTTTTGCTGACGCTCGAGCCACTCGCCGGCGCCCTTGCCGCGGGCAATACCGTGGTCATCAAGCCGAGCGCCTATGCTCCGGCATCGAGCGCGGTGCTCAAGCAAATCTGTGAAGAGGCATTTGATCCGTGCCTGGTGACGGTTGTCGAGGGCGGGCGCGCCGAAAACGAAGCGCTGCTCGACGAGTGCTGGGACAAGATCTTCTTTACCGGTAGCGTTCCGGTCGGCAAGCTCGTCATGGAGCGCGCGAGCAAAAACCTCACGCCCGTGACGCTTGAGCTGGGCGGAAAGAGTCCCTGCATCGTGGATGCGACGGCAAACTTGAAGGTCGCGGCACGACGTATCGCCTTTGGTAAATGGCTCAACGTGGGGCAGACCTGCGTGGCGCCCGACTACCTGCTGGTCGATACGCGCGTGCACGATGAGCTGTTGGGCCTCATCAAGGAGGAGGTCCGTCGCATGTTTGGCGAGCACCCGCTCGACAACGAGGACTACGGTCATATTGTCAACGCCAAGCATTTCGCGCGCGTACGCGGGCTGATCGACCCCGATAAGGTTGTGCTGGGAGGAACGGCGCGCGAGTCGTCGCTCAAGATTGAGCCGACGATCCTAGACGGCGTGGCGCCTGAGGACGCCGTGATGCAGGAGGAGATTTTCGGCCCCATCTTGCCGGTGCTGACGTTTGAGAGCCTAGACGAGGTCGAGACGTTTATTACGGATCGTCCGACGCCGCTGGCCCTGTATATCTTTAGTCAGGATCGTGCGGTTCAGCAGCGCTTTGTGCGCTACGTGCCCTTTGGCGGCGGCTGCGTTAACGACACCATTATGCATTTGGCCACGAGCCATATGGGCTTTGGCGGCATGGGGGCGAGCGGTATGGGACAGTACCATGGACGTGAGAGCTTCGATACGTTTAGCCACAAGAAGAGCATCGTGAACAAGGCAACGTGGTTGGACGTGCCATTCCGCTATGCCCCTTATGCAAGCTGGAAGCACAAGTTCGTGCGCATGTTTGTGCATTAGAATCAGATGGTGTAGCGACAAACGGTCGAAAAGGCGCGGGTGGGGCGAATTTGTGTCCGCACGGGCCCGTAAGCTTCTCAGTACGGTTAAGCGCCGATTTATCCGGCTGTTAGAGGAGCTGCTATGTACGAGCCTTCACGTGTTCTTCTGTCATTTCACATTGCAGGATTTCAGTATGCTGATGGCGCCTTGGTCCTGGGCGATCTTAAAGCGGGCGATAAACTGACACTGTGTGCTGAGCGCGATAATCCCCATGACCCCGAGGCAGTTGCGATCTACTATGGCAAGACCAAACTTGGCTACGTTCCAGGAAACGAGGTCGGCCCGCTGTCCTTGATGATGTATTACGGCCACGAGGATGTGTTTGAGGCCCGCGTACAACAGGTTGCCCCCGAGCGCAGTCCGTGGCATCAGGTGCGCGTTGGCCTCTATGTGGTGGATGCTCGCTAGTCGGCAATGGAGGCTGCCATGTTTGATGACGATGATCTGTTCGATCTGACGGATGACCCGTTTGAGTGGGATATGCTACTCGATGACGATGAGTTGGAGCAGGACCGTAGGAAACGGCAGGACAAGAAAACTCAGGGTGACGCTTCGAAAAAGCAAGGCAAGCGCCGCCGAGGTCTGTTCGGCGGGCTCTTTGGATAACCGCCGCATCGCTGCGTCTGTATACTTAGCACGAGTTGAACGCGTTGCGAAATGAGGGCATAGACGATGATGTGGTTTACCGCCGACCTGCACCTGGGCGATACGAATATCTTGCACGACATGGACCGGCCGTTTGGCTCGGTCGAGGAGATGAATCGCAAGGTCATCGATGTTATCAATGAGTGCGTGGCTGCGAATGACCGCCTCTATATATTGGGAGACTTTACGTATCGCTTGCCCATGGCGGAGGCGGTGCGCCTGCGCGAGCGTATCGAATGCAAGAATGTGACACTCATCCGCGGTAACCATGACGGCGACTGGGAAGATCCAGACGCCCCGCAAATTTGGGAAGACGTGCGCGATTACCTGGAGATTGCTCCCGGCTATGCCAAGGGCCATCGTCTGGTGATGAGCCATTACCCCATGCTCAGCTGGAATGGCAAGGCGCGCGGTGCCATCATGCTGCACGGACATATCCACAGCAGGGGAGACCGCGCCAACGCGCGCAACCGCGATCGCGAGCGCCCCATTTACCGCTACGATGTGGGCCTCGACGCCAACGACTACAAGCCCGTAAGCCGAGACCAGATCCTGAATTTCTTTGGACTGTAGCTCGCAAACCGCCACGAAGGGGACAGGCACCTTTGTGGCGGTTCTGGCGCCGTTGCCATTCTGGCAGCGGCGCCTATTTTGTCCGCGCGGCGCGGTAGAGTGTAGGCGGTTGAAATTTGCGTCCATTGAGGAGCTGCTATGAACGAGATCAAGTGCCCGCATTGCGGCGAAGTTTTTAAGGTCGATGCGTCCGGCTATGCGGATATCGTCAAGCAAGTGCGCGATGCTGAGTTCTCGCGTGACCTGGATGAGCGCGTAGCGGCGGCTCGACGCGAGGGCGAGCAGGCGCTGGAGCTTGAGCGCTCGCGTTCGTCAGCCGCTTTGCAGGAGGCAGAGTCTCAGCGCAACGCTCAGCTTGTCGAGCAGAAGAATGCTGCAGCTCAGCAGCTGGCACAAGAGGTTGCCAAGCGCGATGCTGAGCTTGCCGAGCTGCGCGCCAAGCTCGAGGGCGCTGCCACAGAGCGCGAGAGTGCAAGCCAGCGTGCGGCGGTTGAGGCACGAGCTGACGCTCAAAAGGAGAATGCCGAACTCCAGCGTGAGATTGATAGCCTGCGTGCGCAGCTTGGGCGCAAAGATGACGAAGCAAAGCTTGCCGAAGCCGTGGTGCGCAATGCGACTCAAAATGACCTCGCTGTGCGCGATGCTCAGATTGCGGAGTTGCAGGCAAAGCTTGCCGCCGCAGATAAGGCTCAAGAAATGGCACTCGCAACTGCTGCGGCCGAGGCGCAGCGTAAACTCGAGGCTGCGCAAAATGAAGCGAATCGTAAGCTTTCCGATTACCAGACAGAAGTGCGCGAGAAGTTCTCGAATGCTAAGACTCAGTCCGAGCGCGAGGCCGAGGGCCTTCGTGCACAGCTTCGCGAGCAAGAACTTTCTGCAAAAATGGAGCTGTCGAAGGCGGTCGCCGCGGCGGAGCGAGAGCGCGATGAAGCGCGTGCCAAACTGACGAGCGAGCTGGCGGTGCGCGATTCTCGCGAGGAACAGGCTAAGGCGGCACACGAGCTCGAGCTTGCGCAGGCCAAGCGTGCGAGCGATGATCTGATTCGCTACAAGGATGAAGAGATCGAGCGCCTTAAGGACATGAAGGTCCGCCTGTCCACCAAGATGGTGGGCGAGTCACTCGAGCAGCACTGCGAGACTGAGTTCAACCGTCTGCGCATGACGGCGTTTCCTAACGCGTACTTCGAGAAAGATAACGATGCGTCCGAGGGTACCAAGGGCGACTTTATCTTCCGCGAGTGCGACGCGAGCGGTAACGAGGTCATTTCGATTATGTTCGAGATGAAAAACGAGAACGACGAGACCGCGACCAAGCATAAAAACGAGGACTTCTTTAAGAAACTCGACCACGATCGCCGCAAAAAAGGCTGTGAGTACGCGGTGCTCTGCACGCTGCTCGAGCCTGAGAGCGAGCTCTATAACGCAGGGATAGTCGACGTGAGCTATCGCTACGAGAAGATGTACGTGATTCGCCCGCAGTTTTTCATTCCCATGATTACGCTTCTTCGCAACGCCGCCATGGGTTCGCTGCGCTATAAGCAGGAGCTAGCGGAGTACAAACAGCAGAATATCGACGTTACGAACTTCGAAGCCAAGATGGAAAAGTTCAAGAATGATTTCGGCCGCAACTACGAGATTGCGAGTCGCAAGTTCCAAACGGCAATCGATGAGATCGACAAGACGATTAGCCATCTGCAGAAAACCAAGGAGGCGTTGCTGTCCTCCGAGAACAACCTGCGCCTAGCCAACAAGAAAGCCGACGATCTTACCATTCGCAAGCTCACGTGGGGCAACAAGACCATGAAGGCGGCGTTTGACGAGGCACGCGGGACTGCGCCAGAGACAAACGATGAGCCCGCCGAGGCGGATTCGTATGAGGTCGAGGATGCCGAGTAGGGCATAGCGTATAGTGCAAAAGCGGGGCCGCTGGCGATATTGCCAGCGGCCCCGCTTCGTTTTGTTCCAGTATGTGCGGCTAGTCCTCGAGCAGGTCTTCGATAAAGCCGACGCGGTAGTTTTTGAAGATGACCTCGCCACCGTCTTGCGTGGCGTCCAGATCGACATCGCCCATGATGCCAAAATCGTGGTCGCCATCCTCGTCAGCAAAGATCTGGTGCACGTGCCATACGTGCGCGGTCTTCTCGTCGGACTCGTCGATGGAAAACATCGCGGCGCTGCGGGCATCTCCGTCGGTGAGGATTTCCTCGTGCTGCTCGTGGTAAGCGTCGAGTGCTTTTTGCCAGCGGATCTCGCTCATGCCCCAGTCGTCGTCGAGCTCGCCCAGGTCGCGAACATGCTCGCGGGCGGCAAGGGTCACGCGACGGAAGAGCGCGTTGCGCACCAACAGCGTGCAGCCGCGACGGTCCGCCACGACCTCGTCGATGCCCTGCGGCGGCGCAGCATCGAGGGCTGCCGGGTTGCCGGCGTTCTCCCACTCGTCCACCAAGCTCGAGTCCACCGAGCGCACCACAAAGCCCAGCCACGAGATAATGTCGCGCAGGCGCTCGTCACGCTTCTCGATGGGCACGGTACGGTCGAGTGAACGGTAGGCCTCTGCCAGGTAGCGCAGCAGAATGCCCTCGGAGCGGGCGATGCCGAGCTTTTGAATGTAACCCTTAAAATCGCTCGCGCTTTCCAGCATGTCGCGCAGGACGCTCTTGGGCGAGAGCTGGTAGTCGTTGGCCCAGGGTACTTCCTGGCAGTACTTGTCGAAGACGGCATCGAGCAAGTCCTCGAGCGGCTTTTCGTAGGTGACATCCTGGATGCGCTCCAGGCGCTCCTCATATTCGACGCCGTCAGCCTTCATTTCGGCCATCGCGCGATCGCGTGCAGCGCGCTCCTGTGCGCGCAATACCTGCTTGGGGTCCTCGAGCGTAGCCTCGACCATCGAGATGAGGTCCATGGTATAGGTCTCGCTCTCGGGGTCGAGTAGCTCCAGCGCGGCAAGCAAAAACGGCGAGAGCGGCTGGTCGAGCGCAAAGTCCTCGGGCAGGTCGACCGTCAGCGCGTAGTCGATGTCCGGCGCGGCGTCAGCCGGAGCGTCGGGTGCGGGCGGCACCTCGGTGCGCACGACGACGCCGGAGTCGATGAGCGTGGCGAAGATCTCGTCGGCACGAACCTCGAGTTTTGCCTTTTCCTCGAGCGTTTGCAGGCTTGTCTCGATGAGGTCGTGCACGCGGGCGCGAGCGTCGCCGCCCTGCTCGACCACGCTAATCACCATGGAGTGTGTGATGCGAAGTCGCGGCTTGAGCGTCTCGGGCTGAGTCTCAATCAGGCGCTCAAAGGTCTGCTTGTTCCAGGTGACAAAGCCCTCGGGGGCCTTCTTCTTTTTAATCTTGCGGAGCTTCTTGGGGTCGTCGCCCGCCTTGGCCATGAGCTTGGCGTTCTCGATCTCGTGCTCCGGGGCCTCGGCGATGACCATACCCTCGGTGTCAAAGCCCGAGCGACCGGCGCGACCAGCGATCTGATGGAACTCGCGGGCGCGCAGGCGACGCATCTTGTAGCCGTCGAACTTGGTGAGCGCGGTGAGGACCACGGTGTGGATGGGCACGTTGATGCCGACGCCGAGTGTGTCGGTGCCGCAAATGACGGGCAGCAGGCCCTGCTGTGCCAAGCGCTCGACCAGCAGGCGATAGCGCGGCAGCATACCGGCGTGGTGCACACCGACGCCGCAGCCAAGCAAACGTTTGAGGATCTTGCCAAAAGCCGTGGAGAAGCTCGTGCCTTTGGCGGCTTCCTTAATAGCTTCGCGCTGCTCCTTGCTGGCAATGCCAAAGTTGGCGAGGGATTGTGCCGTCGCAAGTGCGGCATCCTGGCTAAAGTGCACGATATAGAGCGGGGCCTCGCCGCGACGCATCGCGAGCTCGACGGTGCCCTCGAGCGAGGTCGTCACGTAGTCGTAGCTCAGCGGCACGGGGCGTGGGGCGTCGACAACCAAGTCGCAAGCAGCGCCGGTGTGTTCCTCGAGTGAAGCGGCGATGGCAGTGACATCGCCGAGTGTGGCGCTCATGAGCATAAACTGCGTGTGGGGCAGGGTGAGCAGCGGCACCTGCCAGGCCCAGCCGCGGTCGGGGTCGGCAAAGTAGTGGAACTCGTCCATGGCCACGCAGCCCACGTCGGCGTCCTCGCCCTCGCGGAGCGCATCGTTGGCAAGGATTTCGGCCGTGCAGCAGATGACGGGTGCCTTGGTGTTGATATGCGTGTCGCCGGTGATCATGCCGACGTTATCGCGACCGAGCACCTGCACCAGGTCGAAGAACTTTTCGCTGACCAGGGCCTTGATGGGGGCCGTGTAATAACAGCGTTTGCCCTGTGCCATGCCCATAAAGAGCATGCCCAGCGCGACGAGCGATTTACCCGATCCGGTCGGTGTGCCTAAAATGACGTGATCGCCGGCTGCCAGGTCCATGAGGGCCTCTTCTTGGTGATCCCACAGTTCAATGCCGCGATCGCTCGTCCATTCAAAGAAGCGTTCGAAGGCTTGATCGGGCGTGAGCCATGGTTCGGGCTCGCTGCCGTCCTCGGGCTCCCACCAGGTGGGGGAGAGCGCGCCGAGCGAGCCAAACTCGGCTTCGGTTCCCGTGCCGCCCGAGAATGAGCTGGCGGCGCCGGCGCCGGAGACGGTGTCTGTCGTGGTCTGTGCCATGTGTTTGCTTTCTCTCGCGATTGTCCGCCAACTATTATGGCGTAGCGGCGGCGCGGGGTGCCAGCGCGCGAGAAAATGCAGGAAATGGGCGCGTGGTACTAGCGTTCCTGAGGCAGGCGCTTCTTACCCTTGCGGGCGCGGTTTTTAAAGTTCTCGACGGCCTCTTCCATGCCGAGAGGCACGTAGGTGAGCTCATCGAGGTTGTCGGGCAGGTAACACGCAAGGCTTTGCTCCTGCGCGCGGCCCGCCGCGAGCTGTTCATCGCTGGGCTGCGTGCCGGGTGTGGCGCAGATGCCATAGACGGCGGCGCCCATCTCGCGCGTGCGGCATTCATATTCGGTCTCGGGATGTTCGGGATGGTCGCGGCGGACGTCGTCACTTACCCAAAGCGTGCCGTAACCGGCCGCGGCAAACTGCCCCAGGGCGTAGTCGCGCAATGGCTTGCTGTCGGTGCGCAGCGTGACGGTGGCGCTGGCTGCAAAGAGCGGGCGGTAGAGCATCAGATGGTCGACATGGACGAGTCGTTTTTTGGCGTACTTGGCCTTGGGCTGCGGCGTGGGAAAGTTGATGGTGATGACATCGAGCTCGCCTGCGGCAAACAGCTGCGGCAGCGATGCGGCGCCTCGGGGCAGGACGAGTGCGTTGGACAGCTCCTGCTCGCAGATTTTCTGCGCGGCATAGGCGATGCAGATGGGCTCCTGGTCCATACCGATAAAGAGGGTGTTTGGTTCGTGGGCCGCGCGCTCTACAAGGTACGTTCCCTTGCCACAGCCAAGATCCAGGTGAAGGTGTTCGAAGGGCTTGCTGCCAACTGGCGCACAGGCCTCGCGCCAATCTCCGGCATAGATTTCAGGGTTCGTCTCAATCGCATCGGCGTAGCGCTCCAGGCGCTCTTCGAGCACAAAGTTCTTAGGCGTGCGAACGTGGACGGCTCCCATGAGGCTCCTTGGTCATAAGTTTGGAACGCATAGCTGCGCGTTCCGTCAATGGATTGAAAAAGGGCGGGCATAGCTTGCCCGAAAGATGCGGTGCAGCCCGGCGGCGAGTCGCCGATACCTACAGGCGCTTGAGAATCACATAGCGGTTGAGATCGCCGCTGCGACCGTCAGCATGGAAGCGCTCAAGCTCGCGCACGGGGACCTCGCCGCTCTTGTAGAACGTACGCACGCCGCGCACCAGGTCGGTGATCTGCTGATCGTCAAAGTGATGGCAATAGCGGTAGGCGTGGCGGTCGTTTTGCCAGCCAATGAGGTGGTCACCGGCTTCAAACTGCGCGGAATCGTAATCCTCAAACGGCGGGGTGAGCTCGGCGCGGGCCTCGGCGCGAACAGCCTTGCGCGCCATGCGCTCGTCGTTCATAAACTCCCAAAAGCTGATGGCGATGATGCCGCCTGGGCGCGTCTGGCGCACCAGGGCGTCGAGCACGCGTACGCGGTACTCGCACGACGGCACGTGGTGCATAAATCCAAAGCAGACCGAGATGTCGGCGAGCGGGGCGTCGAAAAGCACGTCGGGTGTCTCGGCGGGGTTGAGCTTCATGAGGGCGTCGAGCACATCGAGTTCCTGGAAGCGCAGGTTGGGAATGCGCAGGGCGTGGCCATGTGCATCGATAGCCAAATCTTGACACGAGTCGACACCATAGAACTCAAACGGGCAACTGGCATCTGCCGAGGGGTTTGCGCCGTTGACGCCCTTGGCGGCGAGTGCGCCGCCGGCGGCAAAGTTTTCGAATCGCATATTGCCGCAGGCAAGATCGAAGACGCGGACGGGATGCTCGATCGTGGCGACGTCGAGCTGCCCGAGCGCAATGTCCATGGTGCGCACCCAGCCGGGCCACGGGGCTTGGCGCGTATCGGAAAAGGAGGCGGAGTGCTCGCGATAGAACGTGTTATTGAGCTGGATGAGCGATGAGGCGAAATCGCGGTTCACGGCGCGGAACTCCCTCCGTTGGCGGTGCGGAATTAACAGTACGACCATACTACCGTTAACGCAGCAACGGGGACAACCAAGCTACGGGTCATTGCTTTGTTTGGACACATTTCCGCAGCTCATATGCACCCGCAACCGCCGGTTGTCAAAAATCTCACTAGAATAGGTGGCATGCTTTTGGCGGTGGCGGATAGATTTTTAACTGTGCAAGGCGCCTTAAGAACAAAAACGGTCCGGCGGCACGGCTGGCATCACATAGGAGGAACCATGAATGTAGAAACTGCGCAGCGGCTCGCCGACCTTCGCCGCAGCAAGGGCTTTAGCCAAGAAGGGCTGGCGCGAAAGCTGGGGCTGTCGCGCCAGGCGGTCAGTAAATGGGAGCGTGCGGAGAGCTCGCCCGATACCGAGAACCTGATCTCGCTCGCCAAGCTCTATGGTGTGAGTCTGGACGAGCTGCTCAATCCGAGCGATGAGATTGAGGACGATATCGAGTTTGAGAACGAGGACCGCGCTCGTCAGCGCGAGGCCGAGGCGGCAGAGCGCGCACGCACCCATGAGGCGGCGGCACGAGCTACCGAGGCGGCAACACAGGCGAGTGACGCCGCCGCCAAGGCGGCGCAAGCGGCAAGCTGGAGTGCACAGGCCGCTAATGCCGCTACGGCGCAGGCGACGAGTGGCACCGCGGTTGGCTCGACTCCGGTGAAGGGCCCGTTCCAGTCGTTCCCGTATTGGGCCGTGTGCTGGCTACTGTTCTTTTTGCTGATGTTCCTGTTTGGTGCCGGCCCCTTTGCCGCGCTGATCTTCTTTACGATTCCCATTTATCACTGGGTGGCGCGTGCGCTCGATGGCGATTGGGCGCGTGGGGATATTCAGGTTGGTTCGGCACCGGTGGCGGTCAGGGCCCAGGGGAAGGATACTTCTGCGGAACCTGATGCTGACGTGGCTACCGCGGCCACCGCTGAGCCATGTGCCAAAGAAGGTGACGAATGATGAAGCTTTCGCATGAATCCAAGCTGCGCCTGGGCGTTGGCATCGGAGCGTTTGTACTGATTATCGGGCTTGTTTTTGGCATTTCGCGGACTTTGATTCATTTTGATGGCCCGTGGGATCTCGACGATGTTGTATCCGGCTTGTCTGGTATGGACGATGCGGTTGACGAGGACGATCTCTTGGATGACGGCAGCTATTCCGCTCGACCTCAGCAACTTTCGAGTGTGACTTTTGATGCCGATGAGTTCCGCTACCTCGATTTCGATATCAATGCGGCTTCGGTGGACGTCAAGGTTGTTGATGGCAACAAGGCTCGCGTTATCGAGCGGGGGCGCGTTGCCAAGGGTATGGATGCCTCCAAGGTCGCGACGCAAAACATCGCATCCGTCGAGGACTCGACGCTCAAGATTCGCCAGTTCGATTGCGATGACGAGCGCGCCATTGACCGCACGGTTACCGTCGAACTGCCGCGCAAAGTTGCCGATAACATGGTGGGCATTACAGCGAATGTAGGATCGGGTGATCTGGCGGTCGCGGGCATTGCGTGTCATGACCTCAACCTGACTCTGGACTCCGGAGACGTTGAGTTTACGGGCACCGTGACCGATACCCTGAATGCCGAGGTCGGTTCGGGCGATGTGACGTTCGAGCTTTACCCGGCCCCCACGAAGTCGATGGACGTGAGTGTGGGCTCGGGCGATGTGGAGATGACGGTTCCGAACTCGACGGGCTTTAAGGCGAGCCTCACCTTGGGCAGCGGCGACTTCGAGAGCGATTTCCTTCCGCTTGGCTACGACGGCGAGACCATTTTGAATCTTGAATTCGATAACGGCGATAAGTCTGCCACGTATCGTTTTGAGGTCGGTTCGGGCGACATGTCGTTTGATCCGGAGTGACATGAGGTTTTCGGAGATCGGTACATATAGGCATGCTGTTTGATGAAGGCGCCGAAGCCGAGATTGGCTTCGGCGCCTTTGCCTTTACAATGGGGGCATGGAACAGATTATCTTGAACATACTCGAGGCTCTGCGTCGCGGCGAGACCGTGGACGACAAGGCACTCGTCAAACTGATACATGCCGAGGCGCGCCGCGAGGGTGCCGACAAGCGCGATTTGGCCAAGCGCCGTCTGCTGCCGTTCTACCAGCGGGTTAAACGTGAGGAGCCGGCTCGGTGGGCTGCGTGGAATGTCAATTCCGAGCTGGAACGTCAACTGCTGCAGGTGTTGCGCATGAAGCCGCGCCGCACGGCTTCGGGCGTGGCGACCATTACCGTCATCACCAAGCCCTGGCCGTGCTCGGGCGATTGCCTGTTTTGTCCCAACGACCTGCGCATGCCCAAGAGTTATCTGCACGCTGAGCCGGCGTGTGCCCGTGCAGAGCAAAACTGCTTCGACCCGTATCTGCAGGTGAGTGCTCGTTTGACCGCGCTTTCGCAAATGGGGCATGCAACCGACAAGATCGAGCTTATCGTGCTCGGCGGTACCTGGAGCGACTATCCGCAAGGGTATCAGACGTGGTTTATGTCGGAGCTTTTCCGTGCGCTCAATGACGATGCCGTCGCCGGCGTGGCGGCCAACCCCATGCTGGCGCGTCCGGGCATCAGCCGTGCCGAGGCGGGGCGCCTGCTCGATGACGCTCCCGCCGATGCGCTGCCGCCGGTGGTAACAGAGCACCGCGAGCGCTATCGGGTTGCCGGCATTGCGACAGACGAGGCTGAGCTTGCTGCTGGCGTTGCCGACGAGCAGGAGCGTGTGGATGCTGCCGTGGGCGGCTACAACCGCGCGGTGCGTCGTCTGTACGGCCCCGGTACGCCGTGGGGCGAGGTTGCCGAGTGGCAGACGGCAACGATGGAGGAGCTTGAGCGTCAGCAGCGCATCAACGAGACGGCGAAGCATCGCGTGGTGGGGCTCGTTATCGAGACGCGCCCCGATGCCGTGACGCCGCAGACCCTCACGCTTATTCGCCGCCTGGGTTGCACCAAGATCCAGATGGGTATTCAGAGTCTCGACCAACATTTGCTCGATATCAATGAGCGTCGTATTTCGGTGGCGCAGATCGAGCGGGCGTTTTCGCTTGCGCGCCTGTTTGGCTTTAAGATCCACGCGCATTTTATGCTTAACTTGCTGGGCGCCACGCCCGAGGGGGACAAGCGCGACTACGAACGCTTTATGACCGAAGGGGCCTTTATGCCCGACGAGGTCAAGGTTTACCCGTGTGCGCTCATCGAGGGCTCGCGTCTGGTGGGCTGCTACGAGCGCGGCGAGTGGCGTCCCTATACCGAGGAAGAGCTGCTCGATGTGCTGGCCGACGACATCGTGGTGACGCCGGCGTTCTGCCGCATCAGTCGCATGATTCGCGACTTTAGTTCCGACGACATCATGGTGGGCAACAAGAAACCCAACCTGCGTCAGCTCGTCGAAAACCGCTTGGCCGCTCGGGGTGACGGTGCGACGGTGCGCGAGATTCGCTATCGCGAGATCAGCACGGCGGGCGCCGACTTGCATGAGCTGACCCTTGACGAGGAAGTGGCGTACGAGACGCCGGTGACGCACGAGCGCTTTTTGCAGTGGGTGACGCCGCAGGGCAAGATCGCGGGCTTTTTGCGTCTGTCTCTGCCCGATCGTGCTTTTGTTGCCGCGCATGCGGGTGAGTTGCCGACGACACCGGACGAGGCGATGATTCGCGAGGTACACGTGTATGGCATGGCGGCGCGCGTGGGAGATCAAGGCCAGGCGGCACAGCATCACGGGTTGGGGCGTTTGCTCGTAGAGCGTGCGTGCGAGATTGCCCGGGATGCGGGTTATACGCGTATCAACGTGATTAGCGCGATCGGTACGCGCGAGTACTATCGCCATTTGGGTTTCTACGACCACGGACTCTATCTGCAAAAGGAGCTCTAAATGAACAAGCCGAGTGTTTCTGCCGGCGTCGTTGCCGGCGTTGCTCTGGGAGCCGCGGCGCTTGGTGCGGCCGCTGTCGCTGTTCGTGCTGCCTGTCTGCAGGTTGCGCGAACCCGCAATGGGTTGGCGCGTGTGAAACGCGTGCACGACGAGGGCGGCGACGAAGTCCGCGTATTGGTGCAAGGCGGCGTCTACCAAAGCGCGAGTTACGTTGGCGAGCGCTGGGCGGAGCCCGTCTTTGCGTACTATCGCGCGTTTGACGACGTGTTTGAGGCCGAGGATGCGATGCGCGACGCTTATGGTCACGGTATCAACCGTATGCTGATGCTGGGCGGCGGCGGGTTTGCCTATCCCAAATTTGCGCTGATGTCGCACGAGGGTTTGCGCATGGACGTCATCGAGTATGACGGAGAGATTACGCGCCTGGCGCGCCGCTGGTTCTACCTAGACGAGCTGGAGCGCGCGGCGGGCGATCGTCTGCGGGTGATAACCGCCGAGGCTCGTTCATATTTGGGCATTACGAGCGTGGGCCATCGTCGCTATGACGCGGTCGTGAGCGACTGCTTTGGCGGTGCCGAGCCTGTGCGCGAGCTGGCGACGGTTGAGGCGTTGCGTTTAGTGCGGGGCAGCCTGAACCCCGGGGGTATCTACGTTGCCAATATCGTGAGCGCAAACGAGGGGAGCGACGTGACGTTTCTGCGCGACTGCACTGCCACGGCACTCGAGGTATTCGCCCACGCCTGGGTGGTCCCATGTGGCGATGCGAAGTTCGGCGGCGAGGAAAACTACCTGCTCATCGCCAGCGACGGCAACTACGCCTTTGCCGAAGCCGTGCCCTTCGACACCGACTTCCTCGGCACCGTCCTTCACGACAAATAGGTCTCCCCGTCCCAAAAGGACTGGTCTTAGGCGTGGTCGCGCCAGCCGAGAACGCGCTGCTTCATGCCCTCTATGTCGAGCACGCCTTCGGCAAAGCCCTTGCGCACGAGCTCTTCGGGAAGAAACTCGTCGTAGCGGTCAAAGTAAGGCACCTCGCCAGGATAGACGAGCTCGATGGGGTCGAAGTCCTTCTCGGCCTCGGCGGCGAGCACCTCAAAGAACGTCTCTTCGTCGGCCTTCATCTTAAACTGCATAAAGTACGGGCGTGATGGGTCGAGTCCGCGAAGGCCCAGCTCCGCGGCACATTTAATCTTGAGCATGCGCTCGAGCGCCAAAAAGGCGTAGCTGCCCAGCCAGGGGAAGAGTACCCAGGTATCGCCGCCCAGGTTGATGAGCGGTTTAGCTCCCGCACCCGAAAGCTTGGCCGTATGACGAGCCTGCGCTAAGCGGGCCCGTGCGTTACCCATGAGGTACGGATATGTCGCGTGCTCGTTGAGCGCCTTGCGCATGCGCTCGAGTACATGCGTGTTGATGTCACCGGGGCAGTCGCCAAAGTAGGCCGGCACACGGCCCTTGACCTGCGTGGCAAAGACGGTGTGACGCTTCCAGTCCACTTCCTCGACAATCCAGCAATGGCCGGCGATGGCGATGCGCTCACCGGGCGGGGGCGGGTTGACGATCGTGCCCAGCTCGGCCGATTCGCTGCGAACGGTGAACTCCTCGTTTTCCTGGAATACGGCGTAGAACTTAAAGTTGTTAATGATGCGCTCGCCCGCGAGACCCACGATGAGTCCGCCGCCCTCGGTGACCTGGATATGGTCGATCTTAATGAGGTGACGCAGCAATACGCGATAGTCATCGGCCGAGATGCGATGGAAATAGCTCAGTGTGAGCACGCGCTGGGCAAGTTCGGCCGGCGTGAGCTCTCCGGTGCTGGCGAGGGTCGACATGGTCTGGTGATAGAGCAGACTGTAGGGGAGTCGATCGAGCTCAGGCGGCTCGACCCATTTTTCCTCGCGATAGAGTTGTACGAGCGCGATGCCCTGCAGGAGCTTCCAAGGAATGGTCTCGGGCATCATCGTGCGCGGCTCAGGCTCTTCCTCGCGCATGACAAACCACATCTCGGGCGGAAGGTCGCGGCGTCCCGTGCGGCCCATTCGCTGCAAAAAGGAACTGACGGTAAACGGCGCATCGATCTGAAACGCGCGCTCCAGACGGCCGATATCGATACCGAGCTCCAGCGTAGAGGTGGTGACGGTTGTCTGTGCCTGCTCCTCATCGCGCATGAGTTCCTCGGCCGTCTCGCGCAACGATGCCGAAAGATTGCCGTGATGAATGAGGAAACGGTCGGGCTCGTGCCGGTTCTCGCAGTAGCTACGCAGCATGGAGCACACGGCCTCTGCCTCCTCGCGCGAGTTGGCAAAGACCAGGCACTTGCGGCCGCGCGTATGCTCAAAGATATAGCCCATACCGGGGTCGGCGTTGTCGGGCGCAGTGTCGGTGGGGTTGAGAAGCGCCTGCTCGGTCGCTCGTGGGATGTCGACTTCGCCCTCGGGGGCCGAGGAAGCTTGGCGGTCCTTGGGAGCGGCCTTGCCCCGTGCCCGCTCACGACGTTGACGGCGCTCCTCTTGTGTGAGTTGTCCGCTGTGACGCATGTCTTGGGCGCCGGCGGGCAGTGCCGCGGATGCCGCCTCGATGCGCTCGCATGCGAGCACTTCGGCTTCCTGCGGACCTGTGCCCATGAATCCCCGCTGCTGTGCCTGGGGGCCCGAGTTGTAGAAGTGCTCCATGGAGATGCGCCACACGCGACGCGGTTCTTCAAAGCGGGGGATAACGCAGTTGCGCCCCGTTCCCTGCGAGAGAAAAGCGCCCGTGCGCTCGGGGTCGCCGATGGTGGCCGAAAGGCCAATGCGTCGAGGCTGCACGCCGGCCATGCGCGAGAGCCGCTCGATAAGGCAGAGCGTCTGCCCGCCACGGTCGCCGCGCATGAGCGAGTGGACCTCATCGATGACCACGTAGCGCAGGTCGCAAAACATGCGCGGGATCGCCATGTGCTTATGGATCAGGAGCGCCTCGAGCGACTCGGGTGTAATCTGCAAGATGCCGCTCGGTTTTTTGATGAGCTTAGCCTTGTGCGACTGCGAGACATCGCCATGCCAGTGCCAGACAGGGATATCGGCCTCTTCGCAGAGGTCGTTGAGACGGACGAACTGATCATTGATGAGCGCCTTGAGGGGGCCGATGTAGAGGGCGCCCACGCTCGCGGGCGGGTTCTCCCAAAACTCGGTCAGGATGGGAAAGAAGGCTGCCTCGGTTTTGCCGGAAGCCGTGGATGCCGTCAGGAGCACATTGTCTTGCGTGTTAAAGATGGCGTCTGCCGCTGCAACCTGGATAGAGCGCAGACTCTCCCAATCGTGGGAGTAGATGAAGTCTTGGATAAACGGAGCATATCGGTCAAAGGCGTTCACGGGGCCTCCTCTCAAATACGAACCTCTTAACGCGGTGGCCAAGGGTTTGCTGCATTACCGCCTCAACGTTTGCCCAGATAAAACCCGCCAAAATAAACCTGTCCCTTTTTGGCAGGTTAGATGGTGAATTCGGCGAAGTTGCGGTCGCCGCCTGCGGTGCCGGTGTCGCCTGTTGCGGCTGCCGGCACCAGCGCGTCGCCGCCAACGCTTTGCAGCAGCTCGGCTACATTTGCATCGGGGTTCTGACACAGGATATCGAGCAGCTCGATAAAGTCACGGATGACCTCACGCGGCGTCAGGTGCGTGTCGGCTCCCACACGACCGAACTCGATCTTGAGGAAGTCCACCAAGTCGTTCTCGGTAAGCGTGGGCGTCCAACCAAAGTAGCCGGCGTGAATTTGCATGAGTTTTTCGATGAGCACCAGCAACTCCTCATAGGTGAGTGGCTGCAGGCGGATGATGGGCGCGAGCATGTCCTTAAGGTCTTCGCGCGCAAAGCGGCCCTGAGCGAGTCGGCTGCGCAGGGCCTCGTAGGAGAACACGCCGCGGCGGCGGTCTTCGATGGAGGTTGGCGTGCCGCCCATGATCATGCCTAGGTACTGCGCCTTGCCCTGGAGCGTGTCGTTGTACATGGTCAGGATCTTCTCGTAGTTGTATTGGCGCGTGATGGCGTTGGGAATCTTATACAGATTCACGAGCTCGTCGATGAGCACCAGCATGCCCTTGTAGCCGCTGCAGACCAAAAAGCGCGCAATGAGTTTGACGTAGTCGTACCAGTCGTCATCGCTGATGATGGTCGAGGAGCCCAGCTCGGCGCGTGCCTCGCTCTTGGTGCGGTATTCGCCGCGAATCCATTTGGTCACGCGGCTCATGGCCTCTTCGTCGCCCCCGGATGCGGCCATGCGATAGCGGCGGAGCATGCGGGTGAAGTCGAAGCCGTGGACCATCTCCTCGAGCGGGGCCAGTTGGGCATTGACGACCGACTCGTCGACGTCGGCACACGAGGCGACCCAGCGATCCAGAATAAGGTTGAGCGCACCGCCCTCGGGGCGCGTCTTGGTCGATAAATTGCGGATGAGCTCGCGGTAGGTGGCAAGGCCCTGTCCCTGACCGCCCTGCAGGCGGCGCTCGGGCGACAGGTCGGCATCAGCGACGACGAATCCCTCGCCCATGGCGTGCGTGCGGATAGTCTGGAGCAAAAAGCTCTTGCCGGCGCCGTAACGACCGACCAGAAAACGGAAGCTCGCGCCGCCGTCGGCGATGAGACTCAGATCGGTGAGCAGGGCGCGGATCTCGACCTCGCGCCCTACGGTGATGTAAGGAAGGCCGATGCGCGGGACCACGCCGCCCTTGAGCGAGTTGAGAATGACGGCAGCGACGCGCTTGGGCACGCGAGGTGCTGCGGATGCGGTATCACTCATGGTCTAGGTATCCTCTCACGTCTGCTTCGTAGTCCTCGATAATTTGCGGCCCTGCCGCGCTAAATTCAATTACGGTGTCGCCCACCAGGTCAAAGAGCGCCTCGTTGATGGTATCGACGAGCATGTCCTCGCTCTGCCCCGATTGCACTACCGCCGATTCCGCCTGTACTGCGTTGTGCTCGAGCAGCGCGCGGAGATAGGCGTCTGCGGCGGGCGCGAGTTCGTTCGTGGCGTCAGCGGGCGTAGCAGCTGCGAACGCGGGCGTCGGCGCGAGAAGCGGTGCCACGACACCAAACTGTTCGGTGGATATGGTCGGCTCGTCGGACTCGTCCTGCCCTGCAGCCGCCGCGACCGCCTCGACCGTCGCGTCGGCTACGGGCTCGGCTTCCGGTTGCCCTGAGTCCGCTGCCTCGGCTTCTGCGGACGCGCCGTCCTCGCGTTCCTCGTCGATCAAAAGCGCTTCGCGCGTTTGTGCGGCAGCGCTCCGAATGTGCCCCAGCTGGCTCAAATCGATATCGATCTTGACGGGCTGGTGTGCGGCGTCCCACGAAAGCCATGCCACAATCTCGTCATCGATAATCTTGGCCAGATATTTGGGGACCTTTTCTTCCTTCAGGGGATGGGCAGGGTCCAGGGCCAGGCGCAGGCGTTGGTCGCAGGCGCGCATCATCTCGCCAAGTTTGCTGCTCTTTTGTCTGCTGCCGTGAATCCGCATGCATTCCCAAAAACCGTTTTGGCAACGGTAGATATGGATGGGGTCCAGACGGTATTCGCAGTCCTCGTGGCGCTCGGGCGCAAAGAATACGGCCGAGGCAAACATGGTGTAGGGCATGGCCGTCTCCTCCCCAAATAAACTTGCCACGATGCCGGTCTTTCGGTGCGTGTCATAGTAGCGCGCCATGCGGACATACACGGCGCACGCCACGTGGCGCAGATCGCGGTGGTGGCTGCGGTCGAGCCGCGAGCTACTTAGGTTGTACGTGGAGAGGGCGTTGATGGCGGCCATGAGTCGCTCCTCGCGCACCTCATCGGGCGGAAGGGGGAGCGTGGGCTCGGAGGTTTTGCGACGCTTAGGGGTCTGGCCGGACGGTGCCGGTGGCGGTACAAGGTCTCGTGCCGCGCGCCGCAGTTCGATAAGGGCGTTATCGAACATGACGGTTTTAGAGTCGCGAAGCAGCTTGGGGTCGAGCCCGTGGAACACGGCGTAATCTTGCAGCCACACGCGCGCAAACCGGTCGATGCCGGGCTCGAAGGCGCGATAGACATCCCAAAAAGCCTTGATCTTGTTAAAACCATCGAGTGGATTATCTACGCCAATGCCGCAAATCAGCTCATAGAGATACAGAAAGGCAAAGGACGTAGACGTTTCCTCGACGGTTCCGTGGCGCACTTGGGCACGCCAGGTAAAGTAGCCGCGCAGCTGCCGGTCGCTCATGGCGTTGTAGGTGGGAAAGTACGACTTAAAGGTGCCGTTGTAGGGACAGTCGTCCTCAAAGTCGGCCATCAGCAGGCCCTGGCGGTAAAAAAGCTCGGCTTCCGAAAGCCAGCGACCTGCGCCGCCTTTGGGGTCATCCTGCCAGCGCGATATCTCGCGCATTTTACGGTACTGGTCGGGGAGGAAATTCTGCATCTGTCGGCCGGTTTTGAGAATCGGCTCGTCTGCGTAGATTTCGTTTGAGAAGCGGGCGGACTGATGGGTCCGGGCCTCGGCCATAATGCGCTCGATGAGCATCTTGATGTCCTGGTCGGCCACCGCTCCTCCTCTCGAACGCAGCTACGGTGACCTCATATCATAGCACAGCATCAAACAGATGTTCGAGATACCGCTGCGTTGATAGATTTAGAACAGGAGGGCGTAGATGACGGCGATGACGACGGAGGGAAGCATATTGGCCGTGCGGAAGGTCTGAGGACGGATGAGGTTGACGCCGACGCAGAAGATGAGCATGGAGCCTACGAGCGAAAGGCTGTTGAGGGCAGCTGTGGTCATGATGGGGGAGAGCGCACCGGCAAACAACGTGATCGTCCCCTGGAACACGGCGACGGGCAGGGCGGAGAAGATACAGCCGCGGCCAAGCGAGGCCGTCATGGTGCAGACGATGATGCAGTCCAGTGCGCCCTTGAGGGCAAGCGTTGACCAGTCGCCGAGCAGGCCGTCCTGGATCGATCCCACAATGGCCATGGCGCCGATGCACACGGTGAGTGAAGTCGAGACAAAAGCGTTGGTGAACTCGTTATCGCCCTCACTGCCAGTCTTGTGCTTGAGCCATTCGCCAAGGTTCTCGATGGCGGCCTCCAAGTTGATGGCCTCGCCGATGAGCGAACCGAGCGCAAATGAGACGATGAGCATGGTGGTACCGGTGGTCGCTAGCGCCTTTCCATCGATGATGAGCATCTTTTGCATGGTGCCGCCCAGGCCGATAAACAGGACGCACAGCCCCGATGCTTTCATGAGCGTGTCTTGGATGCGCGGTGTAATGAAGCGGCCGCCCGCTAATCCCAAAAGACCGCCCGCAACTAAAAGCGCAACGTTGATGATTGTTCCCAAGCCCGGCATGAGCCCTCCTGTATTGATGCCAACGTGGCAATCGTAGCAGAACGAAATGCGAGGCACATCGCGACTCATCTAATACGTTATATAAGTGGTATTAGGAATGATGCGCAGCATTTAAGCCTCAGGTGGTTGTCGGGACATAGGGATAGTAGTCAAAGCGCAGTGTCATAAGCCGCTGTGGGGATTCAATAGCCGCGGCGATGATATTGGCATCGCGGGCACGATCAAACCCTTCGAGTTCGATCTGATACGAGACGTCTTGCATAATGTCCAGACGTCGCCAGGCTAGAAGTGTGTCGCCATCGAATTCCAAGATCTTGCTTCCGTCTGGGGCAACGGCGTATAGACGCAGTTTAGCGGTGGTTGCAGGGTCGACAACCGTGACCTTTTTAATTTCGTTTCGAGTATTCTTGGCGCCCAACAAGGTGAGCAGTGTTGGGGCCACGACCTCGCCCGATGGCAAAAAGACGACTTCGATGGATTCGGGAAATGCGATGATGGCCGACTTGCGGACGGGCTGATTGGCGGCGGCAACTTCGATGTTCGCGGCGTCGATGACCTCTGTGTGGTCGAGGGCGGCAAGCACGCAGCAGTTACCTTCATCGATCTCCTGAGGATCAGCAAGCCCCAGACTGTCCGCGAGCTCGGGATCGTTTGGATCCGCAGCGGGCTCATTCGGTGCTTCGAAAGAAGCTGGGGCGCTGTTTGTCGGCGATGGCGTGTCGCCCGCACCTGCTTCTTTGTCCGTGCCCCCTTCTTGTATGGTTGCGTTGATGGGTTCGTCGTTTGAGGGGAGCGTCTTGGCGTCAAGCGCGGAGGGGAGAATTCCGATGGCTCCGGATCCGTTCCACTCCATTTCGAGAAGCGCCGGGTCGGCAAGAATGCGTTGTCTGCTTTGCGCGTGGGCATCGATTTCAATAGGGCCTGCCTCTGTCCCTCGTGTAAGGCTGAGTGATCCGGCTGGCTTCTCGAAATGAGCGTCTGTGTCTTTGGTGCTGACGGCGTAGAACAGCAGGGATGCTTCTCCCGCCGCGATGGCATCGGTGCCGGCTTTGGTCAGCCGCAACGATGCCGTGAATGAGAGGGTGGGCTGCGTGTCGTCTGCATTCGCGGCGGCGCAGCCCAGACATATACCGCCTCCTTTCTCGAAAAACGCACCGTCGAAGGCGACCTTCGCTCCGTTCGCCGAGTCATCGACCGAGGCGATGTCGATGCGCAGCTCTAAATTGCATGGATCGCCATCTGCATCGAGCACAACCGAGCGCCATGTGCAGACAGCGAACCCCGCCTGGGAGCCGTTTGCCTTGTTCGAACGATTGATATCCACGACTATCGAGCCGTCCGTATTACGACGAAGGCATCCCGAGGTTGAGATTGCGGCCTGTGCGATCGAAAAACGCTTGCACGCAATGGCGCTCGACGGATTTGGTGCGGAGCTTAGGGCTGATGGTAAGGAGCCTGC
This sequence comes from uncultured Collinsella sp., assembly GCA_958420205.1. Lineage (GTDB taxonomy): Bacteria > Actinomycetota > Coriobacteriia > Coriobacteriales > Coriobacteriaceae > Collinsella. The sequence continues at coordinate 35,681 of CATZIX010000003.1, read as the reverse complement.
CATGACGGGAGTCGCCCAAGCGGCGACAGGTGTTCCGGTTGCGAGCGCGCCGCAGAGTGCGACGACGGGCAAAAGGTTCTTCGATGCCATGGGGTCTCCTTAGCTAATTTAGTGCGGCCTGTCCGTGTTTTGTTTCTGGCTGCGTTTGATGTGCAGACCGAGGCCGGCGGTTCCCGCGCCTGCTGCTGTGGCGCCTGCTGCCAAGAGCCATCGTCTGTCGCCTGTCTGCGCCAACGGTTCCTCGCGGTCGCGGCGGTCGAGCTCCGAGAGGTCGACTGTCACTTGTGTGGCGGCCTGCGCCTGTTCTTGCTGGGCAAAGGCCATGGCTGGCCCAAACGCTAGGATGCTGACGGCAGCGGCCAGGGCGACGGCCTTATGCCGTGTGCACACCGGGCTCGACCGTCCAGGTGATCGTTGCAACCTGATCGCCTTCGCCGGTTACGTGGAAGATGTCGCGCGTGACGCGGGCGACGTTTCCGCTTGTCTTGAGCTTAATTTTGTCTGTGCCGCCGGCAATGCCCTGGTAGCCCATGTCGAAGGCTGCATTCTTGGAAAGATCGAGGCCCGTCCCCTGCATTGCGGCGCTGGCGTTCTGGAGTGCGCCGTCGGGGCCGACCTTAAAGTCGATGGAGTTCTGCGCGGTTCCGGCCTTGGCGTCGGCAGCAATGGTCCAGGTGTTCATGGCGTCGACCTTCATGTTGGTGACATGGATGCCGTAGGCCGAATGATTGTCGATGGTGGTCGCGTCTTCTGAGGGGCCCTGAAGCGTGCCGTCGGCCTTGGCGACGAAGGGAATAACCGTCGGAACTTTGAACTCAACGTTGTCGATCTCGGTCCTGACCATTACTTTCGTGGTTCCAACGCGCCCGGCCGCCATAGCTGGCGTCGGGGCAGCGCCCATTGCGAGCGCGAGCGCGAGCCCTGCGCCCACGACGAGCGCTCTGGCTCCGTTCATGTTCCTGGTGATGTCCATGGTCGTTCCTTTCTATTCGCCGCGGGCCGTCCCCGCGATGATTGGACGAATGTTGGTGAATTGCGTGCGGTGCCGCGTCGGCCGGAAAAGCTAGTTCTCGGCTTGCTCAACCCGCACCTTGACACGTGTCGGATTGCCGTGGCTGTCGAGGGTCTTGGCATCGAGTGCCTGGATCTCGATGTACGCCTCGCCTTCTTTGATGTCGCCGGCGGGGCACGTCTCGATTGTCTTGCCGGTCTCGACCACACCGGATTCGTACATGGTCTCGTCGTTTTGGATGACGCGGAATCGCTGGGGAAATTTATTGTCTTGGACGTTTTGCACGTTGACGCGCAGCTTGCCGTCCTCCTGCAGCTGAGCGACCGGCGCGACCGAAATCGTCATCATGTTGTCGCGGACGATAGCGTCGAGCTCATCTTGGATTTCCTGACGCGTTTTGCCCTCGGCCGTCGTAACCGAAGCGCCCGCCTCGGGTACGGGCTGCGACTGCCAAGCGTATAGTCCTACGGCGACAAGGGCACAGACGATGGCCAGGCAGGCAACGATGAGCTTCCTGCGATGCCCCAGGCCTGCAAAGTGGGGTGGCTTCTTCGCGCTCATGCGGCATCCTTGGCGGTATAGATGCGCGCAAAGGTGGACGGGTCCGCTCCAAAGAGCATGTGAAGCATCAGACGGCGCGAGTAGACGAGCTCGTCGAAGTCGGGAGGGAGCTCGACGTCGTGGATATGCGCGATGTGGTGGGCGAGCGCCGAGAACGACTCGGGGTCGCAGATCACATCGGTGGTAACGTGGTAGACCGTCGTATCGGGGAATGCCTCTTCGTCGAAAGGCAGGAGATGGGGATCGTCGTCGACTTCGATGGCGATGCCGTACTGGGGCCAGTAATATGCCATGGGAACCTCCCTGCTTCTGGGGCCAAAACTTCTGTCGGTTTTGGCTGTCGATGCCGACGGTATCAGCCACTACTTGACCAATTGCTGACCAAATGCTTGACGGATTGGTGTCTCCGCAGGTAAAAGGCGGCAAAAAATGCTCAAACTTTTTTCAAGCGACAATCGCGCGGTCGGCGACGGCGGGGCCATATGTGTCAAAAGCATCGTCTGCCGAGGAAATCAAGCCGCTCGCCGAATTGCACGAACGTAAAAATCGCCAATTATGGAGACGGTCTCGAACACGTCGACGAAACGATGCGGTAACATCTCCCTGCAAACACTGTAGTTAGCTAAAGGGGGAGTTCGCGTGTCTGCAACCATCAAACCCTTCACCGACGAGTTCGAAGAGTATGGTCGCGATGAGTCTCGCGCATCGGGCGAGGCCTCGAGCGTCTCGTTTCCGACAACGGAAGACGAGGTCCGTGCCATTTTGGAAAAGCTCCATGCCGAGCGTGTCCCGGTAACGGTTCAGGGCGCCCGAACCGGCCTTGCCGCCGGTGCCGTGCCCCACGGCGGGCATATCCTCAATACTTCCCGTATGAATCGCTACTTGGGCCTTCGCCGCGATGAACAAGGCCAATTTCTGCTGCGCGTGGAGCCGGGCGTTGTGCTCTCGGAGCTGCGCAAGCAGCTGAGCAAGAAGGTGCTGCCGACTGCTGGTTGGGACCAGGCATCGCTTGAGGCCTACGAGGAGTTCCAAGAGGCCCCCGAGCAGTTCTTTCCCACCGATCCCACCGAGGCATCTGCCTGTCTGGGCGGCATGGCGGCATGTAACGCCTCTGGTGCCCGCAGCTACGCCTACGGTCCCATGCGCCCTCACGTCACGGGCCTTCATGTCGTGCTGGCCGATGGCGACCTGCTCGAGCTTCATCGTGGCGAGGTTTTTGCGCAGGGTCGTCGCCTTTCGCTCGTCACGGTGCAGGGCCGCACGCTCGAGCTCGACCTTCCCGACTACACCATGCCCAAGACCAAAAATGCTTCGGGCTATTTCGTCGCTGACGATATGGATGCCATCGATCTGTTTATCGGTGCGTGTGGCACACTCGGCGTCATCACCGAGCTCGAGATTGCCCTGCAGGCGGCGCCTGCGGTCGTTTGGGGCGTGAGCTGCTTCTTTGACAGCGAAGACAAGGCTGTGTCCTTCACCGATTCTGTGCGTCCCGTCCTCTCCCACGCGGCTGCCATCGAATATTTCGATGCGGGCGCTCTGGATATCCTGCGTCGTCAGCGCGAGCAGTCGACGGCGTTTGCCTCGCTGCCGGCGCTCGACAAAGAGGCCAAGGTCTGTGTCTACGTGGAGCTCGACTGCGATGACGAGGCCCAGGCGACCGAGGAACTGTACCACCTGGGATGGGTGCTCGAGTTTGCGGGTGGCCGCGACGATGCGACATGGGTCGCGCGCACCGAGGTTGATCGCGAGTGCCAGCGGTTCTTCCGCCATGCGGTCCCCGAGAGCGTCAATATGCTTATCGACGAGCGTCGCCGCACGGATCCCACCATTACCAAACTGGGTTCGGACATGTCGGTGCCCAATGCACGCCTTGCCGATGTCGTGGCCCTCTATCGCCGCACACTGGCCGAAAGCGGGCTTGAATCTGCTGCCTGGGGGCACATCGGTAACAACCATCTGCATGTGAACATTCTGCCGCGCGATGCGCAGGATTACCGCCGCGGCGGAGAGCTCTTTGCCCAGTGGGCTTCCGAGGTCACGGCCATGGGCGGTGCCGTTTCTGCCGAGCACGGCGTCGGCAAGATCAAGGCGGGCTTCTTAGAGACGATGTACGGTCACGAGGCCATGGTCGAGTCGGCGCGGCTCAAGCTCCAGCTCGATCCCGACGGGCAGCTGGGTCGCGGCAACCTGTTTTCGGAGAAGCTCTTGGATGGGCTCGTCCAGAAAGGGGGCGCGTGAAGATGAGCGATTTCCATATGGTGGTGTGCGTCAAGGCCGTGCCGGGCAGCACCGAGGTCAAGATGGACCCCAAGACCAATACCATCGTGCGCGATGGCAAGCAGGCGGTCATTAATCCCTTTGATGCGAGCGCTTTGGAATGCGCGCTGGCGCTGAAGGACGACTTTATCGGCTTTGGCATGGATGTGCGCGTGACGGTTGTGTCGATGGGCATCCCCGCGACCGAGTCACTGCTGCGCGACTGCATCGCCCGAGGCGCCGATGACGCACTGCTGCTAACCGATCGCGCCTTTGCAGGTGCCGATACCCTAGCCACCACCTATGCCCTCAAGTGCGGCATCGAGGCGCTCGACGAGGACTTCGACCTGCTCATCTGCGGCAAGATGGCGGTGGATGGCGATACGGCCCAGATTGGTCCCGAGCTTGCCGGTGCCTTTGAGATTCCCTGTGTGACCGACGTGAGCTGCGTGCAGAGCGCGGGCTTTACGACGTGTGGCTCGCTGGCGCTCGTTCACGGATGCGATGCCGGCGAGGAGACGGTGTGTCTTGAGATGCCGTGCGCGATGACGACTGCCAAGGAGATTGGCCAGTTGCGTATGCCGAGTATTGCCGGTATTCGCGCGGCGGAGGAGGCGGACGTGCGCGTGGTCAGTGCCGCCGACGTGAACGCCGACCCCGCGCGTTGCGGTCTTGCCGGGTCGCCGACACAGGTCGTGCGCTCGTTTGTGCCCGACCGTGACCAAACGTGCGAGGCCGTTGAGGGGACGGCGTCCGAGCAGGCGGTAGAACTTGCCAAGATTATCGAGGGGATGGCATAGATGAGCGGACTGATTATCGATAGCGAAGCCTGTATCGGCTGCGGTCGCTGCGTTCGCGCCTGTGCCTCGGGCGGCATCGTAGTGGAAGGCGAGCGACCCAGCCGGTGCGCCCGCGTAACCGACGGCTGCATCCTATGCGGTGGGTGTGTCGACGCCTGCCCTGTCAACGCTATCTCGATCGAGCGTGACGAGGCTGCTGGTGCGGTGGACCTTGATGCATATCGAGACATTTGGGTATTCGCGCAGACCGACGAGCGCGATACGGTGACTCCCGTTGCCTATGAGCTTATGGGCAAGGGGCGCGAGCTTGCCGATGCTCGCGGCTGCCGTCTGGTGGCACTGGTCGGCATGAGCCCTGAGGGCTCGCTCGGGGACCTGGAGCATCTGGTTTGCGCGGGCGCCGACGAAGTCCTGGCCTGTCGCGACGAGCGCCTGCGCCAAAACGATGCGGAGGTCTACGCCCGCTTGATCTGCGATTTGGTAGCCGAACGCAAACCCGAGGCCATCCTATACGGTGCGACCGCTTTTGGCCGCGAACTGGCACCCGGCGTTGCCGTGCGCTTGCAGACGGGCCTTACGGCTGACTGCACCGTACTTTCGATGGATACGGAGACGGGACTGCTGCAACAGACGCGTCCGGCGTTTGGCGGCAACCTGATGGCCACCATCGTCTGCCCCAATCATCGTCCCCAGATGGCAACGGTTCGTCCCGGCATCTTTAAGGCGCCCGACTTTGACTACGACCGCTCCGGCACGATTACCCAGATATCGCTTGCGGATGATGCTAAGGCTCGTGTCGAGATCTCGATTCCCGCCGAGGAGTGGGGACAGCAGGCATCAATTGCCGATGCCGAGCGCCTGGTCGTGGTGGGCCGCGGAATTGGCTCCAAGAAGAACCTGCCCCTGATGCGAAAACTCGCCGATGCCCTGGGTGCCGAGCTTGGTTGCACGCGACCTGTCGTGGAGGCCGGCTGGTTGGAGTATCGCCATCAGATTGGCCAGACCGGCGTATCGGTTTCGCCCAAGCTTCTCGTGAGTATCGGTGTTTCGGGCGCCATCCAGCATCTCGCCGGCATCGGTGGGGCGGAGTGCATTATCGCCATCAACGAGGACCCGGATGCCCCCATTTTCGGTGCTGCCCAGTACAAGGTTGTTGGGGACGCCGTCGAGGTCGTCGAGGAGCTGCTAGCCCAGCTTGAGCGCTAGGCGCGCGCCAGCCAGTTACGCATCTCGTCCTTTAGACGGCTCCAGGTTGCCTGCGTGGCGGGGTCGGTAAAGGGCCGCGTAATGCCAAAGGGCGCGTCGAGCAGGCGGTGGATATCGCCCTGTTCGCGCGCCAGCGCGCGGCTTGCCGGATAGACGAGCTCAAACATAAAGCAGATGAGTCCCACCAGGTAGTCTGCGGGCTCGTTGCGTTCATCGCGTGCGACGCAGCGGTGCTCGTCAAAGGCGGCAAGTGTCGGCGACGAGAAACGGCTGCCGAGAAACGTCTTCTCGTCCACCTTAAGGATGGTGTCGACGGTGCTGTCGGCGATGGTGCGCATAATGTCGATCTTGTCACCATCGCGCACGATATCGCAGAAGCTTCGCGTGCGCACGTCGAGCTGCGCGGGTAGACGGAAATCGCTGTGATAGGCAATGCTCGCTCGGATGAGCTCATCTTCTGCCGGGTCATCGATAAAGTCGCGGATGCTCGTTACGGCGGGTGCATCGGCGGGATTCTCGCCAAAGAGGACCTCGATCCCCAGCGCCGCATGGCTCATGCTCTCGGCGTCCTTAAAGGTGTCCCAGCGTCGCAGCTGCTCAAAGCGGCCCATATCGTGCAGCAGGCCGCAAAGCCATGCCAGGTCAATATCTTCTGACGACCAGCCCTGCTCGCGTGCTACGGCATCGCATGCCTCGGCCACGTGGTACGTATGCTCGATTTTGAGCGCGATGCGTGGGTTGGTGGCGTCGTAGGCATCGGTGTAGCTTTTGAAGGCCGCGCGCGCCCGGTCTCGATCGATAGCTGTCATAATGACTTCCTAAAAAGTTGTGTCTTTCGATCCGGTGGCAATTGTAGGTGAACTCGGTTGCTGTCGGATGATGATTCTGCCGTGTCGCTACATGCGGCTCGGAGACCTTGTCAGGATGAGAAACGTATGGTGCTCAAAATCGTTAGAACCGTCTGGCCAGTGATGCTTACCTATGTTGCAATAGGCGCGCCGTGCGGAATGATCATGGGGCAGACGGGAATAGAACCCTGGATGGTCTTTGCCCTGAGCAGCACGTTTGTGACGGGCAGCGGCCAGTTTATGATCTGCAATCTTTGGCTGGCGGGTGTACCGGCACCTTCGATTATCGCGAGCGTTGCCGCCATCTCCTCGCGTTTTGCGCTTTACTCGGCATCGATCGCGCCGCATCTGAGGGGTGCCTCGAAGCGTCAGACGCTGGCTGTTGCCGCGACACTTACCGAGGAGGCATATGGCATCTCGCTTGCCAAGTTGGTTGAAGGGGAGGATTGGGGCCCGCGCGAGTCCTTTGTGCTCAACGCGATCTTCATCGCGACATGGGGCGTTTCGTGCACGATGGGCGCCGTTGTCGGCACTGTTGTCGATGTCCCCACCGCTATTGCGGGCTTTGTCTGCACATCGCTTTTTATCTGCCTGCTCTTTTCGCAGCGACTGTCGCGCGGCAACGTTGTCGCAGCGGTTTCGGGCGCGGTGTCCGTCGCCGTATGCAAGTCCTTGGGCCTCACGAATATTGCCGTGCCGGCAAGCGTCGTGGTCGGTATTGCCATTGCGCTGGCGTGCGATGCTGTATTTGACGGAAGAGGTGCCCGCGATGCCCGTTAACGAGTTCTTGGTTCTGTGGCTGTCGTCGTGGGCTGCCATCGCGTTCTTTCGCATCGCGCCGGCGTTCGCCTTGCGCGGGCGGACCCTGTCGCCCCGCATTACCGAGGCCCTGGGCTATATCCCGCCCGCTGCCTTTGCCGCGCTGGTCGCCAACGACTTGGTGAACCCCGGCGCGTTCGACGCGGGATTCTGGCCTGCCTTGGTTCCCTGGATTGCGGCCGCCGGCGTCGTGGCCGTGGCGGTCAAGACAAAATCGATGCTGTGGTGCTGCGTCTCGGGCATCGTGCTCTATATCGTCTTGAGCCTTATATAGGGCTGGCGTCGCGGGCGCCGAATCTCGTTCCATCCCAACTTGTAGAATTTTTCACCGAGCTGGTCTATTTCTTCTGGTACCATGGTCAAACTTTACTGTAGCAAAGCGTGACGTGGGCTTTTGTACCCCGTCAGCGGAAATGGGGGTTTCATGGCACAGGAAGCAACCGCCAACGAGCAAAAGAAATTCAAGGTCCCGCGTATCCCGGGCGACATCATGATCTACCCGATGATCGTCGGCCTTCTGCTCAATACCTTCTGCCCGCAGGTCTTTGAGATCGGTGGCTTCTTTACCGCCGCCTGCCGCGGTGGGTCCAATACCATCGTCGCCGCGATCCTGCTGTTTGTGGGCGCCGGCATCAGCTTTAAGTCCACGCCGGGCGCTATCAAGACCGGCATCGTCGTACTGATCCCCAAGCTTGTTGTCGCGGCGGCTCTCGGCCTGGGTGTGGCATATTTCTTTAACGACAACTTCCTGGGCCTGAGCTCCGTGTCTATCATCGGCGGCATCACGTTTTGCAACATGGCACTCTATACGGGCATCATGGGCGAGTTCGGCGATGAGTCCGAGCAGGGCGCCGTCGGTATCCTGTTCTTTACGGCCGGCCCCGCCGTCACGATGATCATCCTCGGTGTCTCGGGTCTCGCCAACATCCCCGTCGGCACCATCATCGGATCCATCCTGCCGCTTGTTATCGGCATGGTCCTGGGCAACTTGTTCCCGTTTATCAAGAACCTGCTGGTCCCCGGCGCCAATCCCGCGATCGCTGTCATCGGATTTCAGCTCGGTGCGTCCATGAGCCTGTCGAGCTTTATCACCGGCGGCATTTCGGGCATCCTGCTGGGCCTCATCACCCTCTTTATCGTCGGTCCCATTACCTTTGCCTTCGAGCGCCTGTGTGGCGGCAACGGCAAGGCCGCTGTGGCTTGCTCCACCATCGCCGGCACGGCTATGACCACACCGGTTGCCCTCGCCGAGGTCGCACCGCGCTACGCCGAGCTTGCACCCACCGCGTACGCCCAGATCGCCACCGCAGTCATCATCACGGCAATCATGGCCCCGATTCTGACCGGCTGGGTCGATAAGAAGTTCTGCCACGGCGAAGAGAATCTGTCGGTCGAAGGCGTCGGGGCTATTGAGGAGGCCGTCGCGACCGACATCGACGGCGAGTAACGGCCGTTACCGATAATTGATTCCGGCGTGCAGTTCGCGCCGTCCGAGCGCCCGAACGGAAACTGTTTTGCAGTGACGTTCGGGCGCTCTGCTATTATTCCCTTTACCCCTGCGGAGTAAGGGGCGTTTATTGCCCAGACACGAATCGGGCGATTCTGACCACTTGGATATTGAGGGGAGGGCGTCTAGTGGTTAAGGCACTCAAGATCGAGATATTCCTGCTATGCATGATTGTTCTTATCGGGCTTGCCGTACGAAGCCGTCGCTCCCTGTTCTCGAGCACCCAGCAGCTTTTGTTTAGCATGCTGGGCTATACGTCTGCTGCCTACATTTTCTTCGATATGATCTGGACGCTCTCGGACGGCGTGAACACTCCTGTAGGCATTACGGCCAACTGGATTTCCAACGCGGTCTCGTTTTCGCTGTTCGCCATCGCGTGCCTCATTTGGTTTTTCTATTCCGAGACGATGCAGGGCTCACGGCTCCTGACCACGCCCTACAGGGTGGTACTTTTAACGTTGCCAACAGCATTGGTGGTCGTGCTGGCATTTACCAGCTACTGGACGCACGCTATGTTCTATATCGATACGCAGGGCGTATATCGTCGCGGAGCGCTTTATATGATTCAGCCTATCGTTAGCTACTGCTACGTCATATATACGTCCTTGCATGCCTTTATTCAGGCTCGAAAAGTCGAAAGCCTGCAAAAGAAGGCCATTTATCGCACCCTCGCCTTTTTTGCGGTTCCCGCTCTGGTGGGCGGTACCTTCCAGGTTTTGTTTTCGGTACCGGGCCTTTGCTTCGGTATAACGCTGAGCATCCTGCTGCTCTATATCGTCTATCAGGAGCAACTGATCTCTACTGACCCGTTGACTGGACTCAACAACCGTAACCGTTTTGAGACCTATATGCTGTCGCTCTTTTCAAATATGGATCAGGCCGAAGATGTATATCTGCTTATGATGGACGCTGACGGCTTTAAGCAGATTAACGATCGCTATGGACATGTGGAGGGTGACCATGCTCTTCAGGTTGTTGCGACGGCGCTCAAGGATGTCTGCTCGCCGGCTGGTGGGTTTATCGCGCGCTATGGTGGCGATGAATTCGTGGTGCTCCAAAAGGCGGCGGAACAGGACATCATAGACCTGTGTTCGGCGATTGACGACGAGCTCGCTCGTGCCGAGGTGCCCTATGCATTGCGGATGTCCATCGGTTACGCGCGGGTCGGCGATAGTGTTGATACCTGGCAAGACTTACTTCGCGCTGCCGATGCGGAGCTCTACCGCGTCAAGGCCGAGAAAAAGAAAACCGGCGTTCAGATACGCTAGGAAAAGGGGCGAACGCTGGCGTGCGTGGCGGCCCCCGGCTCGCCGATGTACTCCATTAAACTAAAGTGTGCGAACGCCATTCCTAAAAAGGTGAGCTCGCTAGGCTTTTTTGGGTTTGTTGACGATGATGATGCCGCCGCAGACCAACAGCAGGGCAACGATGACGGTAACGGGGCTCGTGCCAGCGCCCTCGCCGAGCAGCAGCGCGCTCAGCAGCACGCCAAAGACGGGGTTCATAAACCCAAAGACCGAGACGCGGCTGACGGGGTTGACGGCAAGCAGGCGCGACCACAGCGAGTAGGCGACCGCGGAGATAAGCGCCATGTAGATGATGAGCGCGATGGCGGGGACAATCGCCGTGGGGAAGAGCACGCCACCCATCAAAAAGCCGATGGCGGTGAGGGCCAGGCCGCCGACCAAGAACTGCCACCCGGCAAGCAAGACGCCGTCGTGCTCGCGCGAGAAGATGCCGATCAGGCAGGTCGAAAGGGCGCCCGCGACGGTGGAGGCCAGGATAAAGCCCTCGCCGTCGAGCGTAAAGCCAAAGGTGCCGTCCGCGCCCGAAAGGTTGACGAGCGCGACACCGGCAAAGCCCAGCACGCAGCCGAGCACCTTGGCCGCATCGAGCTTTTCGGTGTGAAACGCCAGGGCGGCAAAGAGGATGGCTAGGAAGTTGGCGCTGGCCTCGATGATGGAGCTCGACATGGCGCTGGCGCGCGAGAGTCCCAGGTAGAAAAAGAAGTACTGCCCGATAGTCTGGAAGAGCGACAAGACAAAGATGGGCTTGATATCGCGCACCTGCGGAACGAGCGGGCGGCGCTGGGCCGCGCTCATGCCGACGATGACCAGGGCACCGGCAAGCGTGAAGCGCAATCCTGCAAAGAGCAGCTGCGAGGCGCTATCGTGCGCTGGGATACCAAAGAGTGCGTAGCCGATTTTGATGCAGGGGAAAGCCGACCCCCAGAGTGCACAGCAAACAAGACAGCCCAGGATGAGTCCGGGCAGGGTGGCGAGATACGGCTTGCGGCTTTCCATGATGTCCTTCCTGCATGCGCGAAGCAAAAAAGAACCCGCCACCGGGTGTGCCGGTGGCGGGCGTTGTTACCCGAGGGGATTGTACCCGATGGGAAAGCTTTAAGCGAAGTAGGCTACGCCGCTTTCAAAGATCGGCATGAACTTGTCGCCGGGGACATGCTCGGGCACGTTGCGGTACAGGTTGTCGCCGCGACGCTCGGCATGACCCATCTTGCCCAGGACGCGGCCGTCGGGGCTCGTGATGCCCTCGATGGCAAGTGCGGAACCGTTGGGGTTGACGGAAAGGTCCATGCTCGGCTTGCCGTCCTCGCCCACGTACTGCGTGGCGACCTGGCCGTTGGCGATGAGCTGGGCGAGCACCTCGTCATTGGCGACAAAGCGGCCCTCGCCGTGGCTGATGGCGACGGTGTAGGGGTCGTCCAGGCTGCACTGCGACAGCCACGGGGACAGATTGGACGAGATGCGGGTGCGCACCAGACGGCTCTGGTGGCGACCGATGGTGTTGAACGTCAACGTGGGCGCATCGGGCGTGGCGTCGACGATGTCGCCGTAGGGCACCAGGCCGAGCTTGATCAGGGCCTGGAAGCCGTTGCAGATGCCCAGCATCAGGCCATCGCGGGCCTTGAGCAGGTCGCGGACTGCCTCGGTGACCTCGGGAGCGCGGAAGAACGCCGTGATGAACTTGGCAGAGCCGTCGGGCTCGTCGCCGCCCGAGAAGCCGCCGGGGATCATAACGATCTGGCTTGCACGGATGCGGCGGGCAAGCTCGTGGGTGCTCTCGGCGACGGCCTCGGGTGTGAGGTTGTTGATCACGAAGGTGTCGGCCTCGGCGCCGGCGGCGCGGAAGGCGCGGGCGCTATCGTACTCGCAGTTGTTGCCGGGGAACACGGGGATAACCACGCGCGGGCGGGCGATCTTGGCGCCGTCGTACACGTGGATGTCCTTGGCGCGGAAGTCGATGGTCTCGACCTCGGGGGTCTCGTCGGCGCTGCGGTAGGCAAAGACGCCCTCGATGCCGCTCTCCCAGGCCTCCTGGAGCTCGGAGAGCTCGATGACTTCGGAGCCGGTGTCGATGACATAGCCCTCGACGGTGGTGCCCAGGGGCTCGACGACAACGCCGTCGGCGACCTCGGGCAGCTCGGCATCCTCGGCGAGCTCGACGATAAAGCTGCCGTAGAGCGGGGTGAAGAGGCTCTCCACGTCTACATCCTCGGCAAGCTCGATACCGATCTGGTTACCGACGCACATCTTAAAGAGGCTCTCGGCGCCGCAGCCGTAGCCGGGCGTGGAGATGGCCAGGGCGTTGCCGGTAGCAGTGAGCGCCTCGACGGCGTCAAACGCGGCGAGCAGCTGCTGGGCGTCGGGACGGTAGTCCTCGCCATAGGTGGCGGGGGCGATGCGGACGACGCGGTGCGTGAGGCCCTTGAACTCGGGCGAGACGGCGCGGGCGGCCTTGCCCACGGCGACGGCGAAGCTGATCAGGGTCGGCGGAACGTTGAGCTCGCCGGCCTCGTCCTCAAACGAACCGCTCATGGAGTCCTTGCCGCCGATGGCGCCGGCACCCAGGTCGACTTGGGCCATAAGGGCACCCAGGACGGCGGCCATGGGCTTGCCCCAGCGCTCTGCCTCGGTGCGCAGGCGCTCGAAGTACTCCTGGAAGGAGAGGTAGGCGCGCTTGTGCTCAAAGCCGGCGGCAACGAGCTTGGCGATGGACTCGACCACGGACAGGTAGGCGCCCGCAAACTGGTCGGCTTCCATCAGATAGGGGTTGAAGCCCCATGCCATAGCACTCGCCGTGGTGGTCTCGCCGTCCACGGGGAACTTGGCGACCATGGCCGAGCTGGGGGTGAGCTGCGTCTTGCCACCAAAGGGCATGAGCACGGTCGCGGCGCCGATGGTGGAGTCGAAGCGCTCGGAAAGGCCCTTATTGGAAGCGACGTTGAGGTCGGTGACGAGCGAGGTCATGCGCTCGGCGAGCGTGGTGCCGGCCCAGCTGGGCTGCCACACGCTACGGGCGCACACGTGGGCGACCTGGTGCTTGGGTGCGCCGTTGGAGTTGAGGAACTCGCGGGACAGGTCGACGATGGCGACGCCGTTCCAGGCCATGCGCATGCGCGGCTCGGCGGTAACCTCGGCGATAACGGTAGCCTCCAGGTTTTCCTCGGCGGCGTAGCCCATGAACTCCTCGACGTCACCGTCGGCGACGGCACAGGCCATGCGCTCCTGGGACTCAGAGATAGCGAGCTCGGTGCCGTCCAGGCCGTCGTACTTCTTGGTCACGGTATCAAGGTCGACATACAGGCCGTCGGCAAGCTCGCCCACGGCGACCGAGACGCCGCCGGCGCCAAAGTCGTTGCAGCGCTTGATCAGACGGCAGGCGTCGCCGCGGCGGAACAGGCGCTGCAGCTTGCGCTCGACAGGGGCGTTGCCCTTCTGGACCTCGGCACCCGAGGTCTCGATGGACTCGGTGTTCTGGGTCTTGGAGGAGCCAGTGGCGCCACCGATGCCATCGCGGCCGGTGCGGCCGCCCAGCAGGATGATCTTGTCGGTGGGGGCGGGGCACTCGCGACGAACGTGGTTTGCCGGGGTAGCGCCCACGACGGCGCCAACCTCCATGCGCTTGGCCACGTAACCGGGGTGATAGAGTTCGTTGACCTGACCGGTGGCAAGGCCGATCTGGTTGCCGTAGCTGGAGTAGCCGGCGGCGGCAGTGGTCACGAGCTTGCGCTGCGGCAGCTTGCCCTCGAGCGTCTCGGAAACCGGGACGGTGGGGTCGCCGGCGCCGGTGACGCGCATGGCCTGGTACACATAGCTGCGGCCCGAGAGCGGGTCGCGGATGGCGCCGCCCACGCAGGTGGCGGCACCGCCGAAGGGCTCGATCTCGGTCGGGTGGTTGTGGGTCTCGTTCTTAAAGAGGAACAGCCAGTCCTGGTCCTCGCCATCGACATCGACCTTCACCTTGACGGTGCAGGCGTTGATCTCCTCGGACTCGTCGACATCGGTCATGACGCCGGTCTTCTTGAGGTACTTGGCGCCGATGGTGCCCATGTCCATGAGGCAGACGGGCTTGGCGTCGCGGCCGAGTTCGTGGCGCATCTCCATGTAGCGGTCGAAGGCCTGCTGCACCACGGCGTCGTCGATCGTCACGTCATCCAGGACGGTGCCGAAGGTGGTGTGGCGGCAGTGGTCGGACCAGTAGGTGTCGATCACACGGATCTCGGTGATGGTGGGGTCGCGGTCCTCATCGCGGAAGTACTGCTGGCAGAAGGCGATGTCCGCCTCGTCCATGGCAAGGCCGCGCTCGGAAATAAAGGCGGCAAGGCCGGCCTCGTCGAGCTCACGGAAACCGTTGAGCACCTCGACGGGCTGGGGCTCGGGGGTCTCCATGTACAGCGTCTCGGGCAGGTCGAGCGAGGCGATGCGCGCCTCGACGGGGTTCACCACGTAGTGCTTGATGGCATCGATGGCGGCCTCGTCCAGAGCGCCCGAGATCATATAGACCTTGGCGGAGCGCACGGCGGGGCGCTCGCCCTGGCTGATGAGCTGCACGCACTCGCTGGCGGAGTCGGCGCGCTGGTCAAACTGGCCAGGCAGGAATTCGACGGCAAAGACGGCGCCATCGCTTGCGGGGAGCTCGTCGTAGGTCACATCGACCTGGGGCTCGCTAAAGACGGTCGGCACGCAGGAGCGGAAAAGCTCCTCGTCGATGCCCTCGACGTCGTAGCGGTTGATGATCCTCAGGGCCTCGATGCCCTTGATGCCGAGAATTTCGGTCAGCTCGCCCTTGAGCTGCTGAGCCTCGACGTCGAACCCGGGTTTCTTCTCCACGTAGATACGAGAGACCATTGGTTCCTGCCTTCCTGATCGGTTGGGCGTACGGTACGGTATGCGGCAGCGGTCGGTTTGCGGGGCAAGCCTCGCGGTCGCCTTGAGCCACATGTTTGTAAACCTCACTATGATACGACAGCTCGTGGCGCGTTGAGGACGGCGAGGGTGCTACAGTGATGCGCAATCAAGAGAAAGGCATCACATGGCATTCGTTTCGCTCGCCATCATCGCACTCGTGGCCTTTGCGAGTCCTTTTATCGCCTCGGCGATTCCTGGAAAACCCGTTCCCGAGACGGTCTTTTTGCTCGTGCTCGGCGCGGTGCTGGGACCCCATATGCTCGGCGTCATCCATGTAGATGCCGAGGTCTCGCTTGTGTCCGAGCTGGGCCTGGCCTTTTTGTTCCTGCTTGCCGGCTTTGAGATCGACCCCAAGAGCATCACGGGCGTCGAGGGGCGCTACGGCTTGGCGACGTGGGCCGTCACGTTTGGTATCGCCTGGCTTGCCGTGCGCTTTACCCCGTGGTTCTCGGTCAGTCATTTCGACGGTATCGCCGTGACGCTTGCCCTCACTTCGACGGCGCTCGGCACGCTCGTGCCCATCATGCGTGAGCGCTCGCTCACTGGCACGCGTGTGGGCGACTCGATTCTCGCGTATGGCACCTGGGGTGAGCTCGGCCCTGTGCTCGCCATGTCGGTGCTGCTGTCTGCCCGCACTGGCATCCAAACGCTCGTAATCCTTGGCCTGTTTGCGCTGGTTTGCGTGTTGCTGGCCGTGGTCCCAAGCCGTTCCAAGCGCGTCGGCAGCCGCTTCTTTGCGTTTGTCGAGGAACGCGCCGATACCACGTCGCAGACCTTCGTGCGCCTGACGGTGCTCATCCTGGTCACGCTCGTGGCGTTCTCGGCCGTCTTTGATCTCGACATCGTGTTGGGTTCTTTTGCCGCTGGCTTTGTCTTGCGCTACATCATCCCCGAGGGCAACCATACGCTCGAGACCAAGCTCGACGGCCTGGCCTACGGTTTTTTGATTCCGGTGTTCTTTACCGTATCGGGCGCAAAGATCGATCTGACGGCCGTGGCGTCGCGCCCGGGTCTGCTCGTGGGCTTTATCGTGGCGTTGCTGATTATTCGTGCCGTGCCCATTCTTATTTCTATGAGCATTTGTCCTGCGACGCGCGATGTGTCGGCGTATGGTCGCATTACCGTGGCCCTGTACTGCACCACGGCCCTGCCGATCATCGTTGCCGTGACAAGCGTTGCCGTCAACGCGGGCGCGCTGTCGCAAGATATTGCGTCGGTCATGGTTGCCGCCGGCGCCATCACGGTGTTCTTGATGCCGCTGCTCGCGCAGCTCTTCTACCGCGTGGTCGACGCCGCGCCGGTCGCCGCCGTGGCAGAGGTTGCCGAGCATCCATCCGATGCGCTCGACATCCTGCGCGCCCACCACGACCTAGCGAGCTTGCTCGCGCGCGAGCATGAGCTGCTGACTTCGCATGGCCATGGTCGCGTATTCGAGGGCCTGCCTACGCTCGATACGATTGCCGAGCGTCTTTCCGCCGAGGCGGCGAGCGGCCACATCGATGCCCGCATCGTGGACGCGGCGCACCTGCTTGCCGATAAGACCTATGGAGACGAGGTCGACCCGTCCGAGCTGACTCCGCGCGAGCGTCGCCGCCTGGAGCGCGCCAAGCTCGCCGTGCGCGAATACCGCCGCCGCATGTTGGAGCTCTATGCAAGAGAAGAAGCCGAGGACGACGACGGCAAGTAGCCGACACCGCCGCGGAAAATGCATCCCGGAATTGGCGTCCAGAGTGGGATGCGCTTTCCGCGAGAAGCCCGTTGCGGAAAGCGTGTCCCAGAATGCGCGCCCAGAATGGGACATAGTTTCCGAAAGAAGGCCCTGAGGGAAACTGCGCCCCGTTCTGAGCTGAAATACCGGGACGCAGCTTCCCCTGCAAGCAGAACAAGGCGCGCTGCCTGCGGTTGATGCAGACAGCGCGCCTTTTGCGTTGGGCCTCGTTGAGGTTCGAAGTAGTGGACTAGTTGGCCATGACGCCTTCGGTCCAAGCCTCAACGTCCTCGATGCGCAGGACGTTGGCGACCTCGGCCACGCAGTCGACGCTGGCAAGCTCGGCGGCGGCAGCCTGGACGTCCTTCTCGAGTGCGCGGTGCGTCAAGAAGATGACCGAGCAGGCATCGCTGACGCCCGACTTGCCGTCCTCGACCTGGTTGATGAGCGAGATCGAGATGTTGTGCTTGGCAAAGATGTCGACCGTCTCGGACAAGGCGCCCACGCGGTCGGCGACCTTCAGGCGCACATAGTACTTGGTCTGGAGCTCGTCCATGGGCTTAAAGGCGAGGTTGTGACCATAGGGCTCAATCTCGGGCAGCGGAGCCACGCCGCGGCTGATCTGTTCGGAGAGCGACAGGATATCGCCCACGACGGCGCTTGCGGTGGGGAAGGAGCCTGCGCCGGCACCGTAGAACATGGTTTCACCCACGGCGTCACCCACCACGTAGACGGCGTTCATGGCGCCGTTGACCTTGGCGAGCATATGGTCGGCGGGGATCAGCGTGGGATGCACGCGGACGTCGACGCCGGCGTCGGTGTTGCGTGCGATGCCCAGCAGCTTGATGGTGTAGCCGAGCTCGCGGGCCTGGGCAATGTCCTCGGCGCCGATGGTACGGATACCCTGCTGGTAGACATCGTCGGTGGTCACGCGGGTGCCAAAGCCGATGGAAGCGAGGATTGCCGTCTTGCTGGCGGCGTCGAAGCCGTCGACGTCGGCGGACGGGTCGGCCTCGGCATAGCCCTTTGCCTGGGCGTCGGCGAGCACGTCAGCGTAATCGGCGCCCTCGGCGTCCATGCGCGACAGGATGTAGTTGGTGGTGCCGTTGAGAATGCCAGCGATGGTCAGGATCTTGTTGCCCACCAGGTCGTGCTCGAGCGTGCTGACAATGGGGATGCCGCCGCCGCAGCTGGCCTCGCACTTAATCTGCACGCCGCACGCGCGCGCCTTCTCGGCGAGCGTCTCGACATGACGGCCCAGCAGGGCCTTGTTGGCAGAGACGACGTGCTTGCCGTTCTCGAAGGCGGTGGTGAAGATTTCGGTCGCGGGGTGCTCGCCGCCGATGAGCTCGACGACGATATCGACGGCGGGGTCGGTGACGACGTCGTGCCAGTCGCTCGTAAAGGCCTCGCGCTCAATACCGGCGGCTTCGGCCTGCTCCCAGGCAAGCGCGCAGGCGCGGGTCAGCTTAAGGTCGATGCCGTAGGCGGCCAGGTACTCATCGTGGTGGCTCTTGATCAGACGGGCCACGCCGCCGCCGACGGTTCCCAGACCGATGAGGCCGACGTTCACGGTGCGCAGGGGTTCGCTCATAGATAGCTCCTTCGTGCATCTTATGGATGGATTAACCGCTTAAAGGTTGAGTGCATTCTAGCGTGAAGTGCGGGCGCGTGCTTGCCTGGCAGCGGGAGCAGCACAAAACGCCACCCCCGAAACGCTGCGGAAACATTGGAAACACGCTCGCTACAAACGAACTTCCGTAACAAACTGTCAACGTTTGCACCATAAGGTTTGCCCTGTACCGCAAGACGGCCGCACCGCGGCCAGCGAAAAGGGGGACACCATGTTTAGCGTCAACAACGTACTTAACCGCTGGAGTTTCTTGGCTTGCGCCGCGGTGCTCGGTAGCACCGCGGCACTCGCTGGTTGCTCGTCGGGTGGCTCGGACGGCGGCTCCGCCGATGACGGCAAGACCTTCAAGATCGGTGTCATCGGCCCTCTGACCGGCGCCGCGGCAACCTATGGCGTTTCGGCCGAGAAGGGTGCCAAGCTCGCCGCCAAGGATTTTTCGACCAAGGACCTCAAACTCTCGCTTAAGTTTGAGGATGACGTCGCTGACGGCGAGAAGGCCATCAACGCCTTCAATACCTTGTGCGACTGGGGCATGCAGGCGCTCGTCGGCCCCGTCACCACCGGTGCCGCCGTCGCTGTCTCGGGTGAGATCCCCGACGATATGCTCATGGTCACGCCTTCGGCCTCGTCGCTCGACGTTACCAAGGACAAGACCACGGTTTTCCAGGTTTGCTTCACCGATCCCACCATGGGCGCCAGCGCCGCGAAGCTCTTGGCCGAGAAGTACGCGGATGCCAAGATCGCCCTGTTCTACAACTCCGGCGATACGTATAGCTCGGGCGTTGCCGACGCTTTTGCCGAGCAGGCCAAGGCGTCCAAGCTCGACATCGTCGATACCGAGACCTTTAAGGACGACTCTTCCACGAGCTTTACCAACCAGCTCACCAAGGCCAAGGAGGCCGGCGCCACGCTCATCTTTGCGCCGATCTACTACACGCCGGCGTCCGTTTTGCTCAAGAACGCCAAGGACATGGGCTACGACATGACCCTCATGGGTACCGACGGCATGGACGGCCTGCTCTCTGTGGAAGGCTTCGATACCTCTCTTGCCGAGGGCGTACTGCTCATGACCCCGTTTTCGGCTGACGATGAGAAGAATGCCGACTTCGTCAAGGCCTATAAGGATGCCTACGACGAGACGCCCAACCAGTTTGCCGCCGACGCTTACGATTGCGTCCACGCCATCGCCGAGGCTATCGATAGGGCGGGGATTGACATTTCGGCCGACGGTGCCGACATTGCCGGCGACCTTGCCAAGGCCATGCGCAAGATCAAGATCGAGGGCCTGACAGGCGAGCTGACGTGGAATGACGAGGGCCAGGTCGAAAAGCCCGCCACAGCCTATGTGATCCAGGACGGCAAGTACATCGCCGCCTAAGTGCGCATAAAGCGCGACCAGTGAGGCCGTTTTATTCAGGGCAGGGACGCCTGTAACAGAACGGAAACATTACTTTCACACAATAAAGTGGCATTACTGCATAAAGTAATAGAAATACGCAGAATTATGGATAAATGAACAAATCCAAAGAAAAGTTGAAATAATCGCCACTTTCCTTAACTAAAGCGTCTAGTATTTTGCGAACGCCGAACACGGCGAAGGATGGCCTGTCGGGTAACCGAAACCCGACGAGATTTGAGAGGAGAGCCGCATGTCGAGCCTCACCGGTAAGTCATTGAACCCTGTTATGAATCGCAGGAGCGTTATCGCGAGCGCAGCAGGTCTGGGGGCGATGTCCATTCTAGCTGGCTGCTCCTCCAACGGCGGCGACAGCGGTTCCGCTTCGAGCGACGCTTCGTTTAAGGTCGGTACCATCGGCCCGCTGACCGGCGCCAACGCGTCCTACGGCAAGTCCGTTACCCAGGGTGTCGAGCTTGGCTGCAAGGATTTCTCGACCAAGGAGCTGCCGCTTGCCAGCAAGGCCGAGGATGACCAGGCCGACGGTGAGAAGGCCGTCAACGCCTTCAACACCCTGCTCGACTGGGGCATGCAGGCCCTTGTCGGCCCGACCACCACGGGTGCGTCGGTTGCCGTTGCCGCCGAGTGCGGTAACGACCCCAAGACGTTCATGATCACTCCGTCTGCGTCCTCCGAGGACGTCACCGACGGCAAGGATTGCGTTTTCCAGGTTTGCTTCACCGACCCCAACCAGGGTGTCAACGCTGCCAAGTTCCTAGCGCAGAAGTATGCGGACGAGAAGTTCGTGCTGTTCTATAACTCCGGCGACGCCTATTCTTCGGGCATCGCAGATTCCTTTAAGGCCCAGGCCGCTGAGTCCAAGCTCGAGGTTGTTGACGAGGAGACCTTTAAGGACGACTCCGCCACGAGCTTTACCAACCAGCTGACCAAGGCCAAGCAGGCCGGCGCCACCATGATCTTTGCGCCGATCTACTACACGCCGGCGTCCGTCCTGCTCAAGAACGCCAAGGACATGGGCTACGACGTCAAGATGATGGGCTGCGACGGCATGGACGGCATCCTGGGCGTTGAGGGCTTCGATACCTCTCTTGCTGAGGGTCTGCTGCTCATGACCCCGTTCTCCGCCGACGACGAGAAGAACGCCGACTTCGTCAACGCTTACAAGGATAAGTACGGCGATACCCCCGACCAGTTTGCCGCCGACGCCTACGACGGCGTGCACGCGGTGGCCGAGGCCGTCAAGGAGGCCGGTCTTGGTGTCGACGCCGATCCGACCGAGGTCGCCGAGAAGCTGTCCAAGGCTATGCTCAAGATTACCGTTGACGGTCTGACTGGCAAGCTCACCTGGAACGATAAGGGCCAGGTCCAGAAGGAGCCCACGGCGTACGTCATCACCGACGGCAAGTACGTACAGGCCTAATTGGCCGCCTTACATAGAGCGGTTTTGATCCCAAGCAGGGGAGGTTTTGGCCTTCCCTGCTTGCTTGGTATCTAGGGACAGTGTAACGTCCCTGTTTCATACATTAACTGGAAACCTATTCGAAAGGGGGATGTGGAACATGACGGTCTTTATCCAATACCTGGTCAACGGCCTGTCCATGGGCAGCGTCTACGCCATCATCGCGTTGGGCTACACAATGGTCTACGGTATCGCCAAGATGCTCAACTTCGCTCACGGCGATGTCATCATGGTCGGTGCCTATGTCTCGTTCTGCGCCACGTCGTATCTCGGCCTCCCGGGCTGGGCATCTGTAGTTCTCTCTTGTGTGGTCTGCACGGTTCTCGGTGTTCTCATTGAGGGTCTGGCCTATAAGCCGCTGCGCCAAGCAGGCCCGCTGGCCGTTCTGATCACGGCCATCGGCGTGTCTTACTTCCTGCAGAACGCCGCGCAGCTTCTGTGGGGCGCCACGCCCAAGAACTTCACTTCGCTCGTCACCTTCCCGGTGCCGGAGTTCTTGGCCAAGTTTAACGTAAGCGCCGTCTCGCTCGTCACCATCGTTGCCTGCCTGGTTATCATGGCCGGCCTGATGTTCTTTACAGGTAAGACCAAGATGGGCAAGGCCATGCGCGCTGTGTCCGAGGACAAGGCCGCCGCTCAGCTCATGGGCATCAACGTCAACCGCACCATCTCGATGACGTTCGCCATCGGCTCCGCCCTTGCCGCCATCGCCGGCGTGCTCCTGTGCTCCTACTCGCCGGTGTTGCAGCCCACCACGGGCGCCATGCCTGGCATCAAGGCCTTCGACGCTGCCGTTTTCGGCGGCATCGGCTCCATCCCCGGTGCCTTTGTCGGCGGTATTCTCATCGGCATCATCGAGGCGATGGCGCAGGCTTACATTTCCACGAGCCTTGCCAACTCCATCGTCTTTGGTGTTTTGATCATCGTCCTGCTCGTCAAGCCTGCCGGCCTCTTGGGCAAGTACGTCCCCGAGAAGGTGTAGGTGAGCGTTATGAAGTTTCTTAAAGACAAGCAGACGCGTCACGACTTTGTCACGTACGCCATGTGCGTTGTGGCGTTCGCCATCGTGTTCTTTATGCAGTCCAACCACATGATCCCGCGCATGATCGCCGGTCAGCTGGTTCCCATCACGGCCTATATCGTCATGGCCATCTCCCTTAACCTCGTCGTCGGCATCGCGGGCGACTTGTCGCTGGGCCACGCGGGCTTTATGAGCGTCGGTGCCTATACGGGCATCGTCACTGCCGTCGCGCTGGAGAGCACCGTTCCGTCCGATCCGATGCGTCTGATCATCAGCATTGTGGTCGGCGCTATCGCCGCTGGCATCTTGGGCTTCTTGATCGGCATCCCGGTCCTGCGCCTGAGCGGCGACTATCTGGCCATCGTGACCCTGGCTTTTGGCGAGATCATCAAAGAGGTCGTCACCTGCCTCATTGTGGGCGTCGATTCCCGCGGCCTGCATGTGATCTTTAACATCACGGGTAACTCCACGATCGACGACCTGCACCTGCTCGAGGACGGCACCGCCATCATCAAGGGCGCGCAGGGCGCATCGGGCGTGTCGACCTATTCGACCTTCCTTGCCGGCGCAATCCTGGTTATGGTCGCGCTCGTGATTGTGCTCAACCTGGTTCGCAGCCGTACCGGTCGTGCCATTATTGCCGTGCGCGACAACAAGATCGCTGCCGAGTCTGTGGGCATCTCCGTCACCCAGTACCGCATGATCGCCTTCGTGGTTTCCGCTGCCCTCGCCGGCGCTGCCGGAGCCCTGTTCGGCGGTAACTTCTCGCAGCTTTCCGCCACTAAGTTCGACTTCAATACGTCCATCCTCATTCTGGTGTTCGTGGTCCTGGGCGGCCTGGGCAATATGCGCGGCTCCGTTATCGCCGCGGCGCTGCTCACGGTGCTCCCCGAGCTGCTCCGTCAGTTCTCGGACTACCGCATGCTCATCTACGCCATCGTGTTGATTCTGGTCATGGTCTTTACTAACAACCCACAGCTCAAGGCGTTCTTCGCACGCATTAAGGACCGCTTTGCTTCCAAGAAGGAGGTGGCAGCCGATGCCCAGTAAGTTTGAGTTCAACAAGGGCAAGATGGTCCCGTATCCTTCTGGCGCCATCGTTCCCGACCGCGACCTGGGCCAGCGCCCGGCGCTCGAGTGCATTCACCTGGGCATTGAATTCGGCGGCCTTAAGGCGGTCGACGACTTTAGCCTAACCATCGGCAAGACCGAGATTGCCGGTCTCATCGGCCCCAACGGTGCCGGCAAGACCACGGTCTTCAACCTGCTCACCAAGGTGTACCAGCCTACGCACGGCACCATCCTGCTCGACGGTGAGGACACTTCGGGCAAGTCGGTCTACCAGGTCAACCGCATGGGTATTGCCCGTACGTTCCAGAACATCCGTCTGTTCAACACCATGACGGTGGAGGACAACGTTAAGGTCGGCCTGCACAACCAGGAGCGCTACTCCGGCTTTGAGGGCGTGCTGCGCCTGCCGACGTATTGGAAGCACGAGAAGGCCGCCCACGAGCGCGCCATGGAGCTGCTGTCCATTTTTGACATGGAGCACCTGGCAAATGAACAGGCCGGCTCGCTTCCTTACGGCGCTCAGCGCCGTCTGGAAATCGTCCGCGCGCTTGCCACTAACCCCAAGCTGCTGCTGCTCGACGAGCCTGCCGCCGGCATGAACCCGTCCGAGACCGCAGAGCTCATGGCGAACATCGTCAAGATTCGCGACACCTTCGGCATCGCCATCATGCTTATCGAGCATGATATGTCGCTCGTTATGAACATTTGCGAGGGCATCTGCGTGCTTAACTTTGGCAAGGTTATCGCCAAGGGTACGGCGGAGGAAATCCAGAACAACGACGCCGTTATCGAGGCGTATCTGGGTAAGCAGGATAAGGGGGAGAACTAAATGGCAGAGCCGATGCTTTCCGTCTACAACATCAACGTCTGGTACGGCGCCATCCACGCCATCAAGGACATCTCCTTTAACGTTAACGAGGGCGAGATCGTGGCCTTGATTGGTGCCAACGGTGCCGGCAAGTCCACAACGCTCAAGACCGTCTCGGGCCTGCTGCGCTCCAAGACCGGCTCCATCAAGTTTATGGGCGAGGACATTACCCATACGCCCGCTGATAAGCTGGTTGGTAAGGGCCTGGCTCAGGTTCCCGAGGGTCGTCGCGCCTTTTTGCAGATGACGGTCGAGGAGAACCTGGAGATGGGCGCCTATACACAGCCCAAGTCCACAATTGCTCCGGGCCTGGAGCGCGTCTACGAGCAGTTCCCGCGCCTGAAGGAACGTCGTCGCCAGGTCGCCGGCACCCTTTCAGGTGGCGAGCAGCAGATGCTCGTTATGGGGCGCGCCCTTATGAGTAACCCCAAACTGCTTATGCTCGACGAACCTTCCATGGGTCTGGCACCGATTCTGATCGAACAGATCTTCCAGATTGTCGAGGACCTGCACAAGGCCGGCACCACGGTGCTTCTGGTCGAGCAAAACGCGCAGATGGCGCTTTCCATCGCCACACGC
Source organism: uncultured Collinsella sp. (assembly GCA_958420205.1). Classification (GTDB taxonomy): domain Bacteria; phylum Actinomycetota; class Coriobacteriia; order Coriobacteriales; family Coriobacteriaceae; genus Collinsella. Next base: position 10,704 of record CATZIX010000003.1, on the reverse strand, counting down.
GGTTACGTGCTCGAGACCGGCAAGATCACCATGACCGGCACCGGCCAAGAGCTCCTGCATGACGACAACGTCCGCAAAGCCTACCTCGGAGGCTAACCCACCTAACAAAAGGGGCGCTGACTATCTCAGTCAGCGCCCCTTTTTAAGTTGCGGTGAAATAGGGACTGAATACGGGCTCCAGAGGCCAAAAGAGTCCCTATTCCACCGCAACTTCATGGGGATGTGTGACAATGCCCGTCGGAAAACATCTGCTGTCTTTGGGGGTCTATCTATGCTGTACGAGTTTTGTGCCGAGAACTTTGAGCGGGTGCCGGCGGCTATCGATGCCGGTGCAAGGCGTATTGAACTGTGCGACAACCTTGCCGTTGGTGGCACTACACCCTCGGCCGGTGTTATCAGCGCTACAGTCAGCTATGCTCACGAGCATGACGCGCGAGTGGTGTGCATGATTCGCCCGCGTGGCGGCGACTTTCATTACAACCAAGACGAGCTGCGTATGATGGAGATGGACCTGGGCCTTGCCGTGAGCGCCGGCGTTGACGGCTTGGTCTTTGGCTGCTGCAAGCCCTGCGCCGGCGGCTGGGCGCTCGACGAACTCACGCTCGGTGCCCTCGTGATGGCTGCGGGCTGCGCGACCGAGGAGTGCAAGCGTGGGCCCATCGACATCACCTTCCACATGGCGTTTGATCAGCTCTCGCCCGAGGCTCAGCTCGACGCGATTGACATACTCGTCGACTGCGGCATCACACGCATCTTGACGCATGGCGGCGCTGCCGGTACGCCGATCGAGGACAACTTCGAAAACCTGGCCCGCTTGATCGAGTATGCGGGCGACCGCTTGACCATCCTTCCCGGCGGCGGCATTTCCACGGTCAACCGCGATACCGTGGCGGCGGCACTGGGCGTCTCCGAGCTCCATGGCACCAAGATTGTGCCGCTGGAGGTATAACCCGTGACGCTGGTATTTGACGTTCAGCAGGCGAACGGTAAGCCCGACGACAACCGTCGTCCCGGCACCGCGTGCCCCTTTTGCGATACAGAAGGGCTCACCGACATCATTCGCTGTGATGGCGATTGCATTTGGCTCGAGAATAAGTTCAAGACCCTGCGCGCCACCCGTCAAACCGTGCTGATCGAGTCGGCCGATCACGATGCCGACCTGGTGACCTATGAGCCGGATGAACTCCACCATGTGATGCGGTTTGCCCTGGGTTGCTGGCAGCAGATGATCGATTCACAGCAGTATCGAAGCGTGCTCATGTACAAGAACAAGGGTCCGCTCTCGGGCGGTAGCCTCGTTCATCCGCACATGCAGATTGTGGGTTTGGAGCAGGAAGACGGCTATGCTTCGCTGGCTTCCGCCAATTTCGAAGGCATCAATGTCTGGCAACAGGGGAGGATCTCGGCCAACATCTCAACCGAACCCATCATGGGGTTCTTTGAGATCAACGTTTCAGCCCCGCAGGGAATCGCTGCCAGCGATGACACGAGAGACCAAGCCGAGGCGGATCTCTTCGCCGATGCGATCCAGGTAGCTCTGCGCTATATTCTGAACGAGCACCACGGTGGTCGCGCAGAGTCGTACAACCTGTTCTTCTATCACCTGGGCGGTCGGACCATTGCCAAGGCGCTGCCACGTTGGGTGGTTTCGCCCTACTTTGTCGGCTATCGTTTGGCCCAGGTCAATGCTGAGACAACGCTCGATATCGATGCTGAGCGCCTGCGTGCGCATCTGGAAACGCTCGTATAGCAAGACTAACACCCGCGTAATGCGGACAGTCTAGCGTGCCATGGCGTCGCGGCCGGCTTCGACGCGCTTGCGCTGGGCGGCGCGCTCCTCGCCGGTCAGACGCTCAAAGAGATGCCCGATAAGCGAGGCGAGTACCTGCTGAAACAGCGTTCCGCACATGACGGGAAACACGACTTCGCCCGGAAAGTACTGCGTGGCGATGACGGCGCCCGAAGAGATGTTACGCATGCCGCAGGTAAAGCACATGGTGGTCGTCTCGCTATATTGCAGATGCAGCGCATGGGCGACCAGAAAACCGACGACAAAGCCACTGATGGCGAAGACCAAAATAAAGAGGGCGACTTCCAGGCGCACCGCGTTCATGTGCAGCACGTACTCGCTCATGGCGGTGGAGTTGGAGGCGATAACGCCCATCATCATGAATTTGCAGGCTGGCGAGAGCGCGGGGGAGAGCTTCTCGTGTCCCCATCCACGCGTGAGCTCGTTGATCATGATGCCGAGCACGGCGGGGATGGCGATCATAAAGGCCATGTCTTGCATCATGCTCGGCACATCGATCGAGACGGTGGCACCCAGCAAGAGCTTAAGCGTGAGCGGAATCGTCACAGGGGAGATAACCGAGGACGTCAGGATGATGGTGAGCGCGAGCGGGCCGTTGCCGCCGAACATGCTGATCCACATAAAAGCGGTGACGGCCACGGGCACGCTGTACTCGAGCACGATGCCGCAGACAAGGTTGGGGTTGGAGCCAAAGAAGAGTGACCCTATGGCATACGCCGCGATGGGAATAAGCACTGCCGAGACCAGCAGCGCCAGAATCAGGTGCAGCGGACGGTGGAACACCTCGGCTACCTGGTGAAAGGTGTTGCTGAGCGCGCCCTGAAACGTCATAAAGGCGAAGAGGGCGGGAACGATGGGCTTGAGTACGCCGATCTGATGGGGAAAGAGCACGCCGAGCGCCACGCAAATCGGAACGATGACCTGCATATGCCCCGCGAGGAACTTTCCCAGTCCAGCCCATTGCTTCATATGCCCCGTGACTCCCTTTATCCGCGAACTTGTTTGTATGGATATGCTAGACGCTCGTATGTGTCTGTGCGGCTGAAACGCTCGATTATTTCGAGGGTATTACCGTCATCGTTTACCGAAACCGCGGCGCGCTGCGAGGTTCTGCGTCCGTGCCGCACGGTATAATAAATCCGTTCAACAGATCTGCCTGCCGAAGCGGGCATACACAGAGGACTCATCGCTATGAACCGTGAGAGGTATCGCGGCGACCTGCCCCTATCGGGGGTGGGTGCCTATGTCATCGCTTAAGACGACGCATCGCTGGGCGGTCGCTCAGCAAAACCCCGAGCTCGAAAAGGAGCTTTCGGCTGGTCTGGGCATTCCCGGGCTGGTGGCGCGCATTATGGTCGCGCACGGCATTGGCTCCATCAAAGAGGGCCAATTGTTTTTGACGCCTTCGCTCGATCGCGACTGGGCCGACCCACTCATTATCCCGGGCATGTCGGTCGTTGCCGACCGCGTCGAGCGTGCTATTCGCAACCACGAGCACATTGCAGTCTTTGGCGATTTTGACGTTGACGGCATTACGTCGACCTGTCTGTTGACCGAGGCACTACGCACGTTTGGCGCCGATGTCACGCCGTTTATTCCGCATCGCTTTGATGAGGGCTACGGTCTTTCGCGCGCGGCACTCGACCGCGTTAACGAGCTCGCTCGCCCCCAGCTGATCGTGACCGTCGATAACGGCATTGCCGCCAAGGAAGAGGTTTCCTATCTGGAGAGCCTGGGGATCGATTTGGTGGTCACGGACCATCACGAGCCCTCCGACCAGGTGCCGCAGGGTGTGCCCCTGACCGACCCCAAGCTCGAGGACGAGGGCCCCTCGCGCGAGCTTGCCGGTGCTGGTGTGGCGCTCAAGCTGGTGCAAGTCCTGGGTGAGCGCCTGGGCAAGTCGTCGTATTGGCGTTCGCTAATCGAGGTCGCGGCGCTGGGCACCGTGTCCGACATGATGCCGCTCACGCCCGAGAACCGCGCGCTGGTTGCCGAGGGCATCCAGCAGATGCGCGTAACCGCTCGCCCCGGTTATATCGCGCTTGCCGCGCTCGCCAAGGCGGACCTTTCGAGCATTACGGCGGATGGCCTGTCATTCTCGCTCATTCCCCGCTTAAACGCTGCCGGTCGCATGGCCGATCCCAAGCTGGCGCTCGACCTGCTGCTTGCCCGCGATCCCATCGAAGCAAGCACGCTGGCGGCTGAGCTCGAGGAAATCAACCGCCAGCGCCGTGAGATCGAGGCGGAGCTCACGCGCGATGCCATGGCAAAGGTCGAGGAGACCTATGACGGCGGACGCGCGATCGTCGTGGGCGGCGAAGGCTGGCACGAGGGTGTCAAGGGCATCGTGGCAAGCCGTCTGACCAACCGCTATCACGTGCCGGCGCTGCTGTTCTCGATCGAGGACGGTATCGCGCGCGGTTCTGGTCGCTCGGTGGGCAAAGTTAACCTGTTTGACGCCGTCGAGCGCTGTTCCGACCTGCTGATTCGTCGCGGCGGACATGCCGGTGCGGTGGGTGTGACCATCGAGGCATCCAAGCTCGATGAATTCCGTCGTCGCCTTTCCGCCGTGCTATCGGAGATTCCCGCTGAGGACTTTGAAGACATCGACGAGGTTGCCGCCACGGTCGACCTTTCCGAGCTGAATATCGAGACTATAGAGCAGATTTCCCGTCTTGAGCCGTTTGGCCAGGGCAACAAGGTGCCGCTGCTGGCCGCCGAGGGCGTGACGATGTGCGATCGCGCCGTGGTGGGCAAAACCGGCGAGCACATGCGCTTTGTGGCGACCGATGGAGCCGCGAGCGTGCCGGCCATCATGTTCCGCGTGCCGCAAATCGATAAGCTCATCAACTGCGATAGCGCTGTCGACTTGGTGTTCGAGGCCGTTGCCGAGCATTGGCAGGGGCGTGTGAAGCCCAAGCTCATGATCAAGGATGTTCTGGTCCGCGATACCACGCTGCCCGGCGTCGACGATCCGGCATGCGAGCTTCGTCGTGGCGTGCAGCCGGCGGATTCTGGCCTGCGCCTGGAGTCGCGCAAGCGCGAGACGCTCGCCCAGCTTTCCTATACCGAGCTCACGCGCTCGCTTATCCATAGCTTTATCGGCTCGAACCAGCCGCACCGCGCGCAGGTCGAGGCGCTCGATGCCCTGGCCGATCACCAAAGTGTTCTGGCCGTTATGGGAACGGGGCGCGGCAAGTCGCTCATCTTCCATGTACATGCCGCGCGTGAGGCGGTGCTTCGCGGACGTGCGAGCATCTTTGTCTATCCGCTGCGTGCGCTTGTTGCCGACCAGGCCTATCACCTCTCGTCGACGATGGCATCGCTTGGCATTGGCGTTGGCGTGCTGACCGGCGAGACCGTGGAGGCGGCGCGCGATGACGTGTTTGCCGGCTTGGCTTCGGGCCGTACCGGCATCGTGCTCACGACGCCCGAGTTCCTGTCCATTCACCGCGACCGCTTTGCGCGTTCGGGCCGCATCGGCTTTGTCGTTATCGATGAGGCGCATCATGCCGGTCTTGCCAAGGGCGGCGACCGCAGCGCCTATCTCGACATGCCCGATATCCTCAAAGCCCTGGGCGACCCGGTCGTTATGGCTGCGACGGCCACCGCGACGGCTCCGGTCGTGGCCGAGCTCGCCCGCATGCTGCCGATCACTCGCACGGTGGTCGACGAGACGGTGCGCGAGAACCTGCAGCTCGAGGACGACCGTGATCTTGCAAGTCGCGAGAACCGTTTGGTGTCGATTGTGGCGACGGGGGAAAAGACCGTCATCTACGTCAATTCGCGCGACCAGTCCGTGGCGCTCGCCAAGACGTTGCGCAAGCGTGTGCCCGATTGCGCAACCCATATCGCGTTCTATAACGCGGGGCTTGCGCGCACCGACCGCCATCGCGTAGAGGAGGCGTTTCGAGACGGCAGCCTCAGCTGCATCGTCTCGACATCCGCCTTTGGCGAGGGTGTCAACCTACCCGATATCCGCCATGTCGTGCTGTACCACATGCCGTTTGGCGGCATTGAGTTCAACCAGATGAGCGGACGTGCCGGCCGCGATGGCCAGCCCGCCGTGATCCATCTGCTCTATTCGTCGCGCGACGCCCGCATTAACGAGCGCCTGCTCGACTGCTATGCGCCCGAGCGCGACGAGCTCGTCACGCTCTATCGCGCGCTGCAGACCATGTGGCGCTCCAACCGCGGCAAAACCGGGGACGATTCCTTTAGCGCGAGCGATATCGACATCGCGCAGATGTGCCTTGCCATCGATGCGCGCACGCCGGTCGACGAGCGTTCGGTGGAAAGCGGCCTGGGAATCTTCGAAGAGCTTGGTTTCTGTCGAGTTTCGGGGTTTGACGACACTCGTCGCATCGCGATGGCCGAAAACCCCGGCCGCGTGCAATTGAGCAGGTCAATTCGCTATTTGGAGGGCTTGCGCTCGCGCATGGAGTTCTCGGCTTTCCGGAGCTGGGCGCTCGATTCGTGCGCTTCTGATATGCTAGCCAAAGTTAACCGCCCGATCGTACCGCGGGCCTAGGGGAAGGGGACCTCGATGGATGCCGCAGCCCGTACCGCCCATGATTCCACCCTCCAGCCGTTTTCGGAGATGGAGCACTATAAGCATGCCGATGAGCTGCCGCCCGAGATTATGGCGGACAGCTACGACAAGCTGGAGCGTCTGTGCCTCAAATATATGAATGAGGATGACTTCTCCAAGGTGGAGCAGGCCTACTGCTTTGCTGCCGAGAAGCATTGCAACCAAAAGCGGCGCTCGGGTGAGATGTACATTAACCATCCTGTCGAGGTGGCTATCATTCTGGCAGACCTCAAGATGGACTGCGACGTGGTGTGTGCCGCGCTGCTGCACGATACCGTCGAGGACACCGAGACCTCGCTCGCCGATGTTTCCGGCCTGTTTGGCGAAACCGTTGCTGAGCTCGTCGATGGCGTGACCAAGCTCACCAACATCGAAGTCGACAGCATGGACGAGAAACAGGCCCTCACGCTGCGCAAGATGTTCCTCGCCATGTCCAAGGACATTCGTGTCATCATCGTTAAACTTGCCGACCGTCTGCACAACATGCGTACGCTGGCGGCCCTGCGCGAGGATCGTCGCCTGTTTAAGGCTCGCGAGACCATGGACGTGTACGCGCCCTTGGCCGACCGCCTGGGCATGAGCTCTATTAAGTGGGAGCTCGAGGACCTGTCCTTCTTCTACCTGGAGCCCGATGCCTACCAGCGCATCGCGCGCATGGTGGCTGAGTCGCGCGAGGTTCGCGAGCGCTATCTGGCCGAGACCATCAAGACGCTCACCGACGAGCTCAACCGCATTGGCCTGGAGGGCTTCCAGATCAACGGCCGCTCCAAGCACTATTGGTCCATCTACCAAAAGATGAAGCGCAAGGGCAAGGAATTCTCCGAGATCTACGATTTGGTGGCGCTGCGCGTTATTACCCATTCGGTGCGCGATTGCTACTCCACGCTCGGCGCAGTGCATACGCTGTGGCACCCCATGCCCGGTCGCTTTAAAGACTATATCGCCATGCCCAAGGTCAATAACTACCAGTCGCTCCATACGACGGTTATCGGCCCCACGGCCCGCCCGCTCGAGATTCAGATTCGAACCTATGAGATGCATGAGCAGGCCGAGTACGGTATTGCCGCCCACTGGCTCTATAAGAAGTCGGGCGGATCGTCTGCGTCTAAGACCAATGATGCCCAGCGTCTGGACGACCAGATTAACTGGCTCAAACATTCGCTCGATTGGGCTGCGTCTGATGAGATCACCGACGCCAAGGAATACCTGCATTCGCTGAAGGTCGACCTCTTCGATCAGGAGATCTTTGTCTTCACGCCCAAAGGCGAGGTCATGGCTCTTCGTGCCGGCTCCACGCCGCTCGACTTTGCCTATGCCGTTCACACCGAGGTGGGAAACCATTGCGTCGGCGCCAAAATCAACGGTGCGGTGGCTCCGCTCACGCACGAGATTAAGACGGGTGACCGTGTCGAGATCCTGACCAACAAGAGTTCCAAGCCGTCGCGTGATTGGCTCAAGATCGTTAAGACACCTTCCGCCAAGTCAAAGATCCGCCGCTATTTTGCCGCTGCGACCAAGGACGACGACGCTGCCGCCGGCCGCGATATCCTGGCCAAGGACCTGCGTAAGCGTGGCTATGGCATTTCTACGCCGCGCTCCACGCGTGCGCTCAACGCCGTGGCGGAGCAGTTTAACTTCAAGCAGCTCGAGGACCTGTTTGCCGCCGTCGGCGCCGGCAAGGTTGCCCCGCGCGCTGTGGGTAATAAGGTCGAGCAAATCTTGGACCCCAAGCCCGAGGAACAGCTCACCAAGGCCGAGGCTATCGCCGAGGTCGTGAAACAGCCGGCCCGCGGCTCCAACCGCAAGCCGCAAAAGCGTGGCAAGAGCGCAAGTAACGGCATTATCGTTAAGGGCGAGAGCAACAGTGGCCTGCTGGTCCGTCTGGCTCATTGCTGCAACCCCGTGACGGGCGACGATATCGTCGGCTTCATCACGCGTGGCCGAGGTGTCTCAGTGCATCGCGCCAACTGCCCCAACGTCAAGGGCCTCATGGAGCACCCCGAGCGCATGATTGACGTAGAGTGGGATGGTGCTGCCGACACTCTCTTCCAGGTCGAGATCGTGGTCGAGTGCCTGGACCGCATGGGCCTGCTCAAGGACGTCACCATTGCCATTGGCGATGCAGGCGGCAACATCCTTTCCGCCGCCACGTCGACCAACCGCGAGGGTATTGCGACCCTGCGCTTTATGGTCGAGATTTCGGATGCGAGCGGCCTGGATCCGCTGCTGGCTTCCATCAGCAGTGTCGATTCGGTCTACGACGCTCGCCGTCTTATGCCCGGCGAGGGCGGAGCGCAACTCAAGCGCCGTGTGTAGGTGCGAGAGCCTCTCAGCATCATAGATATTGGTTACGCTCGAGGCATCGTTTGGTGCCTCGAGCGTATTTTAGAAGGAGGGTATGCACATGGACGATATGACTTTGGACCTGACACCCCGAGGCACGGCTTCGATTGAGGCGCTCGTCAACGGCCCGATTCAGACCAACAGCTACGCCGTGATTTCGAATGACGAGTGCTTAATCGTCGATCCGGCGTGGGAGGGCGAGCGTCTTGTGGAGCATATCCGCACCGCGCATCCCGAGGTGCGCGTACTCGGGTCTGTCTGCACGCACGGTCATGCCGACCATGTTGGCGGGGTTGCCGGGGTTCGAGCTGTTGTTGGCGACAGCGCACTATATGAGTTGTGCGCTAAAGACGTGACGATACCTCGCGCAAATATCGAGGAGCAGCGCGCCATGTGGGGCATCGAGACGCCCGATCCGGGTGAGCCGACGCGTTTGCTTGCCGAGGGCGATACAATCGAGGTGGGCGACGTCTGCCTGCAGGTGATCGAGACGCCGGGGCATACGCCGGGCGGCATCGTCCTGTTCGCCGCGACCGAGCAGGGGAACATCGCCTTTGTGGGCGACACACTTTTCCCGGGCAGCCACGGTCGTACCGATCTTTCCGGCGGTGACGAGGCGGCGATTATGCGCTCGATCTCCAAACTTGCCATGACGCTTCCGCCCGATACCGTTTGCTTGACGGGCCATGGCGATTCGACCACGATGGCGCGCGAACTTATGCAGAACCCGTTTATGCAGATGTAGGCTCGAAGCCGTCTTTCGAACCACGAAGACTGTTCAATCGTCAAGCTATTTTCCCCAGTGGGTCGATTCTGTGGGGCAAACGGTCAAAATTTGTCCAATCGGATGGTATTCGTGAACAAACGAACGTTTATGCTCGGGTATGTCGTGGTAAAATCTCAGGCGTTATCGGAGCAACCTTACAGGAGGTTTCTTTTATGCTCGTCAACGCAGCAGACATGCTCAAGAAGGCCGAGGCCGGCAAGTACGGTCTCGGTGCCTTCAACACCAACAACCTCGAGTGGACCCTGGCTATTCTCCAGGCCGCCGAGGAGGCCAAGTCTCCGCTGATCCTTCAGTGCACCGCTGGTGCCGCTAAGTGGATGGGCGGTTTCAAGGTCTGCGCCGACATGGTCAAGGCTGCCGTCGAGGCCACGGGCGTTACCGTTCCCGTCGCCCTTCACCTCGATCACGGTTCTTACGAGGACTGCTTCAAGTGCATCGAGGCCGGCTTCACGTCCATCATGTATGACGGCTCTCACGAGGAGACCTTCCAGCTTAACCTCGACCGCACCAAGGAGCTCGTTGAGCTTGCCCACTCCAAGGGCATGTCCATCGAGGCCGAGGTCGGCGGCATCGGCGGCACCGAAGACGGCGTGACCTCCAGCGGCGAGCTCGCTGATCCTGCTGAGTGCAAGCAGATTGCTGACCTGGGCGTTGACTTCCTCGCTTGCGGTATCGGCAACATCCACGGCGTGTACCCTGCCGACTGGGCTGGCCTTTCCTTCGAGCGCCTGGGCGAGATCAAGGCTCAGACCGGCGACCTGCCCCTCGTCCTGCACGGTGGCACCGGCATCCCTGAGGATCAGATCAAGAAGGCCATCTCCCTGGGCATCTCCAAGATCAACGTCAACACCGATCTGCAGCTCGTCTTCGCCAAGGGTGTTCGCGAGTACATCGAGGCCGGCAAGGATCAGCAGGGCAAGGGCTTTGACCCCCGTAAGCTCCTCAAGCCTGGTCGCGACAACATCGTTGCCCGCACCAAGGAGCTCATGGAGGAGTTTGGCTCCGTCAACAAGGCGTAAGTAGCGGTTTAACTTCCCGCCGGAGGCCCCGTTTCCCCTACGCTGTTTCCCTCGCGCTCACCTGGCTTCGCCAGAAGTCGCGCGGCGGAATCAGCTCCAGGGAAACGGGGCCTCCTTCGTTAACTCGCTACAGGGTTACTGGGCTGAATTCATT
>CATZIX010000002.1:0-186005 GCA_958420205.1 uncultured Collinsella sp. | reverse complement strand
ACATCATCGACACCGCCGAGTTCGCGATCCCCGGCCTTGACGACGAGTTCCGCGTTATCGTGTCTCCGTGGATCCTCTCCTCGCTGATCACCGATCGCCTTGCCGCTTACTACGAGACGGTCACCAAGCACAACCTCAACTACCGTCGTTACTATCACCAGTTCGACTACTAATCGGTGACAAATAAGCTACTGATCAAGAAGCACCCTGCCCGGGCGCATGCGTCCGGGCATTTTTATGCCGAAATTCGCAAGAAAAGGGGAATCGAATGAGACAGTTTATCGTTGCATCCCATGCTCATTTTGCGTCCGGAATCGTCGAGAGCATTGGACTGCTTTCCGGCGAGCGCGAAAACGTCCATGCGCTGTCTATGTATGTCGACGGAAACGAGGACCTGGCCAAGGAGGCTACGGCGGTTCTCGATGGGTTTGCTGCGGACGACGAAGTTGTCGTGTGCACCGACCTCTTTGGCGGCAGCGTCAACAACGAGTTCACCAAGATCGTCCAGACGCGCCCCAACACGCACCTGGTGACCAATATGAACCTGCCGCTCCTTATTCAGCTGCTGTTCGTGCCCGAATCCACTCCGATCGATGAGGCCATTCGCCAGATCGTCGAGGCGGATGACACCAAGGTCAAGTATGTCAACGACCTGCTGGGGCAGGCCGAACTCGATGAGTTTTAACCACTAGGGAGCACATCACGATTCAGATGATTCGCGTGGACTATCGACTGCTGCACGGCCAGGTTGCCGTTAGCTGGACCTCGGCTCTGGGTGCCGACTGCATCCTGTTGGTAAGCGACACAGTCCTCAATGACAAGCTTCGCCTGCAGGCCCTGTCTCTTGCAAAACCGGAGGGCTGCAAGGTTGTCGTCAAAAACACCGAGGATGCCGTCAAGGCGCTCCAAAGCGGTGTGACCGATAAGTACAAGCTCTTCGTGGTTTGCGAGACGATCCAGCAGGCCGGTGCCGTCGCCAAGGCGATGGGCGTCAAGAAGATCAACCTCGGCAATGTTGCCTTTAGCGAGGATGCCCGCCAGGTCTCGACGAGCGTGTTCCTTACGCCCGAAAACGAGGCATACGTCAAAGAGCTGCTCGGCGAGGGCTACGAGCTGTTCATTCAGATGATTCCGGCAGATGCGAAGACTGACGCCGCGAAGGTCATCGGTTAGAGGACATCATGATTATCAAGACAATCCTGATTTTCCTGATCGCCCTTTTGGGCTATTCCGAGTGGCTGACGGGCACGAGCTACCTCCAGCGCCCGATTGTGCTCGGACCCCTGGTTGGCCTTGTCATGGGCGACATGGTGACCGGCACGATCATGGGCGCCACGATGGAGCTTGCCATGGTCGGCGCCATCTCGGTCGGTGCGTATAACCCGCCCGATACGATTTCCGGAACCATTCTGGGTGTGTCGCTTGCCATGCAGGCCGGCGCGGACGCTTCGGCGGCCCTGACCCTGGGCATTCCCATCGCAACGATCGTCCTGGCGCTCGATACCGCCCTGGGCCAGCCGGTGATGCTATTGCTGGTGCACCGTATCGACAAGAACGTCGAGGACGGAGACACCAAGGCCATTACGCGCAACATGCTTATCGCCGGTTACGCGCAGAGCTGGTGCGGCCTGCTGATTATTCCCCTGGCCTTCTTCTTTGGCGCCGATGCTGTTGCCAGCCTGCTCAACATCATTCCCGATTTCGTTCAGACCGGCATGGATGTCGCCGCCGCCTTCTTGCCCGCACTCGGCTTTGCGATGCTGGCTCAGATGATCATGAACAAAACGGTGGCTCCGTTCTTCTTCGCTGGCTTCTTCCTCGTTGCCTACTTTGGCATTAGCACGACGGGCGTGGCGATCTTTGCCGCGATCATCGTCGTCGCGATGACGGTTTTGGGTGATAAGAAAAAAGCGGAGCAGCCCGCAGTGGCAACCGAGGATCCTGCGATTGGGAGTGGGTTCGATGAGTTTTAAGTTTGAGTCTTCTTACGACGGGCTGATTTCCCGCGCAGACCTTAAGAAGCTGTTCTGGCGCTCGATTCCCTATGAGCATTCCTGGAACTACGAGCGTATGGGCCATATCGGCTTTATGTGGGCCCTTATGCCGATTCTTCGCAAGCTGTATCCGCAGGATGCGGACTTTAAGGCCGCCCTTAAGCGCCATATGGAGCTCTATAACGTCACGCCGTACATCTCGACGCTTCCCATGTCCATCGCCGCTGCAATGGAGGAGGTCAACGCTACTGACGATAGCTTTGACACGAGCGCGATCTCTAATGTCAAGCTTGCTTTGATGGGGCCGCTGTCCGGCGTGGGCGATGCCTTCTACTGGGGCACGCTGCGAATTTTGGCAACGGGTGTCGGCACGTCGCTGGCGCTGCAGGGCTCCATTCTTGGCCCGATTTTGTTCCTGCTCGTGTTCAACGTCCCTCACTACATCATCCGTTACCTGCTGACGTTTGTGGGATATCGCTTTGGCTCGGACATGATCAGCAAAGTCCAGGAATCGGGCATTATGGACACGATCGTCAAGATGGCCTCTATCATGGGCGCCATGGTGATCGGTGCTATGACCATGGAGATGGTCACCGTGGACATTCCGCTCATGGTCGGCGCGGGCGATGGTGCTCAGACGCTGGCCGAGCTGCTCAACGGAATTTTCCCGGGCTTTGTCACGATGGGGCTGTTTGGAATCGTCTATCTCATGCTCAAGAAGAAGATGAATCCGCTGCTTATCATGCTCGTGATCCTGCTCGTGAGTATCGCCGGCGCGTTCTTTGGAGTGCTTGGTGTCCAGTAGAGTATCCGTCATAATGAGAACAATGTAAGAGGGGGCGTCGCGCACACTGTGCTGCGGCGCCCTTTTGCCGAAAGGTGGACAAGATGGAGTATCCGCAGCTTGCCGTCATGAATATCAGCCATCGTTATTTTGACCTTGAGGAATTCTTTTCTTCGGCAGCGGCCTCGGGCTACACGTGTTGCGAGCTTTGGACCGGGGCGATGCATCTGTATGTCGATTGCCATGGATACGATTCGCTCGAGCGGGTACGGGAGCTGTCGCAGCGGTATGGGGTTCGGATTGTGGGGCTTTGTCCCGAACAGAACAACCCCAAGCCGTGGAATATCGCGGCGCGCGGGAATGAGGCGCGTGCCCGCACGCTCGCGTACTTTAAGAACGTTGTGGATATCGCGGCGGAACTTGGAGCCGAGCAGGTCATGGTCTCGAGCGGCTGGGCATTTTTGAACGAGCCGATCGAGGACGCGTGGGGTCGCAGCGCCTCGATGCTGCGTGCGATTGCCGAGCATGCGGGAGAGCGCGGCGTGCGACTGGTGCTCGAGGCCCTACAGCCGGTTGAGTCGATGATCGTGAACTCGGCGGCCGACACGAAGCGCATGATCGAGGCAGTTGATCATCCGGCACTTAAGGCGTGTCTGGATTTGGGCGCTATGGCGGTGGCAGGGGATACCATCGACGATTATTTCGATCTGCTTGGCGATGATGTCGCCCACGTGCATTTTGTCGATGTTGCGGCAGACGGCACGACGCATCTTGCTTGGGGTGACGGCGACCGCGATATGCGCGCCGACCTGGATAGGCTGGTGGCGCGCGGCTATCGCGGAGTTGTTTCGGCCGAGACCTATGATTGGCGCTATTTCGCCAATCCCGCGGCAGCCGACGCTCAGGTTATGGCGGAGTACCGACGCGCAATTGGCGCCTAAGTGGGACAGGGCGCCGAGTTGGCGTTTGACGCTTTTTGAGAAACGGGACGTGCTTTCCGCTTGAGGCTTCTGGCGGAAAGCACATCCCAGAACAGGCGCTCAGAATGGGACACACTTTCCGCTGAGGACTTCAACCGGAAACCGCATCCCAGTTTTTGGCTGGCGGGCGGGACGCGCTTTCCCCTATGTTTCCAAATGAATACGCTGTGAGCCGAGGAGGACGATTTTCCCCGCAAACACTCTAGTATGCTAAAGTACCCAGAAGACCGGCGGAGCTATGCCGGTCTTCTGTTCTATACGAAACACAGCATGAGGAGGCTCACCAGATGACGGCCACACCGTGGGGATTCCGGGACATATTGCCCGAGGAGGCTCAGGCGCGCGAGGAGATTGCACTGACGGTGAAGGGCTGCTTCAGGGGGCATCATTACCTTCCGGTCGAGACGCCGCTGCTCGAGGACAAGGGTTCACTCGAGGAAGGCGGCCGCATTGCGGACACGCCGTTTAAGCTCTTTGACGATGATGGCCGCCTACTGGTGGTCCGTCCCGACAACACGTTGCCGATCGTGCGTCTGATTTCGACCCGCATGCGCGCTGCCGACCTGCCCCTGCGCCTTCGCTACGAGGCGCCGGTGGTTCGCGAGTGCCAGCGCAATGCCGGTGGCTCGCGTCAGTTTACACAGCTGGGCTTTGAGCTTATCGGTGCGGGCGATACCGCGGGCGATGTCGAGATCGTCTCGCTCGTGGCCGAGGCCGTGCGTAAGTTGGCACTGCCCGATGCGCGCATTATCGCAGGTAGCGTGCGTCCGTTTAAGGAACTGCTCGCGGCGTGCGAGGATCGCGAGCTGGCCGCCGAGGCCCTGCGCTGCGTGCACGCCAACGACTTTGTGGGCCTCGATGCCCGCGTGGCGGCAAGCACCGAGTCCGATGCCGTCAAGGCCGCCATTAGCGAGCTGCCGCGTCTGCACGGCGGTGCCGAGGTACTCGACCGCGTGGACGCGCTGCTGGAGGCCGCCGGTATCGTCGCGCCGCTGACGCGCGAGCTGCGTGCCCTGGTTGAGGGCCTGGCACCCGAGGACGCCCAGGTGCTGTCGTTCGACTTCTCTATCATGAACTCTTTCGATTACTACACGGGCCTGGTCTTTAAGGCTTATGCCGGCGGACTGCCCGATCCGGTCGGTTCGGGCGGACGCTATGACTCCATCTTTACCGGCGCATTTGGCGACGGTATCGAGGTACCGGCGGCGGGCTTCGCCTTTTCGCTCGAGCGCCTGGAGGCCGCGCGCACCTCGGCCGAGGATGCCGCTTCCGACGGCGATCACGCCGCGGGCCGTGGCGCCGAGGGCCCGCTGCGCATCGCTGTGCCCAAGGGCTCGCTTAAGGCCGACACGCTCGACGTGCTCGAGACCGCGGGCTTGGACGTCTCTGAGCTGCGTGACCCCGGCCGTCACCTGATCGTGCGCGGCCGCGACACGCGTGCCGGCAAGGGCGCGGTCGGAGATATCGAGTTTGTCATCGTGCGTCCCAGCGATGCGCCTGCCTTTGTGGGCTGCGGTGGTGCCGATTGCGGCATCTGCGGTTGGGACTCGCTCATTGAGGCAGACCTCAACCTGCTGCAGCTGGTCGACCTGGGCTATGGTCTGTGCACCTTTATCGAGGCGGAGCCCGCGTGGCGCGCCGGCCAGGCCGAGCGCAACTATGCCCGCCGCGGTTCGCTTCGCGTGGCCACCAAGTACCCGCGCATTGCGAGTGCCTGGTATGCCGAGCGCGGCGTGAACGCCGATATCGTCTCGCTGCACGGTAACATCGAGCTGGGCCCCATTGTCGGCATGACCGATCGCATCGTGGACATCACCGCCACGGGCGCCACGCTGCGCGACAACGACCTGGTCATCACCGGCCGCATCATGGACTGCACGGCCCGCTTCTTTGTCAATCCGGGTGCTGCGCGCCTGGATCCGCGCGTACGCAATCTGGCAGATCGCTTGGCCGCGGCCGTTAAGGACAAGCATTTTGAGCCCGTCGCGGGCTCGGCACAATAGCGCGAGCGCGCACGGGCGCCCCAACGTACGGGCTGCGGGCCGATTGGCGCCGCCGCCCGGCCTCTCGTTTTTCGAACACAACCTCGACCGATAGGGGATACCGATATGAAGACCATCAAGCTTGCTCCCGGTGAGCGCCTCGTTACCAACCAGCTCAACCGCAAGGGCGTGCTGCCGCAAAACATCATCGACGCCGCCCGCGATATCGTGGCCAACGTGCGTGCCAACGGGGATGCCGCGGTGCGCGATTACTGTCAGCGTTTTGACGGCGTTGAGCTGCAGAGCTTCCGCCTGCCGCAAGAGCAGATCGATGCCGCGCTCGAAGGCCTTGACCCGGCCTTTGTCGCCGCGCTTAAGAAGGCCGCGCGCCAGATTCGCGAGTTCCACCAGCGCGAGGTCGAGCAGGGCTGGTTTACCACGCGTGCGGACGGCACGATGCTCGGCGTTAAGGTGACCCCGCTCGCGGCGGCCGGCATCTACGTGCCGGGCGGTCGCGCTCAGTATCCCTCCACCGTGCTCATGAACGCCATTCCCGCCAAGGTTGCCGGTGTCAAGCGCGTGGTTATGGTGACTCCGCCGCAAAAGGATGGCCTGATCAGCCCCTACACGCTCGCGGCGGCCAAGCTCGGCGGCGTGGACGAAATCTATATGGTAGGCGGCGCCCAGGCCGTGGCCGCGCTGGCGTACGGTACCGAGACCATTCCGCGTGTCGACAAGATCACCGGTCCGGGTAACGCTTTTGTTGCCGCTGCCAAGCAGATTGTCTCGGGCGACGTGGGAATCGACATGGTCGCCGGCCCGTCCGAGGTCTGCGTGCTGGCCGATGCCACGGCCAAGCCCATGGTGGTCGCGGCCGACCTAATGGCCCAGGCCGAGCACGATCCGCTGGCAGCCTGCTATCTGGTGACTTGCGACGAGCAGTTTGCGCGCGAGGTCGAGGCCGGCATCGACATCCTGGTGGCGCAGTCGCCGCGTGCCGAGATTACGCGCGCTTCGCTCGACAACGAAGGCACCATCGTGGTGGCCGCCGATATGGCTGCCGCCGTCGAGGCCGTGAACACCGTGGCGCCCGAGCACCTTGAGCTGCACTGCAAGGACGCGATGGGCCTGCTTGGCGGCATTCGCAACGCCGGCGCCATCTTTGTGGGCGCTTGGAGCTCCGAGCCGCTTGGCGATTATGTTGCCGGCCCCAACCACACGCTGCCGACCGGCGGCACGGCCATGTTCTCCAACCCGCTTTCGGTCGAAGAGTTCGTTAAGCGCTCGAGTGTCATTTGCTATACGCCCGAAGGCCTGCTCTCCGATGCTCCCGCTACGCAGCGCCTGGCCGAGGCCGAGGGCCTGTGGGCGCACGCGCTTTCCGCCGCTCTGCGTCGCCGTGTGCTGGAGCAGGGCGAGGATGCCGTGAGTGCCGAGTCTCTGGCCGCGACCGACCTGACCAAGGTCGCCTGGCCGGGCGATACGACCGTGACGGTTGCCGAGGGCGTGGACCTGGCGGCTGCAGGCGCGGATGGCGCTGGCGCGACCGGCGAGGAGGCCTAACATGGCCGAACTCACGCCGCGCATGAAGGAGCTCGTCCAGCCCTACTTGGCCGGTATCGAGCCCTACGATCCCAACTTTACGCCCACGCGCATCAATCTTTCGGCCAACGAGAACACCTATCCCGTACCTGCTGGCGTGCGCGAGGCGGTTGATGCGGCCTTGGCTGCCACGCCGCTCAACCGCTATCCCGATCCCATGTCCAACGACCTGCGCGATGAGCTCGCTGCCTGGCATGGCGTGGCGCGTGAGAATATTTGCGCGGGAAACGGCGGCGATGAGCTGCTCTATAACTACCTGCTGGCGTTTGGCGGCGCGGGGCGGACCCTGCTCAACTGCCCGCCGTGCTTTAGCGAGTACGTGTTCTTTGCGTCGCTGTGCCAGACCGAGGTGCGCGACGTGTGGCGCGACCCGGTGACCTTTGAGCTCGACCATGCGGCGGTGCTTGCGGCGGCTCCCGAGTGCGATCTGGCGATCGTGACCTCGCCCAACAATCCCTCGGGTGACGTGGCGCCGCTCGACTTTGTCGCGGCCCTGTGTGATGCGTGCCCCGGCATGGTCATGGTCGACGAGGCCTACGTTGAGTTTGCGGACGATTCGTTTGGCGCGGCTACCACGGCGCAGGGGCTTATCGCCGAGCATCCCAACCTGGTGATTCTGCATACGCTGTCCAAGGCGTTCGGCGCCGCCGGCACGCGTCTGGGCTATGTGATCGCGGCGCCCGAGGTCATCGACGTGTTCGCGGCGATTCGCCAGATCTATTCGGTCAACGTGCTGAGCCAGGCCGCCGCGCTTGCCTGCGTGCGTGCCCGCGATGCGTACGCGCCCGTGGTGGCACAGGTTGCATCCGAGCGCGAGCGCGAGCTGTGCGCCCTACGCGCAATGGCTGCCGAGGGTCTGCCCGTGGAGGCGTGGCCGAGCGCGGCGAACTTTGTGCTCGTGCGCACGCCGCATGCCACGCACATGCGCGAGCGTCTGCGCGACGAGTATTCGATTTTGGTGCGCGACTTTAGCTACGCGCCGGGGCTCGCGGACTGCCTACGCATTACCGTGGGTACCCCGCAGGAAAACGACGAGGTGCTGGCTGCGTTTGCCGCGCTGGTGAAGGAGGAGATGTAGATGGACCGCTATGCCGAGGTGACCCGCAAGACGGGCGAGACCGACATTGTCGTAAAGCTCGACCTGGACGGAAGCGGCGTGTGCGATATCTCGACCGGCGTGCCGTTTTTCGACCACATGCTCAACGCCTTTGGCCGCCATGGTTTGTTTGATTTGACGGTACACGCGGTGGGCGACGTGGAAGTCGACGCGCACCACACCGTCGAGGATGTGGGCATTGTGCTGGGCGAGGCGTTCTGCCAGGCGCTGGGCGAC
The DNA here is from genome assembly GCA_958420205.1 of uncultured Collinsella sp. Taxonomy (GTDB): domain Bacteria; phylum Actinomycetota; class Coriobacteriia; order Coriobacteriales; family Coriobacteriaceae; genus Collinsella. The sequence continues at coordinate 177,330 of CATZIX010000002.1, read as the reverse complement.
AAGGCGGGCATTACGCGCTTTGCCGACGCGGCGATCGCCATGGACGAGACACTTGTGATGGCTGCTGTTGATATTTCGGGCCGCGGGCAGGCCTACTGCGAGCTGCCCGTGCCGACCGAGCGCGTGGGCAGCTTCGATACCGAGCTGGCCGTCGAGTTCTTCTACGCCTTTGCGCGCGATGCCAAGCTCACGCTGCACGTGCGCGAGCTGGCGGGCGGCAACTCGCATCACATTATCGAGGCCGCCTTTAAGGCCGTGGGCCGCACGATGCGCCACGCCTGCGAGCTCGATCCCCGCGTGCAGGGCATCCCCAGCACCAAGGGTTCGCTGTAGCTGACGGATCGCACAAACTACCACAAAGGTGCCTGTCCCCTTTGTGGTGGTTTTGGACGATGGGAAAAGGGAGGGTCGCGTGGGCGAACCGAAGATCGTGGTGGTCGACTACCACAAGGGCAACTTGTCGAGTGTCGTGCGCGGGCTTGCACGCGCCGGTGCCGCCGCCTGCACGTCGGACAATCCGGAGCAGATCCGCAACGCCGACGGCCTGGTCATTCCGGGCGTGGGTGCGTTCTATGACGCGATTGCCTTTATGCGCCAGAGCGGCGAGGAGACGGCCGTGCTCGATGCCGTCGCCGCTGGAACTCCGCTGCTCGGCATCTGCCTGGGCCTTCAGCTATTTTTTGAGCGCGGCAACGAGGGCGTGCCGGCGGACGAGGGCGCGGTCGCGGACGGAAACGCTCCCGAGCAGGCTGGCGGTCCCTGGGTCGATGGCCTGGGTATTATGCGCGGCTCGTGCACGCGCCTGGAGTCGAGCCGCCTGAAGGTGCCGCACGTGGGCTGGGACCAGGTGCACATGACGTCCGCCGGTGCGGCTGATCCGCTGCTTGCCGGTTTTGCCGAGGGCGCCAACATGTACTTCACCCACAGCTACGCGGTGGCCGACGACGTCGATGCCGCCGATGTGTTGGCGCGCACGCACTATACACGGAGTTTCCCGTGCATCGTGCGCCATGGCAACGTGTGGGGCTGCCAGTTCCATCCCGAGAAATCCTCCGCGCTGGGTCAGCGCATCCTTAAGAACTTCGTCAACATCGTCGAGGAGGTCGGCCGATGATCCTGTTTCCCGCAATCGATCTGATCGGCGGCAAGGTTGTACGCCTGGAGCGCGGCGACCGCAGCCGCTGCAAGGTATATTCCGACGACCCCGTGGCCGTTGCCCGCTCGTTTGCCGAGCAGGGCGCAAGCTGGGTGCATGTCGTCGACCTATCCGCTGCCTTTGGCGAGGACGAGGACACATGCGCTGCCAACTCGGCGGCGATTAAGGCCATCTGCGGCGTCGACGGTCTGTCCGTGGACGTGGGCGGCGGCGTCCGCTCGCTCGCACGCATCGACGAGCTGGCCGGCTATGGTGCTCGCCGCATTGCGCTGGGCACCGTGCTGGTGACCGAGCCGGGTTTTGCCGAGGTGGCAGCCCAAGGCTTTGGCGAGCTGCTGGTGGCAGACATCGCCGCGCGCGACGGTCAGGTCAAGGTGAACGGCTGGCGTGACGGCGCGGGCGTGGTGCTCGACGATGCCGTGGCGCAGCTTACCGAGCTGGGCTTTAAGCATCTGGTGTATACCGACATCGCGCGCGATGGCATGCAGACGGGCATCGATGTGGCGGCGTATCGCCATGTTGCCAAGGTCGCGGGCTTTCCTGTCGTGGCTTCGGGCGGCATCTCTACGCTCGATGACATTCGCGCGCTGGCTGCGGTGGGTGAGGACGCCATCGAGGGTGCCATTACCGGTCGTGCGCTCTATGAGGGCAACTTTACGCTGGCCCAGGCGCTGGCCGCCGCCCGAGGGGAGGAGTAGCCCATGCTTACCAAACGCGTGATTCCCTGCTTGGACGTCAAGGACGGCCGCGTGGTCAAGGGCGTCAACTTTGTGAGCCTGCGCGATGCGGGCGACCCGGTGGAGCTAGCCCGCGCCTACGACCGCGAGGGTGCGGACGAGGTTGTCTTCCTGGACATTACCGCCACGAGCGATAACCGCGCGACGACCATCGAGATGGCGGCGCATGCGGCCGAGGAGCTGGCTATTCCCTATACCGTGGGCGGCGGATTTCGCGACCTGGCGGGCATGCGCACCATGGTTGCCGCCGGTGCCGACAAGGTATCGCTCAACTCGGCGGCCGTGCGCGACCCGTCGTTGATTAGCCAGGCTGCCGCGGCGTTTGGCAGCCAGGCCGTGGTCGTGGCGATCGATGCCAAGCGCGTCGGTTTGCCCGGCGCATCTGGTGCCGACAAGTGGGAAGTCTTTACCGCAGGAGGCCGCAACGCCACGGGCATCGACGCGGTGGCGTGGGCCGAGGAAGCGGCTCGTCGCGGCGCCGGCGAGATCTTGCTGACCAGTATGGACCGCGACGGCACCAAGGCCGGCTTTGACCTGGCGCTCACCCGCGCCGTGGCGCGCGCGGTGCCGATTCCCGTCATCGCGAGCGGCGGCGTGGGCACGCTCGAGCATTTTGCCGAGGGTGTGATTGAGGGCGAGGCTGACGCCGTACTGGCGGCAAGCGTCTTTCACTTTGGAACCTTCAGCATCCGCCAGGTGAAGGAATATATGGCGTCGCAGGGCATTCCTGTGAGGTTGGACTTCTAGTGCTGCGGCTTGCCCAGGCACCCGACCTTCCGGCTCCAACCCTCCTCGTGTACTTAAGTACGCGTCGTCGGGCTTGTCGCTCGGAATCTCGGGTACCTGGACAACCCTCGCCGACCGGCGATGTTTAAATTGGGGAATTGAAATGAAAGAAATTACTACTCCAGCGGATCTTAAATATGACGCCAAGGGGCTGATTCCTTGTGTGGTTCAGCAGTACGACACCGGCGAGGTGCTTATGGTTGCTTGGATGAACGAGGAATCGGTGGGGCTGACGCTCAAGACCGGGACCACGTGGTTTTGGAGCCGCAGCCGCCAGGAGCTCTGGAACAAGGGCGCGACAAGCGGCAGCATGCAGGAGGTCAAGGAGCTCTGGGCCGACTGCGATAGCGATACGCTGCTGGTCAAGGTCGACTCGCCGGGTCCGGCCTGCCATACCGGCAACCGTACCTGCTTCTTTAAGAAACTCGCGTAGGGCGGGCGCTCGATTAGACGCTCGGCCACCAGAAAGGATTGAACTATGGGTGTGCGCACCGCAAACGTTCAGGATGGAAATATCGGAGAGACGCTGACAGGTCTGGCCGAGGTGATTCACGGTCGTCGTGGTGCATCGCCGCAGGAGAGCTATACCGCGCGTCTGCTGACCGACGTCGAGGATGAGCTGCTCAAGAAGCTTGCCGAGGAGGCAAGCGAGGTGATCATGGCCTGCAAGGATAACGATCACGATCACATCCGCTACGAGGCCGGCGACCTGGTCTACCACCTGCTCGTGACGCTCGAGCGCTACGGTATCACCCTCGACGAACTGGCCGGCGAACTCAACGCCCGCCGCCACTAGTCGTTTGGGACAGTCTTTGTTGGTGTAACGGGGTCATGGAAGTTGCGGTGAAATAGGGACTGTTTAAGCGCTTCATCAAGCAAAACAATCCCTATTTCACCGCAACTTATGAAGGGATGGCTAGGCGAGGGGCGTGGATTCCCATTCGCCGGTGGCGTGGGGGATGTCGAAGGTTCGATAACCGCAGTCGTAGGCGTGCGCCTGGGCCTCGCGGATGTTCCAACAGATATCGCAGGCGCGGTGCGCGTCCGAGCCAAAGGTGATCGGCACTTCGGCATGGGCAAAGCAGCGCAAAAGACCGGTTGCGGGGTAGTAGTCGCCCAAGCCCTTGCGCGGTGCGGCCGTCGAGACCTCAACGCGGCGGCCCGTATCGTGCGCGCACTCTGCCATCTGCTGCCAAAACGGTGCGGGGTCAAAATCGGGCGCAAAGCCTTCCTTCGAAAAGCGCATGACCAGGTCGGGGTGAGCCATCACATCAAAGTTGAGCGGGCTCTCGCAGGCGCGGCACCAGTCATCGACATAGCGCTCCCACACGCCGCGTACCCCCAGGTTTTCCCAAACGTGCAGGTTGGTGTCATCGTCGATCCAGCCGCAGCGCGAATCGGGCGTATCGGGACGAGCGACGTCCTCCGTTCCCGCCGTACCCGCGGCACCGGCCATGATATCGCCTGGGTTGCCAATCCAGTGCACACTGCCCAGGCGCACGACGGCGCCCTGGGACCAGCGCTCAACCAAAGGCTCGCAGCCCTCGTACCAATCGCATTCGAAACCGTAGATAAAGGTGAGTTCTGGCGCAATCTGAGCGGCAAGATTGCGAGCGTCCTCAAAAGCCAGACGATGTGCCGGCAGGTCGCCCTCGACGACCTGCACCTCGCAGTTGGCATCCATGCTGGCAGGTAGGGTGAGATGGTCGGTCGAGACCATGGCGCGGCAGCCGGCGGCGACAGCGGCGCGGACGTTGTCCTCAAATGAGGCATGGCCGTCCGAAAACGAGGTGTGGGTATGGCAATCGACCAGCGGGCACATAGGCATAGCGGCTCCTTTGCATTTGGCGAATCCGCTCCATTGTAATGGCGCAGCCTCGGCGCGTCGTACGCGCGGGGTGCCGAAATCGATTGGAAAGGGTGCGCGGCGCGTGGTGCGGCCTCGCTTGCGCTTTCAAAACATGTACATTAGCCTCCAAAAGCTGCAAAAAATGACATGTTTGGAGGCTGACGTACACGTTTGAGTGGAGCGGGCCGGCGTTGGAGCGCGCCAGCACTTGCGCCCAGCAAAAGTCGCACCTATCCCATGACGCCGCCCCTGCGCCGCCCGCGATGTGCTAGCGTTTGGATGAACAAAACGAGCCCGTGCGGAAAGGAGCCGGACCGTATGCCATGCGATAGCAAATCTCCGCTGTCTCGCGAGACCGATGCGCCCGAGACCATCGTCAAGCTGGAATGCGACATCGACGATGCGTCGCCCGAGGTACTCGCCTACGCCGCCGACCGCCTGCGCGAGGCCGGTGCGCGCGAGGTGCACTGGCTGCCCGTTTATTGCAAGAAAGGCCGCCCCGGCTGGCAGCTGCAGGTAATCTGCACCTACGGGGATATCGAGCGCCTGCAGACGATCATCTTCTTGGAAACCACGACCAACGGCATTCGTCGCCAGGTCATGGAACGCGTTTGCCTGCCACGCCGCTTTGAGCAGGTGACGACGCCATGGGGCGAGGTGTCCGTCAAGGTGGCCACCCTGCCCGACGGCAGCGAGCGTGCAGCGCCCGAGTACGAGGACTGCGCCCGCCTTGCCTGCGAGCACGGTGTGCCGCTCCAGCGCGTGATGCAGGCAGCACAAGCCGCGGCTCTGCAATTTGAGTGACACGGTCGGCGACGCGCCACACCCACCCCATCAACCTCACCGAAAGGACCACCATGAAATACCTCATCGCCTCCGACATCCACGGCTCGGCATACTGGACCGAGCGCCTGGCCACCGCCATCGAGTCCGAGCAGCCCGACCGCATCGTTCTGCTGGGCGACCTGCTCTACCACGGTCCGCGCAACGACCTGCCGCGCGACTATGCTCCCAAGCGCGTGATTCCGCTGCTCAACGCCCTAGCCGACCGCATCATCGCGGTGCGCGGCAACTGCGACGCCGAGGTCGACCAGATGGTGCTCGACTTCCCCGTCATGGCCGACTATGCCACGCTGTTCGACGAGACCGGCCGCGAGCTGTTCCTGACGCACGGCCATGTCTTTGGCGCCGGCATGCACAACAGCGTCGACCACGCGCCCGCGTTGCCCGAGGGCTCAGCGCTCGTCTACGGCCACACGCACATCAAGGTCAACGAGGAAAGCGCCGCGCACCCGGGCCTGTGGCTCTTCAACCCCGGTAGCGTGAGCATTCCCAAGGACGGCACGCACAGCTACGGCATCTACGAGGACGGCGCGTTCCGCCACGTGATCCTGGAGGAGGACTAACCATGGCGCAGCACATGGCTCAGCAAAATGCCGAGGGCTCGCGCGATCTGTCCACGCTAGTCGACGCGTCGACCGAGCTGCAGCATCTGGTGCAGACCATCTGGCGTCTGCGTCAGCCCGATGGCTGCCCATGGGACCGTGAGCAGACGCACCGCAGCATTGGCAAGAACATGATCGAGGAGGCCTACGAGGCGCTCGACTGCATCGAGGCGGACGACGCGGTTCACCTACGCGAGGAGCTGGGCGACGTGCTCATGCAGGTCGTGCTGCATGCGCAGATTGCGGCGGACGCCGGCGAGTTTACGCTGGCCGACGTGGCGCGCGATATCGACGCCAAGCTCATCCGCCGTCATCCGCACGTGTTTGGCGATGTAGATGCCGACAGTTCCGACGAGGTACTCAAGATTTGGGACGAGGTCAAGCTTGCCGAGAAAGCCGCCGAGGACAAGGCCGTGGCAGCGGGCGAGGCCGCGCCCGAGGGTCTGCTCGACGGCGTGCCCACGCATCTGCCGGCGCTGATGCAGGCTCAGAAGGTGTCGCGCAAGGCGGCTGCCGTGGGCTTTGAGTGGGAGACGGTCCAGGACGTGTGGGATGAGGTCGCCGAGGAACGTGCCGAGTTTGAGGCCGAGGCCCCTGGCTCGCCCGAGCGCGAAATGGAGTTTGGCGATCTGCTCTTTGCCCTGGTCAACGTCGCGCGCAAGGAGGGTATCGACGCCGAGAGCGCCCTGCGCGCGAGCACGGCCAAGTTTCGCCGTCGCTGGGCTGCGATGGAGCAGATGGCGGCCGATGCCCACGTGGATCTTGCCGAGCTTTCGACCCACGGCCTCAACGACCTGTGGGATGCCGCAAAGGCGGAGGAGTAAGACTGCGGGAACGACGGGCTGACACGCCTCATCGTTCTCGCTAAATTTTTCGAAAATCAAGTGTATCCCTCGGCTAACTTAGGGCATAATGCAAAAAGTACGACATGGCTAACTTACGGAGACGCACCGATGGTGCACGGTCAGCCGGTCGCTTGCATCCACTACGTTTCCAAGTGAGAGGGAGACAACATGAGCGATATTTTGGACGTTTACGGTCGCGAGGTGCTCGACAGCCGCGGCAATCCCACCGTCGAGGTCGAGGTTGTGCTCGAGGACGGTAGCTTCGGTCGCGCGATGGTGCCTTCGGGCGCTTCGACCGGTGCCTTTGAGGCTTGCGAGCTGCGCGATGGCGACAAGGGCCGCTATCTGGGCAAGGGCGTTTCGCAGGCCGTCGAGCACGTCAACAACGAGTGCGCTAACGCCGTCGTGGGCCTCGACGCCTTCGACCAGCGCGCTGTCGATGCCGCGCTGATTGCCGCGGACGGTACCCCCAACAAGACCAAGCTCGGTGCCAACGCCATCCTGGGCGTGTCGCTGGCCGTTGCCCGCGCCGCTGCCGAGTCGGCGGGCCTGTCGCTGTACCAGTACCTGGGTGGCGTCAACGCCCACCTGCTGCCCACGCCTATGATGAACATTCTCAACGGCGGCGTGCATGCCGATAATAACGTCGACTTCCAGGAGTTCATGATCATGCCGGTGGGCGCCCCGAGCTTTGCCGAGGGCCTGCGTTGGTGCGCCGAGGTCTACCACACCCTCAAGGGCGTGCTGCACGAGGCCGGCCTGGGCGGCGGTGTGGGCGACGAGGGCGGCTTTGCCCCCAACCTTAAGACCAATGCCGAGCCGTTCGAGTACATCACCAAGGCCGTCGAGAAGGCTGGCTTTAAGCCCGGCGTCGACTTTATGTACGCCATGGATCCGGCGTCCACCGAGTTCTACAACGCTGAGACCGGTATGTACGAGCTCAAGGGCGAGGGCGTTGAGTACACGAGCGCCCAGATGGTCGATTACTGGGAGAAGCTCGTCGACACCTATCCCATCATCTCCATCGAGGACGGCATGGCCGAGGAGGACTGGGACGGCTGGGTCGAGCTTACCCGCCGCATTGGCAATAAGGTGCAGCTGGTGGGCGACGACTTGTTCGTCACCAACACCGAGCGCCTCAAGAAGGGCATCGAGCTGGGTGCCGCCAACGCGATCCTGGTCAAGGTCAACCAGATCGGCACGCTCACCGAGTCGCTGGAGGCCATCGAGACCGCCAAGGAGGCCGGTTACGCTTGCATCGTGAGCCACCGCTCCGGCGAGACCGAGGACTCCACGATCGCCGACCTGGTCGTGGGCGTCAACGCCGGCCAGATCAAGTCGGGCGCCCCGTGCCGCAGCGACCGCATCGCCAAGTACAACCAGCTCATCCGCATCGAGGACGAGCTCGAGGGCAGCGCGCGCTACGCCGGCAAGGCCGCGTTCTACAACATTCGCTAGGCACGCGGAGGTCGCGGGGGCGGGGAAGACTCGGATTTGCCTTGCTCCAGCCGGGCGCTGTTGAGCACCATTGGGCGCTGGGCCATATGACTCAGCGCCTTTTTTATGTCGAGCAAAGGCTGGCGAAGGCGGTGCGGGCGCTCGTGCTATAACTAGAATACTTAGCGCAAACAAACCTCAACCGCACAAGGCGCACATGGATCAGATTTACGACAACAGGTACTATTCCGCCGGTTCGCGTGAGCCGTCGCCTCGCCGTGCGCGCACGGTGCAGCTCGGTGGGTCCGCCTACGCCGGCGCCGACCGCTCCATGCAGCGCCCGACAAGTACCTCGCGCCCCAATGCTCAAGTGAATACTTCGACAGATGGACCAGTGCGCCCGGCACGTTCGTCGCATGCTCAGCGCTCGTCGGCTCAAACGCACGATAGGTCGAGCAGGCCTTCGAACCGTTTTTCGGGCTCGGACTTTATGCACTACGCCAACGACAACGCGGTGGTCAAGGCGATCTACGACTTTACCCACGGTCCTCAGCGAGGGCTATTCATCGGCATTGTCGTTGCCCTGGTGCTCGTGAGCCTGTATTTCCCCGTGCGCGATCTGTACGTGGCAAAGCGTTCGAGCGATATCTTGGCCAAGCAGGTCGAGATTCGTCAGCAATACAATGATGAGCTGCAAAAAAGCGTCGACAAACTGCTCTCGGAGGAGGGCATTAAGGATGCGGCGTCCGAGGATCTGGGCCTGGTGATGCCCGGCGAGAAGAGGGTTGAAGTGCAGGGCCTGGACGACGATTCGGATTCGTCTTCGAGCAAGAAGTCGTCGAACGCCAAGAAGGCCAGCGAGGTGGCCAAGGAGATCGAAGAAGTCGGCAAGGACGCGCCGTGGTACATCCAGGCGCTCGACATGCTGTTTGGATTTAACGGCGTCGAGGGTCAGACGGTCGCGTCCAGCGGCGAGTAGGCGAGTAGCGCCCGGAGGGGAGCCCGCAATGGCAGATTGCAAACGATATAAGGTGGCGGCGATCGACCTGGGAACGGTGTCGTCGCGACTGGTGCTGGCGCAGGTCGAGGCCGGGGCGATCGTGGAATCGTCCAAGCATACCGAGATTACCGATCTGGGCGAGGGCGTTGACGCGACGGGCCGCTTTTGCGAGGCGGCGGTCGAGCGCGTGCTCGCTGCATGCCGCATGTTTGTGGACGAGGCGCGTGCCTTTGGGGCCGCGTGCATTTGCACCACATGCACGAGCGCCGCACGCGATGCATCCAATGCCGCACTGCTGCTGGACGGTCTGCGTGAGCTGGGGCTCGAACCGCAGGTGATTCCGGGCGAGGTCGAGGCGCGCCTGACGTTTTTTGGCGTGGCGCACGACTTTGCCGGCGAGCGCATCATTGTTGCCGATTCGGGCGGCGGATCAACGGAGCTCGCGACGGGCGTCTATGCGCCGGAGCGTGGGGTCTTTGCGCTGGAGGGCACGCGTTCGCTGGACATCGGTTGTCGCCGTGTGACGGAGCGATTTTTCTCGGCACTGCCGCCCGCACGCGGCGAGCTTACTGCCGCTGCCGCGTGGGCGGGCGAGCAGTTCGCTGCCTATTTTGAGGGCCTGCCGAGCAATTTTGAGCGCGCCGAACGCTTGGTCGCAGTGGGTGGCACCGTCACCACACTCGTGGCGCTCGTTCATGAGCTGGAACCGTACGATTCGAGCTTTGTGCACCTGCGCGAGCTTTCGCTGGATCAGGTTTCGGCCGCTATCGAGCGCATGTCTGCGTTGGATGCGGACGGCATCGCCGCTCTACCGGGTGTACAGCCCAAACGCGCGGGCGTGATCTTGGCTGGTGCCGTGGTAATCCGCGAGCTTATGCGAGCCGGCGGCTACAAGACGCTCACTGTAAGCGAGAACAGCTTACTCGCCGGCATGGCCGCCACCATCAACGAGGCTCTCGACGGTGCGACCCCCACCATCTCCTGGACCCCAGAGCTCAGCACCCTCTAAATAAGTTGCGGTGAAATAGTTCCTAAATAAGCTGGTAAACGGTATAAACAGGATCTATTCCACCGCAACTTCTAAGGGACCGAAGCTGTCTTTTTAGCCCGTCCTAAATTAGTTGGCTTTCTGAAGCGCGGGGCGGTGGGACGTCTGCGTATTTGCTGCGCAAATCCGCACCGGCTTCGGACGCCTGCTGGCGCCCTCGCCGGCTCGCTGCGGACGCTGCGCGTCCGCTTGACGCTCGCCCCCCCCTCGCGGGTTCGAGTCCCACCGGCATCTAAAAGAAACGAGCCCGCATCCCTTGGGGACACGGGCTCGAAAGCTCCATATGGTAGGGGCGGTGGGACTCGAACCCACAATCCTTGCGGCGAGAGATTTTAAGTCTCCTGCGTATGCCAATTCCGCCACGCCCCCGTGAGACTAGAAGTCTAGCACAAGCCGTCCGTTACGCGTTGACGGCCATCGAGTGTTGGCCCGACTTCTCCAGGAACTCTTGGAACTTTGCCTCGTCGCCCTTGTTCTGGTACTGCAGGGCCAGCAGGTACTCCAAGCGGCAGCGCTTGACCGGGTCGTCGCCGACATCCTCGAGCATGCGCTCCAGCTCGGGAATGTCGTTGTGGCGCTTGAGGATCATCGTGTCGTACATCAGCTGACACTCGTGTGCAACCGCCTCTGCTTGACCTCCCTCAAAGCCCTTGATCTCGTGCAACAGCTCTTTGGACTTTTTGCGGTCCTCCTGGCCAACATAGTAGTTAAAGGCCTTAATCACCAGGTCGACGCGCTGCATCTTGGGGAGGTTGAGTCCCAACAGCAGGTCAAACATCTCGCTGGCGCGCTCGTGGTCCTCGCGCAGCAGATAGGAGTTCAGGCGCAGGTAGTCGCGGTTGTAGCGCGGGTACAGCATGCTGGTGAGTTTGCCGTCGAGCAAACGATCGAACTCATCCCACTGCTTGGCGGCCATCAATTGCTGCAGGCGTTTAAACGTGGTGCGTTTTTTGACGCTAAAGAACACCGACACGGCGATGCAGATGATAACGACGGCGGTCCAGAGGGTGCGGGAATCGGGCATATTAGGGTCCTTAGTCGCTCATAAAGCGAGCGGTATGACAACACGTACTAGATGTATTATACGCAGCGCGCAAGCAAACTGGCATAAAAGCTCATCGAGGCCGAGTGCCATCGCTCGCTGCGGTACACTTACCTAAAGTAAACCATGAAGGGAGACATTACCTATGAAGAAGATCGTTTTGGCTTGCGGTGCTGGCGCTGCTACTTCCACGCTCGTTGCCCAGAAGGTCGCTACCCTGCTCGACGCCAACGGTTATGCCGACAAGTACGAGATCGTGCAGTGCGCCATCTCCGAGGCCAAGGATTACTGCGACGAGGGCGCTGACCTGCTGATCGCCACCACCGTTGCCCCCGAGGGCCTCACCTGCCCGTACGTGAGTGGCGTGCCCTTCATGACCGGCATGAACCGCGTTGCCGCCGAGAAGGCCGTTCTCGACGTCATGGCTCAGTAGGCGCTGACTGCATGAGTGAGCAGAACGCCAACCCGGTAGAGCTCTTTGGTATGCGCGTTGCCCATGTGGGCATTAACGCCACCGACCCGGCAGACGCCCTGGAGATCGCGGAGCTGTTCTCGACGATGATGGGCCTGCCCGTCATCGAGACCCCGGTTTCGTACTTCAACGATTCGCTGGTCGAGATCATGAAGCAGAACGGTCGTGGCACCAAAGGTCATATCGGCTTTGCCGTCAACGACATCGATGCAGCTGAGAAGTGGTTTGCCGAGCGTGGGCTCGAGGTCAACGAGGAGTCGCGCGCGCTGCTGCCCGACGGTGGTACCAAGCTCGTGTACTTTAAGCGCGAGTTCGCCGGTTTCGCCGTGCACCTGTGCCGCGAGTAGCGCACAAGCTGCCATAGCTGGCAAAAAGGGATAGGGCCGCGTGGCCCTATCCCTTTATTTATGCCGAGGGGCTTCCTATCGTGGCAGGCGAATCGTAAAGCGGCTGCCGACCCCTTCGACCGAGGTCACGCCAATGACACCGCCATGGCTGTCGACGATCCACTTGGCAATGGCAAGCCCCAGACCCGAGCCCTGCGCACCGGCATCGCGTGCGTTGTCGGCGCGGTAGAACCGTTCAAACGCGTGAGCTGCGGATTCCTGGTTCATGCCGATGCCCTCGTCCTCAACACTTATGTCGATCGTGCCCGCGCCCGCATCCGGCGTTATGCCAAATGTGATGGTCGTTCCCGCATCCGAGTACTTGGCGGCGTTTTGCACGATCACACGCAGGGCCTGCTTCACGAGCGCCACGTCGACAGACGCGTCACAGCGCGGGTCGCTGGCAAGCGTAGCGTCAGAAGCCAGCCGATACGTGTGCTCGGTATCAATCATCTGCGATTCCTCGCATACCTCACCGACCAGTGCGGCCAGGTTGGTATGCGCACGCCGCAGGACCGTGCGCCCGGCATCGCCGCGCGCCAAAAACAGCAGCTGCTCCACGAGCTCCTGCATATGCTCGCTTTCGGCCTTGAGGGATGTGATGGACTCCGCCAGCACGGCCGGGTCGTCCTTACCCCAGCGGTCGAGCATGTTCACGTAGCCCTGAATCACCGCGATGGGCGTGCGCAGCTCGTGGCTCGCGTCGTTGACAAAGCGCATCTGCTGCAGCTTGGCCTCTTGCATCTGGCGCAGCAGGCGGTTGAGTGCGACCTCGATGCTTGCCAGGTCGGCGTCGCCGGTGGTGACGCTCGGCGAGTCGACGCTTGCGCGCTCGATGGCCTGCTCCAGTGTTTCCATTTTGCCGCCGGCGAGTTGCATGCGGCCGAGTTCGTCCACGCGCAGGGCCAGATCGTTGAGCGGCGCCATGGTGCGGCGCACGCGGCGGGCGCCGCCGAGCATGTTGAGCACGCTGATGACCTGCCAACCCACAATGACAAGGTAGAGAGGCCATAGCGTGACGAGGTCCTGCGCGAGGGGGAAAGTCTTGGTGGTACGCGCAAGCTCGACGGTATAGGTGAGCGTTGTCAGGTCCCAGCCGCGCGCGGGCGTCAGCGACATGCCGCGAACGGTGGCGCTGGGGATCCATCCTGCGGTAAACGCGCCGTTGGGCAGCGTCTGGTTGTATCCATAGACGAGGATCGCCACCGTAATAACCAACAGCAACAGATCGAGCCAGACGTAGCTCACCAGGCGGCGCCACATATAGCTCCAGTTGATGGCGCGGGCGATGGAGGTGACGCGCTTGGCCTCGGCGTTACGCGCGGCAGACATAGCCCACCCCGCGCACGGTCTGGATGATGCGGGCGCCGCCGGCGTCCTCGATCTTGGCGCGTAGATGCGCGATGTGCACGTCGACGTTGTTGGTGTCGCCCATGTATTCGTAGCCCAGCGCTTCGTGCGCGATGCGTTCGCGCGTGAGCACGGTCTCGGCATGCGCCATAAGCAGGGCGAGGACATCGAACTCGCGGGCCGTGAGCGCGATGGGCGAGCCTCCGACCGTGACTTCGCGGCGGTCGGGATCGAGCACAACCGAGCCAACGGTGAGCGTAGCGGGGGAGGGCGAGGCGGAAGCCTGGGCCGAGTCGCTGACCGGGGGTATCGCACCGGCGCCGACGCCCGCACCGGCCGCCATGCCCGTCCCGGCGCCGGCGCCGCCAACGCCCGAAGCCGCCCGCACGGCCTCCGAGCGCTTCAACGCCACGCGGATCCGTGCGAACAGTTCCTCAATGGCAAACGGCTTGGTTAGGTAATCGTCAGCACCGGCATCGAGCCCGGCCACCTTGTCCATCACGGCATCTCGCGCGGTGACCATAATCACCGGCACATCCTTGTGCTTGCGGACACGCCGCAGGACCTCCATGCCGTTGAGCTGTGGCAACAGCACATCGAGCAGAATCAGATCGTAGTCGCGCTCCAGCGCCAGGTCCACGGCGGTGCGGCCGTCAGCGGCGTGCTCCACCTGGTAGCCCTCGTGCTCCAGCTCGAGCGTCACAAAGCGGGCGATTTTCTCCTCGTCCTCTACGATCAGGATCCGTGCCATGTGTGCCCCCGTCTGCGATTACTTGTCGTCGTTCAGATTTTGCTTGATGTCGTCCGCGGCGTCGGCGGCGTGATTCATAAGGTTGTTGATGCTGCCGGGCACGTCGCCGTCGCTGTCGATGCGGTAGCGCATGCCAAAGAACAGGCCAATCAGCATCAGCCAAATCGTAGCGCCCCAGGCAAACAGGGCGATGATGGGGATCAGGATGGGGATGTTGAGGATGATCGCATCGCGGCGCGTGGCGATAAACTTGGTGTCCAGGCTCAGGCGGAAGAGCTTTTTGAGGTACTCCCACACGCTGTCCATCTTCTTGGAGAAGTCGGTCTTTTCGCTCGACTTCTCGTAGGCTGCCTGCGCGGCGACCATCTCGGCCGAGGGCTCATCGACCGGCACGGACTCGGTGGCGGCGTGCGCCGATGTGGTCTGCGTCTTGCCCTGCGACTCGAGCCAAATGATGGCGTCCAAAACGTTGCCGTCGGCGGCGTCGAGCGCGGCCTTGGCATCGGTGTAGCTCACGTTGCACTTGGTGCGGATGGTTTCAACTTTTTCGAGGTCGTCCATGACCTGTCCTTTCGTTCGATGGGCGCGAGCGTTGCGTTCGGCGGCCTGCGTTGCGCGGCGCCGCCCCGCCCCTTGTTCGAACTCTATAGTGCAGGTTATAGATTAAGCGATTCTTGAGCCAAGATTAATGTTGGATGAGTTTTTGGGTAGCGGTGGGAAAAGTATTAGACCTCGATAGCGGGGGATGTGGTGCCGGTGCAAAACGGCGCCAAAGGTTGGTCGAGCGGGCGGTTTCTCCATTGATGCCCGCACGGCATGGGACACTTACCCTGCCGCCCTGCTCTGCCGCGGCGGCATGTACCCAAACAACGACCCTCTAAGGAGTTCGATACCAATGAGCGATAACACCAAGCATCTCGCAAAGAAGTGCGTCAAGGACGCGGGGCCGTGCCTCGCGTTGTGCCTTGCCGGCGCAGCGGTCGCGCTGCTGGCTGTTCTGGGGCCATTCGACGTGCTCCGAAGTGCCAGTTCTCTGCACGTTTGCATGGCCCTTGCCGGCGCCATGATGACCGGCGGCGTGCTCGATCTGGTTTTTTGGGTGCTTGACCCGTTTGGATGGAAGAACGAAGGGTAAGCCCTAAGGGATGGAAGGGCTGGAACGGTTGGCTTAGTGATCGTGCAGAATGTGGGCTAGCGACTTACAGGGAAGTGGTAATCCGATGACGGTCTATGTAACAGGCGATATTCATGGCGGCGCTGACATGCAAAAGCTCCGCGATTGGGAGCTTGGGGATAGCCTGGCAAGCGACGACTATCTCATCATCGCGGGCGACTTTGGCTTTCCCTGGGACTTTTCTACCGAGGAATGTGCCGATATTGCTTGGCTGGAGTCGCGCCCCTATACGTTGCTGTTCGTCGACGGCAACCACGAACGTTTCGATCACTGGGCGGAGCGTCCCATGGAACTGTGGCACGGCGGCCTGACGCAGCGCCTGTCGGACACCTCGCCCATCCGACGCCTGACGCGCGGCGAGGTTTTTGAGCTCGACGGCTCAACGGTCTTTACCATGGGCGGCGCCACGAGCGTGGATAAGGAATACCGCATTCCCTATTCCAGCTGGTGGCCGCAGGAGCTTCCGGACGAGCGCAACTTTGAGGAGGCGCGGGCAAAGCTCGACAGCGTGGGCTGGAAGGTCGACTACGTGATCACCCACACCTGCTCCACGCGCATGCTTTCGCCCACGCTTTATCCGGCACCCGGCTGGAATTGCCCCTCCGTTGATCGGCTTACGGCATTTTTCGATGAGCTGGAAGACCGCTTGGACTACAAGCGCTGGTACTACGGGCATTTTCATCGGGATACCAACCCGGCCGAGCGTCACACCGTGCTCTACGACTGCATCGTTCGCTTGGGCGACGAACTCCAGCCCTGGGATGTTGCGTAGAGGCGGGGTGGCTGGCTACTCGACCGTTACAGTGATGTTCTCCCGATGCGCGCGGATGACGTCCCAGCTAAAGTGCTCGACCAGCTGCTCGGCGGTACGCGGCGTGGTGTCCGGCGCGATGCCTGTTTGCCCGGCGAGCCATCCCAACAGTGCCTCGGGTGTGCCAAAGCGGGTGCGGAGCTCGCCCAGGTCCAGATCGCGATCGCGCTTGGAAAGGCGGCGGCCGTCCGGTGACATGAGCAGCGGAATGTGCGCGTAGTGCGGCGTGGGCAGTCCCAGCAGATGTTGCAGATAGATCTGGCGCGGCGTGGAACCAAGCAGGTCGCATCCGCGTACGATCTCGGTGACGCCCATGGCAGCGTCGTCGACCACCACGGCCAGCTGATAGGCAAACACGCCGTCGCTGCGGCGCACCAAAAAGTCACCGCACTCGGTGGCGAGTGCTTCGCATTGGGCTCCGTACGTGCGGTCCACGAATTCGATCACGTCGCTGGCGAGGTCGTCGACGGTGGGCACGCGCAGGCGCGTGGCCGGAGCACGCAGGGCACTGCGGCGGGTGATTTCATCAGCAGAAAGACCTCTGCAGGCGCCGCGGTAGATGGGCGTGCCGTCGCTGGCGTGCGGCGCGCTCGCGGCGTGGAGTTCGGCACGCGTGCAAAAACAGGGATAGGTGAGGCGGGCGTCTTGCAGCTGGCGCAGGGCGTCCTCGTACAGATCAAGGCGATCGTGCTGGTAGTAGGGGCCTTCGTCCCACTCGAGCCCCAGCCAGGTCAGATCGTCAATCAGTTGAGCGGCAAGTTCCGGGCGCTTGCAGCGATCGTCCAGGTCCTCGATGCGCAGCACGATGCTGCCGCCCTGGCTGCGGGCCGAAAGCCACGAGCACAGGCAGCTGAACACGTTGCCCAGGTGCATGCGGCCCGAGGGCGACGGGGCGAAACGGCCCACGACGGGCGCGGGGGCGGAGGCGGGTGGCGTCGCTGGCGCGTCCGCGGCGGGCGTTGCTATGTTGCGTGTTTTGATATCCATGCGGACGAGTATAGCGCGGGACGCGATGGGGAGGCGTCGCTGTGGTCCGTAAGTTGTCGGGGCCCCGCATTGCGTGTGACGGGCTGCAGACTCGGTGCTTTGATTCCCGTCCATCAACTTGGCACCTTAGACGACAGAAACCCCGGCAGCTCTTCGCAACTGCCGGGGTTTCCGCGGAAAAGGGGGACATGATCCTCGAGCGAACGGCAAAGGGGCAAACCGTTTTCGCTCAACTGCTTTATGCCCCTCGGCTGGCGGCTCAATCAGCGCGTGCCGCGCCCACACAAAGCCGCTACACCTGTGACGGAGCTATGAAGTGGTATCTATTGCTGGCGCAGGCCATGCCAAGGAGTGTCCCAGATTGCCGGCAGATAAGGAACGTCCCTAGGTGCCGGTCGCGGGCGTGACTTTCGTCCCGTTTGATACTCCGCTGGCCTAGATGTTCGTCATGTGCGCCCGTAAACGTGGGACAATGGCGTTACTGGTATCACAGACAAAGGATGTGCCTATGAACGCCCCCGTTGCCAAAACCTGTCGGCAGCGCCGCCCGTTTGCGCGATTTGCTTCCGTCTGCGCACTCGTCGCGCTTGCATTGCTGCTACTGCCCGCCGCCGCACACGCCGACGGTTATTCCATGACCCAAACCTATATCAGCGCCACGGTCGAAGCCGACGGATCGCTGACCGTTGTCGAGGGACGCCAGTTTGATTTCGACGACGACATCAACGGCGTGTTTTGGGAGATCAATACGGGCTCCAACCAGCAGGGTGGCTCGGCGGCCGTCGACGTGCTGAGTGTCGAGGAAGAGGACACCGCGTTTAACAAAGTCGATAGCGCGAACAAGGGCGATTCTGGCGTCTACACGGTCGAGCAGACCGGTGACGGCGTAAAGATTAAGGTATTCAGTCCTCACGAGAGCGGCGACAGCGCGACCTATTACGTGAGCTATACCATGACCGGTGCGGTTATGAACTGGGCCGATACCGCCGAGCTCTACTGGAAGTTTGTGGGCGACGGCTGGTCTGCGGATTCCGACGATGTCGAGATGGAAGTGCGCTTCGCAAATGCCGCTGCCGGGACGGCGGCCGTCAAGGGCGATAACTTCCGCGCATGGGGCCACGGTCCGCTGACGGGCGACGTGTCACTCGATGAGGACGAACCCATGGTCACCTATACCATTCCCTGCGTGCATCAGGGCGAATTCGCCGAGGCACGCATCGCCTTCCCTAGCGACTGGGTGCCGCAGCTTGCCGCTTCGGGCGAAGAGCGCATGTCAACGATCCTGAGCGAAGAGAAGGAATGGGCCGACGAAGCTAACGCCCGCCGCGCTCACGCTCGCATGATTGCCAATGCACTTGCCGTGCTAAGTGTTGTTGCGGCGGTGGCCTTTACCGGCACAATCGTTATGCTCAAGCTGCGCAAGCGCAAGCCCAAGCCGTTTTTCCAGGACGAATATTTCCGCGATGTGCCTTCGGCCGACCATCCCGCCGTGCTTTCGGCCCTCATGAGCTGGAACGAGGTGCCCGATCAGGCATATATCGCCACGCTCATGAAGCTCACTGACGACCGTGTGATCAAGCTGGAGCAGGCGACCGTGACCAAGGCCAAGAAGGGTCCGTTGGGGCGTGAAAAAGAAGAGCAGACGTATCGCGTGACGGTGAGTGATGCGGGCTGGAAGTCGGCCAAGGGCATTGACCACATGGTGCTCAAGGTCTTCTTTGCCGGTGCTAAGCCTGACAAGAACGGCGATCGCTCGCGCACATTCGACGAGCTGCAGCACTACGTCAAGCAGCACGCTACACCCGTGGGCGACAAGCTCGAGGACTATCAGAACACCGTTAAGGGCAAGCTGGCCGATAGCGAGTACGTTGCCTCAGACGGCATTGTTGCAATGGTGTTTTGCCTGGTTCTTGGTATCCTGATCGCCTTTGTTCCCGTGGGATCCATCTTCTTTACCGATGGCGCACAGGCGAACATTACCGCCGCGTTTATCTCGGTGCCGATTGTGCTGGTGGGTATCGGCGTGGGCCTTACGTTCCGCCGCTTTACGCCGGAGGGCGCCGAGGTGGCGGCTCGCTGCAAGGCACTTAAGCATTGGCTCGAGGACTTCACTCGTCTAAAGGAAGCCGTCCCCGGCGATCTGGTGCTGTGGAACAAGCTGCTGGTGATGGGCGTGGCGCTGGGTGTTTCCAAGGAAGTGCTGCGTCAGCTTGCCGAGGCCGTGCCGCCCGAGGTGCGCGAGGCCGACGGCTTCTATGACAATTATCCCTGCTACTGGTGGTACTACCATCATTACGGTATCGAGTCTCCGCTCGATTCGTTCGATGACGTGTATCACGAGAGCATCCGCGAGCTGGCTTCGAGCTCCGATAGCTCGAGCGGCGGCGGTGGTGGCGGCTTCTCGGGCGGCGGAGGCGGCGGCGTCGGCGGAGGCGGCGGCGGAACGTTCTAACGGTCGTAAATTATGGGATGGGCTTTTCTCGACAGCCGTCGGGGAAAGCCCATCCCCTTTTTACGCGCTACCTACGAAGACTGTCCCCAGCAACTAGTCATTTAAGAACGTTCCCAACGACTAGGTGCGGTTGCTGCCAAGGAGTGTCCCGGGGTGCCGGCACAAAAGGAACGTCCCTAACTGCCGGGTTTAGGCTGTTAGGTCGAGTTCGTAGAGGAAGCTTTCGCGCGGCATGTCGTGACGGCGCTCTTCGCGGTTAGCGCGGTGCGTGGCCGTGCGCTTAAAGCCGTGCAGCTCGTAGAACTTCCACGAGCAGTTGGAGTCGGTGTACAGGTGCGCCCTCGTCGCTCCAAGTGAGGACAGGTGCGAGACCGCGGCATCGAGCAGAACCGTGCCAACGCCCAGGCCATGGACATCGCGATCCACGGCAAGCAGCGTGACCTCGTTGTCGTGCGGCAACGGGCTGCTCTCGAGCAGGCGGTTGTTGGTTCGGATGGTTGCGCGCACAAACGAGAGGTACTCGGCGCAGGCATCGGGCTCCAGCTCACGCATCTGCGATAGCAGCGCGCGTTCGGTATCCATCCAATGTTCCTTAACGGTGGCGCCGGAGCTCTGTCCTGCGCGTGCAAGCGCAATGCCGCGTGCCTGGCCGTCGATTACGGCAACCTGCGAAAACGTCGACGACGAAAGGCAATAGGCGAGGTCGCACGCGGCCTCAAGGCGGTTGTACTCATCGTTATCCGAATTGTTATGCCAAAGCTGCTGCAGAATCAGCGCGATGGCGTCGAAGTCTTCGGTATCAAACGGTCGGTAGAGAACCCGCGAGACCATGGTGCCTCTTTCTTTTGCGGATGCATATCGAGCACAGTTCTACCACGCCATTGGCATCTAATTATGGTGCCCCTGTGTTCCATGAACTCACCGTGCCCGGTGCCATGCCCATCCCCTCCGCTCGCAAACTTTTTCTGCACATGCGCCCGTTGCGGGGTGCATCGATGCGCTCGATGCGCTACATTAAATCAGTATTTTCAATGCCGCTGCGCGAGCGCTGCAGATCGACGTATCACCGACTCACAGAGCACGGCGGCGTACCAGACAGGAGGACTGCATGGGATCTGATGTGAAGATCGCACGCGCGTTGATCTCGGTTACCGATAAGACGGGCGTCGTCGATTTCGCACGGACGCTGGTTGACGACTTTGGCGTCGAGATCATCTCTACGGGCGGCACGGCTCGTGCCATCGAGGACGCGGGCGTTCCCGTAACCCCCATCGAGGAGTTCACGGGCTATCCCGAGATGATGGACGGCCGCGTTAAGACCCTGCACCCCAAGGTTCATGGCGCGCTGCTGGCCCGCCGCGATTCCGAGCAGCACATGCAGGAGGCCGCTCAGCACGGCATTAAGCTGATCGACCTGGTCGTCGTCAACCTGTACGAGTTCGAGAAGACCGTCGCCAACCCCGAGGTCACCTTCGCGGACGCCATCGAGCACATCGACATCGGTGGCCCCTCCATGCTGCGTTCTGCCGCCAAGAACGCCACGAGCGTTACCGTCATTTCCGACCCGGCCGATTATGATGCCGTCCTGGCCGAGATGCACGAGACCGGTGGCTGCACCACGCTTTCCACCCGTCGTCGCCTGCAGGTGAAGGTCTACCAGACCACCGCCGCCTACGACACGGCTATCTCCCGTTGGCTTGCCGCCCAGGCAAGCGATGTGGCGGACACCTCTGCCAAGCTCGAGATCTCGCTGGAGAAGGTCGACGACCTGCGCTATGGCGAGAATCCTCAGCAGAAGGCTACGGTCTACCGCTTCGCCGAGGGCTGCGAGAACACCGCGAGCTCGCAGTTCCCGCTCGTGGGCTCCGAGCAGATCCAGGGCAAGCCGCTCAGCTACAACAACTATCTGGATGCCGACGCCGCCTGGAACCTGGTCCGCGAGTTTGACGAGCCGGCCTGCGTAATCCTCAAGCACCAGAACCCCTGCGGTTCCGCCGTTGCCGAGGACATCACGGCTGCCTACGACCGCGCCTTCGCCTGCGATCCCAAGAGCGCCTTTGGCGGCATCATCGCCTGCAACCGCGAGGTTCCCTTTGATCTGGTTGAGCACTTTGCCGATCAGAACAAACAGTTCGTCGAGGTCATCATCGCCCCGAGCTACACCGCCGAGGCGCTCGAGCGCATGGCCAAGCGCCCCAACCTGCGCGTGTTGGCGACCGGCGGCGTGGACCACGGCGCCCAGGTGGAGCTGCGCTCCGTCGACGGCGGCATGCTGGTGCAGGAGGTCGACCACGTGACCGAGGATCCCGCGACCTTTACGTTCCCCACCGACCGCAAGCCCACCGACGCCGAGATGGCCGAGCTCGAGTTTGCCTGGAAGGTCTGCAAGGGCGTTAAGTCCAACGCCATCCTGATTTCCAAGGGCAAGGCCGGCATTGGCATGGGCCCGGGTCAGCCTAACCGCGTTGACTCTGCGCTGCTTGCCTGCGAGCGCGCCGAGGACTTCTGCGAGCGCGAGGGCGTGGAGAAGGGCGGCTTTGCCTGTGCAAGCGACGCGTTCTTCCCGTTCCGCGACAACGTCGACGTGCTTGCTGCACACGGCGTGACCTGCATCATCCAGCCCGGCGGCTCCAAGCGCGACGACGAGAGCATCCAGGCCTGCAACGAGCACAATATTGCTATGGTGTTTACGGGCGCCCGCCACTTCCGCCACTAAGTTCCGCCTTGGGACAAAATAATCTCTGCAAAAGACGGCTGCTCCGTTTGGAGGGCCGTCTTTTTGGTATAAGAGGACGGAATGACTAACACGAAAGGTACAACCATGCCCCAGATTGATGATGCCGAGCTGTTTGGCAATGCCGAGGATCAGCGTGCGTACGAGGACTTTTGCGCTAATCAGGAAGCGGTCGAGAAGTTTACGCTCGACAAGCCCGCGCTTATCTGCCGCTGGCGCATGTCCAACAAAAAGGTGCCCATGCTCAACCGCCACATTCGCGCGCTGTCCGAGCGCCTGGTGCAGGGCGAGCCGCTTACCCATAACATGCTCAGCTGGGCCAAACAGCACGTTGAGTGGTCGCTTGCCGAGGGCGATTACACTGCGCACGACGGCGTACTCATGCTGGTGATTGACATCAACGGCAACGCCGCCATGACGGTGGGGGAGTATGAGCCGCTCGCCGATACGTCGGCCAAGGCGCTGCGTGCCCGTTCCGCCGAGGCCCGCTCCGAGGCCGACGAGACCGGCGTGGCGCCCGAGTTGCTCGCCGCCGTCAACAACGGCGAGCTTGCCTTTGTGGCGCCGGCGGACGAGTGCCTGTGCGGCACGGCGACGCTCATCGAGCAGCTGGCCCAGACCAAGGGCATCCCGGTCACGCGCGTAGATATTCCCGCACAGCTCAAGGGCGCCTTGTTCCTGGTGAGCGACGAGCACGGCGTGGTCCCCGCAATCGAGGCCGACGCCGCCGAGGCCGACGCCGCCACGGTCGCCTTCTTCGCCGAAGGCTACGAAAAGCTCCGTGCCCGCCGTTCCTAACCTCAAGGCGGGGTGGGCTTACTGAAGTGAGCGAGCGCGTTCGATGGCGTAGGCGAGCGACAGCTGCTCCATCTCCGGGGCGCATTTGTAGCTCAGTCCGGTGAGAGCTGTCACCTTATCGAGGCGATATCGAATCGTGTTCGGGTGCTGGCTCGTCTGCTTGGCGGTTTGCTCGATACGTCGGTCGTTCTCGATGAATGCGGCGAGCGTGGATTCCAGCTCGCTGCCATGCTCGCTGTCGTGCTCGCGTATCGGCGAGAGAATCGCCTCCGAGAACGATCGCATCTCCGGGGTTTCCGCAAAAGGCATCACGGTTCTCAGGATGCCGAGCTGCGTATAGCGGACGGGACCCTCGGCTCGTTGACAAGATAGGCGCTGCGCGTAAATCGCCTGCGAGATCACCTGCGCCACCGCCTCGTCTCCAAACAGAATATCGCTGATGCCGAGCCCTTCCGCTCCGCCATCGATGCCGCTGGCCTCGATGAGTTCCGTGAGCGCCTGCACGATTCGCTCCACATCGAGCGTCTGTTCCGAGTCGCTTGTCGCTACGAATAACAAACCTCCGTCATAGGGTGCCAGCATATTGTGGCATCCGGCGAGGGTTGATTTTGCACAAAGACGTTCGATTTGCAAAAACGCACGCGGGTCGAGGGGTTCTGCAAACGATGCGAACAGGGCGACCGCTTCGTCCAGAAATGACGGGTTGAGACCTCGGATGCGTCGGCAGATGGACTCGGGCGATACGTCTGTCCTCAGGGCATCGATCTCGCGTTGCGCGAAGTCGATGGACGCGAGCTGCTCGATATGCCGTTTGACTTCATAGATGACGCTGTCAAAGAACAGTGAGTCGTCGGTCGTGAGAAAGACCGGGTAGTGCCGCGCGTTGGCGTAGCGGATGGCTTGGTCGGGAATCGGGATGTGCAGGACGTTTTTGATGATGAGACCGCTCGTTCCCTTGGCGACGAGGTATTTCACGGCTTCAGTGATGAGGTACGGGTCGTCCTTCGCATAGAGGAAAGTGCTGAGGATGATCTCGTCTGAGCCGAAGTTGACGCGCTGGTATTTGTTCTTGAGGCCGGGCATGAGTTCATAATCGAGGATCCCGACGCCAGAGACGGCACGCGAGACGCCATCGCTGCCGGCGATTAGACGGACCGACCCCTCATATTCCCGTGAGAAGTCCGAGATGGTGTATAGCATCAACATCACCTTGTAAATCACTACAATAAGTACAGGTATAAATAGGATAATCGCACATCCGTATGCCGTTGATGCGGGAAATAGTTCAAATACCTGCTGATAGAACGAAAAATCAGATTGAGAATCGTTGTAGATTCCAACAAGAAATGATCCTTGGCGGCATCGTTACTAAACCGTACAGTGAGGCAACGTAAAGCTTTCGCTGAGAGGAGCGATGATGGGGCAGATGGTGGTGCTTTCGGCCGAGGAAGTTTCCAAGGTGCTGACGATTGAGGATGCAATCGCTGCCGTGGAGGAGGCATATCGCCAGAAGGCAACGGGCAAGGGCGTTGCGTGGCCGATGGTATATGAGCAGTTCGAGCCCGGCGTGGCCGATATGGATATCCGCTCGGGCGAGTTGGCGGGAAGCGGCCTCTTCGGTCTCAAGCTCACTGCTTGGTTCTCTCAGAATTCCAAAAAGGGGCTGCCCGAGATCTTCGGCACCACGCTGCTGTGCGACAGCGCGACGGGAGAGCCGTTGGCGCTGCTCAATGCCTCCGCCGTCACTGGACTTCGCACCGGTGCCGCCGCTGCGCTCGGTGCCAAGTGGCTGGCTCGGGCGGATGCGTCCAAACTGCTTGTTGCGGGTGCCGGCCACATGAGCATCTATATGGTGGCGGGCGTGCTCGCCGCCTGTCCCAAAGTGAGCGAGGTCAAGGTGTGGGAGCCAGTTTCCGATGCCGCGCCCGAGGCCCGCGTCGAGCGCATGCGAGACGAGGTCGCCCATATCTTGGGCGCCTGCGAGCATGCTCGCGAGGCATCCACCTATTCCATCGAGGCGACGGCCGACGGCCAAGGCGCCGCGGCAGAGGCCGACATCATCGTGACGATCACGCCGGCGACCAAGCCCATCATTCCCGATTCATGGGTGCGTCCTGGTACGCATATCTCCTGCGTCGGTGCCGACATGCCCGGCAAGCAGGAGCTCGCCTCGGCGCTTGTCGCCCGTGCCGCTGTTTACGTCGACGATCGCGAGCAATCCGTCACGTCCGGTGAGCTGGAGATTCCGGTTGCCGAGGGTGCCGTCACGCCCGAGGGCATCAAAGCGGAGCTCGGCGAAGTCATCGCCGGCACGGCTGCGGGGCGCTCGGATGACGAGCAGGTGACGGTGTTCGATACGTCGGGCATCGCCGTTCAGGACCTTTCGGCATCGAAAATCGCCTACGACCGCGCCATTGAGGCGGGGCTGGGCACCGTGGTGGAACTGTAAGAAAGTCAAGGAAAGGAAACGACAATGCAGATCAAGGATTTCGCCGTCGAGCAGTGGATGAACGCGTGGGAGACCAAGTGCACCCACAACGTTGCGGAGACGTGCGTCTACTCCCTCACGCTCGACCAGCTGTTCGAGCTTACGAACACCGACAAGAAGGCGTGGCTCGATAGCCTGTGCTCGCGCCGATTCACCTACGGAGACATCGAGGGGCAGCCCGGCTTCCTCGAGGGGGTCGCGCGTCTCTATAAGACGGTCGAGCCCGGGCATATCGTGCCCACGCACGGCGCGACCGGTGCCAACTCCCTGGTTATTTCCACGCTCGTCGAACCGGGCGATCACGTAGTCTCCGTCAAGCCCACCTACCAGCAGCTTTACTCGATTCCCGAGATGTGCGGCGCGAAGGTCGATATCCTTCAGCTCGATCGCAAGAACGGCTACCACGTCGACGTCGACGCGCTCGATGCTCTGGTGACCGACGATACCAAGCTCATCTGCATCAATAACCCGGACAACCCCACGGGCGCCCTGCTCGACACCGATACGCTCAAGGCGATTGTCGAGGTCGCACGCAAACACGACGCGTGGGTGCTCTGCGACGAGGTCTACCGTCTGCTTACTCAGACGGATGAGTACTCCGAGTCCGTGATCGACCTGTACGACAAGGCCATCGTCACCGCATCCATGTCCAAGGTCTGGTCGTTCGCCGGCCTGCGTCTGGGCTGGGCGGTCACCAAGAGCCCGGAACTCCGTCGCGCGCTGCTCTCGCATCGTGACTACAACCTGATTTCCGCTGGCATATTCAGCGAGACGGTGGCGGAGCTGATTCTGGGCAACGCTTCCGTGATCCTTGAGCGCAGCCGTCGCATCGTCCGTCAGAACCTTGCTGTTCTGGAGAAGTGGGTCGAGAGCGAGCCGCACCTGTCGTTCGTCAAGCCCGAGGCGGGTACCACCGCACTCGTATATTACGACTACGACATCGACTCCAGGACGTTCTGCATCGACATGATTAAGAAGTCCGGCGCGCTCGTCACTCCGGGCGATTGCTTCGAGGAGCCCAAGAGCATGCGCATCGGCTATGCATACTCCGATAACACCGACGACCTGCAGAAGGGCCTGGATGCCATCTCCGCGTACGTGCGTACGCTCGAGTAGAGACTCGTGGTCGAAGTGATGGGGCCGATCGGTTTAGGACCGGTCGGCCCCTATTTTCTCTCAAGACTACCGAACGCTTTTGTCACATTAGGTGCCCACGGGGTCGTATCGCTGCGACGCTGTGGGCATAATGGTGTGAAAGGTGCAAGTTACGCGAAATGGGAGGACACATGGCGCTGATCTATGTCGTTGAGGACGACGAGCCCATTCGTCGTGAACTTATCGACATCCTTGCCCGCGCCGGGTTTGAAATCGAGGCCTGCGAATCGTTTGAGCATGTCTCGCGCGATATTCTCGCCGCCGCGCCCGACCTGGTGCTGCTCGACCTCACGCTTCCCGTCAAGGACGGCCAGCATATCTGCCACGAGGTTCGCCGCGAATCCGAGGTTCCCATCATCGTCCTCACGTCGCGCACGACCGAGATCGACGAGGTCATGGCCATGACGCTCGGCGCGGACGACTTTGTTCCTAAGCCCTATAGCGCCCGTGTGCTCGTGGCGCGCATCAATGCCTTGCTGCGTCGCACCGCGGCGGCGGGCGAGCGCAGCACGCTCGTACACAAGGGACTGGAGCTCGACCTTGCACGCTCCATGGTCACCAACACGCAAACGGGCACCAGCACCGAGCTCACCAAAAACGAGCTGCGTATCCTCTCGCTGCTTCTGAGCCGCGCGGGCAAGATCGTTTCGCGTTCGGCCATCATGCAGGACCTGTGGGACTCCGACGCCTTCGTGGACGACAATACGCTCACCGTTAACATCAACCGCCTGCGCACCACGCTCGAAAAAATCGGCATCAAGGGGTATTTGACCACGCACCGCGGCCAGGGCTATTCGGTCTAGGGGCCGGCTATGTCGTTTGCCAAGTTCTTTAAAGACGCGCTGCTTCCCGTCGCCGTGTGGACGTGCGGCGTGCTGCTGAGCTGCTTTGTGCTGACGATCGCCGGCGCACCCGTCTCTATCGTGGTCGTGGCGGTCGGCGTGTCCTTTATCTTCGGTATGCTCGGCATCGTGATCGAGTACGCTCGCCGTCGCTGTTTTCTGCGTCAGCTGGAGCGCGCGGCAGAGGAGCTCGAGAGTCCCGCATGGGTGCAGGAGATGGTGCAATGCCCGACCTATGCCGAGGGCGAGCTCGAATACGAGGTCTTGCGTCGCGTGGGCAAAGCTGCCTGCGACGAGGTTGCCGAAGGCCGGCGCCAGACCGATGACTATCGCGACTATATCGAGAGCTGGGTCCACGAGGCTAAGCTGCCCCTGGCGGCGGCTCACCTGATTTTGGAAAACCTGGACGGCAGCGAAGACGACCTGTCGCGCGTGGATGACCTGGGTCGCGAGCTAGCTCGCGTGGAGCGCTATATTGACCAGGCGCTGTACTACGCGCGCTCGGAAGTCGTGGAGCGCGACTACCTGATTCGCCGCTGGGGTCTCAAGACCTTGGTGACGGGCGCGATTAAAGCCAACGCGCGTGAGCTCATCGCGGCGCACGTGGCGCCGGTGTGCGAGAACCTCGACTTTGAGGTCTTTACCGACGAGAAGTGGCTTGAGTTTATTCTGGGGCAGCTCATTCAGAACAGCATTAAATATGCGCGTGAGGACGGCGCAAAGATCGTGTTTTCGGGTGCATTGCTGGACGAGGGCCTGGCAAGCGAACGCATCGAGCTTACCGTCGCGGATAACGGCTGCGGCGTGTGTGCGGCAGACCTGCCGCGCGTGTTCGAGAAGGGCTTTACCGGCGACAACGGCCGCACCACCAAGCGTGCGACGGGCATCGGCCTCTACCTGGTGGCGCGTCTGTGCTCCAAGATGGGCATCGACGTTACCGCAGCATCCGACTCCGGCAAAGGCTTTGTCGTCACGTTTGCCTTCTCAACCAACAAGTTCCAATACTTCGAGTAACGCACACGGCAAACGCCCGTCCAAACAAAACGTGCCGCCCCAAACGGGGCGGCACGCCATTTTTTATCAGCCAACTCGTTGAAGTATGGTGACGAAGGCGCAAGGCCGGGAGGGGTTATCAAAGCCGACATCCCGCAGCCGCGAAGCGGCGAGGACGTCGGCGTGATAACCCCGCAGGCCTTGCGCCGGCGGGAAGGAACCTACTTCACGACCAAAATGTCGCAGTCCGTATTGCGCAGCAGGAACGTCGAAATCGAGCCCAGGAGCGCATACTTGATCGAGGACAGGCCGCGTGCGCCGCAGAGCACCAGGTCGGGCTTAACCACGTCGAGCATCTCGTCCTTGAGCGTCTCGCGAATGCGGCCGGCGCGAATCATGACCTCGACCTCGGGAATGTCGGGATTGGCCTTGGCCTCTTCGAGCTGCTTGGCGATGGAGTTCTTAAATGCCTCCTCTAGGCCGTTGACCAGATCGACCGGATAGGAACCGGCGCTCTCGAGCGCCGTGGAATCGATAACGTGGCCGATGATTAGCTTGGCGCCGTTGTTCGCGGCGACCTTGATGGCGCGTGCGAGCACAAAATCCTGCTGCTCAGTACCGTCGAGTGAAACAAATACCTTGGTGTAGCCCTCGTTCATGGTTTCCTCCTTGGTCTATCGCACGGGCGCGGGGCTCGTGCGTCGGGCGGGCGCGGGCGCGTTGGCCGCCGGACACTTTATCTTGTTGCAGTTATACCCAAGGATTTCGGTTTGACCGCTCGCAATTCTGTGAACGGACGAGTTTTTTGGTAAGGGTAGGCGCAGACGCGCCCGAACGGTTGATAATGGGACATCGCCCGCACCGTCCGCAGAACAATATCGGCGGGTGTCTAACGAGGGGGTCCCTTTGGATATCATCGAGCTTCTAAAATCTGCCTTCATGGGCCTGGTCGAGGGCATCACCGAATGGCTGCCCGTTTCGTCGACCGGTCACATGATCTTGGTGGACGAGTTCGTCAAGATGAACGTGAGCGAGACGTTCTGGAATATGTTCCTGGTCGTGATTCAGCTTGGCGCCATTTTGGCCGTCTGCGTCCTGTTCTTCCATGAGCTCAACCCGTTCTCGCCCAGCAAGGGCAAGGAGGGCCGTCGCGACACCTGGGTGCTGTGGGGCAAGATTGTGCTCGGCTGCATTCCCGCCGCGGCGATCGGTCTGCCGCTCAACGACTGGATGGAGGAGCATTTCTACAATGCTCCCGTCGTGGCGCTGGCGCTCATTGTGTACGGCGTGCTGTTTATCGTGATCGAGAACTGGCGCGCGAGCAAGCGCGAGGAAATGGCCGTTGCCGGTTCGTTTGGTTCGCGTGCTGTGGTGGCGGGCGGACGTCCCGCCGGTGCGCACTTTGCGGCGCCCGCCGCGGCTGCCGCTGAGGATGAGGACGATGACGAGAATCTGGACTTTGGCTCCATCGCCACGCTCGAGGACCTGAGCTGGAAGACTGCGCTGGGTATCGGCTGCTTCCAGGTGCTTTCGCTGGTGCCTGGTACGTCTCGTTCCGGTTCTACCATCATCGGTGGCCTGCTTTTGGGCTGCACGCGTTCGGTGGCGTCCAAGTTCACGTTCTTCCTGGCCATCCCTGTCATGTTTGGCGCGAGTGCGCTCAAGCTGGTCAAGTACTTCATCAAGGGCGGTACGTTCGGCGCCAACGAGGTCGCCATCTTGGGCGTGGGCTGCGTTGTAGCCTTTGTGGTTTCGCTCATCGCCATCAAGTGGCTCATGGGCTTCGTCCGCCGCCACGACTTTAAGTGCTTCGGTGTTTACCGCATCATCCTGGGCATCGTGGTGCTCGCGTACTTCTTTGTCCTGGAGCCGATGCTCGGCCTGTAACTTAGTCGACGCTGCGCGGCGGCCAGGGCGACAACTTGTCATTCAAAGGGGGTGGCATGACCAAAAGGTCTATGCCGCCCCCTTTTCATGCCAATTTGTTCGCCCTGACCATCGCTCGCTGCTGCTGCCATGACATCGTCGGTTTCGTGATTGTCAATAGATTGGTGCAAAGTAACCTGACCCCATTGCACCAAATCCGCTGGGGCGGGCCTGACGGTGGCGCACGGAGTCGTGGTGTGATTTGCGTCGGTGTCCGCGCGGCTCGGTATACTGGTACGGCTCAAACTATGGCGCCGCCCGCAGGCGCGCCGTCCGTCAGATGAGGAGTCGCCCATGACCCAGCCCCTGCCCTGGGAAAAGAACACTGCGGTACCCGTGCCGCCCGCGCCGGAACCCGTGCCGCTCGATGCGTACACCGCCCCCGCCGCGCCGGAACCCGAGCTCGTTCCGCTCGACCTCTACGACGCCCCGGCTCCGGCGCCCAAACCCGCCAAGCCGCTCGTCGATATCGATAGTCTGAACCCCGCCCAGCGCGAGGCGGTCCTGACCACCGAGGGCCCGCTGCTGGTCCTTGCCGGCGCCGGCTCGGGCAAGACCCGCGTCCTGACCTTTCGCATCGCGCATATGCTCGGCGACCTGGGCGTTAAGCCCTGGCAGATTCTTGCCATCACGTTTACTAACAAGGCCGCGGCCGAGATGCGTGAGCGTCTGGCGGCACTCATTCCCAGCGGCACCCGTGGCATGTGGGTGTGCACCTTCCATGCCATGTGCGTGCGTATGCTGCGCGAGGACGCCGACCTGCTGGGCTACACCGGTCAGTTCACCATCTACGATGACGATGACTCAAAGCGCATGGTGCGTGACATTATGCAGGCGCTCGGTATCGAGCAAAAGCAGTTCCCCATCAACATGATCCGCAGCAAGATCAGCTCGGCCAAAAACGCCATGATCGGCCCCGAGGACATGCTCAAATCCGCCGATAGCCCCAACGACAAAAAGGCCGCTCAGGTCTACCTGGAGCTGGAACGCCGCCTGCGCGCCGCCAACGCGATGGACTTCGACGACCTGCTCGTGCGCACGCTCGAGCTGCTGCGCACCCGCCCTGAGGTGCTCGATAAGTACCAAGAGCGTTTCCGCTACATTAGCGTCGACGAGTATCAGGACACCAACCACGTCCAGTACGAGATCGCCAATCTATTGGCCGCCAGGTACCAAAACCTCATGGTCGTAGGCGACGATGACCAGTCCATTTACAGCTGGCGTGGCGCCGACATCACCAACATCCTGGACTTTGAGAAGGACTTTAAAAACTGCAAGACCGTCAAGCTGGAGCAGAACTACCGCTCCACGGGCCATATCCTGAGCGCCGCCAACGCCGTGGTTCGCCACAACTCGCAGCGCAAGGATAAGCGCCTGTTTACGGCCGAGGGCGATGGCGAGAAGATCCAGGCCTTCCAGGCGAGCGACGAGCGCGACGAGGGCCGCTGGATTGCCGGCGAGATCGAGAAACTGCATGCCAAAGGCACGAGCTACGACGACATCGCCGTGTTCTATCGCACCAACGCCCAGTCGCGTATTCTCGAAGATATGTTCCTGCGTGCGGGCGTGCCCTACAAAATCGTGGGTGGCACGCGATTCTTCGACCGTGCCGAGATCCGCGATGTCATGGCCTACCTCAAGATGATCGTGAACCCGGCCGACGAGATGAGCGTCAAGCGCGTCATCAACACGCCGCGCCGCGGCATCGGCTCCACCTCGATTCAAAAGATTGAGCAGCTGGCACGCGACAACCGCTGCTCGTTCTTTCAGGCCTGCGAGATCGCAACAGCCGAGACAGGCATGTTTAGCGCCAAGGTGCGTAACGGCCTGTCGAGCTTTGTGTCGCTGGTGCGCGAGGGCCGTCGCATGGACGGCGAGCTCAAGGACGTCGTCGAGATGATTGTCGACAAGACGGGCCTGCTGCAGGCTTTTCGCGCCGAAGGCACCATGGAGTCTGAGAGCCGCGCCGAGAACATCCAGGAATTCCTGGGCGTCGCCGCCGAATTTGAGGAGACGCACGAGGATATCGAGGGTACGCTCGAGAGCTTAGAAGAGCTGCGCGCAGCCGGTGTTGCCGACGTGCCTGCCGGCGCCGAGCCCGAGCCCGTCGTGGTGAGCGCGCCTGCGCCCGAACCGGGGCCGTCTGCCCCGGTATCCTCGTTTGAGGCGCTCGTTGGTGCGCGTGACGCCGCGGGTTCCAATCCGCTCGATAGCTTGGCCGCTCCGGCGCTGTCTCCGCAGGATGCTCTGGCCGCCGCCATCGCGGGCAACGCGTATGCCGCGCCGACGGAGATGCCGGCGGGCGCCGTGCATGCCGACGAGATCGAGCGCACCTACGGCCCGCTCACCTGCAAGGCGCTGCCGGCACTCATGGAGTGGCTGGCCCTGCGCTCCGACTTGGATTCCCTGGCCGGCGAGACGCATGCCATTACCATGATGACCATCCACTCCGCCAAGGGCCTGGAGTTCCCGGCGGTGTTCGTGGCCGGCATGGAGGAGGGTATCTTCCCGCACGTGCACGACTTTGGCGGTAGTGACGATCCGGGCAAGCTCGAGGAGGAGCGCCGCTTGGCCTACGTCGCCATCACGCGTGCTCGCAAGCGCCTGTTCCTGACCTATGCGGCCACGCGTCGCACCTACGGCTCGACCTCTGCCAATCCGCGCTCGCGCTTCCTCAACGAGATTCCGTTTGAGGATATCGAGTTTAGCGGCATCGGTTCTGCCGGTTTTGAGGGCACGGGCTGGGAGAAGCGCGGCGACCGTCACGGCACCTTTGGCTCGGGCATGGGCTCGGATATGTACGGCGGCAAGGTGTTTGGCTCGCATACGCGCTCGACCGGCGGTTCCGGTTCGCGCGGCGGATCGAGCTTTGACGATTTCTTTGGCGGCAGCAGTTACGGGACCGAGCGCCATCGTGGGGTTTCGCCTGACGCCGGCCGTGTTGCCTCGACTTTTGGTTCGGGCGCGTCGCGAGCCAAAAAGCCGTCTTCCAAGGTGTCCCCGACGGTGGAGCGCAAGGTCGATCGTGCCAGCGCATCGCAGGACTTTGCCGCGGGCGATACCGTGAGCCACAAGACTTTTGGCACGGGTACCGTGATCTCGGTCGCCGGAGACATGATCGAGGTTCAATTCGAAAAGAC
This sequence comes from uncultured Collinsella sp., assembly GCA_958420205.1. Classification (GTDB taxonomy): domain Bacteria; phylum Actinomycetota; class Coriobacteriia; order Coriobacteriales; family Coriobacteriaceae; genus Collinsella. The sequence goes on along the minus strand of CATZIX010000002.1, from coordinate 143,526 downwards.
CGGCCAGACCAAAAAGCTAATGAAAGGTTTTGCACCGATCGTCAAGCTGTCGTGATCCCGGCGGACCTGGGCGGGCGTATGGGGCAACATCGCCTGCTCGGGCAGTCCTGCGCAAGACGGAGAGCACATTAAGTGCTCTCCTTTGCGTGCGGAACTCGCGATCGATGTTGTCCCATACGCCCGCCCAGGTCCTTGGGTAACGTTGCTTGCGAACGCCGCTCCGCTCGTCCGCTTTTTGATTTGGAGAACCGGGTGGGCTGATATGTAGATACGAGTAGGGGCTCCTCCGTTGGTGGACGGGGGAGCCCCTTGTTGCGTTTGGGTTGTTGGTGCGATCTAGAGGTGGCTGATGATCAGTTCCATCTTGCCTTCGAGGTCGATGGAGCTGACGGTGCTCGGGGCCAGCAGGTGGCTTCCCTTGTGGACGGGGTCGCCGCAGACGGTGCCTTCGCCGTCGATGACCGACAGGCACATGAAGGGCCAGCGCTGGTCGAGGGTCTTGCTGCCGTTGACGCGCACGCGATCGACGGTGTAGCAGGGGTTGGACTCGAGCTCGGTCACGCCGTCCACCTCGGGCGAGGTCACCGTGCCGTCGGTCGGAGCCTGAGCATCAAAGTCGATGCAGTCGAGGCTCTGCTCAATGTGCAGCGGGCGCAGCTTTCCGTCGGTGCCGGGACGGTCGTAGTCGTACAGGCGATATGTCACGTCGCTCGACTGCTGCGTCTCCAGAATCAGCGTGCCGGTCTTGATGGCGTGAACGGTGCCGGAGTCGATCTGGAAAAAGTCTCCCTTGTGAATCGGCAGCACGTTGAGCATCTCGTCCCAACGGCCCCCCTCGATCATCTGCGCGGCCTCGGCGCGGTCGTGCGCGCGCTGGCCGACGATGATCGTGGCACCGGGCTCGCAGTCCAGTACATACCAGCACTCGGTTTTGCCCAGGCTGCCGTTCTCGTGCTTGGCGGCGTACTCGTCGTTGGGATGAATCTGGATCGAAAGGTCGTCCTTGGCGTCCAGAATCTTGATGAGCAGCGGGAACTCCTTGCCCTCGCAGTTGCCAAAGAGCTCGCGGTGCTCGGCCCACAGCCACGACAGCGTGTGGCCGGCGTACGGTCCCTCCGCAATCTGGCAGTCGCCGTTGGGATGGGCCGAGATGGCCCAGCACTCACCGATGGGACCCTCGGGAATGTCGTAGCCAAACACGGTCTCCAACTGGCGGCCGCCCCAGATCTTCTCGTGGAAGATCGGCGTGAGTTTAATCAAATCGGACATGTGCATACTCCCATAAGGTTGTGCGGGTGCCGCGTAAGACGGCTCAAAACGAGCGCCCGCGTGACTACAAAAACCTATGCCAACGTTACGTTGTGCAACTCAAAGCGATCGCCAACGTTGCGCGAGATCGAATACTCAAAGGCGGCGCCGCTGTCCAAAAAGCCAATCTGGGTGAGCTCGAGCAGGGGAGAGCCAAGTTTGGTGTCCAGACGCTCGGCTTCTTCCTCGGTTGCTGCCACGGCGCGAATGGTACGGTGGAAGCTCGAAATCTTCAGCCCACATTGCTCGCGGATGAAGCGGTAGACCGATCCGTACAGGTCCTTCTTTTTAAGGCCTGGAATCAGCTCGAGGGGCATGTAGGTGTACTCGATAACGATGGGCTTCTCATCGGCCTGACGCACGCGCACGACGTGATAGGCAAAGTCATCCTCGGCAATTCCCAGCTGGGCTGCGATGTCCGCTGGTGGATTAACGATCGAGAAATCGTAGACCACCGAGGTCACCTTCTCCCCGCGATGCTCATACGAAAAACCCTGGGTACGGTCGTTTTTGCCCTGGAAAAACGCCTGGCCGGGAAGCCCCGCCGTGTCCTTAACGTAGGTACCCGATCCACGCCGGCTGGTAATAAGACCTTCTTCGGTGATTTGTTCAATAGCTCGTTTGACGGTGATTTTTGAAACGCTATAGAGCTCGCAGAACTCAACGACGGTGGGAAGCTTGTCGCCCGGTTTAAGAGCGCCATCCTCAATACTTCGACGAATATCTGCAGCTATCGCCTCGTATTTGGGAATCAAGGAACCTCCTTTCCAACTTGATTGAGAATAAAAGAAAGTATAGTCAACACCTAAGTATCTCTATTGAGTTATTGAAAAGTTCGAGAAAGATAAAATTAAAAGTCGCCCCGCTTGTAAAATTAGAGCGTTTTAAATGATAAACATCTGAGTAGTGTCGTGTTGAGAAATGATCGGTCCGAGGACGGGGCCGAACCGATATAACACCCAGCGAACCGAATCTCGTACTCTGCGCTTCCCCAGATAAAACCTGCCAAAACAAACCTGTCCTTTTTGGTAGGTTTTTGCCTTGGGAGCGGTACCATACAGGCAATGTTTAAACGAGAAAGGCGGGCTCCCATGGAACCTAAGCAGTATTACATCGGCATCGACGTCGGCGGCACCTCGGTCAAGGAGGGTCTGTTCGATGAGGACGGAAACCTGCTTGCCAAGGCCAGCGTGCCCACGCCTCCCATCGTTGACGCTGCGGGCTTTGCCGCGGTGACCGAGGCTATCGACCAGGTGGTCGCCAAGGCCCAGATTCCGCGTGCCTTTGTGTCGGGCATTGGCCTGGCCGTTCCGTGCCCCATCCCGGCATCGGGCGATGCCAAGGTCAAGGCGAACATCGCCATCAACCTGCCCGAGCTCAAGATCGCCATCCAGGAGCACTGCCCCGACGCGGTCGTTAAGTACGAGAACGACGCCAACGCTGCTGCTATGGGCGAGGCCTGGCTCGGCTCTGCCAAGGGCGTACAGAACGTGGTGATGGTCACCATTGGTACCGGCGTGGGCGGCGGCGTTATCGTCAACGGCGACGTGGTATCGGGCGTTGTGGGTGCTGGCGGCGAGATTGGCCACATGTGCCTGAACCCCGAAGAGGAGCGCACTTGCGGCTGTGGCGGTCATGGCCACCTGGAGCAGTATTCCAGCGCCACCGGCGTGGTGAGCAACTACCTGGCCGAGTGCGAGAAGGCGGGCGTCGAGCCCATCGAGCTCACCGGCCCCTCAGATTCCAAGGACGTGTTCCAGGCCTGCCGCGAGGGCGACAAGCTCGCGCTGGCCGCGGCCGATACCATGGCCGACTATCTCGGTCGCGCCCTGGCGCTTATTGCCAACGTGGTCGACCCCGAGATGTTCCTGATCGGCGGCGGCGCCTCCGCCTCGGCCGATGTCTACCTCGATAAGGTTCGCGAGCACTTTAAGCAGTACGCGCTTTCTGCCTCGCGCGAGACGCCCATTAAGGTCGCTTCGCTCGGAAACGACGCCGGCATCATCGGTGCCGCCTACGTAGCCCTGCGCGCTGCCGGTAAATAGCTGGTGCAAGGGGGACAGGATGCTTTGCACCAACATGGTGCAAAAGGGACAGCCTTGGCCCCCGTGCCTGCGCCCCAAAATATGCCGTGGCCCTTCCGTCTGCGAAGGCTCGGCATCGGCGTGCTACCATAGCTACGTCCAAGTACACATATCAAGTGGAGGATATCCATGGCAAACGTTCTTGTCTTTGGTCACCAGAACCCCGATAACGACGCCATCATGAGCGCCGTCGTCCTGTCCCAGCTGCTCAACCAGGTTGAGTATGCCGGCAACACCTACGAGGCCTGCGCCCTTGGTCAGCTTCCGGCCGAGTCCGCCAAGCTGCTCGCCGACGCCGGCATTGCCGAGCCCCGCGTGATCGAGTCCGTCGAGGCCGGTCAGCTCGTCGTCCTCACTGACCACAACGAGTCTGCCCAGTCCGTCGCCGGTCTTAAGGACGCCACGGTCTTTGGCGTCGTCGACCACCACCGCATCGGCGACTTCGAGACCGCCGGCCCGCTGCACTACATCTGCCTGCCCTGGGGCTCCAGCTGCACCATCATCACCAAGCTCGCCGGCGTGCTCGGCGTTGAGCTTTCCGACGTTCAGGCCAAGCTGCTGCTCTCGGCCATGATGACCGACACGCTCATGCTCAAGAGCCCCACTACCACCGATGTCGACCGCGCCGTCGCCGCCAAGCTCGGCGAGCAGGTGGGCGTCGACCCGGTCAAGTTTGGCATGGAGGTCTTCCTCACCCGCCCGTCCGGCTCCTTCACCGCAGCCGAGATGGTTGGCAACGACATCAAGATGTTCGAGCCTGCCGGCAAGAAGCTGCTCATCGGCCAGTACGAGACTGTCGACAAGAGCCGTGCGCTTGACATGATCGACGAGATTCGCGAGGCCATGCGCGCCTACGCCGCCGAGAAGGGTGCCGACGGCATCGTCCTGTGCATCACCGACATCATGGAGGAGGGCTCGCAGGTCCTGCTCGAGGGCGAGACCGAGGCTGCTCAGAAGGGCCTGGGCATTGCCGACGAGCACGACGGCGTCTGGATGCCGGGCGTCCTCTCCCGTAAGAAGCAGGTCGCTGCCCCCATCATGGCCGCCTGCTAGGTTTAGTTGACCAAACGCCACGACCGGATCGCGGAAGCCCCGCGCTCCGGTCGTTTTTTGTGCACGGCGCCGCGTCGTCTCTTGGATAGGCGCGCCCGTGCCGTTGAGCAAATAATGTTCAACCTGTGGTTCCGCTTTTCGGCCACGCCTGCGTGCCTGTCGTGCAGGGTAGGCTAGATGCAAGCGTAATACGTTAGAGCGCGGCGCCGCCACTTGGGCGGGCCGTGCTTTTTTAAGACGGGAGCTTTCCCGTGAAAGGAGCCGCCCATGGCAGCACCCGAGCAGCTGTTTAACGTTCGTGAGCGCAAGCGTTTTGAGCGCCACGACATTTGGGAGCGCATCACCGAGAACGGCACGATTTCCGCCGCCGTCATGGTCTTCGCCGCCATCGCCGCCGTCATTTGCGCCAACACCGATGCCTACGAGGCCATCCATCACTTTTTGGAGACCCCGCTGTATGTGGGTCTGGGCAACCTTACGGCCGGTCTCACCGTTGAGCTTTTCGTCAACGACTTCCTCATGGCGATCTTCTTTTTGTTGGTGGGCATTGAGCTTAAGTACGAGATGACAGTTGGCGAGCTCAAGAACCCGCGCCAGGCTATGCTTCCCATGCTGGCGGCCGTGGGCGGCGTCGTCGTTCCCGCCTGCATCTATCTGATCTTTAACCATGCCGGCGCGCACAACGGCTGGGCCATTCCCATGGCAACCGATATTGCCTTTGCGCTGGGCGTGCTGTCGCTTTTGGGCAACCGCGTGCCCAACGGCGTGCGCGTGTTCTTCTCGACGCTCGCCATCGCCGACGACCTCATTTCCATCGCCGCCATCGCCATCTTCTACGGTCAGAGCCCCAATCCGTTTTGGTTGGGCGCCGCCGCGCTTGTGACGTGCGCGCTCGTGTGGCTCAACAAGACGCAGCACTACCGCCTCGCCCCGTATTCGGTGCTGGGCCTGCTGCTGTGGTTCTGCATGTTCAAGAGCGGCGTGCACGCTACGCTTGCCGGCGTCATCCTGGCCTTCACCATCCCGGCCAAGTGCGGCGTCAAGCTCGATAGCCTCACCGATTGGTTGGGCGAGTGCCTGCCGCTGCTTGATGACCGCTACGACGACGAGGCGCACATCCTGGGCCAGCATGACTTTACCGTCTCGACTACCAAAGTCGAGCGTGTCATGCACCGCGTGACCCCGCCGCTCATCCGCATGGAGCGCCTGATCTCCACGCCGGTCAACTTTGTGATCCTGCCGATCTTCGCGTTCGTCAACGCACAGGTTCGCCTGGTGGGCGTGGACATGAGCACGCTACTCACCGACCCGGTGACGCTCGGCGTGTACTTTGGCATGCTGCTGGGCAAGCCGATCGGCATCTTTGGCATGACGTTCGCCCTGGTCAAGCTCAAGGCCTGCGAGCTGCCGCACAATGTCAACTGGCATATGATTGCCGGCGTGGGCATTCTGGGCGGTATCGGCTTTACCATGTCGATTCTCATCAGCGGCCTCGCCTTCCCGACGGCCCAGTTTGAGGTTCTGGCTGCCAAGGCCGCTATTCTCGCCGGCTCTGTCACCGCGGCCGTACTTGGCATGATCTACATGAGTGTGATCTGCAAGCACCCCGCGCCCAAGGACGAGTAAGAGCACATACAAGTTTGAAAACGCCGCCTGTGAACACCATCACAGGCGGCGCTTTAGTCATTCGGGACGTTCTTAAATGACTAGGTTTATTCCACGGTGCCGTAGATGGCGCCCCAGCCGTGGGCGGCCAAGGCGGAGTTGAGCTGGTCGCAAAGTGACTGGCGGTCGTAATAGCCGGGCGGTAGCAGGTTGACGATTTCCATGAGATCGGGCGCCAGGTCCAAGATTTCGGCCTGTACGATCAGATCCAGGCGGTCGATGGCGTGGCAGTCGTAAAACAGTCCGTCGACCAGGCGCTGCAGGTCGCCGAATTCCTCGGCCTGGAACGATCCGTACTCCATAGTGCCTCCTTGGGCGCCTCACGCCGGCATGCGTGGCGATTCGTAATTCATTGCGATGAACTTAATCTATCACGGCTTCATAACGTTGCGACGGTGGCGGTCTATACTTAGAAGAATTGCAACGTACCGCTTCGTGAAAGGTCGCACCCATGCAGACGATCTACCAGAAGATGGAAACCACCGAACTCGATGCCGCCATTGAGGCGCTCAAAGCCGAGGTCGCCGAGGTCAAGGCCAAGGGCCTGGCGCTCGACATGGCCCGCGGCAAGCCGTCGCCCTCCCAGGTGGACATCTCTCGACCCATGCTCGATATCCTCAATGCCGATGCCGATCTGCACGACGGCAATGTCGACTGTTCCAACTACGGCTGCTTTGAGGGCATTCCCTCGGCACGCAAGCTAGCGGGGGAGTTCCTGGGTTGCCCCGCCGAGCAGACGCTCGTGCTGGGTTCGTCGAGCCTGCTGATCGAGCACGACATCGCCGGCATGTTCTGGCGCTGCGGCTCGTGCGGCAGCGAGCCCTGGGAGGCTTACGAGGCCGCGCACGACGGCAAGAAGGTCAAGTTCCTGTGTCCCGTTCCCGGCTACGACCGCCACTTTGGCATCACCGCCGATCTGGGTATCGAGAACGTCCCCGTCGCGATGACCGACAACGGCCCCGACATGGACGAGGTCGAGCGCCTGGTTGCCGCCGACGATTCCATCAAGGGCATCTGGTGCGTGCCCAAGTATTCCAACCCCACGGGCATCACCTTTAGCGAGGACACCGTGCGCCGCCTGGTTGAGATGCCCACGGCCGCACCCGATTTCCGCATCTTCTGGGACAACGCCTACTGCGTGCACGACCTGTACGACGAGACCGACGAGCTCGCAAACATCTTCGACCTCGCTCGCGCGGCGGGCACCGAGGATCGCGTGGTGGCCTTTGCATCGACGTCCAAGATCACCTTCCCGGGCGCTGGCATCGGCTTTATCGGTGCGAGCCCTGCGGTCATCGCCGAGTTCTCCAAGCGCCTGAAGGCCGGCCTCATCAGCGCCGACAAGCTCAACCAGCTGCGTCACGTGCGCTTCCTTTCCACCATCGAGGCGGTCAAGGAGCACATGAAAAAGCATGCCGAGTTTTTGCGTCCGCGCTTTGAGGCCGTTGAGCGCAAGCTCACCGAGGGCTTGGGCGGCACGGGCTGCGCCACCTGGACGCACCCCCGTGGCGGCTACTTTGTAAGCTTCGATGGTCCCGAGGGCTCGGCCCAAAAGGTCGCCGCGCTTTGTGCCGACCTGGGCGTCAAGCTCACGCCGGCCGGTGCTACCTGGCCCTATGGCAAGGATCCGCGCGACACCAACATCCGCATCGCGCCGAGCTATCCCACGGTCGAGGACCTGGAGGCCGCGCTCGATGTGCTGGTGCTGGCCGTCAAACTCGTCGCTGCCGAGCTTGCGCGTGCCGAGCGCGCCTAACGCGCGGCTTCCCGTACTATCCGCACTTTCGATACGTAAAGGAGCGTATACATGGATTTGGGTATTTCCACCAACCCCACGCCAGAGCTCTACACCATTAAGGTAACCGGCGAGATCGACATCTCTAACGCCGATAGCCTGCGCAATGCCATCGACCTGGCGCTCGAGCAGCCCACTGAGGCCGTTGAGCTCGATTTTGCCCAGGTGAGCTACATCGATTCGACGGGCATTGGCGTGCTTGTGGGCGCCGCGCACCACGCAGTCGACCACGGCAAGCGCTTTAGCTGCGCCAATGTGCAGCCTCCGGTGATGCGCGTGGTTCAGCTGTTGGGTGTCGACCAGGAGATTTCGATCACCGCTGCATAATCTTTGCCCCCAAAAGGGCGTGCCGTTTGGCATATGTTTGTGATGCGCTCGGACGTTTTGACGTCCGGGCGCTATACTTGACCGAATGAATAGACGAGTTCCGGCCGAATGGCGCGGTGCGGGCTCGACTCACATCGAGCCTTGGAGGTATGTGTGTTTGGTATTGGAGAGGGTGAGCTCGCGATCATCGTGGTCTTCGGCTTTTTGCTGTTTGGCCCGGATAAGCTCCCGCAGATGGGCCGCACGATCGGCCGTGCCATCCGTCAGTTCCGCGAGACGCAGGAAAAGATGACGGCCGTTGTTCAGTCCGAGATTATCGATCCGGTGAGTGAGGCCGCTTCGGCTCCGGTCAAGCCCAAGAAGGCTGCCGTCGATGACGATTCCGATGCGGACGAGGATGCCGCCGAGGCGGCAGCGCCCGCCAAGAAGGAGACCTTTGCCGAGCGCCGTGCCCGCCTTGCTGCCGAGAAGGCCGCGAGCGAGGCTGCTGCTGAGGGCGAGGGCGCCGAGCCCGCCGAGGCCGAGCCTGCCGCTGCCGCCGAGCCTGTCGTCGAGCCCGAGCCTGCTGCAGAGCCCGAGTCCGAGCCCGAGCCGGCAGAGCCCACGACGGCTGACCTCTACGCCCGTCGTCCCCGCAAGCGCAAGGCCGTCGTCGACCAGCTCGCTCGCGAGCTCGAGGCCGAGGACGACGCCGCTGCCGCCGATGCCCCGAAGGGAGGCGATGAGTAATGCCTATCGGACCTGCGCGTATGCCGCTCTTCGATCACCTGGGAGAGCTCCGTCGCCGCCTGACCATCGTGGTTGTGTCAGTCTTTGCCGCCGCCATCGTACTGTATTTCGCCACGCCCGTGGTACTCGATATCCTGGAAGACCCCATCCGCTCCTTTGTGCCGGACGGTAAGTTTTACATCACCACCACGCTCGGCGGCTTTGGTCTGCGCTTTTCGCTGGCCATCAAGATGGCCGTTGTCATGTGCACGCCCATGATCATCTGGCAGATCTTGGCGTTTTTCCTGCCGGCGCTTCGCCCCAACGAGCGCAAGTGGGTCGTGCCCACGGTGCTCGCCTCGACGGTGCTGTTCTTCCTGGGCGCCATCTTCTGCTATTTCATCATCATTCCCGCGGGCTTTGAGTGGCTCATCGGCGAGACCTCGGCCGTCGCTACGGCGCTGCCCGATCTGGAGAACTACGTCAACATGGAGCTGCTCTTTATGATCGGCTTTGGCGTGGCGTTTGAGCTGCCGCTCATCATCTTCTACCTGTCCGTCTTCCACATCGTGTCCTACGCGGCCTTCCGCGGCGCCTGGCGCTACGTGTACGTGGGCCTGCTTGTGGGCTCGGCTGTGATTACGCCCGACGGCTCGCCCGTTACGCTGGGCCTCATGTATGGTGCCCTGCTCTCGCTCTACGAGATTTCGCTCGCCATTGCCCGCGTGGTCATTACCGCGCGCGAGGGCAAGGAGGGCTTGTTTGTGAGCCGTCTGGACCTGTTCTCGGACGATGAGGACGACGAGGAGTAAATCGGTATGCACGAGGTTGGCATTGTCAACGGCATACTCGATACAGTGATTCGCGCGGCGCGTGGGGCGGGGGCCTCGCGCGCCGTTTTGGTAACGCTGCGTATCGGGGATATGACCGAGGTCGTGCGCGAGGCGCTCGACTTTGCGTGGGAGACGTTTCGCGACGAGGACCCGCTCACGCGGGGCTGCGAGCTCGCGGTTGAGGAGATTCACCCACAAAGTGAATGCCTGGACTGCGGCGAGGTCTTCGACCACGATCGCTTCCACTGTCGCTGTCCCCAGTGTGGTGGTGCCAACGTGCGCCTACTGCACGGCCGCGAGCTCGATATCGCGAGTATCGAAATCGAAACCCCCGACGATTAGCCCGCTAGCCATCTGGTGATGGGGTATAAAGGGGCCAAAGTAAGGAGCGCTAAGTATGGCTGAGAAAACGATTGATATCGCGTCGCCGATTCTGTCGCGCAACGAGCGCCTGGCAGATCAGCTGCGTCAGCGATTTAATGAGACAAACACCTATGTGATCAACGTCTTGTCGAGCCCCGGTTCGGGCAAGACCACCACGATCCTGGGCACCAACGAGCGCCTGCGTGACAAGGCCGGCTTGCGCTGTGCCGTCATCGAGGGCGATATCGCCTCGGATGTCGACGCCATCACCATGAAGGAAGCCGGCATGCCCGCCATCCAGATCAACACGGGCGGCCTGTGCCACCTCGAGGGCAACATGATCATGGAGGCCGTTGACGCGTTTGACCAGGCCGTCGGTCTGGAAAACATCGACGTCATCTTCATCGAAAACGTGGGCAACCTGGTCTGCCCGGTCGACTTTGACCTGGGCGAGAACCTGTCCATCATGATTCTCTCGGTGCCCGAGGGCGACGACAAGCCCGTCAAGTACCCGGGCATCTTCCAGCACGCCGGCGCACAGCTGCTCAACAAGGTAGACGTGGCCCCGGCTTTCGATTTTGACATGGATAGGTATACTAAGACACTCGATGACCTCAATCCGCAGGCGCCGCGGTTTGCCGTGAGCGCGCGCAAGGGCGAGGGCATGGATGCCTGGTGCGATTGGCTCATCGGGCAGATTGAGCAAGCAAGGGCGTAAATCGGCCGCCATACGGGCGGGCGTAGCCGCAGAGACACGAGATAGGAGCCTCTTTTGAAGCTCATCATCGCCGAGAAAAACGACGCCGCGCGGCAGATTGCCGAGCGTCTGTCCACGGGTAAACCCAAAAAGGACAAGGTGTACAACACCGCCATCTACCGTTTTGAGTGGAAGGGCGAGGAGTGCGTGACGATCGGTCTTGCCGGTCACATCCTTGCGCCCGATTTTTGCGACAGCGTGCTGTTCGATAAAAAGCTGGGCTGGTATTCGGTTACTGAGGACGGCGAGATGCTGCCGGCCGACATGCCTGATGGCCTGGCTCGTCCGCCCTACGACACCAAGCGCAAGCCGTTTCTTGCCGACGGCATCTCCATCAAGGGCTGGAAGCTCGAGAGCTTGCCGTATCTCACCTGGGCACCCGTCATTAAGCTGCCGGCCGAGAAGGAACTCATCCGCTCGCTCAAGAACCTTGCCAAGAAGTCCGACAGCGTCATCATCGCTACGGACTTCGATCGCGAGGGCGAGCTGATCGGTTCGGACGCCCTCAACAAGGTGCGCGAGGTGGCGCCGGACTTGCCGGTTGCCCGCGCCCAGTATTCTTCGTTTACCAAGGCCGAGATCACGCAGGCCTTCGATAATCTCGTCTCGCTCGACCAGAACCTGGCCGACGCAGGCGAGAGCCGTCAGCACATCGACCTCATTTGGGGTGCGGTGCTGACGCGCTACCTGACGCTCGCCAAGTTTGGCGGCTTTGGTAACGTGCGCTCCGCCGGCCGCGTGCAGACGCCGACGCTTGCCCTGGTGGTCGAGCGCGAGCGCGAGCGCATGGCGTTTGTGCCCGAGGACTATTGGCAGATTCGCGGCATGGGTGCCGCGCAGGGCGCTGCCGAGGACGATCGCTTTAAGATCGCGCACAAGACGGCGCGCTTTACCGACAAGGATGCTGCTGAGACGGCGTACGGCCATGTTGACGGCGTCGCGACGGCAACCGTCGCCGCGGTGACCAAGCGCTCGCGCAAGCAGCAGCCGCCCACGCCGTTTGCGACCACCTCGCTGCAGGCTGCCGCCGCGGCCGAGGGCATCTCGCCTGCGCGTACCATGCGCATCGCTGAGTCCCTCTACATGGCCGGTCTCATCAGCTACCCGCGTGTCGACAATACCGTGTACCCCGCGACGCTCGATCTGGGCGCCGTGGTGAGCGACCTGGCAAAGATCAACCCGGCGCTGGCGCCCGTATGCAAAAAGGTGCTTGCCGGCCCCATGAAGCCTACGCGCGGCAAAGTCGAGACCACCGACCACCCGCCTATCTATCCCACGGGCGAGGGCGATCCGTCCACGCTCGACGGCGGCCAGCGCAAGCTCTACGACCTCATCGCCCGCCGCTTCCTGGCGACGCTCATGGGTCCCGCGACCATCGAGAACACCAAGCTCGAGCTCGATGTGAACGGTGAACCGTTCGTGGCTTCGGGCGATGTGCTCGTGACCCCGGGTTTCCGCGAGGCCTACCCGTATGGCCTTAAACGCGACGAGCAGATGCCGCCGCTTGAGCAGGGCGATACGGTCGACGTATTCGACATTAAGCTCGAGGCCAAGCAGACCGAGCCGCCCGCACGCTACAGCCAGGGCAAGCTCGTGCAGGAGATGGAGAAGCGCGGCCTGGGCACCAAGTCCACGCGCGCGAGCATCATCGAGCGCCTGTACGCCGTGCGCTACCTCAAAAACGATCCCGTGGAGCCGAGTCAGCTGGGCATCGCCATCATCGATGCACTGACGCAGTTTGCCCCGCGCATCACGAGCCCCGATATGACCAGCGAGCTCGATGGCGACATGACCCGCGTGGAGCGCGGCGAGGACACCGAAGAGCATGTCGTGGCGCACTCGCGCGCGCTGCTGGCCGGTGTGCTCGACGAGCTGCTCAAGCATACGCAGGAGCTGGGCGACGCCATCAGCGACGCCGTCACGGCCGATGCGCGCGTGGGCGCTTGCCCCAAGTGCGGCAAGGACCTGGTTATGAAGACGAGCGCCAAGACCCGCGGCAGCTTTATCGGCTGCATGGGCTGGCCCGACTGCGACGTGACCTATCCGGTGCCGAGTGGCGTCAAGGTAAGCCCGCTCGAGGGCGAGGCGGCCGTGTGCCCCGAGTGCGGCGCGCCGCGCATTAAGTGCCAGCCGTTCCGCCAGAAGGCCTTCGAGACTTGCGTGAACCCCACGTGCCCCACCAACTACGAGCCCGACCTTAAGGTGGGCGAGTGCAAGGTGTGCGCCGAGGCCGGACGCCATGGCGACCTGATCGCACACAAGAGCGAGAAGAGCGGTAAGCGCTTTATCCGCTGCACCAACTATGACGATTGCGGCGTGAGCTATCCGCTGCCGGCGCGCGGTAAGCTCGAGGCGACGGGCGAGACCTGTCCCGAGTGCGGCGCCCCCATCGTGGTGGTCAACACGGCGCGCGGTCCGTGGCGCATCTGCGTGAACATGGACTGCCCGACCAAGGAGAAGAAGCCCGCCCGCGGCCGCAAGACTGCGACCAAGGCGAGCACGGCCAAGAAGACAACGGCGGCCAAGAAGACGACGGCTAAGAAAGCCGCTGCCGCCAAGAAGACGACCGCGAAGAAGTCGACTGCCAAGAATGCAGCCGCCGACAAGTAACGGCGCAGTCGAAAAATTGCCCAAAACAAAAACGAGCGAGGGTTCCATGATCCTCGCTCGTTTTTTGCGTAGTCATTGGGGGCGGTCTTTAATGACTAGTCGTTTAAGAACGTCGCATGCGACTAGTTCACCTCGACAGGCTTGGCGCCGGGATAGCGCTCCTCAAAGTCTAGGCGGTACTTATTGTCATTGGTGCCCGCCACGTTGTCGCGCGACAGCGGCGCCACAATCTCATTCTTGTGGTCCGCAGGCTTGTCGTATTTCAGGCTGATCTCCCAGGCATCACAGATTGCGTCAATGCGGTGATCCAGGTCGTCGTACAGGGCGATGATGTCCTTCCAGGAGCTGTAGTTCTTGGAGCTCGTCGGGACGTCTAGGTCCTCGACGATGTCGTAATACTGCTCGATGGTGTCCTCCGTGCGCTCGGCGACGTCGGCGAGATTTTGACGGGTGGTTCGATCCTCTTCCAGATAGCTGCCGTTGAAGTTCTGTGCGCAGCCACGGACGTAGTTGTCGAGGTCTTCGAGCAAGTCGTAGTATTCGCTCAGTCGGCGGTAGAGGTTCTGCTCGGAGAGCGTTGCTTCGCCGCCATCCTCGTCGTCATCGTCATCATCGTCGTACAGGCTGTTGGGATCGCCGAGAGGCTTTAGGTCATCGTCATCGACGTCATGGTGCAGCTTAGCTACCTCGGCAGTCGTCTGCGTGGCGGCGTTGTCGAAAGGCTTGATCACAAAGAAAACGACCAGGGCGATGATGATCGCCACCAGCACAACGATAACGGCGATAAGCGGCCCGGTGCCGCTCTTTTTGGGAGCGGGGGTCTGTGGCGAAGCGGGCGCGTATGCGGGAGCCGGCTGCTGTTGGGGCGAGCCGCTCGCGACGGGTATGCGCTGCGTGGTCTCGACGGCCGCGGGGCCTGCGGCGGGGTCGGGGCGATAGGCGAGGGGGTCGTCCGCCTTGGCTTGCGGCGTATCAAGGGAGCCGGTCTGCTCAAAAGCGGGCTGGCTATCGCTCGCGGTTGTTTGCTCAACGGGTGCACCGCACGAGGTGCAGAACTTGGCATTATCTGCAAGAAGCTTGCCGCACGAGGCGCAATACCGAGACATTGCCACTCCTTTCGCCACATTTCAATGCAATACGACGATTATACCCAGCGTCCAAAATTCCCCATCATAAGTTGCGGTGAAATAGGGACTGTTTGGCGGTCTCAGAGCTTCAATCAGTCCCTATTTCACCGCAACTTTGGAAAGGCACCTTTAGCTATTGGGGACGCACCGAGCACTGGGGTATCATGGCTTGGTTGATATATCTGCATTTACGCGCCTTGTAGGAAGGGGCTGCGCCCATGGCTTTTGAGCCCGCTCAACATAGCTTTATCACGCTCGAGGGCGTCGATGGCGCCGGCAAGTCCACGCAGGCGCGCCTGCTTGCCCGCGCGCTCGAACTCGCTGGCTACCAGGTTGTGAGCCTGCGCGAGCCGGGCGGTACCGCCATCAGCGAAAAGATCCGTGCTCTGCTGCTCGACCCCGCCAATACGGCGATGGGCGACACCTGCGAGTTGTTGCTCTACGAGGCCGCGCGCGCCCAGTTGGTGCACGAGGTCATCGCGCCTGCTCTTGCTGCCGGCAAGGTGGTCCTGTGCGACCGCTTCTACGATTCCACAACTTGCTATCAGGCGTTTGCTGATGGCCTCGATCGCCAGGTAGTGCGCGATGCCAACAACCTGGCCGTCGCGGGGACGCACCCGGCGCTCACACTCGTCTACCACATCACACCCGAGCAGGCGGCGTTACGCATGGTAGCCCGTGGTGCGGCCGACCGCATGGAGGCCAAGGGCATGGCCTTCCAAGAGCGCGTCTACCAGGGATTTTACGCCATTGCCGCCGAGGAACCAAACCGCGTAAAGCTCATCGACGCGACCGCGTCCATCGAGGACGTCTTCGCGCAGACGGTCGAGCGGGTTCGCGCCTACGGCCTCGATATTTCCCAGGACGCCGTCACCGCCGCGCTTGCCCAGGAGGCCGAGTAACATGGCCCCCGCTCAGGCAAGCTTGCTGGCCAAGCTCGACACCCAACAGCGCGTGCGCGACTTTTTGACCAGTGCCGTCGCCAGCGGTCGCGCATCGCACGCCTACCTGTTTTTGGGCGCGCCCGGCGCGGGCAAGCTCGACGCCGCGTGGGCGCTCGCCCAAGCCTTCCTGTGCGAGCAGGATGGCTGCGGCGCATGCGACAGTTGTGTGCGCGTTGCTCGCCATACGCACCCCGACGTGCACTATTACACGCCCGAGAGCGCCACGGGCTACCTCATCGCCCAGACCCGCGAGCTGCTCGATGACGTGCCTCTGGCGCCCATCCGTGCCAAGGCCAAGGTCTACATCATCGACCGTGCCGAGCAACTGCGCGCCAACACCGCCAACGCACTGCTCAAAACGCTCGAGGAGCCGCCCGAGGGCGTTATGTTCATCTTGCTGGGCACCTCGGCAGACGTGATGTTGCCCACCATCGTGAGCCGCTGCCAGTGCGTGCCGTTTCGGCTGGTATCGCCCGCCGTCGCCGCGCAGGCCGTGAGTCGCGCCACCGGTCAGGACCCTGCGCGTTGCCGCATGGCCGTCGCCGTGGCGGGAAGCCCCACGCGTGGCATCGAGTTCCTCAAGAGCGCTGAGCGCCAGGACGCCCGCCGTCAGATGGTTCGCGCCATCGATTCGCTTATCGCCGCCGACGAGGCCGATGTGCTCAGTCGCGCCAAGTCGCTCATCGTCGCCGTTAAGGCGCCGCTCGCCGAGGTCAAGTCCACGCAGGAAAAGGTGCTCGAGCAAAATGCCGACTACCTGTCACGTGGAGCATTGAAGCAGCTTGAGGACCGCAACAAGCGCGAACTCAACGCGCGCGAGCGTTCGGGTATCATGGAAGCGCTGGCGAGCGCGCGGACGCTCATGCGCGACGTGCTGCTGACGCTTCAGGATGAGGCGGCCGACGTCGTGAACGAGGACGTGCGCGACACGATCGGGCGGCTTGCCGCGGCGACGAATGTTGCGGGTGCCACCCAGGCGCTCGAGGCAGTCGCGACCGCCGAGCGCAACATCGCCAGAAACGTTACTCCCCAGCTGGCCATCGAGGTCATGCTGTTCGATATCAGGAAGGCACTGAAATGCCGTTAGTCGTACCCGTTAAGTTTACCTACGCCTCGCGCGACCTGTGGTTCGACCCGCAGGATCTGGATATCCTCGAGGCCGATTATGCCATTTGCTCCACCGAGCGCGGAACCGAGATCGGCCTGGTCACAGCCGATCCCTTCGAGGTGCCGCTCGACGAAATCGGTCAGCCGCTCAAGCCCGTGTTGCGCGTAGCGAGCGACATCGACCTGCAGCTTGCCGACGACCTGGCTATCCAGGGTGACGAGGCCATGGTCGACTTCCGCCGCCTGGTCAAGGAGCTCGACCTCGAGATGAAGCCGGTCGGCGTCGAGTACCTGTTTGGCGGCGAGAAGGCCGTGTTCTACTTTGCTGCCGAGGAGCGCGTCGATTTCCGTCAGCTCGTCAAGGACCTGTCCTCGACGCTGCACATTCGCGTCGACATGCGCCAGATCGGCGTGCGTGACGAGACCCGCCTGGTGGGCGGCTATGCCCAGTGCGGCCAGGAGCTCTGCTGCGCGCGCTTTGGCGGACAGTTTGAGCCGGTTTCGATCCGCATGGCAAAAGAGCAGGACCTGCCGCTCAACTCGTCCAAGATCAGCGGCGTCTGCGGCCGCCTGATGTGCTGCCTGCGCTACGAGTTCGAGGCGTACAAGGACTTTAAGAGCCGTGCGCCCAAAAAGAAGACGCTCATCGATACGCCGCTTGGCAAGGCGCGTATTCAGGAGTATGACACGCCGCGTGAGCAGCTGGTGCTGCGCTTGGAGAACGGTAAAGTCTTTAAGGTCAACCTGGCCGATATGACGTGCTCGGAGGGCTGCAAAAAGAAGGCCGCCGAGCAGGGCTGCAGCTGCCGCCCCGACTGCGTGACGCGCGACGTGCTCGAGCGCATCGAGTCGCCCGAGATGCGCCTGGCGCTCATGGAACTCGATCGCGAGAATGGCGTCGACGTGGGCGATGGCCTGTCGAGTGCCGACCGTCTGGCCGGCACGTCGATGCCTAAGCGCCGTCGTCGCGATGCTGAATCCGATGCTCGCGCCGGTCAGGGTCAGGGCGAGGGCCGTGGCCGCGGAAAGGGCCGCGGCAAGGCCGAGGCGCCCGAGGCTGAGGAGGCCGCCGGTGGCCGTCGCCGCCGCAAGCGCTCGGGTTCGGGCGATGCCGGCGAGGCCGCTCCCGCAGGCAAGAACGCTTCCCGCGAGCGCGAGGCTCAGCAGCCTCAGCAGCAAAACCGCGGCGGTGGCATGAATCCCACACGTCGCCGCCGCCGTCATCTGTCGAGCGAGGAGCGCGAGGACGCCTTCCGCGCCGCAGCTGCTCGCGAGGCCGGTGCTGCTTCCAAGGGCCCCTCGGGTTCCGATGCGCCTGCCGACAAGGGCGGCAAGTCGCGTGGCGAGGAGGAGCGCGCGCCGCGTCCGCGCCGTCGCCATTCCTCGGGCGCGCAACAGAAGCCCTCAGTGCCCTCCGTGGTCGATCAGGTCTCGGATGGCGAGGTCAAGGTCACGCGCCGTCGTCCCGGAGATGGCGGGGGAGCGGCTGCCAAGGCTTCGCGTGGCGCGGCTCGCGACGAGCGCGAGCCGCGCGAGGATCGCGGTGGCGAGGGCTCGGCCGACCAGGGTCAAAAGCGCCGTCGCCGTCGCCGTTCCCGCAAGCCGCGCCAGGATGGTGGCGAGGGCTCGACCCCGTCTTCGTCCGCTCCACAACCGCCTGCCGGCGAATAACGCCCGCGAGCGGATTTAGCCCGCCTTGCCCCGAGCGCATCGGGGTATCATAGCGCCGAATCAACAACCCTCCCTGCGACCGAACGTAGGGAGGGTTGTGTCTTGAAGAGCCATCTGAACATATTGAGCTGTCTGCAGGGTGCCGGTGCCCTACCGTTTGCGGACGAATTGCTACCGTTTGCCGAGCGGGTGGCACGCGAGGCGCTCGAGGCATTGTCGCCAACACGATGTGCCGGCTGCGAGCGCGCCGGTGTGCTTATTTGCCAAGACTGCCTGGCCGCGCTCACGCTCATCGACCCACGTCATAGCTGCACCCGATGCGGCGCCCCGTTTGGGGATTTGCTGTGCACTGAGTGTTCGGTCGAGGGCACGTCCTCGGCAATGGCGGAGGCGCTCGACCGCTGCCTGGCGTGCGCCGTCTATGCGCATCCGCTGCCGCGCATCATTAAAGCGTACAAGGATGCGGGTGAGCGACGCCTGGCGCCGTATCTGGCAGAGCTGCTCTACGACACCGCCCTGCATGCCCAGGTCGTAGCGCCCGACCGCTATGGAGGTGTGCTGTCCGGCGCGGATGCGGTGGTGTTTGTGCCTGCGACGGCGGCAGCGTTTCGGCGGCGTGGTTTTGATCATATGGAGGCTATTGCGCGCCCATTTTGCGAGCTGTCGGGTGTTCCCCTGCTCGATGCTCTCGTCAAGTACGGGCATGGCGACCAGCGCGAACTCGGTCGTGAGGAGCGCCGCGAGCGTGCCCAAGGCATGTACGAGACGGTTGAGGATGTGCGGGGCAAGCGCCTGCTGCTTATCGACGACGTTATCACCACGGGTGCGACGATGGCAGCGGCTTCGGCGGAACTCAAGCGCGCCGGCGCCGTAGCGGTCGATGGCCTCGCTATCGCACGCGTTTGGTAGGGGTGGTTTTGTGGCAGTGAAGATTGAGCGGCGCAACGAGCCGACAGACGAACAGCTGGCGGCTTCCGTAATCCTAACAGGCGCCTCGGCGCTACGCATGATGCGCGCCGAGCGCCGAAAAATGGGTTACATCAGCTGGAGGGACCTCGATCCCGATGAAGAGCGCCGTGTGCTGCGCACGTCGTCGCCCTCGACCGAGGATATCTACCTTCCCGACTTGGTGCGGATTGGGGCCGCAAGCGGCGAGGTGCAAGAAGATCTGTGCTTGCTGGTGGGATCTGCGGCGCAGCGCCGCCGCATGCCTGGCGTGGGCTGGTCCGTGTGTTCCGGGTTGCCTGCCGGCTCGATTCTAGAGGTGGAGCCGGGTGTATACAGTCTATCTCCCGAGGCCCTTTGTGCTGCCGTTGCGCGCGAGGTCGGCTGCATCCAGGCATTTGCCCTGGCTCAGGAGCTGTGCTCTAAGATTTCGCTGAGTGACCGCGGGAAGTATCTGCCTCCCTACACCTCGCCTGTTACGAATAAACTTGCAAAGGACAAGGACCGGCCAGCAGATGTGGGCTACTTTGAGGTTGAGCCGGTGCTGACGCCCGATCGTCTGGCAGATTACCTCGCGGTATGCAAGGGGAATGCGGCCAAACAACTGCAGCGTTTGTGTCCCTACTTGTCAGAAAACCTGCGCTCGCCCATGGAGTGCATCATGCTCGCTCTGTTTTCGCTTCCGTTTTCCTATGGCGGATTTGCCTGCGGTCCCTTTAAGACCGACTACAAGATCGAGTTCGATGACCGCGCGCAGGCAATCTCGGGGATGCCGCATGCAGTTTGCGATGCATATCAGGAGGCGGCCCGGTTTGACCTGGAATACAACGGTGAGCTGGGCCATTCCTCCCGGAGGGGACGTATCCATGATGAAAAACGCAACACGGGCTTGTTTACTATGGGAATCGAGGTCGCGACGGTCAACAACGAAATGCTCTGTGACATGGAAGCGATGGAAGCGCTCGCATGGCGCATCTACCAACGCATGGGCAAGCGCTATCAGAATCGCGTAGAGGCTCGTCGAAAGAAGCAGGATGCGCTGCTGAACACGCTTCGAGCGTGTTTTGGGCTTAAGCCAGCATAAATCTATGGCTTTATAGGGGGCTTGTTATAGGCTCCGTGCAAAAAATGGCAAATATGAGTACTGTTACTAGATTAGTGACAGCGAAAACGAAGAAATCCGATCCTGAAATTGGTATTCATTGAAAAGATAATAAACAAATGTGGAGTATCTTGGCATCAAGCGGGCTATAAAGAGCTCGAAACCGGCGCGTGCGGAGGGAAAACGCTGCTACTAAATTGGTAACAGTACTCATATTTGCCGTTTTTTGCACGCGCCACCCTAAGACGGGTGCCCCGGAGCTCCCCGTAGGGGAGCGACGGGGTCGATCAAAGCGCGTGCGGCCCGTCCCGACCTGCGAAATCTGTACTCGCGATGCGAATAACGTCCCTAACCTTAAACTTTAGCTTGAACTTAGCTATAATGCGCTTCGTTCCTACCAGGCTGTGGTTGCGGACGGACGAAATGCCCGTCCTAGTCCAAGACAGACGCGGTCAAAGGGATCCACGTAAGCGACCGCGTGCGCGCGGCGCGATCATGGCGCGTCCTAGATGTAAGCCGCACCGTCCGTTCTACTTTCTTTGGGGCAATACCGCCTCGCGGGCGAGCGGGCCAGTCGTGAAGGTGGCTGCGGCCTCCCGAGCAAACACCCCGGTGCGCAAGTGTGGGGTCAAATACCAGGTCAGCTGGTGGGAACAACCCGATATCCCGTGCAGGGCACGGATCGTATACGACACAGAAGGCAGGGTAGCGGACATGGTGAGGGGCAGCTTGATGCACGCGGTTCGGTTAGGTGCTGGGACCGCAGCGGTCATTGCCGTTTTGGGCCTGAGCGGATGCGCGTTCAACCCGCTGTCTACGTTCACGACTCCCACGATCGACCAGATCGAGTACGAGACCGTCACGCCGGCGGTGTCGGACGATGCCCTGGTCACTCCCGGAACCCTGACGGTCGCCCTCGATACTTCCGATGCGCCGCAGGCCATGCAGGGCGCCGACGGCGAGCTCACGGGATATGCGGTTGACGCCGCCCGCGCCCTCGCAAGCCGCATGGGCCTTAAGGTCGCCTTTGTCGATGCGTCCTCGGCAGGTTCCGCGCTCGGCGACAAAAAGGCCGATATCTTTATCGGCAAGATCAACTCCACGGACGGGGACGTTAGCTCGCTCGGCACCTGCCTGTACGATGCCACTTCCGTGTTCGGTAAAACCAGCGATGGTGGGTCGTTAAGCGTTTCCACCGATACCCTTAACACGTCTACTCTGGGTGTCCAGATGTCCTCGGCCTCGCAGGAGGCGCTTGCTAAGCAGAGCATCACCGCCAACCAAAAGACCTACTCCAACATCAACGAGTGCTTTGAGGCGCTCGAGTCCGGCGAGGTCGACTATGTGATCTGCGACTCCACAGCCGGCGGCTATCTTGCACGCCTGATGAGCGAGGTCTCCTATGTCGGTGCGCTCGAGGCGCCCTCGACGCTTGGTGTTGCGGGCCTCTCGTCCAATGACAAACTGTGCCGCGCCGTGAGCGATGCCCTCGACGGTATTACGGCCGACGGTACGCTCGAAGCAGTCCACTGCGTCTGGTATGGAAGGATGCCCTACGACCTCACCACTAAGACGGTTTCGGGCGCTAACGTGCAGCCGGGCGACTCTGAGTCCAGTGAGACCACGTCCTCCGGCAGCGAGTCCTCCGATTCCAACAATGAGACCGCATCCTCCGAGGACAAATCGTCCAGCCAGGAAGCCACCATCACCGACGACGACATTAACAAACTCAATAGCTAGTTATTGCTAGGGGTGGTGTCTCCTATACGTTGGAAAGGACACCTCTTCACGGTTTCAACACGCACTGCCGGACTTCCCCAATAGGGGAGCCCGGCTTTTTCATCCCAATAAAACTAGCAGGTCAAAGCCAATTTTCGGGACCAAATACAAAGCCGCCGGCCCCCTCCTATAGCGCACTTTGCCACAGAAAAGTGCGAGACTTCGGTATGCGGTATCAAGCAATCGTTATTCGGGTCTTTAGGAATCCGCGTGATTAAATGCACGGCAATGGGTACATAGCCAGTACAGTAAGTCCCCGAGGCAGATTGGAGCCACGTATGGATATCAAGGTTTCTGGACGCAAGACGACGGTAACCGATGCTCTGCGTGCGCATGTGGATGAGAAGATCGGCGAGGCGCTCAAGGTTTTCGATATCGAGCCCATGACGGTCGACGTTGTACTTCGCTATGAGAAGAACCCCTCGAACCCCAACCCGGCAATCGTCGAGGTCACGGTTCGTGCCCGCGGCTCTGTGATTCGCGTTGCCGAGCACGGCGCAGATATGTATGCCGCCATCGATCTCTCCGCCGATAAGGTTACTCGTCAGCTGCGCAAGTTCAAGACCAAGGTCGTGGACAACCGCCAGGGCGGTGCCAGCGCCGCGGATGTCGCGCCGGTCGAGCGCGTCGAGGATCTGGCCGACCTGCTGCTGCCCGAGGAAGAGGACGACCTGCTCGTCCGCGAGAAAGTTATCGACGTCACCCCGATGACTGAGGAGCAGGCGCTGGTGCAGACCGATCTGCTTGGTCATGACTTCTACGTGTTCGAGAACGCGACGACTGGCCTCATCAATGTGGTGTATCACCGTAAGAATGGTGGATATGGCATCATCAAGCCCCGCATCGAAACACTTGACGAGTAAAATACGTTAACTTGCATGAGTTAACGGTTGGCGGCCATCCCATGCGGGTGGCCGCCTTTTTACGTAAGGAGTCGCTTTGATGGACAAGGCCGCATCCGCCGGTCATTCGAACCGTTGCCGCATCGTCGTCGATACCTGCTGCGACTTTAGCCCCGAGGTCGCTGCGAACCTCGATGTCGATATCCTGGGTTTCCCCTTCATTATCGATGGCGAAGAGCGCACGGACGACATCTGGTCGAGCATCACACCCAAGGAGTTCTACGACCGGATGCGCGCCGGTGCCCGCGTGTCCACCTCGGCTGTGTCGCTCGGTCGCTATATCGAGTTCTTTACCGAGTGCGCCAAAGAGGGCACGCCCACGGTCTACCTGTGCTTTACCTCGGCGCTGTCGTCGAGCTACAACTCCGCGTGCCAGGCGGCAGATGCCGTGCGCGCCGAGTATCCCAACTTTGAGCTCTACGTGGTCGACAACGCTCTGCCCTGCGCGACCGGCGCGCTCTTGGCGCTCGAGGCCGTGCGCCAGCGTTCGGCGGGACTGACCGCCAAACAGCTGGTCGATTGGGCAAACGAGGCAAAAACCTACGTGCACGGCTACTTTACGCTCGAGAGCTTCGACGCACTGGCTGCCGGCGGCCGCATTCCTCCCGCGGCGGCGCAGCTCACGGCAAAGCTCGATGTCAAGCCCGAGCTCTCCTACGACCTTGCCGGCTCGCTGTCGCTGATCGGCGTCAACCGCGGCCGCAAGAAGGCGCTCAAGTCCATTCTCAAGTCGTTCCGCGAGAACTACGTGCCCGACCGCACCATGCCCATCGCAATCATGACGGCCGATGCCGAGAAGGACGGCGACTGGCTCGAAGCTGCCATCCGCAAGGAGGAGGGTTGCGCCGACGTCACGATCATTCGCGGCTCCGTGGGTCCCACCATCGGCTCGCACGTGGGCCCCGGCATGGTGGGCTGCGCGTTTTGGGGTAAGAACCGCGCCGACAAGGCGTCGCTTTCCGACCGTATCGCCCGCCGCGTGCGCGGTCAGTAGGCAAGCGCTGCGTCCGTTATCGCCCTCGACTCACAGCCCAAACGCTGGCACCGAGTATTCAACCTGGTAACAACACCCAACCCAAAAGGAAAGGTTTCATGGCAAACAAGCTCTCCGTCGCATTTATCGGCACCGGAATCATGGGTGCCCCCATCGCCGGCCACATCCTGGATGCCGGCTATCCCGTCACGGTTAACAACCGCACCAAGTCCAAGGCTGCCGCGCTTATCGAGCGCGGTGCCGCTTGGGCCGATACGCCGGCCGATGCCGTGGCTAACGCCGATGTTGTCTTTACCATGGTGGGCTATCCCTCCGAGGTCGAGGAGCTCTACCTGGCGGGCGACGGCCTGCTCTCGTGCACTAAGCCCGGCGCGGTCCTGATCGACCTCACCACGAGCTCGCCCGAGCTGGCGCGCGACATTGCCGAGGCCGCCCAGGTTTCCGGTCGCATGGCGTTTGACTGCCCCGTCACCGGCGGCGAGTCGGGTGCTATCGCCGGCACGCTTACGGCTATCGTGGGCGCCACCGAGAACGACATCGCGCCGGTCCGCGACATCCTTGCCACCTTCGCGGCCAACATCTGCTGCTTCGATGGCGCCGGCAAGGGCCAGGCTGCCAAGCTCGCCAACCAGGTGTCGCTGGGCGCCTGCATGGTCGGCATGGCAGACGCCATGGCATTTGCCGAGCTGAGCGGCCTTGACCTGGAGAAGACCCGTCAGATGATCCTGGGCGGCACCGGCAAGTCCGGCGCTATGGAGAGCCTGGCGCCCAAGGCGCTCGACGGCGACTACAAGCCCGGCTTTATGGTCGAGCACTTCATTAAGGACCTGCGCTTGGCGCTCGCCTATGCCGACGACCGCGAGCTTGCGCTGCCCGGCGCCGACGTGGCCTTTACGCTCTACGACATGCTCGACGCCATCGGTGGTGCCAAGCTGGGCACCCAGGCCATCACGGTCCTCTATAAGGAGGAGGCCGACGCCATCGCCGCCGGTCTGGACTGGTCGCAGTATCGTCCCGAAGAGCACGGTGCTCACGAGGACGGCTGCGGTTGCGGCGAGCACGGCGACGACCATGAGTGCGGTTGCGGCCACCATCATGGCGATGACCACGAGTGCTGCGGCGGTCACGGCCATGATGACGGCCATGAGTGCTGCTGCGGCCACCATCACGGGGAGTAGCGCCCATGAGCTGGACGTTCGTGGTACTAGCGCTGGTGCTCTTTCTCTTTGCGATCTACATTGGCTTTTTGTGCGGCCAGTGGGCGTGCGAAAAGCGCGTGATCACCAAGCGCGACTACTGGATTGCCAATTTTGCAGGAGCGGCGGCAGTCGTCCTACTGACCTGGGTGTTCTCGCTGTTCCCGCTGGTGCAGTTTGCGCCGATCGGCTGGCTCGGCGGCTTTATCGCCGGTCTTAAGATGAGCTTTGGCGAGTCCGTCGGTCCGTGGCGCAAGCACGACGAGGTCTTTAACGTCAACAAGGCTCATCGCGCCGCCGCCGACGCGGGCGACGCTGAGGAACGCCGCCGTGCGCGTCGCAATGGCGCGGCCGACCGACAGCTCATCTCGGTCACCGATGACAGCAAGGGTGCTGGCAAGCACGCTAAGAAATAGTAAGAAGAGGTAACTATGGCAGAAAACAAAGACGAACAGCTCGCCGACGAGGAGCTGGCACAGCTTCAGCTGGCAGAGGAGAACGAGAACGCCGTCGACCGTCTGGTCAAGGAGCTCGGCTGCCCCACTCGCCGCATCCGC
The DNA here is from genome assembly GCA_958420205.1 of uncultured Collinsella sp. Taxonomy (GTDB): domain Bacteria; phylum Actinomycetota; class Coriobacteriia; order Coriobacteriales; family Coriobacteriaceae; genus Collinsella. The sequence continues at coordinate 117,699 of CATZIX010000002.1, read as the reverse complement.
CAGTTTGCCGCCCGCGTGCTGCACCTGCTTGCCGAGCGCGATCCGCAGCGCGTCGTGCCCTGCGTGCCCGCGCTGATCGAGGCGCTCGACCGCCCCGAGGCGCAGACCCGCTGGGAGGCCCTCGATGCCCTGACGGCGCTCGCTACCACCTGCCCCGAGCAGCTGGGCGATGCCTTTGAGGGCGCCGAGACTGCGCTGTTCGACGAGATCTCCTCCACGCTGCGCTATGCCGCCTTCCGCCTGCTGTGCGTGTGGGGTGCCACGAGCGTCGAGCGTTCGCGCGAGGCTTGGCCCATCCTGGACGAGGCCATCCAGTGCTACCACGGCGACCTTGAGTATCGCGACATGCTCGGTTGCCTGTACGAGTTTTGCCAGGGCGAGATCGACGCCGAGGTTGCCGAGAAGCTTGCGCTGCGCCTTAAATTCGATGCCGAGAACGGCAAGGGCAGCTATCTCAAGGCCCGTTCGAGCGAGATTTGCGAAATGCTTGTTAAACGTTTTGGCCTGGATCTCTCCAAAAAGAAGAAGCGTGCTAGCGTTAAAAAATCTGACGACGCCGAAGACGAGGAGTAACAGATTATGGCGCACGATGTAGTCCTGATTCCCGGTGACGGTATCGGTCCCGAGATTACGCAGGCCATGCGCCGCGTGGTCGAGGCCACCGGTGTCCAGATCAACTGGAACGTCCAGGAGGCCGGCGCCGGCGTCATGGACGAGTTTGGCACGCCGCTGCCCCAGCACGTGCTCGATGCGGTCGCCGAGACCAAGGTTGCCATCAAGGGCCCCATCACCACGCCGGTCGGCACGGGTTTCCGCAGCGTCAACGTGGCCCTGCGCAAGCATTTCGACCTGTACGCCTGCGTGCGACCCTGCCTGTCGCAGCCGGGCGACGGCTCGCGCTTCCGCGACGTCGACCTGGTCATCGTGCGCGAGAACACCGAGGACCTCTACGCCGGCATCGAGTTCGATGAGGGCACTGCCGAGGTCGAGGAGCTCTCGCAGCTCGTCGAGCGCTCGGGTCAAAAGACCTTCGCCGCCGATTCCGCCATTTCAATTAAGCCGATTTCCATCGCCAAGAGCCGCCGCATTGTGGAGTATGCCTTTGAGTATGCCCGCCGCTGCGGCCGCAAAAAGGTGACGGCCGTGCACAAGGCCAACATTATGAAGGCGACCGACGGCCTGTTCCTGCGCGTGGCGCGCGAGGTGGCCTCCAACTATCCCGATATCGAGTTCAACGACAAGATTGTCGACGCCACCTGCATGGGCCTGGTCCAGAACCCCAACGACTTCGATGTCCTGGTGCTGCCCAACCTGTACGGCGACATCGTGAGCGACCTGTGTGCCGGCCTGGTGGGCGGCTTGGGTATGGCCCCCGGCTCCAACATCGGTGCCGACTGCGCCATCTTTGAGGCCACGCATGGCTCCGCACCCGATATCGCGGACAAGGATATCGCCAACCCCACAGCCGAGATCCTCTCTGCTGCGATGATGCTCGATCACCTGGGCGAGAACGACGCGGCCAATCGCATTCGTGCCGCCGTTTCTGCCACGCTCGACGAGGGTGAGCAGGTTACCGGCGACGTTCGTCGTGCCCAGACCGGCTTCGTTGAGGGTGCTGTGGGCACGCAGGCCTTTGCCGATGCCGTTATCGCGCACCTGGCCTAAGGTATGCACGCTGCAAACGCCTAAATAGTACTTAAGTGTTTGCGTATAACCTGAGAATCAATACGCCCGGCGCTCTGTCGGGCGTATTCTATTGCGGACTATGTTTCCTAACAAGGAGTAACTGATATGGGTCTGATTCAAAAGAAGGACGAGAAGGACGAGATCGACGGCATCCAGATCATCGAGCGCGGCGAAGGCCCCGACGGTGACGAGGACGAGAAGATCGATCTGGTCGCCGGTGCGTCTGCTGAGCACATTGCTGCCGGTACGACGGCCGAGGAGGAGGACGCCCGCCTGGAGGCTCAGATTGCCGCGGATGCCGCTGACGAGAACCTGATGCCCGAGGAGCAAGACGAGGACGACGACTCCGACGAAGACGACCATGCATCCAAGCACAAGAAGACGATGATTGCCGCCTTTGTGGTCGCCGTCGTGATTGCTGCCGTGGTCGGCTTCTTTATCGGCAACGGTGGTTTTGGCGGCAAAGGCGTCGGCTCGGCGACCCTCACCGAGGACCAGCTCGATTCGACCGTGGCAAGCTATAGCTACAACGGCAAGAAGAGCGACATCACCGCGCGTGAGGCCATCGAGAGCCAGTACAGTCTCGACACCGTCAAGGATAGTGACGGCAACTACACCGCTCCGTCTGCCGACGTTATCCTGTCCTACGTGCGCAACAAGATCCTGCTGGACGCTGCCGAGGACGAGGGCATTACCGTCTCTTCTAAGGAGATGAAGAAGTACGCCGAGGATTCCATCGGCACCTCCGACTACAAGACCATGGCCACGCAGTATGGCGTGTCCAAGGATCAGGCCAAGCAGATCGTCCGCCAGTCCGCGACGCTGCAGAAGCTCTACAAGAAGAAGGTTGGCGATAGCTCCGCAAGCATGCCGACCGCCCCGACCGAGCCTGCTGATGGCAACGAGGAGACCGCGAGCAAGGATTACGCCGATTACATCATCAACCTTGCCGGCGACGAGTGGGATAACGAGAAGGGCACCTGGAAGGATACCGACAGCACCTATGCCAAGGCCTTCGCTGACGATGCCTTTACGGCCGATAGCGCTACCTATAAGCAAGCCATGACCGCCTATTACACCGCCTACCAGCAGTATTCCTCGCAGGCTTCGAGCGCCAGCTCCAAGTGGACCGAGTATGCGAACGGCCTCTACGCCAAGGCCAACATCAGTATCTACGGCCTGTTTGCGTAAGGTTTGCCTGCACTACTGCGCGCTAACCGATCTACCTGATTGAGCCCGCTAGAACGGACAACGTTCTAGCGGGCTTTTTGCGTTGAGGGCGTGATTGACGGCTTAATTATGACTATTCATCTTTAAGCCCAAAAAGGCTATCGGCTTCATCGTCGGATATATATTCCAGTACATCGCCTGGTTGGCAGTCGAGTGCCCGGCATATCGCGTCAAGAGTTGAAAAACGTATGGCAGAAACCTTGCCCGTCTTAATGCGTGACATATTGACCTGGGAGATGCCCACACGTTCCGCAAGCTCTTTGGATGAGATCTTGCGTTCGGCGAGCATGCGGTCAAGCCGCAGAATAATCATGGATTCCCCCTAGAGCAACTCGTCATCTTGTTTTTGCAGGATATACCCGTAACGGAAGATGCTGGCAATCAGGCAAATAATCAGGCCTGCAAAGAGCATGGAGGGCTCGAATAACTGGCCGACGAACGCATCCGTAAAGCTGCCGCCAAATCCTGAGAGTATCATTCCCGTGATAACGGCACCAAGAAGCCTCACGGCAACGCCGCCGATAAGGAATAAATGTCCTACTCGACGAAGTGTCTGGTTACATTCAAGGTCAAATGGCCTGCCTTCCTTTTCAATGTTGAAGAAAAACCTGCGCACGCTTATCGCGATGGTAAGCGCGAGACATGTCATCAAGAGGCTCCCTATGGCAGTGTGACCATCGTGTGCAACGAGCATAAGTGGGGCCTGCGCATCGGTACCGACGATAGCAAGGCACGGCCCTTCGCCGGCTTGAAGTTCTACGGATTGGAGACACGACCCTTGGGAGAGGCCAGGCAATATGAGTAGAAGGTCAATCGCAATGACTGCGAGAAGTCCCAGAGCGAGCGCGGTGGTAATGCAGATCGTGGCCCATTTGCAGATGCGAGCGAGCTTCTTCAGTTCGGCTATCGTCTGTTCGCGGCTGATGGTTTCATTCGATATAGATGCGTTTCGATGGACCATAACCCCTCCAACCGGCATTTTGGATGATACTTGTATCATATCAGAATTAACGACAAACGATAAATAATTACGGAAACTGAGTTAGTAATGATTGAAAAAGATTAACGTGACCTATTAGCTCATTTTGGATGCTGGAGTTTGGCGCGCGGGGATGAGGACAAATGCCAAAACTTCCCGTGATCGCACAAGTGCTTCATCGGGTTTCCCCGATTCATATGGGAAAACAACTGCAAACGATTACAAGTAACCGGTGAACGGTCGAAAACTACCGTTCACCGATAATCTCAAAACTGGTTCTAACTGGTATTAAGTCGAAAAGACCAATTCACATATCTTCACAATGACCTGCAATTTTTCTACACGCTATTTTTAGCCGCCCTGCGTTGTTTAGGGACAGGAAAAGTTCCGATCTTTTGCCAAAGCATTTCGAAACGGTTTCAAAACCGCAGGTAGAAGTGTTAACGACCGGTAAACGGTTGAAATATCACCGTGAGCGGTGCAAAAACGTTTTACCGTATGAATCAACGAAAGCGACCTCTTCTGGGGTGATATAGTGACAACAACACGTCACGTGGTTACTACCAGTTTAGAAACCACTGGTCTTCAAAGAACGCTTTCTAAGAAGCTTTAAGGGCGAGCGCCCGCTGGCTTCCGAAAATCATCGGACTCAGATTGTACACACCTTCGGAAGGGAAATTTGAATGGTTGGCTTTATTCTTACCGGTCATGGACAGTTCGCACCCGGCCTAGCTAGCGCTATCGCTATGGTTGCCGGCGACCAGCCCGCTTTTACCGTCGTTCCTTTTGAGGGCGACCAGGCTGCTTCCTACGGTGAGGATCTCCGCGCCGCTATTACCGCCATGCGCGAGGAGTGCGATGGCGTGCTCGTCTTTACCGACCTGCTTGGCGGCACCCCGTTCAACCAGTCGATGATGATTGCCCAGGATGTCGACAACGTCGAGGTTCTGACTGGCACCAACCTTCCCATGGTTATTGAGCTTCTGTTCCTCCGCGGCAATGCCACGCTCGCCGAGCTTGGCGAGCAGGCCGTGACCGTTGGCCAGACGGGCGTCACCGCCCAGACGGTCGCATCCGTTGCCGGCTCCGAGGAAGAGGATATCTTCGGCGACGAGGACGGCATCTAATGGCCGATTTCGGAGCCAACGTCCTGAGCTCCTCGGTCGCCCTTTTAGGCCTGCTTGTCATCATGGGCTTGATTTACACCATCTGGTCGCAAATCAACATGAAGAAGAAGCAGAAGTACTTCAAGGAGCTGCACACCGAGCTCAAGCCGGGTCAAGAGGTTCTTTTCGCCGGCGGTATCTACGGAACCGTCAAAGGCATCGAAGGCGAGAAGGTCCAGATCAAAGTCCGATCCGGAGCCGTCGTAGATGTTTCGCGTTACGCGATTCAGGAGATCAAGTAACTGTCGTCAGCAAATAACGAAAGGAAGCTGATCAACATGGCAGAACCCAACATTCTTCTTACCCGCATCGATAACCGACTGGTTCATGGTCAGGTTGCCACCCAGTGGAACTCCACCCTGGGCTCCAACCTCATCCTCGTCGCCAACGACGACGTGGCGTCCAACACCATGCGCCAGAACCTCATGAAGATGGCCGCTCCCGCCGGCGTCGCTACGCGTTTCTTCTCTCTGCAGAAGACCATCGACGTCATTGGCAAGGCGAGCCCGCGCCAGAAGATCTTCATCGTGGCCGAAACACCGGAAGACGTGCTTACGCTCGTCAAGGGCGGTGTGCCTATAAAGAAGGTAAACATCGGCAACATGCACATGTCGGAAGGAAAGCGCCAAGTCGCCACCTCCGTCGCAGTTAACGACGAGGATGTCGCTGCGTTTAAAGAGCTGCAGGAATTGGGGGTGGAGTTGGAGATCAGGCGCGTTCCGAGCACGCCTGTTGAGGACACGAGCAAGCTCTTCTCGTAATCCTCGTGATCCACGTTGTCAGGAGTGAAACCCTGACGTTCTGTACGTGTTATCCAAAGTGCGTACATACATTTTGAAAGGAGGAGCAAGATGGAATACTCGATCATCCAGATCGCTCTGGTCTTCGTCGTCACGTTCATCGCGGCAATCGACCAGTTTGACTTCCTCGAGTCTCTCTATCAGCCCATCGTCACCGGCGCCGTCATCGGTCTTATCCTTGGCGACCTCAACACCGGTCTTCTCGTGGGTGGTACTTATCAGCTCATGACGATCGGCAACATGCCGATCGGAGGCGCTCAGCCGCCTAACGCCGTCATCGGCGGCATCATGGCAGCCATTCTCGCTATCGCTACGGGCCTCGAGCCCAACGCGGCAGTCGGCCTTGCCATTCCGTTCGCTTTGCTCGGCCAGCTTGGCGTTACCCTGGTCTTCACGCTTATGTCCCCGCTTATGTCCACGGCCGATAACATGGCTCATAACGCGGACACCAAGGGCATCGAGCGCCTGAACTACTTCGCCATGGCTCTGCTCGGCCTGATCTTCGCTGTCGTCGTCACCCTGTTCTTCATCGCTGGCGCTACCATCGGTCAGACCATCGCTTCCGCCATCCCGACTTGGCTGCAGACCGGTCTCTCCGCTGCAGGCGGCATGATGCGCTTCGTCGGCTTCGCCGTCCTGCTCAAGGTAATGATGAACCGCGATATGTGGGGCTTCTTCCTCATGGGCTTTGGCCTCGCGCTCATCACCGTTGCCAACGATTCGCTGGCAACCCCTGCTCTGCTCATCCTCGCTCTCATCGGCTTCGGCATCGCTTTCTGGGACTTCCAGCAGCAGACCGAGCTGAAGGGTGCAGCTGTTTCTGACGGAGGTGACTTCGAAGATGGCATCTAATGAGTATGTGATCCCGGAGCACTACGAGGATCTCACTCCTGCTCCGCAGCTCGACCAGAAGACCCTCAACAAGATGGCTTGGCGCTCCTGCTTCCTGCAGGCCTCGTTCAACTACGAGCGTATGCAGGCCGCTGGCTGGCTCTACTCCATCATCCCCGGTCTGGAGAAGATCCACACCAACAAGAACGACCTCGCGGCTTCCATGAGCCACAACCTGGAGTTCTTCAACACCCACCCGTTCCTCGTCACCTTTGTTATGGGCATCGTGCTTTCGCTCGAGCAGAACAAGGTTGACATCCCCACGATCCGCGCCGTCCGCGTCGCCGCAATGGGCCCGCTCGGTGGTATCGGTGACGCCCTGTTCTGGCTGACGCTCGTGCCTATCACGGCCGGCATCACCTCCAACATGGCCATCAACGGCAACGCCGCTGCGCCGATCATCTTCCTGGTGATCTTCAACGTCGTCCAGTTCGCTCTGCGCTTCTGGCTCATGAACTGGTCCTACAAGCTTGGCACCAGCGCTATTGACGCTCTGACTGCCAACATGCAGGCCTTCACGCGTGCCGCTTCCATCATGGGCGTCTTCGTCGTCGGTTGCCTGGTCGTCACCATGGGTGGCACCCAGATCAACCTCCAGATCCCCAACGGCACCACCCGTGGCCTCTCCGCTACTACCGTGATCGTCTCCGAGAAGGAGGCCGAGAACTTCACCGGTATGGAGGGCATCGATACCGAGACCGCTGAGGCCGGTACCATCGCCATGACTGATGAGGACGGCAACGCCCTCACCGCCTCCGATGCCGACGGCAACGCTGTCGAGTGCGGCGTCACCGATCTGGGCAACGGCATGGAGTCCGTTACCTACGGCACCGTTACCGAGGATCCGGTCAACTTCTCTGTTGCCGACACCCTCAACACCATCGTCCCGAAGCTCGTCCCGCTTATGCTTACGCTGCTGCTTTACTACATGTTCGCTAAGCACAGCTGGACCCCGACCAAGGGCATTTTGCTGCTCTTCGTCCTCGGCATCCTGGGCGCTGGCCCGCTTGGTCTCTGGCCGAGCATCTGGTAAGGCTCTAGCTTGAGGGGTGTGTCCCTACGCGGCTCACACCCCGACCCCTTAAGCCATGTGTATGTTAAAAGCCGCGTGCTCGAAAGAGCGCGCGGCTTTTGTTTTCTTGTTGATTCGGGTGTGGCAGACAGATAATGCTAAACACCCAAGGTAGTAGCCGAGTTTGAGAAAATGGGAGGATAGGATGGCGATCGGAGCGCGTAAGCAACCGCTGTACGATCAGCTGGTCGATATTCTGACCGAAAAGATCGACCATGAATATCGCGCCGGTGACATGATTCCTTCCGAGCGCGAACTATCGGAGCGCTATGGTCTCTCGCGCACTACGGTACGCCTGGCTCTGCAGGAACTGGAGCGTTTAGGATTGGTGGTTCGGCAGCACGGTCGCGGTACCTTTGTGACCGACCGTTCGGCAAAGGCAACCAATCTTATGCAGTCCTACAGCTTTACCGAGCAGATGCGCGCGATGGGTCGCGACCCCGAGACCACGATTCTCGAGTTTTGCGAGATGGAGGCCGATAAGAATCTGGCCGAGCATATGGGATTGCGTATCGGCGATCGCATTTTTAAGCTCAAGCGACTTCGTTCTGCCGACAACATGCCCATGATGGTCGAACGCAGCTATCTACCGGTTCGTCAATTTCTGTCCCTAAAGCGACCGCTGCTGGAGCGTAAGCCGCTTTACGATGTGATTGAGCAAGACTTTCAGCAAAAGATTCGCGTGGCCGAAGAGGAGTTCTATGCGAGCATAGCCCGTCCCACCGACGCTCACCTTTTGGGAATTGTTGAGGGCTCGCCTGTGCTCGATTTGGTCAGGACTACGTATAACGAGTCAAACGAGGTTGTGGAGTATACACTCTCGGTTGCTCGTGCCGATCAGTTTAAATACAAGGTTTACCACCAGCGTAGCGACTAGTGTTCGCATCGTATCCATATGATGATTCTTTGCATTTAACTGGTTACTACCAGATAACCAACTGAAGTGTATAATTGCACGTCAGAGGATTACTTCTAGAGAGAGGTATTAGAAATGTTCGAGAAGAGTGTCGAGGAGCTCACCGAGCTCGGCGCCCAGATCACCACGGCCGAGATTGCTCAGCAGCCCGAGCTTTGGCGTGATACGCTCAACATCTATCGCGAGAACAAGGAGGCCATCGAGGCCTTCCTGGCCGAGGCTCGCGCTATGGGCGAGGGCCGTCTGTCCGTTGTCTTTACCGGTGCCGGTACGTCCGACTACGTTGGCGATACCTGTGCCCCGTACCTGCGTCACGCTGGCAACACTGATCTCTACGACTTTAAGCCCATCGCCACGACCGACATCGTGAGCGCCCCGCGTGACTTCCTGCGCGCCGAGGATCCCACGCTCGTGGTTTCCTTTGCCCGCTCTGGCAACAGCCCCGAGAGCCTTGCCGCCGTTGCCGTTGCCAAGGAGCTCGTCCACAACGTCAAGTTCCTCAACATCACCTGCGCTCCCGAGGGCAAGCTCGCCGTCGAGTCTGCCGATGATCCCAATGCGCTGACGCTGCTCATTCCGCGTGCCAACGACAAGGGCTTCGCCATGACCGGTTCTTATTCCTGCATGACCCTGCTCTCCACCCTTATTTTCGACACTGCCTCTGACGAGCAGAAGGCCGAGTGGGTCGAGACCATCGCCAAGATGGGCGAGGAGGTTATCGCTCGCGAGTCCGAGGTCGCCGATTACCTCGCTGGCGACTTCAACCGCGTGACCTACCTGGGCTCCGGCTCCTTTGGCGGCCTTGCTCAGGAGAGCCAGCTTAAGATTCTCGAGCTTGCTCACGGCCTGGTTGCCACTTCTTACGACACTTCCATGGGCTATCGTCACGGACCCAAGTCCTTCGTCGACGATAAGACGCTCGTCTTCGTGTTCGTCAACAACGACGCCTACACCCGTCAGTACGACATCGACATCCTCAACGAGATCGGTGGCGACAAGATCGCTCAGCACACCGTCGCCGTTCAGCAGGAAGGTGCCACCGTCTATGAGGGTGAGTCCTTCACCTTTAAGGGCTACGAGGCACTTCCCGAGGGCTACCTTGCTCTGCCGTTCGTGATGTTTGCCCAGGCTATCAGCCTGCTCAACTCCGTCCGCGTGGGCAACACGCCCGATACGCCGAGCCCCACCGGCACGGTCAACCGCGTGGTTAAGGGCGTGACGATTCACCCCTTCACCGCTTAATCGCGTCCCCCTGTAAGGGCGCCCGTCCGCTCATAACGGCGGGCGGGCGCTTTTTGTTTTACGTGTGCTGGGTATAAGCATCACCACAGTCAACTGCTTTAGAAGCAAGGAGTGCATATGAGCACGTACGCAATTAAGGCTGACAAGTTCTTCTTGCCGGCAGGCCCGCAACTGGGCGGCTATCTTATGGTCGAGGATGGCGTCTTTGGCGCCTGGCAGGCCGACGAGCCCTCTTGCGAGATTAAGGACTACACAGGATCGTGGATTGCGCCGGGTATGGTCGATACTCACATCCACGGCTTCTACAACCACTCAACTACCGATAACGATCCCGAGGGCATCGATATCAGCTCGACTGAGCTCGCCCGTCGCGGTACCACCAGCTGGCTGCCCACGACGTTCACCGATGGCGTCGAGCAGATCAAGGACGCCTGCGCCGCTATCGCTCAGGCGGACGAGGGCCGCGGCCCCGACTTCTGCGGTGCACGCATTCAGGGCATCTACCTGGAGGGCCCCTTCTTTACCATGAAGCATGTGGGCGCGCAGAACCCCGCTTATCTGATTGACCCCTCTGAGGAGGTCTTCGACCAGTGGCAGGAGGCTGCGGGTGGTCGCATCGTTAAGAGCGCCATGGCGGCCGAGCGCGACGGTGCCGCTGCTTATGCGGCTGCGCTGAACGCCAAGGGCGTGGTGACCAGCATCGGTCACTCCGACGCCACCTATGATGAGTGCATCGCCGCCATCAACGCCGGTGCCAGCTGCTTTACGCATACCTACAACGGCCAGCGCGGGCTGCATCACCGCGAGCCCGGTGTCGTGGGTGCTGCCATGTCCACGCCCGAGACCTACGCCGAGATCATCTGTGACGGCAAGCACGTAAACCCTGCCGCCATCAAGGCGCTGCTGCAGGCAAAGGGCTGGCAGCACACGGTGCTCATCACCGACTGCCTGGGTTGCGGTGGCATGCCCGAGGGCAGCTACACCAGTGGTGGTATGGACGTCATCATGAAGGACAACCTGTGCTGGCTCGCCGACGGCAAGAGCATTGCCGGCTCGGTGCTCACGCTTGCCCAGGGCGTCAAGAACATCGTCGACTGGGGCATCGCCAGCGCCGATATCGCCATTCGCATGGCAACCGAGGTGCCGGCACGCTCCGCGCACATCGAGGGTAAGTGCGGCAGCATCATGCCGGGTCGCGACGCCGACTTTGTCGTGTTCGACCATGATCTCACCCTCGTCGAGACGTATGTTGGCGGCCAGAGCGTCGGCAACGCCTTTACCGAGTAACGATAGAAAAAGACGGCGGGCCCGAATCTGCTCGGACCCGCCGTATGGGTTAAACGCTCAAAAGCACCTTTACAGTTACAGCTTGTTAGCGATCTTCTTTGCCGTGCGCTTGACGCCGGCCACCAAGCCTCCTGCAGGATGCTCCTTCTCGTATGCTAGGCGCTTTTCGCGCTTGGCGTACTCTTCGACGATGATGTCGCCATACTCGTCTTCGATCTTGTCGAAGAAGTCGACGGCGCCCTGAATTTCCTCAGCGGTCGGGTGTCCCTTTTGGACACCGCCGGCGAGCTTGAACGGTCCCCACGTATCAAAGCCGGGGCAGCCGTAGACACCCATAAAGATGGCCTGCCTCATGCGGCAGATGCCATCGATATCCTTGCCGTACCACTTGTTTTTGCCACCGTAGGTCATAAGGCCAAACACCTTGTCCTGCGGCTGCAGCACGTTAGTGAGCACGCGTGCCATGTCCTTGTCGATCTCGGAGTAATAGATGCCCGTGGCGACACCGATCAGATGATATTCGTGCAGGTTGGGGTACTCGTTTTTGCCAAGCGCCTTGACGTCGAGGGTATCGATTTCGGGGTGTGCCTCGACGATGGCGTCCACGAGCTTTTTCGTATTGCCGTGATGGCGCGAGGCATAAAGGATGATGGTTCGCATAAGAAGGCCTTTCAGCTGTAATTGCATCAATGTCTGTATGGTACCCCGTTGCATGGCTGGGATACCGGACGCATCGATGAACGTGCGGGTTTGTCCTTTGGTCAGGGCCGAGACGGGTTCTTGCGAGCAAAAAGTAATTGTTCGAAAGGATGGGCAATGGAATACGCTCTCTCCAACGATTCGATTTCTATTAAGGTGTCCACGGCTGGTGGTTCGTTTACCTCGATTGAGGCCGGAGGTCGCGAGTATCTGTGGCAGGGCGATCCCGCCGTGTGGTCCGGCCGGGCACCGATTTGCTTCCCGATTTGCGGAGGCTTGCGCGATAACAGCGCCATGACGTTCGCCGGGCATCATGTAAAGCTCGCTCGCCACGGATTTGCGCGCAAACAGGAGTGGAAGCTGCTGAGCCAAGGCGAGAACGAGCTGGCGATGTGCCTGGCTTCCGAGGATAACGCCGCGCTGCTGAGCGATTATCCGTATCCGTTTAAGCTTGTCGCTCGTTATACGCTTGAGGGAGATGCCGTTCGCGTCTCCTATGAGGTGACCAACGAGGGAACCGAGGACATGCCGTTCTTTATCGGCGGTCATCCCGGCTTTAGGTGTCCGCTCGATGAGGGCGAGGCCTATACGGACTACGAGTTGCGCTTTGAGAAGGACGAGGCTGCTGAGCTTTGCACTGCCGTCCCCTCGACTGGCTTGATTGACGTGACCAATCGCTCCAAGAACCCCATGGTGGGAAAGACGCTGCCTCTGTCACATGAGCTCTTCGATTTTGCGGAGACCATCTTTGACGTGCTCGAGAGCCGTCAGGTCACGCTTTCCAAAAAGGGCGAGGACAAGGGCGTCCGCCTGAGCTTTGAGGGCTTCCCATATCTCATTGTGTGGAGCAAGCCCGAGGGCGATTTTGTGGCAGTTGAACCCTGGGGCGGCCTTTCGACCTGCTCCGATGAGGACGACGTGCTTGAGCACAAGCGCGGCTGCCTTATCGCCAAGCCCAAGGAGACCGTCGTTCGCTCGTTCACGATTGAGATTCTGTAATTCCGTTTTGTCGACTCGTATCGCGAGGCACAAGGAGCCTGCGAGATAAGGAGCTAAAAATGATCCTCACCGTTACGATGAACCCGTCTGTCGATACGCGCTATCAGCTCGATGAGCTCGTCATCGACGACGTCAACCGTGTGACGCCCGAAAAGACCGCCGGCGGCAAGGGCCTTAACGTAGCCCGCGTCCTTGGTCAGTTGGGCGACGATGTTGTGGCAACCGGCCTGCTTGGTGGCCATATGGGCGCCTATATGGCCGAGCTCATGGACGCTAACGGCATTAAGAATGATTTTGTGCCCATCAAGGGCGAGACTCGCATTTGCCTCAACATCCTCCACGCCGGCAACCAGACCGAGCTGCTCGAGAGCGGCCCGACGATTGCCCCCGAGGAGCTCGATGCCTTTACCGCAAAGTTCGCCGAGCTTGCGAGCAAGGCCGACGTCGTCACCATCTCGGGTTCGTTGCCCCGCGGTGTCGAGGCAGACTACTATGCCAAGATCACGGGCATTGCCGAGAACGCCGGCGCCAAGGTGCTGCTCGATACCTCGGGTGCTTCGCTCGAGGCCGCCCTTAAGTCCGAAATTAAGCCCGAGCTGGTCAAGCCTAACCTGACCGAGATCAACGGCCTTTTGGGTACGAGCTTTACCACCGACGATGTGGACGAGCTCCGCGCCGCGCTCGCCTCTGATGCCCGCTTCTCCGATATCCCCTGGGTCGTCGTGTCCATGGGCGCTGCCGGCTCCGTTGGCTTCCACAATGGCCGTGCGTTCCGCGCAAAGACGCCCGATATCCCTGCCGTTAACGCCACGGGCTCTGGTGACTCCACTATCGCTGGCTTCGCGCATGCCATTGCTGCTGGCGCGGACGACGAGACGGTGCTGCGTACCGCCAACACCTGCGGCAAGCTCAATGCCATGGATCCTATGACTGGCCACTTGGTCATGGATCGTTGGGACGAGGTCTACAACGGCGTTGTCGTGACCGAGCTGTAGGAGCTTGTGCTGCGGCCCCGGCATCGCTTGCTAGCTCATGTCGACGACAAGTGCAGTAGCATTATGCCGGGGCACGACTCCGACTTTGTCGTGTTCAGTCCCGACCTTACCCTGGTCGAGACGTATGTGGGCGGCAACAGCTTTGGTAATGCGTTTGCCGAGTAGCCGCCAAGGAAACGATCCGAGAGGGGATTTAGATGATTTACGGTGCATTGGGCGATATCGAGGAGTATCGCGGAATGCTCAAGGGCCTCGACGTGCTGATCGACTGGCTCGAGGAGAACGACCCGGCGCAGCTCGAGGTCGGCAGCCATCCGATTCTGGGCGACAAGGTCTATGCGAACGTCATGGCTCCCACGACGCGTCCCGAGGCCGAGGCTCACTATGAGACGCATCAGCGCTATCACGACCTGCAGATCGATGTCGAGGGTCGCGAGGCCTTTAAGGTTGCCACGGGCAGCCTGACGTTGGTTCAGGAGTTTGACGAGAAGGACGACTACGATCTGGTCGATTCCGACGCTTCGATCGCCGGCGATCTTGCCGACGACAAGTTCGCGCTGTTTGTTGCCGGCGAGCCTCACATGCCCACGCTCGAGTTCCCGGGCGATGGCGCACAGCCGGTCAAGAAGATCTGCTTTAAGCTGCTTGCAGACGCTTACTGGGAGGAGTAGCGCACTGCTCGGCTGAGCTGCTCGTCTGATGACGTGATTCCATTGAGGAGCGCGCTTGAGCCCCGTTAATCGCGGTTCCCTTGGGGATTGCGGTTGGCGGGGCTTTTTGTTGAGTAGGGGAGTTTCCGGCGGCGTTGTGCTTGGATTGGCGGATGCGCGCCCGAAATCGGCAACAAAAAAGCCGCCCGAAGGCGGCTATCTTGTGCAATGGAGCCAGCGACCGGGCTCGAACCGGTGACCCCCGCTTTACGAGAGCGGTGCTCTACCAACTGAGCTACGCTGGCGGCCATGTGATGGCGCAACTGAGGCGTCAACGGCTGTCTATGATACGGGACATCGCACATCCGCGCAAGGGTTCTGACGGCTTTTCTCACTTTAAATGCACTAATATTAGAGGCGTGATGTCTGCGGCGTCCATCTGGCGCTTGACCAGCTGTTGAGTTGGTGGTCGACGTCCCGCTCGTATGGGTCTCAAACAGAATGGGGCAGCCATGGCTCAACCCAAGATCCTTCTCACACGTATCGACGACCGTTTCATTTACGGACAAGACGTTGAGCTGTGGAACGAAGCCGTGGGTTCCAACCTTGTCCTAATCGTCAACGATGAGATCGCGGCAGATTCGCGCCAATGGGCACCCATGAGGGTGGCGGCGCCAGAAGGCGTTTGGACGCGGTTTTTCTCGGTACAAAAGGTCATCGACATCATTCATACCGCAACGCCTCGCCAATTGATTCTGATCATGGTGGCCTCACCCTCCGATGCGCTCGCGCTGGTTAAGGGCGGTGTGCCAATAACCAAGATTAGTATCGGCCATATGCGGGCGGGGGAGGGCAAGCGCTCTGCAACGCCTGCCGTTGCCGTAGGCGATACAGACATCGCCGCCTTCAAAGAGTTGCAAAAGCTCGGTATAGAGCTAGAAATCCGCTATCTCCCCAGTTCCGCCCCCGATCCCATCGGCAATCTGTTCAACTGATCCCTTGGGGACGGAGGAAAACGGATCATTTTGCCTTCGTAGGGGATCTGTGTGGCGCTGTCCGCCAAAACTATGCCGGTTTACTACGATGAATTGCTTATCGCCGAGCATGCCAAATTTGCAGAGAATAAAACCGCAGGTAAACGAGTTGCTAATTTTTTATAAACCAGCGCGTGGTCGGACATAGTGGGTTCATCGTAGTAATTCGGCATAGTTTTTGTTATGTCACCAATTCGGTGGCATCGAAAAGAAGGATTTAGGCATGAAGCAGCGCCCGTCGGCGGTGTGCCGGCGGGCGCTGCTGTGCGATATGTTGTGTTATGGGCTTAGTGCCTCATAAAGTGGTACTCGATCACATTACTGTAGGGATGACCCGGGCCCACAATGCCCTGCGGGAACAGCGGCTGGTGCGGCGTGTCGGGGTACATCTCGGCCTCGAGGGCAAAACCGGCGCCCCAACCATAGTTGGCATCGTCCTTGGCGTGCTCGTCGCCCAGCCAGTTGCCGGTGTAGAGCTGCACGCCCGGGGCAGTGGTGTAGTAGTCCAGCTCGCGGCCGGTCCACATCTCCTCGACGTGCATCGCACGGCGCAGGCTGCGGCCGTACTGATAGCCATCGATGCACAGGCAGTGATCATAGCCACGGGCCTGCTTAATCTGCGGGTCGTCAGCCTCCATGCCGGGTGCGACGGGGCGCAGCTCGCGAAAGTCAAACGGTGTTCCCTCGACCGGAGCGATTTCGCCGGTGGGGATGTTCTGCTCGTTAATGGGCAAGTAGTGGGCAGCGTTGGCGATAAAGAAGTGCTCACAGTCCATGCCGGCGTTATGACCGGCAAGGTTAAAGTACGTGTGGTTGGTCATGGACACGTAGGTGGCGCGGTCGCTCTCGCAGCCGTATTCGATACGGAAGCGTCCCGTCGGCGTCACGGTAAACACGGCCGTAAAGGTGCGGTTGCCGGGCAGGCCCAACTCGCCATCCTCAAGCGAGGTGGTCATGCGCACGGCATTGTGGACCTCGTCGAGCTCAACATCCCACACGCGCTTGTGCAGGCCATGCTCAAGATCGCTGTGCAGGTTGTTGACGCCTTCGTTGGCCGGCATGTGCCAGTCCGTGCCGTCGATGGTGATCGTGGCGCCCGCGGTGCGGTTTGCCACGGGGCCGATGGTCGCGCCAAAGCAGGCGGGGTTGTCAAAGTAATCCTCGAGCTTATCGAAGCCCAGCACCACATCGCGCACGTTGCCGGGAATGTCGGGCACATCGATACCCAGCACGGTGGCGCCATAGTCCATAATGCGAACGCAGATCTCGGGCCCGTTGAGGGTGTAACGATGAACGGGGGTACCGCACGGCGCGGTGCCGAAAAGCTCGGAAGTGATCATTTGGTTCCTAACATCGAGGTATTTCCGACAAACTGTAGCGCGAACAAGCGAGATTATCACTACATCCCACTAAAGCAGGGGGTATTTTTCTCAAAAAAGTGATGATTGGAGCTGTGCGGGCGTTCATTTTTGACGCGCACGAGTCTGATACAATTTGTTCGTTACTGTTTGAATGATATGCGCGCAAAGAACGGCGAGGATTCATCGTGATTAAGGCAGAGCGACAGGATAAGGTTCGTCAGCTGCTCGAAGAGCAGGGCACGGTCTCGGTCAAGGAGATTTCGGATGCACTGGGCGTTTCGGACATGACGATTCGCCGCGACCTCGAAGAACTTGCGAGCCTGGGCGAGATTGAACGCGTGCACGGAGGAGCCCGTAGTGCACAGGGCCGTCCCCACGCTATGTTGCGTCACGAGTATTCGCACAGCGAAAAGCGCACTAAGCATGCCGAGGAAAAGCTGCAGATCGCGCGCCGCGCTGTGGAGCTTATCGAGGAAGGCTCGACCATCTTTTTGGGTACGGGCACCACGGTTGAGCAGATGGCCTCGATGCTGCCGGCGTTTCGCCTGCGCATTGTAACCAATTCGCTTTCGGTGTTTAACCTGCTCGAGGCGCGCGAAGACTGCGACCTGTGCCTCGTGGGCGGCATGTATCGCCGCCGCACCGCCGCCTTTGTGGGGCCCATGGCCGAGGATACCCTGCGCGCGCTGGGAATCGACGCAGCCTATATCGGCGCCAACGGCATTTTGGACGGCGACGTGTCCACGTCTAACATGGAAGAGGGCCGCATCCAGCAGCTCGCCTTTAGCAAGGCCGACTCGCGCTATCTGATCGCCGACTCCAGCAAGATCGGCAAGCGCGACTTCTACACCTTCTGCCGCTTGGACAATTTGGACGCCGTGGTGTGCGAGCCGGGTATCGCCGCCGAGGATCGTGTCGCCATCGAGGAGCATACGCGGGTCATCTGCTAGCTAGCGCAACGGGATTGCCAACAGGCGATGCGGGAGGACTTTTACCTCCTGTCATTGTGGAAACCAGCGCGTCAGCGCTACGCGATGTGACGCACAAATGAGGATTCCACTATCAAATCGTCTCAATCTGTAACAGTTAAGGGTGAAATAACCAGCTAGATGTTACAGATCGAGATTTTTGACCCGGCCTATTCCGTTTGTCTTGATTTGTAACAGCTAGGACCCAAAAACTCCGCTAGATGTTACAGATCGAGACAAACGGTCTGCTCGGGCCCACCAAAACAAAAAGGCCGCATGCGAACCCGTGGAGGGATTCGCATGCGGCCGACAGGGGGTATGCGGCAAAAGTTAGGCCATAAGCAGGCCAGTCTCTGCGACGTTCTTGTACCAGTACGCGCTCGCCTTGGGGTAGCGCTTCTGGGTCTCAAAGTCGATGTAGAACAGGCCGTAACGTTTGTTATAGCCGTTGGTCCAGGAGAACTGGTCCTGCAGCGACCACACAAAGTAGCCGTCGACGTTCACGCCGCCGTCGATCGCCTTGAGGATCCACGCGAGATGCTGACGCATGTAGTCGATACGAGGGGCGTCGTCGATAAAGCCGTCCTCGAAGTCGTCCTTATAGCCCATGCCGTTCTCGGTGATGTAGATCTTCTTGTAGTTGGGGTAATCGTTCTTAATGCGGAGCAGCAGGTCGTAGAGGCCCTCGGGATAGATGATCCAGTCCCAATCGGTGGTGGGAACGCCTTCGCGCACGCATGCCTCGCCAACGCCCTTGAGGAACCAGCGCGAGGAGCCCTTGTCGCCGGTGCCATTGTGGTTGATGTCGTTTTCGCCCTCGGCGGCACGCAGGAACTGGCACTTGTAGGTGTTGACGCCCAGGCAATCGTTATAGGGGAGCGCGGCGGTCAGCGCGGCGATGTCCTCGTCGCGGACGTCGAGCTCGCCGCCGGCGATATGGGCCAGCTTGGTCGCAGCCTCCATGGTGTCGGCTGCATAGTGGCCGCGGAAGGTGGCGTCGAGTACCCAGCGGTTGTTGATGACGTCGGCCATGCGAGCTGCCTCGCAGTCGGCGGCATTGTTGGGATCGAGGGGATACTTGGGCTCCAGGTTCTGGACAATGCCGATCTCGCCCTCAAAGCCGCCCTCATGGAAGGCGACGACAGCCTTGGCGTGGGCCACCATCATGTTGTGCATGAGCTGGAAGGCCTTGTCCAGGCGATACTTCTCGCCGTGCGGCCAGTTGCCGACGATAAAGCTGCCCTCGGCGGTCGCGGGAATCTCGTTAAACGTGAACCAGTGCTTGACCTCGGTGAACTCGGCAAAGCAGAAATTGGCGTACTCGACAAAGGCGTCGATCGTCGTGCGCGTCAGGAATCCCTCGCCGCCGTTCTGGTAAAAGGCCTCGGGCGTATCAAAGTGATCGAGCGTGACATAGGGGATAACGCCGGCTTTGTTGCAGGTGGCAAAGAGCTCATGATAGAAGGCAACACCCTCGGGGTTGATCTCGCCGGTGCCACTGGGGAAGATGCGGCTCCAAGCGATGGAGACACGGATGCCGTTGATGCCGAAACGCTGGCACAGGTCGATATCGACCGGGTACTTGTTGTAGAAATCGCTTGCGGGATCGGGGGAGAAGCGACCCTGAGCAGCCAGGAAATCGTCCCAGGGCACTTTGCCCTTGCCGTGCGTACGGGTCTCGCCCTCAACCTGGTAAGCAGCGGTGGCGCCGCCAAACACAAAGCCGTCGGGGAACTGCATGGGGTTGGTCATGAGTCATCCTTTCTGTGGGATACGAATAGGGAGAGGTGCCCGAACCGGGAATCCGGGCACCAACAGAGGGAGGAACTAGTCGAGGTTCTCGCGGAGCCACTTGATGGCGCCAGCGGGGTCGCGAGTAAGGTCGATATATTCCTTACCGCGGGGAGCGAGCAGCTTAATGCCCAGGCGATCGGTGTCGGCCTTCATGTCGTTGTAGTAGCTACGAACCTGCGGGGCGAGCACGATAACGTCGTACTGATCCATGATGGCAGTGTGCTGGCCATAGGCGCCTGCGGAGGAAGCGATGTTCTCTCCGGTCTGCGCAGCACCTTCCTTGATGGCGTTGGCGAGCATGGCAGAGGTGCCGGCGCCGGCGCACAGGACGAGGACCTTCAGGCCATCGACATCCTTCTTAGCGGATGCGTCGAAGGCGGGCTCGGGCTGATCGGCGACAGGCTTGCTGTCGGCGGCAGCGGCGGTCGGCTCGACGGAAGTGGTAGCCTGCTCGACAGCGGGCGTAGGGGCGTTGGCGGCGATGGTGGCAGCACCATCGGACTCAAGACCCAGCTCGGCGGCGCGCTCGGCCTCCTGGTCGCAGAGCAGCTTATCGTATGCCTTCAAGAACGGCAGGTAGATGATGGCGTCCAGCAAGATAATGATTGCGACAAACACCAGGGCGATAAGCTGGAAGTTTGTGGTGATGAAGATGCCGATGGGGGCAGGAGTAGCCCAAGGCACCACGAAGGAGAAGCCGTTCATGCCCACGTTGTCGATAAAGAACTTGGCAACGCTTACGTTGACGCAGCCGGCGGCAACAAAGGGGATGAGCATGTAGGGGTTAAGGATCATCGGCGCGCCAAAGAGCAGCGGCTCGTTGACAGCAAAGGCAACAGGAACAATTGAGGCCTTACCGACGGCTTTGAGCTGCTTGGACTTCATAAAGAGAATCAGCAGAAGCGGCACGATGAACGTGGCGCCGGTGCCGCCGAACTCACCCACGAGCGACATGTTGAAGGTGAGGGAGTGGGCGGGGTGGCCACCGGCCAGCAGAACCTGCAGGTTCTCGGCCTGGTTGGCAAGACGGATGGGGTCGATGCCCGGCTGGACAATCGAAGGGCCGTGGACACCGATGAACCAGAAGAAAGCGGTGGCTGCCTGGATAAGGATAAGGCCAGGATAGGTTTCTGCAGCGGTGAAGAGCGGGGAGAGCAGTTTGATAAGCAGCTCGGAGAACGGAACGCCCATGAGGTTGCGCACAACCACATCGATGATGCCGCAGATGATGACGGCGCCGCCAAAGGGGATGATGTCGCGGAAGTTCTGAGCGATGGCGCCCGGGACCTCCTTAGGCAGCTTAATGGTCAGATCGCGCGAGACGCAGAACTTATAGACCCACACGGTAATGAACGCGGCGATATAGGCCGAGAACAGACCGCGCGTGCCCATGCTGGTGCAATCGAAGACCGAAAGTTCGGAGCCGTTGAACTTGGTGGTGAACTGCGTGACTGCGAGCAGCAGCATGCTGCACTGGGCGGCCACCATGGTGGAACCGTCGTTGAGCACTTTGCCGGCGGGCATACGACGGTTCATGGATGCCGTGAAGTTCTTGGCAGTGGTGCCGGCAACCATGATGCCCATGACGCCCATGGTGAAGTTGTAGAGCTTGTTGCACCAGTCGATGAGCGGCTGGGGCAGCGTGACGCCGACTACGCCGGGAAGGGTGGCAATGAGCAGAAAGATCGAAGAGGTGAGGACAATGGGCATGCACCCAAGGAATCCGTCCTTGATGGCCTGGAGGTATATGTTCCTCGAGATCTTCTCAAAGAACGGCTGATGCTTTTCGAGCATCTTTACGATGGCGTCCATAGAGCTCCTTTACTACTTGATGCGCGATGCATGTGGATGGAACTGGTCGTCGATGGATGGTCAGGACTGCCCGGAAACCTTCCTGCTTAAGGAAGGCATTGCGAAATGACAACGTTGTCATTTCGTTAATGACAACGTAAGACATTATTGGAAGAGCAACAAGGATTTACGGGTGAACGGTCGATATTGTCCGATAAACGGCTGATTTGTCAGTCGGGCAGGTAGTGTATGCTAGAACGCAAAAAAACAAGCAATGCAAAACCGACTGGAGAAGTAGTGGCAACGATGGACAAGAAAAATGTCTCAATGAATGATGTGGCAGTTGCCGCGGGCGTTTCTCTCAAGACGGTTTCGCGTGTGATCAACGAGCCCGATAGCGTGCGAGAGTCGACACGCGATAGGGTCCATGCTGCCATGGAGACGCTTGGGTTCCGGGCGAACTTTGCCGCGCGTTCACTCAAGTTGGGCCGTTACGGGTGCATCGGCGTGGTGATGTTCCACTTGTCGGGCGGCGCCGTGGACATGATTGACGGTATCGCCGATGCCGCCGAAGAACGCGGCTTTGCGCTCACGATGATTAAGAAGCGCGCGGGGGAGAAGATGACCCTTGCCGAAGCGGCGCGCAGGATGTCGCAGCTGCCTGTTGATGGCATGATCTTCAACCTGTGTCAGATGGTCGATGACTTTGATACCTTTGAGGCGCCGAAAGACCTCAAGACGGTGATTATCACGCCGATGGAGCATTCAACCTGCTCTACCGTCAGTGACGACCAAGAGGGCGGCGCACGCATGGCATGCGAGTACTTCTTGAACCACGGGCACAAGAACGTGTACTTCGTCTCTGGTAAGAAAGAGTCACTGTCGAGCCAGTGCCGTATGAAAGGTTGGCGAGCGGCACTCGAGGCACGTGGCATTGAGCCGCCTGAACCTCTGCAAGGCGATTGGAATGCGGATAGTGGCTACGCCGCGGGCCTTGTGCTTGCCGATAAACCCGATTGCACGGCGGTCCTCGCTGCTAACGACTGCATGGCAAACGGCGTGATGATGGCTCTACGTGACAAAGGGCTCAATGTGCCCGACGACGTGTCCGTGATCGGCTTCGACGATGAACTCTACAAGACGATTCCCAACTCGATTCTGACGTCGGTGAAGTTTCGCCACCGCGAACTGGGCATCCGTGCGCTTAACGAGGTCGTCGCAGGTCTGGAAGCCCCGAGCTCCAGAAGTCGTACGCTCGTCTCGGGCGTGTTGGTCGAGCGTTCCAGCGTAAGGGATCTGCGGGCGTAGACGTGCTCGGCCTGCTCGTCTAAATCTGTAACAGGTGGGACCCGAAAACTCGACTAGGTGTTATAGATTGAGATTTTGTCTACCCAGCCATCATCTTTGTCTCGATCTGTAACAGTTAGGAGTGAAATGACCAGCCAGGTGTTACAGATCTAGATTGATTGGATTGACCCATCTGTTTGTCTCGATCTGTAACATCTAAGCGGTCAAAAGCGGTCTACATGTTACAGATTGAGATTTTTGGCTTGGCCTGTGCGTTCACCTCGATCTGTAACAGCTGGGACCCAAAAACTCGGCTAGATGTTACAGATTAAGATGAACAGGAGGACGGGTGCGGTCTAAACAAAATGGCCCGCGCATCACGCATCGATGCACGGGCCATTTTTTTTTCTGCGAGCGGCAGGTGGCGTCAGCGTTTTATGCCTCGAGGTTTTCCTCGATCCAGGCGACGGCACCCTTGGGATCCTTAGTGAGGTCGATGTACTGTTTGCCCTTGGGCGACAGCAGCGTGATGCCCAGGCGGTCGGTGTCGGCCTTCATCTCGTTGTAATAGGTGCGAACCTGCGGAGCCAGGACGATGACGTTGTACTGGTCCATGATGGCGTAGTGGCTGCCGTAGGCACCGGCGTTGGCGGTAATGTCGATGCCCAGCTCGTCGGCGCCTTCCTTAAGCGCGTTGGCGAGCAGTGCAGAGGTGCCGGCGCCAGCGCACAGAACCAGAACCCTCAGATCCTTGCCCTTAAGGGCGGACGGAGCTGCGGAGGCCTCAGTGGCAGAAGCGGTCTCGACAACAGGAGCCTCAACGGCGGGGGCGGCAGCGGTCTTGACGGCCTTGGTCTCCTCGGCCTCTTCTTCGGCCAGGGTCTCGGCCTCCTGCTTGCACAGGACGTTGTCGTAGGCCTTGCAGAACGGGTAGTAGATTAAGAAGTCAACGACCAGCAGGACGACAACCAGGACCAGAGAGATCGGCTGGAAGTTGGTGTCGATGAAGGTGCCGATCGGTCCGGGGAGTGCCCACGGCATGGCATAGATAAAGCCGTTCATGCCCAAAAAGTCGATGAAGAACTTACCAATGAGGACGTTGGCCACGGGGGCAAACAGGAACGGGATCAGGAAGTACGGGTTGAGGATGATGGGCGCGGCGAACAGCAGCGGTTCGTTGACGGCGAACATCACGGGTACGACAGAGGCTTTGCCGACGGCCTTGAGCTGCTTGGAGCGCATAAAGAGCAGGAAGATGATCGGGACAATGAACGTGGCGCCGGTGCCGCCGAGTTCGCCGATGTAGTTACCGAAGTTCTCGGTCAGGGCGAGGGCGGGGTGACCGCCGGCCTGCAGCGTGGCGAGGTTGGTGGTGATGTTGCCAAACAGCGCGGCGTTGAGGGCAGGCTTAACGACCGAGGGGCCGTGGATGCCCATGAACCAGAACAGCGGGATCATGAACCAGATGAGGGCGAGGCCGGCGTAGGAATCGGCAGCGGCGAACAGCGGGCTCACCAGCGTGGAGATGACGTTGGCAAACGGGACGGCCAAGCAGGTGCGGCAGATAACGTCGATGACGGCGACAAACAGGATGGAGAAGCTGAAGGCGAAGATGTCGCGGAAGTTCTGGGCGATGGCGCCGGGGACTTCTTTGGGCAGCTTGATGGTGATGTCTCGCTTAATGCAGAAGGCATAGATGTTGACCGTGGCAAATGCGGCGACAAAGGAGCTCAGTAGGCCCTTGGTGCCCATGTTGTCGGTAAAGAACACCGAGACATCGGCGCCGTCGATCTTGGCACTCGTCTGGGTAACGGCCAAGATGAGCATAGCGCACATGGCGGCGACCATGGTGCTCGTGGCGTTGATGGCCTTGCCGGCAGGCATGCGGCGGTTCTTGGAGCCGGTCAGCGCGCTTGCGGTGGTGCCGGCGACCATGATGCCCACGACGCCCATCGTGAAGTTGTAAACCTTGTTGCAGAAGTTCACGACGTCGACGTTCCACCAGTCGGGCAGCGTAAAGCCGCCGACCGTGGCGACAACGCCCGGCAGGGTCGAAATAAGCAGGAAGACAGAAGAAGACAGGATGATGGGCATTGCTGCCAAAAAGCCGTCTTTAATGGCCTGAAGGTAGATGTTCTTAGAGACCTTGTCGAAGTACGGCTGACCTTTCTCCAAGAACTTAACGATCGATTCCATAGTTCACGCTCCTCTTTGCATGAAATCTTAATGGCATGGACGTTGAAAACCTATATGGTCTCCCGCTTGCTAAAAGCCCGGGTGCAGGCGGGGTCGGTCCCAGGGGGAGAGAGGGGAGCGGCTGGGTTTGTATCGCATAGGGCCGCTCCCCTCTCGGGGGAAAGCGAGGCGATGCGCTACTGCGCGTCCGCCATAGTGTCGGCGAGCTCCTTGTACCAGAGTGCCGACTGCTTGATGTAGCGTTTTTGCGTGTCGAAGTCGATGTAGAACAGGCCGTAGCGCTTGTTATAGCCGTTGGCCCACGAGAACTGGTCCTGCAGGCTCCAGATAAAGTAGCCCTGGACGTCGACGCCCTCGGCGCGCGCCCGGAGCACCTTCTCCATGTGCTGGTCGACAAAGTCGATGCGCTCGGGATCGGCGACGATGCCGTTTGCGTCGGGCTCGGGGTCCTTGTGGCCCAGGCCGTTTTCGGTGATATAGATGACGGGGAGGTTGGGATAGGTGGCGCTGATGTGCTTGAGCGTGTCGTAGAGGCCTTGCGGGTAGATGAGCCAATCCCAGTCGGTGGTGGGGATACCCGGCATATCGATCTGCTGCCCGACGCCCTTAAACTTAAAGCACGAGGTGCCCTTGTCTCCGGTGCCGTTAAAGCTGTTGGTGGACTCGCCATCGTAGGCGGCGATAAACGCCGACTGATAGTAGTTGAGGCCGAACATATCGTTGCGGGGCGCCGCCTTGGCGAGCTCCTCCATGTCGCTGTCCTCAACCGTAAGCGTGGCGTTGTTGGCACGCAGAATCTCGTTGATGAGTGAGAGGGTGCGCGCGGAGTAGTGACCCAGGAAGGCGCCGTCCATGATGAAGTCGGTGTAGAAGGCGTTGTACAGGTCGGCGGCGTGCTGGTCGGCGGGCGAGTCTGTGGCAGGATATGCCGGCGTCAGGACGTTGACCATGCCAATGCGTCCGCCCAGGTGCTCGGTCTCGTCAAGATCCTTATACAGGTTGACGGCGCGGGCGTGGGCAACGAGCTCGTTGTGCTGGCTCTGGATGCCGCTCGTCACATCAAAGTGATGGTTGGGCGGGAAGTTGCCTTGGATGTATTGGGAGTGCGAGAGGCTGATGAGCTCGTTGATGGTGAACCAATTCTTGACCTCGCGGAACTCGCGGAAGCAGAACTCGGCATAGCGCACATAGGCGTCGACGGTCTTGCGGTTGAGCCAGTCGCCCTGGTTGAACAGGGCGGCGGGGGAGTCAAAGTGATGCAGGGACACATAGGGCTCGACGCCATACTTTTTGCAGCAGGCGAACAGCTCGTGGTAGTGCTTAACGCCCTCGGCGAGGGGCTCGGCATCGTCGCCGTTGGGGAAGATGCGGGTCCAGGCGATGGACACACGGATGGCGTTGAGTCCATGCTCGGCAGAAAGGCGGATATCCTCCTCGTAGCGGTTGTAGAAATCACTGGCCGGGTCGGGCAAAAAGCGACCCTGGGCGACAAGGTAATCGTCCCACATGGTCTTACCCTTGCCTGCCACCTTCGTGGAACCTTCCGTTTGGTACGCGGCGGTTGCGGCGCCCCAAACAAAGCCCTTCGGCAGCTGCTGTACGCGGTTTAGCAAAGACATATGCATACACCCTCTCGTCTCGCTGTTCGATATTGTGCGTTTGCGCTCAGGAGGCTCCCTGGTTAGCGTTCAGCGGTGAAAAAGCCCGATAAACACTATCTTAAAATGATTAGAACCAAAATGAGCACGTGAACATTTGACAATGAGCACGTTAACATCCGGCTGGGATGTATAGAAACAAAACAACTTCAAACAGCCGCGAACGGTTGTATTTGTTCGGTAAGCGGTTTTGATTGACAGAAGTTTTCATGTTGTGGTATATGGCTCGGGTATCATGAGCACGTTATCGATGTATGTACGATGCGCCATGGGCGCGGGGAATAGTTGGGAAGCAGGTTAGCGTGGAAGGCATGGCTCAGCAGACAAGGAATGGTCATTCGGCGAGCGCGGCAGAGGTTGCGGCGCTCGCTGGCGTGAGCCGCCAGACTGTGTCTCGCGTGGTCAACGGTATGCCCAACGTGACGGAAAAGACGCGCAAGCGTGTGCTGGCCGCCATGGAAGAGCTGGGCTTTCGTCCCAATTTTGCTGGAGCGGCGTTGCGCGGCGGGTCGTATCGTTCTATTGGCCTGTGCATGTACAACATCACACGTGTCGGTAACCTGGCGACGCTCGAGGGTATCATGCAAGCGGCGCGCGAGCACGATTTTGCCGTCACTATGATCGAGATGGGCGGCGACAAGCCCTATACACTTGCCGATGCCTCGCGCCGCATGGTCGAGCGACCCGTCGACGGCATGATTCTCAACATGAACCGCATGGCTCCCGATTTTGAGGAGTTTGTTCCCCAGCCGGGAGTGCGAACGGTCATCCTGTCCATGTATGCGCATCCGCGCTGCACGACGATCGACTCCGACCAGTATGGTTCGTGCGAGCTGTTGACCAATTATCTGCTGGAACATGGTCACTCGAATATGCGGTTTGTGGCGGGTCCGGAAAACTCGATTTCCTCGCGTTTTCGTGAGGCCGGTTGGCGCGATACGCTGGGTCGTGCTCATGTCGATGCCGCTCCGATGCTGCGTGGCGATTGGAGTGCGGACAGTGGGTACGCCATGGGCGAGCGGATTGCGGCCGAGGTGCTTGCCGGCGGGTCGCAGGCGCCGACTGCCGTGCTTGCGGCAAATGACCAGATGGCGCTGGGCGTTATCGCCGCGCTCGAGAACGCGGGCCTGTCCGTGCCCGACGACGTGAGCGTGGTTGGTATCGACGACGCACTCGAGGGACTTGTTCCTCACAATCGGCTGACGACGCTGCGATTTGATTTGCGCGGTGTCGGTAAGCTTGCGTTTGAGGCGGCGATTGGAGAGAGCTCGTCTATCGAGGCGATTCATGTGCCGAGTACGCTGGTCGAACGCTCGACTGTTAGGGACATACGGGGTTAGGTCCTACTCCGTTTGTCTCGATTTGTAACAGGTAGACGGTCAAAAGCGGGCTACGTGTTACAGATTTAGATTCTTCGGAAAGAGCAATCCTGTTCGTCTCAATCTGTAACAGCTAGGACCAAAAAACTCGGCCAGATGTTACAGATCGAGACAAACGGCTCCCGACCAGCCCAAAAACAAAAAGGCCGGGGGCGGCGCGCCGTGTGACGTGCCGCCCCCGGCTGAGAAATGGGGACAGGTTGTGTGAGCGGGCAACCCCGCCAGCCACTAGTCCAGACGACGGGTCTGCGCCACGTGCTTGTACCAGTAGGCGCTTGCCTTGGGCGTGCGCTTCTGGGTTTCAAAGTCAACGTAAAAGAAGCCGTAACGCTTGTTGTAGCCATTGGTCCAGGAGAACTGATCCTGCAGGCTCCACAGGAAGTAGCCGCCCACGTTGACGCCCACCTCCATGGCCTTGAGCAGCCAACGCAGGTGCTGCTCGATGTAGTCGATGCGCGGCTGATCGTCCACAAAACCGTCCTTGTAGGGGTCCTTGTAGCCCATGCCGTTCTCGGTGATGAAGATCTGCTTGTAGTTGGGGTAGCGCTGCTTAATGTAGACGAGCAGATCGAACAGGCCCTCGGGATAGATGATCCAGTCCCAGTCGGTGGTGGGGACGCCGGGCTTGTTCACATGCTCGCCAATGCCCTTAACGCGCCAGCGGCCAGTGCCCTTCTCGCCCGTACCGTTGTGGTGCAGGTCGTTCTCGCCGTCGTAAGCCTTGAGGAAGCGGCACTGGTAGTTGTTGACGCCCAGGTAGTCGTTGTAGAGCGCGGCCTCGCGCATGATTTCCAGATCCTCGTCTAGGATTTCGATGGTGCCGCCCGAGACGGCAGCCAGGCGGTTGGCGCACTCGAGGGTGTCGGGCGCGTAGTCGCCGCGGAAGGTGGCGTCGAGCAAAAACTGGTTTTGCAGCACGTGCTCGTTGTTGGCGGCCTTGATGTCGGCGGGGTCGTTCTCGTTGAGCGGGTACTTAAACTCCAACGACTGGATGACGCCGATTTTGCCCTTAAAGCCGCCGTTGTGGAAGGCCAGCACGGCCTTGGCGTGGGCGAGCATCATGTTGTGCTCGCACTGGAAGGCCTCGGCCAGATGCGCCTTGACGCCACCGGGGAAGGTGCCCTCGATGTAGGTGTTGGAGGCGTCGGCCCAGATCTCGTTAAAGGTGAACCAGTAGGTCACCTGGTCGGCGTACTCCTTAAAGCAGAAGGTGGCAAAGTCCACAAAGGCGTCGATGGTCTCGCGGTTGAGGAAGTCGCCCTTCTCAAAGAGGGGAAGCGGCGTGTCAAAGTGATGCAGCGTGACGAACGGCTCAACGTGGTGCTTGTGGCACTCGGCGAAGAGATCGTGGTAGAACTGGACGCCCTCGGGGTTGATTTCGCCGGTGCCGTTGGGGAAGATGCGGCTCCAGGCGATGGAGAGGCGAATGCCGTTGATGCCGAACTCCTCGCACAGCTCCAGGTCGACGGGGTACTGGTTGTAGAAGTCCGAAGCGGGATCGGGGGAGAAGCGCCCCTGGGCCTCCAGAAAGTCGTCCCAGGCAACCTTGCCCTTACCGTGAGTGCGGGTCTCGCCCTCTACCTGGTAGGCAGCGGTGGCGCCGCCAAAGACAAAGTCCTCGGGAAACTGCGCGGGCGGGTTGGTGACGCTAGCAGGATTAACGGACATGATGATCCAATCGTCTAAATCGAAGGGCCAGCCGGTCTTGGATGGTCGGCTGGCCCTGGGCGTTACTTACTTCGAAAGTTGCTCACTCACGAAGGCGAGAGACTTGTCGCCGTTCTGGGAGAGCTCGATGTACTGCTTGCCACGGCAGGCGACGCACTTGTTGCCCACGCGCTCACAGTCCTTCTGCAGGTCGGCCAGGTAGCTTGCGGCCTGCGGGGCCAGGACGACCAGATCGAAGTCGGGGAGCATGTCCACGTGGTTGCCATAGGCCTCGGCAGCGGTCTCGAGGTTAATGCCGCGCTCCTTGGCGGCCTTGGCCAGCGCGTTGGCGAGCAGGCCCGAGGTTCCGCCGCCCTGGCAGAGCACGAGCACGCGCTTGCCGTTGAGGTCGCTGGCGGTCGTTGTCTCGGCAGCGGGTGCTGCGGAAGCGGCGGGGGAGTCGGCCTTCACGGCCTCGGCAGCAGCGCCGGCGGCAACGCTCTTGGCGTCAGCCTTGCCCTGGAAGGCATCGTTGAGCTTGGCGGCTTTCTCGGCGTTCTTGGCGGCGAGCTCCTCCTGGGAGATCTCGGCCTCCTCGGCGCACTTCTGGGCGTCATAGGCACGGAAGAACGGATAGTACAGGGCAAAGTCGACGACCAGGATGATGGCGAGCATCACAAAGGCGAGCGGCTGGAAGCCCAGGCCCATGATGGTGCCGATGGGGCCGGGGACGGTCCAAGGCAGGGTGTACATAAAGCCGTTCATGCCCAAGAAGTCGATAAAGATCTTGAGGATCCAGATGTTGGCGATCGGGGCAAAGACAAACGGGACAAAGAAGACGGGGTTGAGCACGATGGGTGCGGCGAACAGCAGCGGCTCGTTGAC
Organism: uncultured Collinsella sp.; assembly: GCA_958420205.1. Taxonomy (GTDB): domain Bacteria; phylum Actinomycetota; class Coriobacteriia; order Coriobacteriales; family Coriobacteriaceae; genus Collinsella. The sequence goes on along the minus strand of CATZIX010000002.1, from coordinate 87,087 downwards.
GGCAAAGCAGACGGGGACGATGGCGGCCTTACCGACGGCGCGCATCTCCTGAGACTTGGCCAGGAAGCAGAACATAAAGACCAGGACGAGCGTGGCGCCGGTGCCGCCCATGCAGACGACGAAGTACTGGGCACCCTGGGTCAGGACAGCGGAAGCGTGCTGGCCGGCCTGGAACGCAGCCAGGTTGTCGGTCATGTTGGCAACGAGAGCGGCGGCGATGGCGGGCTCGACGATCGAGGGGCCGTGGACGCCCACGAACCAGAAGAGGCTCATGGCGCCGTAGATCACAGCGAGGCCGATGTAGCCATCGGCAGCGGTGAACAGGGGCTGGAACACCTGGATGACACCCTGGGCAAAGCAGAAGCCAAAAGCAGCGCGGAAGACGATGTCAAAAACCCAAAAGACGGTGATGCAGACGGAGAAGGGGATGATGTCCTTAAAGGTCTGCGAGATGTTGGGCGGAACCTGCTCGGGCATCTTGACGGTGATGTTGCGCTTAATGAAGAACTTGTAGATGATGCCGGTCACAAACGCAGCGATGAAAGCGGTCAGCAGGCCCTTGGAACCAAGGTAGGTGGTGTTGAAACCGCTGGCAGCGTCCGTGGCGATGGTGTCGCTCGAAAGGAGCAAGAAGCCGATGATGGCCGCGCACATGCACGAGATGAAGTTGATCTGGTTGTTCTTGGGCAGATCGCGGTTCTGAGCGTCGGCGAAGTGCTTGGCCGTGGTGGCGGCGCAGGCGATGGCCAGGATGCCCATGGAGTAGTTGTAGCACTTCCACAGGGCGTTGTTGATGTCATCGGGCCAGTAGAAACCCCAGATGTTGGGGACCGAGGCTACCAGGCAGAAGATGGACGAGAAGATGATGATGGGGATGACGGAGATAAAGCCGTCGCGGATCGCCTTGAGGTACTTGTTGCGGGCGATCGCGTTGAAAAAGGGCTGGCCCTTTTCGATGATGGCGATGAGTTGCTCCATGCAATGCTCCTAAGAGTCGGTGGGTTAGCAACGATGGTAGCTTTTGGCGTCCGGTTGCCAAAATGTTGACGTTGCCATTTTGCGACACAAAAAAAGACGCGAACCGGTGGTTCCTGTGCCTGCGAACCGTCGATTCCTTACGCGTAAACGTTTGAGCCGCCCGGTGGCTCTGTGTTTGCACAATGGCAACGTTAACATTTGGTAGACAAAAGCCGTTCGGGGAAGCAAAAATGTCGGTGAACGGTAGGTTTTGGGTGGTGAGCGTATGGTGGGGGAGGCGTTGGATATACTTGAAGACGTTTCATTTGACTGCGCAAGGTGCCACCAATGGCATCGTTGACATAGAAAGATCGACCTATGGCCGCTGTTAAAAAATCGGTATCCGTCAAAGACGTAGCGCGCCTCGCGGGCGTCTCGGAGCAGACAGTCTCGCGTACGGTGCACGATTCGCCCAGCGTGCGCCCCGAGACCAAGGAACGCGTGCGTGCCGCCATGCGCGAGCTGGGGTATCGCCCCAATTTTGCCGGTCGATCGTTGCGCCGTGGCAAGTTTAAGACCGTCGGCGTCGCCATGTTCAACATTACCGGCACCGGCAATCTCGACCGTATGGAGGGCTTTGCCGCAGCGGCCGACAAACATGGCTATGCCATCACCCTCACTAAAGTAGACGGGCATCCGTATACCCTCGAGAGCGCATCGTCGCGCATGAGCGCACTGCCGGTGGATGGCATGGTTGTGATTATGAACCGCATGCCGGCGGACTTTGGAACCTTCGAGCCGCTGTCCGGCATGCAGACGGTGCTCGTTACGATGTTGGAGCACCCGCTCTGTTCAACGGTCGATAACGACCAGTTCGATTGTTCGCGCCAGGTGGTCGAGTATTTGCTGGGGCAGGGACACAAGACTGTGCACTTTATCTCGTGTCCCGAGCGCTCGCTTTCGGGCATGCGGCGCGAGGAAGGCTGGCGTGAGACATTGCGTGCGCATGGCATTGAGCCCCCGCAGCTCGTGCGTGGCGACTGGACGGCGCAGAGTGGATATGCTGCCGGCCAGGCGCTTGCGGATGATCCGACCTGCACGGCCATTTATGCCTCCAACGATGCCATGGCATATGGCTGCATCCGTGGGCTCGAGTCGCGCGGGAAGTGCGTGCCCCAGGACGTGAGCGTGGTGGGTGTTGATGACAGCCTGGGCGATATCGTGCCCGATTGTCGCTTGACCACGGTGCGCTTTGACAACAAGCGCGTCGGCATGTGGGCGGTTGACAAGATTGCCGGCGCCGAGGGCGTTGAACCCGGTGTGGAGCACATGCTGTTTCCGGGCGTGCTCGTCGAGGGCGATACGGTGCGCGATGTACGCTAGGGCGCGGGTCTGTTTGGGTTTCCGCTAATTGTGTTCGATATTGTTTAAATTGGTTTAAAAACCGTTCACGGTCGAAAAGTGACCGTTCATAGCTCGAAATTACGTTTTGCGCTGTTCTTTTTTGTTTGAATGTTATTGTTTCTGTCATACACAACGCAGCGCGTATGCCCGGACGCGATGCTCTCCATTGGTTCATATGTGAAAGGAACGCAACATGGCAACCAAAGAAGAAATCTCGATGGTTGGATTCGAGATTGTCGCATACGCAGGTGACGCCCAGACCGATCTGCTTGCAGCGCTCGATGCTGCTCGCGAGGGTGACTTTGAGAAGGCCGAGCAGCTGCACAAGGATGCCAGCGATGCGCTCATCGGTGCCCACGACACGCAGACCAAGCTGCTTTCGCAGGAGGCCGGCGGTGGCGAGATGGAGATGACCTTCATCATGGCTCACGCTCAGGACACCCTCATGACCACTATGATCCTGGAGAAGCAGGCCCGCTTTACCATCGATGCCTACAAGCGCATTGCCGAGCTCGAGGCCAAGCTCGCCTAACGAGCCCTCACAACCAAGTCCCCTTCCAAAAGCTCTGCCGCTACCCGCGGCAGGGCTTTTTCTGTCCTCCTCCAAGTTGCGGTGAAATGGGGACTGAATAGGGGCCGGCGGGCGTAAAACAATCCCTATTCCACCGCAACTCATCCCGAGACAGTCATTGGGGACGTTCTTAAACGACTAGTCGTTGGGGGCAGTCTTGGAGCTTCTGCACGCCCTCCCGTTCGGTTTTTCGCTGGGTGGGTATACTTCCATCCGCAATACAGGCCGGAATAAGGAGGTATCCAAATGCCGGGCAACGGATTGATTCAAAAGGGAGACGCGCACGAGATGACTCATGGGCGTCCTGTCCAGATAACCGAGCACACGACGGTAACCGAGCTGCAGCCCAGCCTGTCCGATGTCGTGTGCGCAAACAAAAAACTGCAGATTGGCTTTATCATTGCGCTCGTGGTACTGGCGCTGTTGTCGGGCTTTGTAGCTCGTCCGCATTTTGCCGATACCAAGACCTGGGACTCCACCATCGAGGTCATCGATCAAAAGAAGGGCAATGTTTTGGCGCTCACGACCTCGTGCGTCGCCCTATCTGCGGGTATCACTGCGCTGCCGGGCGATACGGGAACGCCAGTTGCCGAGCAGCTCGCGCAGCTTTCGGGAAACTTGGGTATCGTGCTTGCCGTGCTCTATCTTGAGAAATATCTGCTGACCATTTTGTGGTCGGTTGGCTTGGGCATCTTAATCCCGCTTGCGTTGGTGCTCTTTGCGGTGTCGCTCGGCATTCACGGGCGCTGGAGCACGAGCGCTGTCCTGCGCCGTGTGGCGACACGCGTGCTGGTGGTCGCCATGATCAGCATGGCGTTGGTGCCTGCAAGCGTATGGGTGTCGCAAAAGGTCGACGAAACGTATCGCGTTAGCATCGAGGCGGCCGAGCAAAAGGCGGCCGACGCTGCGGGTGCGGCAGATAGCGACAGCTCCAAAGCAGGCAAGAAAAAGACCGAGTCCACAGAGTCCAAGAGCGTGCTTGAGCAGCTTGCCGACGGTGCCTCGGGTCTCGTCGCGTCGGTGACCAGCGGCGCCAAGCAGATGACCGATGAAATTGTGCAGCAAGTGACCGATCTGATCGAAGGCGTCATCGTGATGATCGTGACCTCGTGCGTGATTCCATTGCTGGTGCTCGCGGCGTTTTTGTGGCTGGGGCACGTGTTGCTGGGGATTGATATCTCCGGTCCAGCGAACTATTTGACGGGCCGCTTTCTGAGCGCTCCGTCCAAGCACGCCAAAAAGGACGGGCAGTTCGAATAGCTAAAACAGCTGTATATACCGGGACATACCGCTGAAGGGCGGCCGAGACACGTTCTCGGCCGCCCTTTTGTTTGTTGAACACATGGTCGCTACGTCCGCGCCCGATCCCAAACTGTCAGCAATCATCCGTGAACGGTATTTGTTCAAAAAAGAACAAAGACAAACAAATAATTGTTGCAGTTGATGTTCGAATGTGTTCAAATAAACATGAACAGTGAAGAACCGCACATTCAGATGCCCGGACCTGAACGCGATTCAACACTTCCAAACAGAAACTACGCACCTGCGTATCTCTCAAGGAGGATGTCATGAGGGTTGTAATCGCTTCCGATGCCGACGGTATGTCGATGAAGGAGTCCATCAAGGAGATGCTCATCGCCGACGGTCACGAGGTCGTCGACTATTCCGAGACCCCTGCCGCGGACTTTGTCGATTCCGCGACCGCCGTTGCCAAGGACCTGCTGGAGCACAAGGATTCCCAGGGCTTCGCATTCGATAAGTACGGCGTCGGCTCCTATATGGCCGCCGTCAAGATTAAGGGCATGGTCGTCGCCAACATTTCCGACGAGCGTTCCGCCTACATGACCCGCGAGCACAACGGCTCGCGCATGGTCACCATGGGCCCGGGCGTTGTGGGCACCGAGGTCGCCAAGAAGATCGCCCGCGAGTTCCTGCGCGCCCAGTACGCCGGCGGCCGTCACCAGATCCGTGTCGACATGCTCAACAAGATGGCCTAACGAGAGCCACCGAGAACTCGAACTTCTATCTCAACTTGTGAATTCAGACGAAAGGACGTTCTGATGAAGAAGACCATCGCAATCGGTTGCGACCATATCGTTACGGACGAGAAGATCTACCTGGCCGACCGCCTGGAGCAGGCTGGCTACAAGGTGCTCGACTGCGGCACCTACAGCCACACCCGTACGCACTATCCCATCTACGGCAAGGCCGTGGGCGAGGCTGTTGCCAGCGGCAAGGCCGACTTTGGTGTGGCCCTGTGCGGCACCGGCATCGGCATCACTAACGCCGTCAACAAGGTTCCCGGCGCCCGCTGCGCCCTGGTTCGCGACATGACCTCTGCCCTGTATGCCCGTCGCGAGCTCAACGCCAACATCGTGGGCTTTGGCGGCAAGATCACCGGCGAGTTCCTGATGGCCGACATTATGCTTGCCTTCCTGGAGGAGCCCTACGAGAAGACCCCCGAGCACGATGCCCTGATCGCCAAGATCGATGCCTGCAACAAGGCCGACGCCGAGGCTCAGGCTGACCCGCACTTCTTTGACGAGTTCCTCGAGAAGTGGGACCGCGGCGAGTACCACGACTAGTGGGGTTACGCGGTTTTTCCAAACCGCGTAACCGGCCGACGCTGCGAAGCCATCTGGCGGGCAATCTGCCGTTCAGCTTCGGCGGCATGACCAGAAGGTCAATGCCGCCTCGCTTCACGGCACCTTGCCTCGCCAGCTGACTTCTCGCTGACGTTGGGGGTACCTGTGGGGTTACCGCTGTTGTTGCGAAGCTTTCTGGTTCAGTAAGCTGCTCCGATAACACGTTTGCTTGCTGAGCTTGTGGGCTTCGTTTTGGCGGGACCCGGTATTCTGCAGCTTTTCAATTGACGGCTCGCGTTTCTGTGAGGGGGCGCGGGCCGGTTTTCTATCAGCCCTATTGACTTGGCGGGCTGTCGTAAGAAAGGGAAGGCTCCTATGGAGTTTGTTCTTGATAACGGTTCTATCCGCGTGGCACTGAGCACGGCGGGCGGGTCGTTCACTTCTATTACGGCCAACGGCCGTGAGTACCTGTGGCAGGGCGACCCGGCGGTGTGGTCGGGCCAGGCACCCATTTGTTTCCCGATCTGCGGCGGCCTTCGTGACGGTCGCGCAATGACCATGGGCGGCCGCGAGGTCAAGCTCGCCCGCCACGGCTTTGCTCGCAAGCAGGAGTGGAAGCTCGAGGAGCGGAGCGACAACATGGTTGTGCTGAGCTTAAGCTCTGCCGACCATGCCGAGTTGCTCGAGCAGTACCCGTATCCGTTTAAGATCGTTGCTCGTTACACGATCGATGCGGAAAAGGTGGCCGTGTCGTACGAGGTGACCAATGAGGGCACCGAGGACATGCCGTTCTTTGTGGGCGGTCACCCTGGCTTTAAGTGCCCGCTTGACGAAGGTGAGTCCTATGACGACTACGAGCTCCGTTTTGAGCAGCGCGAGGCCGCCGAACTCTGTACTGCCGTTCCCTCGACGGGCCTGATTGATGTTGAGCATCGCAGCAAGAACCCGATGGTTGGCCATGATCTGCCGCTGACCCACGAACTCTTTGACTTCGCGGAGACCATCTTTGACGTGCTCGAGAGCCGCGTGGTTACGCTGACCAAGAAGACCGAGGACAAGGGCGTGCGACTGACGTTCCCCGATATGCCGTACCTGATTGTGTGGAGCAAGCCCGAGGGTGACTTTGTGGCCGTGGAACCGTGGGGCGGCCTGTCCACCTGCTCCGACGAGGACGATATTCTGGAGCACAAGCGCGGCTGCCTGGTGGCCAAGCCGGGGGAGACCGTTACCCGCGGCTTTGAGATCGAGATTCTTTAACGAGCTATCGTATGTTTGGGGCCGCGCGTGTCGTGCCCCGGAAACAGGAGTTCAATATGATTCTGACCGTTACCATGAACCCGTCGATTGATACGCGCTATCAGCTCGACAAGCTGATCATCGACGATGTTAACCGTGTGACACCCGAAAAGACCGCTGGCGGCAAGGGCCTCAACGTGAGTCGCGTGCTGCTGCAGCTGGGTGACGACGTGCTCGCGACCGGCCTGCTCGGCGGCCACATGGGTGCCTATATGGCCGAGCTCATGGATGCCGACGGCGTCAAGAACGACTTTGTGCCCATCGCCGGTGAGACGCGCATTTGCCTGAATATTCTGCACGAGGGCAATCAGACCGAGCTGCTGGAGAGCGGCCCGCAGATCGCCCCGGCCGAGCTCGAGGCCTTTACGGCCAAGTTTGCCGAGCTTGCAGCGAAAGCGGACGTTGTGACGCTTTCAGGCTCGCTGCCGCGTGGTGTCGATGCCGGCTATTATGCCGAGCTCGTCAAGATTGCCGAGGAGGCGGGCGCCAAGGTGCTGCTCGACACCTCGGGTGCATCGTTGGAAGCCGCGCTGGAGTCCGACGCTAAGCCTGAGCTCGTAAAGCCCAACCTGACCGAGATCAACGGCCTGCTGGGTACGTCCTTTACGACCGATGATGTCGATGCCCTGCGCGAGGCGCTCGCCGCCGATGACCGCTTTGCCGGTATTCCCTGGGTTGTCGTTTCGATGGGCGCTGCCGGTTCGGTGGGCTTCCATGAGGGTCGTGCATTCCGCGCCAAGACGCCTGCGATTGCGGCTGTGAACGCGACGGGTTCCGGCGACTCGACCATCGCCGGCTTTGCGCATGCCATTGCTGCCGGCGCCGACGACGTCACGGTGCTCAAGACCGCCAATACCTGCGGCAAGCTTAACGCCATGGATCCCAAGACCGGCCACCTGGTCATGGACCGCTGGGACGAGATCTACAACAGTGTTGAAGTAACGGAGCTGTAGGGTTACGCGGTTTTACCAAACCGCGTAACCGGCCGACGCTGCAAACCCGCCAGAGCGGCAATCTGCCTTTCAACTGCGGCGGCATGACCAGAAGGTCAATGCCGCCTTGTTTCAAGGCACCTTGCTCGCTCTGGCGGGTTTTCGCTGCCGTTGCCAAAACATCGGCGTTGCCTTGCTTCGGGAATGCGGCAGATAGAGACGTTCCTTTTTTGCCGGCAGTTTGGGACACTCCTTACGGGGCACCCCCTCCACAGCGCCTATGCCAGCTTGTCGATTTGCCCAATCTCCCAGAGCGGAATATTGACGAGCGTGCCTTCGTCTCTATATGCCGCTAACGATGTTCTCACGCAGCGCTCGAGCTTGAACTTCTCGCAGGCAATCCTCAGGCTCTTTGCTTTGAGATTCTCTGCCGCCTTGACCTCGAGCGGAAGCACGGTCCCCGCATGGTCGACGGCAAAGTCAGTCTCTGCATTGCCGGAGGAGGATGACCAATACGCGGGAGTATTGCCTTGGAGCAAAAGCTCCTGTGCGACGTATTGCTCGGTCAGCGAGCCTTTGAACTCCGTAAAAACAGCGGGCCCGTTCAGAACAATGGCTGGCGTGAGGCCGGAGAGTGCTCCGAGGATGCCGGTGTCGATGCAGAACAGCTTGAAGCCCGAGAGATCCTCGTAGCTTGTGAGCGGTGCTCTTAGGGCGGAAACACGTGGTACCTTATGAACGATTCCATAGTCCATGAGCCACTGGAGGCTTTCCTCAAAATCGCGTGCGCGCGCCCCGGGACGAAGCGCGCCGTAGACGAACTTCTTGTTTTCCTTTGCGAGCTGGCCGGGAAGGGATTTCCAAACCAGCCTCATGCGCTCGACGATGCGGGCTGGCGCATGCTTGCCAAAATCGGATTCATAAGCTTCGATGATTTGCTGCTGAAGCCTGCGGGCCTCGATGAAATCGTGGGAGGCGGCGAAAGCGGAGACAACTTCTGGCATGCCACCGACAACGAGGTATTCCTTGAGCAGGCGCTCGAGCTTTTCGGAAACATTCGCCAGCAGGTCCATGTCTGCGGCAAGGATGGCATCTGCGAGCGGATCGCCATCGACGGCACGAACGAACTCGGCAAACCCCATGGGGCGCATGGTAAGCTGGTCGATCTTGCCGACGGGGAACGACTCGTTTTCGCGTCGGAGCGCGAGCCCCATATAGGAGCCGGCTGCCATGATATGGTATTCCGGCGCCAGCTCGTTGAAGTATTTGAGCGAGGTGATGCCACGCGGTGCCTCTTGGATTTCGTCGAAGATGATGAGCGTGTCTGTCGTCGTTATGGTCTGGCCGCGCAGGAGCTCTATCTGGGAGATGATGCGTTTGGGGTCAAGGCTTCCGTCGAACAGCGAACGTGCGCCCGGTTCGAGCATAAAGTCAAAACGGATGACGTTTTGATACTGCTGGCCTGCGAATTCGTTGAGAAGCCAGGTTTTTCCCGTCTGGCGGGCCCCCTTAAGCAGGAGGGGCTTGCGGTTTGCCCTAGATTTCCAAGCGATGAGTTCGTCCATTAGCTGTCGCTGCATACTGCCTCCTAACGATCATGGTTAGTATAAGACCGTTTCGGTCTTTCCATCGAAAAATGTGGGAGTAAACCACGTTTTTCCATCGAATAATGTGTGAGGCAACCACGTTTTTCCATCGAATAATGTGGGAGTTTAGGTTGGCACCTGGGGACGTTCCTTCTCTGCCGGCAGTTTGGAACACTCCTTGTTTTGGTGCAAATTAGTTACCCTTGCATCAGAAAACGGCGCCCGTCGGCGATGTTGCCGGCGGGCGCCGCTGTCGTGTAGGCGCTATTTGTTAAGTGCGTGCGTTCGAGCTCGCGTGCTACAGCGAGTCGATAAAGCGCTGCTGGGCGGCGCGGCCGGCTTCGTCCCACTTGAAGACGCCGGCGTTGTCGAGCACGTGGCCAAACACCACGCCGACCTCCTCGTGCAGGATATCGATGGCGTTGTCTGCCGTAAGCTCGTCGGCGCGGCGGGCAAAAACGTCTTCGGCCCATGCGGCGTGGCTGCGGCATAGATCATCGCCCTCGAGCGCGCTAGCAAGGTCGTAGCTGGCATCGGCCTTGGCTGCCAGCAAGTGCTCGCGGACAGCGCCGAGCTCGGGAACCAAGCGCGGCGGCAAAATGGCCAGGCCCATGACCTCGATCAGGCCGATGTTCTCCTTTTTAATGTGGTGGTACTCAGCATGCGGGTGGAATACGCCCAGCGGATGCTCGTCGGTCGTGATGTTGCAGCGAAGCGCCAGGTAGGCCTCGTAGATTTCGCCGCCGGCATTGCCGCGGGAGTCGACGCGGCGGATGACGGGCGTCACGGTGTTGTGCGCCACGCCGTCGGCTGTGTGCGCGATGACGCCCACCGACTCATCGGTCCACTCGCGCCAGGCGAGGATAATCTTCTCGGCGGCGTCGAGCAGCTGGGCGCGGTCGTGCGAGCGCAGCCGCAGCACCGAAAGCGGCCACTGCAACACGGTACCGCTGACCTGGTCAAAGCCGGGCACGTTAAACTGCGAGACTTCGGTGGCATGCATCATGGGGAACTCGTGCGCGCCGCCCTGGAAGTGGTCGTGCGACAGAATCGAGCCGCCCACGATGGGCAGGTCGGCGTTGGAGCCAATAAAGTAGTGCGGGAACAGGTCGACAAAGTCGAGCAGGCAGGTCAGCCCCTTGCGGTCGACGTGCATCGGACGATGCTCGGAGCTCATAGCAATGCAGTGCTCGTTAAAGTACGCGTACGGGCTGTACTGGAAGCCCCAGCGCTCGCCATTAAGCTGAATGGGAATAACGCGTAGGTTCTGACGGGCGGGATGGGTGCCGCCGTCGGCTGCGGCGGAGCGTCCAGGGTAGCCCTCGTTTTCGATGCAGAGTTGGCAGGCGGGATACTTCTCGCCCGTGTTCTTGGCTGCACCTGCCGCGGCGATATCGCGCGGGTCCTTTTCGGGCTTTGACAGGTTGATAGTGATCTCCAGGTCGCCCCAGTTGGTGGGAGTGCTCCATTTGATGTTGCGCGCGATGGCGGCACGGCGCACGTAGCCGGCGTCGCAGCACAGGCCGTAGAACCAGTCGGTCGCGGCGCGGGGCTCGTTGACGCCCATACGTCCGTTGAACTCCTCGTTTACAACTGAAGGCCTCGGCATGAGCGCGCCCATGATGCGCATGGCGATGCGGTCGCGGCCCGATGCCGTGTCCTCGGCGGCGCCGTTGGCAACGGCGGCCTCGGCAAGCGCGGCGAGCGTGCCCTCCAGGTCAAAGTCGGGCAGGGTATCGGGGTGCAAGAGCGAAATCTTCTCGGTCTTGAGCGCCCAGGCCATGTCGAGCGCCGGGCCCATAGCACCGATGCACTCGAGAATGGTGTTATACGCCCAGATGCGATCGTCCTGGCCGATCATCGATCGATGGATGGCATATTCGATGAGGCCCTGCGCGGCCTCGCGCACATCAGTCATTACAGCCATGCCGCGTAAGCCCCCTTGTCAGAGATGGCGTAGTGACGGGCAGAGCCCTCGCCCAGCCAGCCGTTCATCTTGGCAATGAAGGCGTCGACCAGATCGAGCGGCACGAAGGCCTGGATGGTACCGCCAAAGCCGCCGCCGTGAATACGAACGGCGCCACGGCCGTCGAGCACATGCTCGGCAAGAGCAAGTGCGTACATGGAAGGCTGCTCGGCACCCAGTTTGGCAACAACATTCTGCAGGTACATGGCGGAGCTGGCGCCGGACTCGCGCGTCAGGACCAGGAACTGGTCAATGTCGCCGGCGTTCAGGGCCGCCCAGCGCTTATCGACCAGGCCGTTCTCGTACCAGTAGTGAACGGCGCGCAGGCAGGCACGGTCGCCCAGCTTGGCGCGCAGCTCGGGGAGCTTGGCGTCAAAGTCCGCCACGTTTACCTCGCACAGGCGTGCCTTGCCAAACTCGGCGGCGACGTCCTGCATCTCGCGCGGAACGGCGGCGTAGTCATCGGTGGCGGCCACGTGGTCGGCACCGACCTTAACGAGCACGAGCGCATAACCGTGATCCTCAAAGTTGAGCTCGAGCTTCTGGGTTTTAGGCTGAGCCTGGTCCTCAAAGTCCATGTAGGCAAGGCCGCCCAGACATACGGCGGCCTGGTCCATCAGACCGCAGGGCTTGCCGTAGTAGTTGTTCTCGGTGCGCTGGCTCATCTGGGCGAGCGCGACGGGCTCGATGGCAGGTGCGCCCCAGAGGGTTTCCATGGCACGACCGTATGCGGCCTCGACGGCGGCAGAGCTGGAAAGGCCGCCGCCCGAGGGGACGGAGCAGGTGAAGGCGAAGTCGAAGCCGTGGGGCTCAACGCCAAGAGCTGCGATTTCGTGGGCCATGCCGCGGACGAGGCTTGCGGAGGTGCCCTTCTCGGACTCCTGAACATCTAGCGTATCGAGTGTGATCTCAAAGGTGGGATAGCCCTCGTCGGCTACGCGAACCTTGTTGGAGTCGGTTGCCACGGCGATGCCGTCAACGGCGACATCAAGCGAGCCGGCGATAACGTGGCCGCCCTCGTGGTCGGTGTGGTTGCCACTGATCTCGGAACGGCCGGGCGCGTGCACATAGAGCACCTGGCGGTCGCCGATGGGGCCAAACTCCTCCTCAAACAGTTTGGTGAGCGTGGCGAATGTCTTTTCGTCGGGGGTGGTCATGGGAGTCCTTTCCTTGGTGCGCACGGGCGAGTTTTGCGTCGTTATGAGTACGTTAACAACTTGAAGCGGCGTGAACCAAGTGTTCACGATACCGCACGTTACGGGCTATGTTAACGTACTCATAACACAACGCTTGTCACTTTTTGAGAATCTGGTAATCGGTAGAAATACAGCCGTGAACGGTACTGCTGTATGGACTTATAAAGCAGAAGAGTTGCGGATTGAAAAAGTAGAGTACGTTAACATGCGTCCGACGATAGCGGGCTTCGGCGCGGAGTGTGTTTCTGCCCGGGCCGGCATGCACGCTATTCAGATCTCGCAAGGGTGAAGGTGATCCTGTGGCAAGGCGCCCGTCCAACGATACAGGTACGCGTCCGGTCTCCATGGCCGACGTCGCCCGCGCTGCTGGCGTTTCGCAGCAGACGGTTTCGCGCGTCGCCAACGGTTTGCCCAACGTTAACGAGCAGACGCGCCAGCGTGTGCAGGCCGCTATGCAAGAGCTCGGCTTTCGTCCGAGTTATGCCGGTCGCTCGCTGCGCGACGGTCGCTACCATTCGGTCGGCCTGTGCGTCAACGATGTCACCAAGTTCGGCAACCTCTCAATGATCGACGGCATCGCCAGCGCTGCTCGCGAGCATAATTGCGCCATCACGCTGGTCGAGATGTCCAAGACCGAGGAGTTTTCGCTTGCCGAGGCCACGCGTCGTATGGCCGCATTGCCGGTGGACGGCATCATTATCGGCATGAGCCGCATGGCGCCCGATTTTGAGACGTTTGATCCACTGCCGGGCATTGGCACGGTCATCGTTACCATGTACGCGCACCCGCGGGTGACCACGGTCGACTCCGATCATTACGGCTGCTCGCTATTGCTTATGGACCACCTGTTTGAGCTGGGGCACGATCAGATTCGCTATATTGGCGGCCCGTCGTTCTCGGTCGACGAACAATTTCGTCGCGCCGGTTGGCAGGATGCACTCGAGCGTAAACACATCGAGCCGGCAGAGCCGCTCGAGGGCGACTGGTCTGCCAACAGCGGCTACGAGGCCGGCAGGTACCTGGCCGAGCACGACCGCACCATGACGGCGATTTACGCGGCAAACGATCAGATGGCAAATGGCGCGATTGCAGCGCTGCGCGATAGCGGTCTGCGCGTGCCCGAGGACGTAAGTGTGGTGGGCGTCGATGATTCGCTCGATGATTTTGTGGCACACAACGAGCTCACGACCGTGCGATTCGATCTACATCAGCGCGGACGCGAGGTGTTTGAGCATGCGGTTCCCGAGGCGGGTACGGCGGGCAAAACCGTTGCCATTCGCATTCCCGGTCAGCTCATTATTCGACATAGCACGGCGATACCGCGCGCATAGTTTGTGCAGGTAAACGGCGATTTATTGCATTTCAATAACAATCGGTATGGATGCTGACGGATAGCCGTGGCTATGAAGGCGAGTGCTATGATAGACGGGTTCTTTTGTCTATCTAGGAGGCTTTGCCTGATGGAGATCACCAAGGATATCCGCTACATCGGTGTCGACGATCACGACATTGACCTGTTCGAGGGCCAGTACGACGTGTCCGAGAACGGTATGGCATACAACAGCTATGTTATCTTGGGCGATAAAATCGCTGTCGCCGATTCGGTCGACGCTGGCTTTGTCGACGAGTGGCTCGGCAACCTCGAGGCCGTGCTCGATGGCCGTACGCCTGACTACCTGATCGTCCATCACATGGAGCCCGATCACTCCGCCGGTATCGCCGCCTTTATGGAGCGCTATCCCCAGGCACAGATTGTGGCCAGCATGGGCGCCTTCCGCATGATGGTCAACTACTTTGGCACCGACTTCCCCGAGCGCAAAATGGTCGTCAAAGAGGGCGACGTGCTCGACCTGGGTGGCCACAGCCTGACCTTTGTCGGCGCCCCCAACGTTCACTGGCCCGAGGTGATCTTCTCCTACGAGTCCACCGACAAGGTGCTCTTTAGTGCCGACGGCTTTGGCAAGTTTGGCGCCAACGACATCGAGGACCCCGAGGGCTGGGCTTGCGAGGCTCGCCGCTACTACTTTGGCATCGTCGGCAAGTTCGGCAAGTTCGTGCAGGCCGTTCTCAAGAAGGCCGCCGACCTGGATATCCAGATCATCTGCCCGCTCCACGGCCCCGTGCTGACCGAGAACCTGGGCTACTACCTCGACACCTATAACACCTGGTCGAGCTATCAGCCCGAGGACGAGGGCATCACGATCGCCTATGCGAGCGTGTATGGCCATCTGAAGGCTGCCGTCGAGGAGCTCGCATCTGCGCTCGAGGCTCGCGGCCAGAAGGTCTCCGTCTTTGACCTGGCTCGCGACGACATGGCCGAGGCCGTTGAGGACGCGTTCCGCTATGACCGTCTGGTGCTCGCCTCCATTACCTATCAGGGCGAGATCTTCCCGTGCATGAGCACCTTTATCCACACGCTCGCCGAGCATGCCTACCAGAACCGCACCGTGGCGCTTGTCGAGTCCGGTTCCTGGGCGCCCGCAGCTGCCAAGGTTATGACCAAGGAGCTCGAGGGCATGAAGGACATCACCCTGGCGCAGAACAAGGTGACCGTGCTGGGCTCGCTCAACGACGCCTCGCGCGCCCAGATCGAGGCCCTCGCCGACGAGCTTGCCAAGTAGCGACACATTCACTTTTGACGCTCAACCATCACAACCACCACAAAGGGGACAGGCACCTTTGTGGTGGTTTTTGTTTAAGCGCCGGCGATGATGAGGGCTGGACGTGCGCTGTCGGCAGTCTCGGCGATTGAGGTGGCGACGGCATGATCGGGGTCACGGTCCATCACGATGACGTCGACATCGGTCAGCTCGGCAAAGCGGTACATGCCGCGTCCGTTAACCTTGCTGGCGTCCATGAGGGCGACGCTTTGATGGGCCGCGGCGATCATAGCCGTTTTGGTCTCGGCCATCTGGGGAAAGTCGGTCGTAAAGCCGCAGCTGGAGACAAAGGCGCCGGGGCACATGACGGCCAGATCGGCATGGACCATTTGGAGCGCCTGCATGGTGAGTGGACCGTACAGATAGCGATGACCTTTGCGCAGTGCCCCGCCCAGCATGACGACATCGACCGAGGGCATGCTCTCGTCGATGTAATCGGCAATGGTAATGTCTGCCGTGATGACGGTGATGCCGTCGCGCTGGTCGAGGAGCCGGACGAACTCGAGCGCCGTGGTGCCCGAGTCGACGAGCAGCGTGTCGCCGTCATTGACGAGCTCGATGGCGCTTTGCGCGATGGCCTGCTTGGCAGCGACGTTGACATTGATGCGGCGATCCTGCGTGGAGACGGTCAGGCGTTTGTGGAGCGAGACGGCACCGCCGTGCGTGCGGCGCAGCTTGCCTGCTTCGGCGAGGGCGTCCAGGTCGGCGCGGGCGGTGACGGAGGACACGCCAAAGGTCTGGGCGATTTCTGCTACCTGCACCGAGGCGTTATGATCGAGCATTTCCATAATCGCGGTACGGCGTTCGTCGGCAAAAGCACGGTTGGTGGCTTGGGCCATAGCTGCTCCATTCTCGGCAAAATTTGCAGGAATTGTGTTGACTCTATTTTCGTTCATTTTCTTTTTGAGTAAGAAAACACCTTTCGATTACTTATCTTTTCTATAAAAGAAAGACGCTGAACGCCTAAAATTCAATATCGAACATGTCCACTCTGCTCAAATTCCTTCCGTTTACTTTTCAAAAACGACTGTATTGACCTGCATGGGCTCAATATCTCGCGCGTGTAAAGCCGCTGAATTTCATACAATGAGCGCAGTAAAACGCAAGGTAAAACGCCTTGTGAACAACTACGCCCGATGTCCAGATGCGGGCGAGGGAGAGGAGCAAACGCTCATGGCACTTGTTACCACCGAAAAGATGCTCAAGGACGCTCAGGCCGGCCACTACGCCGTCGGCGCGTTCAACGTCGAGAACCTCGAGTTTGTTATGGCCGTTCTGGCCGCTGCCGAGGAGACCAAGTCCCCCGTCATCATGCAGACCACCCCGGGCACCATCAAGACCGCTGGTCTGGACTATTTCTACGGCATGGTCAAGGCTGCCGCCGAGCGCGCTTCCGTGCCCGTCGCTCTGCACCTCGATCACGGCGATGGCTATGACCGCTGCATGCAGGCTTTCCGCACGGGCTACACCTCTGTCATGATCGACGGCTCGCACGAGTCCTTCGAGGACAACATCGCTCTGACCAAGTCCGTCGCCGACGCTGGCCGCGCCATGGGCGTGCCCGTCGAGGCTGAGCTTGGTAAGGTTGGCGGCAAGGAGGACGACGGTCCCGCGGTTGAGGGCGAGAGCCCCTACACCGATCCGGCCGAGGCCAAGGAGTTCGTCGAGCGCACCGGCTGCACCTCTCTCGCTATTGGCGTTGGCACCAGCCACGGTGTGTACACGAGCGATCCGCACATCGAGCAGTCCGTGGTCAAGGCCATCCGCGACGCCGTCGACGTGCCGCTGGTCCTGCACGGCACCTCTGGTGTGCCCGATGAGCAGGTTGCCGAGGCTGTGAAGAACGGCATCTGCAAGGTTAACTACGCCACCGAGCTGCGTCAGGCCTACACCAAGGGCTTCATGGCCTACATGGCCGAGAACCCCGCCTGCTTCGATCCCAAGAAGCCGGCCAAGGAGGGCATGCGTGAGATCACCGAGCTGGTTAAGATCCGCATGACCAACCTCAACTCTGTGGGCAAAGCAGAGTAACAGCAAGGGTACTCCGACTCGCTACATATCCCGGGGAGGGACGAGGGCTTAGTTCCCCAATCGTCCTCGGGAATGCAAAAAGCCTCGCTGCGCACTTCGTGCGGCGAGGCTTTTTGCCCCCTGCGGAAAGATTGGGGAACTAAGCCCTCGTCCCTCCCAGGTTGACCTACTCGAGGTCGTCGCCCTTGTGGCGTTAGGTCTGAAGAGATGGGGCGCGAGGGGCGCTTTGTTGATGAGGGGCTAGTATGCCCGGGCTTGGTTGGGGAATGCCTGGTCTAGTGAGGCCTGGAGTTTTTCGAAGGATGTCTGCAGGTTGAGGTGTTGGTCTGCAGAACGTTTGGCTTTTGTGGTGGGGGAGTCGAGGAGGCCGTTTCTCTGTGTCGGGGGGAAGGAGAAAAGGTCTGCATGTTTTAGGGATGGCTGCTGTGCTGCGTCATTGGAAGAATGCATGCTTATGCGGCCTCCTCGATGTCCACCAAAAGATAGCGCACGGGGTGTGCTGCTAGGTTCCGTGCGTTGGCAGTATTATGCCGCGGCTGTTGCAAAGAAGCGCTAAAGAAAGGCTTAACTTGGTTTGGTGTTACGATGAAACCGCAGGTCAGAGGTATCGAGTAACACTCTTGAAAGGTTTTGAGCTTAAGGGCTTTCTAAGGTTTGTGGCGCGGATGTGGCTTGCCTGTGTGGGGCGTGTGGACGGCTCGTTCCTAGCGCTGCGGCTCTGCGGCCCGCACCTGCTCGATGACCTTTTCCATGGTGGCGTCGATGCGGTCCTTTTTGAGTTCGCATTCCCAGATGGTTATGGGCGTCCAGCCCATTTGAGTGAGTGCTGCCACGGCAGCGCGGTCGCGCTCGACGTTGCGACGGAACTTTGCCTCCCAAAACTCAACGTTGCGCTTGGGCTGGCTGGGGTTGCACTTGGGGCAACGGTGCCAAAAGCAGCCGTTGACGAAGATGGCGATCTTGCGCCCGGGAAAGGCGATGTCGGGCTTGCCGGGAACCTTCCATTCCAAACGATAGCCCGTAAGGCCCGCTGAGCGCAGGTGCTGTCGTACGAGCAGCTCGGGCTTGGTGTTGGCGCGTTTGTTGCCCTTCATGGACTTTTTGATGGCGGCGCGACGGCGTACCAGTTCGCGCTCGTCGGCGGAAAGGTCCGAGGTATCGATGCCGTCGAGCAGACCGGGCTTGGGACGCTTTTTGCTGCGGCGCTTGGCTTTGCGCTTGGGTTTGGTAACGGGCTCGTCGGTCGTGGTGGCCTCAGCGTCGTTGGCAGTGCCGTTGGCCTCAAGCCGATCTTCCTTCAACTCAATCAGAGCATCAATGAGCCCCTTGTCGGCGGGCATCCACTCGACGGTGGCAAGCGAGGTGCGCGGAATCCAGCGGATATCGAGCTGGCGGTCGTGCTTCTGAGGCTCGTCGGATTCTTTAGCCAGCGAGCAGTAGTAACACTCCATGGAGAGATGGAAATCGGGGTAGTCGTACTCAACGGTATAGAAATCGCGCAGGTTGGTGACTTTGACCTGCAGCTCTTCCATGAGCTCGCGGCGCACGGCGTCTTCGGGTGTCTCGCCGCGCATGAGCTTGCCGCCGGGGAACTCCCAAAGTCCCTGCATGTCGCCGTAGCCGCGCTGCACGGCAAGTAGCTCATCGGATCCTTCCTTGCGAATGATCCCAGCGGCAACATGAACAGTCTTCAACAGGAGACCTCCCTCAACATCAACAAGTGGCAGGGTAGTCTTTTTGGGACGGGGCTTTTTTAGCTGCCCTATGTCAAATGCGGCCTCATGCTTCGAAGGCTTCGGATGGGGTAGCTAAAAAAGCCCCGTCCCAAAAAGACTACCCGTACCTTACACAACGGTAAGGCAAGCGTAAGCCATATCGATGGTAGCTGACTCGTCTTCTTGCGACTATAGATGCCGTAGACTAATCGCAAGAAAGGACTCGGTATGCAAACCACGCACATGGCGACCCCGGTACTGGAGGTCGCGCATCTCGAAAAGGTATATGGAGCGCTGGGCAACGTGACCCGTGCGCTCAACGACGTCAGCTTTACCGTCAACCGCGGTGAATTTGTTGGCATCATGGGCGCTTCGGGCTCGGGCAAGTCGACGTTGCTCAACTGCGTGTCGACCATCGATAGCGCCACGAGCGGCACGATCCGCATCAACGGGCAGGACGTGACGCGCATGAAGCAGGCCAAGCTCTCGCAGTTTCGCCGCGAGGAGCTCGGCTTTATCTTCCAGGACTCCAACCTGCTCGATACGCTCACGGCACGCGAGAACATCGCCCTGCCGCTCACCATTGCCCGCACAAACTCGGCAGAGATCTCGACCCGCGTGCAGGATGTGGCAGCGCGCCTGTCCATCAGTCAGGTGCTCGACAAGTATCCCTACCAGATGTCCGGCGGCCAGCAGCAGCGCGTTGCCGCGGCTCGCGCGCTCGTCACCGACCCCACCATGATCATGGCCGACGAGCCTACCGGCGCCCTCGACTCCAAAAGCGCCCGCCTGTTGCTCGAGAGCCTAGAGGCCCTCAACCGCCGCCTGCGCGCCACCGTGCTCATGGTCACGCACGACAGCTTTGCCGCCAGCTACACGAGCCGTGTGCTGTTTATCCGCGACGGCAAGATCTTCACCGAGCTGCGCCGCGGCGACACCGACCGCCGAGAGTTCTTCGACCGCATTATGGAGGTCGTTGCCATGATGGGCGGTGAGGGCTCCGATGCTCTGTAAACTCGCTTGGGGTAACGTCCGCCGCGCCGGCCGCGACTACCTCGTCTACCTTTTGACGCTCACCCTGGGTGTCACGGTCTTCTATGCCTTTAACACCATCTCGATGCAGGTCGACATCGCCGGAATCGATGAAGAGGGCTTGGCGCAGGTTATGGGCAGCATGCTCGGCGACCTGACGTACTTTTTGGCCGGTGTCATGGCCTTTTTGATGGTGTATGCCAATAACTTCATCATGAAACGCCGCAAGAAGGAGTTTGGCCTGTATCAGGTGCTCGGCATGGGGCGCGGACGCGTCGCCACGATCATGGCGCTCGAGACGGTGATTGTCTCGGTCGTGGCCTTTGTCGCCGGCATTGTGCTGGGTGTGGGACTCTCCCAGCTCATGACGTTCTTTACGGCCTCGCTTTTTAAGACACAGATTGCCAATTTCCACTTCTTTTTCTCGGTGCATGCGTTCAATCTGACTCTTGCCTGCATGCTCGTAATGTTTGTGCTCACGCTACTGCTGAACCTTCGCGCCGTGCGTCGTACCAAACTCATCGAGCTTATGGGTGCCGAGCGTCGCAACGAGAGCATCAAGACGCGCAACCCCTGGATTGCGATTGCCATCTTTGCCGTGGGCGTGGTGCTTGTGGGCGTGGCCTATTACCGTCTGCTACGTGATGGGTTCCCGCTAACCGCGACGGACAGCAAGCTGCAAGAGGCCATGAACCAGTTTGGCATTACGACCGCTATGGTTACCGTGGGCACCTTTGCCCTGTTCTGGGGACTCTCGGGCATGCTCATCAAGCTGCTGCAGAGCCTGCGCGGCGTGTATTGGCGCGGCCTCAACATGTTTACCGTGCGCCAGCTTGCGGCCAAGGTCAACACGGTGTGCTTTTCGATGGGCGTCATCGCGATGCTCCTGTTTTTGGCCATCACCTCGGTGACGTGCGGTATGTCAATTGCCAACGTGATGAATGAAAACCTGGAGCGCTATAACCCTGTTGACGTGTCTAAGACGTATGTCTATTACACGCCCGATACGCTCGACTACTACAAAGAGTACATCAATCCGTCTGAAGCCGATCGCATGGTGCTGGCCGATAGTACGGTCGATTTGTACTCCGCATGGCACGGCGATCCATGGCACGGCGATCGTAAGGGCAAGTCGGCGGACAACAACGACGAGACCGGCAAGAAGGTCAATATTGCCGATGTTGCCGGTGAGCATGTGCAGATCGATTCGTATCTGAGTTACCCGCTTGGCGGTTCGGATCCTTCGGTGACTCCAAGTGAAATGTGCAAGGCCATGGGCGAAAAGCTTCCCAAGGCGTTCGGGGGTAGCAATGCCGATACGATGGGTCTGTTTGTGACGCCGGCGAGCCAGTACAACAAACTGCGTCAGATGATGGGCGAGGAGCCGGTGCACATCGGTCACGACCAGTATCTGCTCACGTGTGATATGGGCGGCGAGCTGGTCGACCTGTACACCAAGTATATGGCTGGCGGCCATACCCTTACCTTGGGCGGGCATACGCTCAAGCCCGCAACCGATAAGTCGGACGAAGATACGGCGGCCATCGCCAACTCGGCGATGGGCAGTAATGGGGGTACCGTCGTCGTTGCCGACGAGCTGTTGTCCCAACTTAATCTGCAGCCGTATTCCAGTAGTCTGCTCGTTAACTACAAACAGGGGATGGATACGACCGAGGCAGACGAGAGTATTAAATACACTGTGCTCGACAATCTGCTCGTTGACGGCAAGGAGTCGGGGTCGTGGGGAACCTTCATCACACGCTCCGAGATGTACACGCAGGCAGCGCAAATGAACGGTCTTATTAGCTACCTAGCCATCTACATCGGCTTTGTATTGGTCGTTGCATGCGCGGCGATACTGTCGATCCAGCAGCTCTCCAATGTGGCCGACGGCAGCCGCAGCTATCGTGTGCTGGCACAGATCGGCTGCGACGACCGCCAGATTCGCCATTCGGTGATGGCGCAGCAAGCGGTATTCTTCCTGTTCCCGTTGGCGGTGGGCTTGGCGCACTCCTTTGTGGCACTTAAGGTGATCATCGAGATGGTGAGCATATTCGGAAATATGAGCATCGGCGGCACCGTGGGCCTCACCTGCGCGATCTTCCTGGCAGCCTACGGCGGCTATTTCCTGGTGACCTACCTCATGAGCACCGGCATGGTACAAGCCGCCATAGCCACCCGCTACAGCGAGTAACCTGCCTAGCGAAAAGTAAAATCATCACAGGTTGAGCATAAGTCAGCGAAAGCGCCCCTAGGTGAGCAAGGTGACGTGAAAGAGGAGGGAAGCGTACTTATGGTACGCGACCGACGATTGAACGTCAGATTGCCGCCTAGGGGCGCTTGCAGCGTCGAGCCGTTACGCGGTTTGGCAAAACCGCGTAACTAAATACGCTCCGCGATCTCGTGGATGAGGTAATCGGTCTTTTCCCAGCCCAGGCACGGGTCGGTGATCGACTTGCCAAAGACACCGCCGTCGACCGGCTGGTTGCCGTCCTCCAGGTAGGACTCGATCATAAAGCCCTTGACCAGCTTGGAGATGGACTCGTTGCGGCGGCAGCTGTCGAGCACCTCCTTGCAAATGCGATACTGCTCCAGCGGACGCTTGCCCGAGTTGTCGTGGTTGCAGTCGATGACCGCTGCCGGATTGGCATAGCCGGCATGCTCGGTATAGCGTTCGGCCAGGCGTTCCAGGTGTTCGTAGTGGTAGTTGGGGTAGGTGCGCCCATCGAGACCGATGTAGCCACGCATAACGGCGTGTGCGAGCGGGTTGCCGTCGCACTCGACCTCCCAGTTGCGGAAGATGAAGCTCTGGTGCGCCTGCGCGGCGTAAATGGAGTTGAGCATAACGGTGGTAGAGCCGGCAGTGGGATTCTTCATGCCGACGGGTACCGAAATGCCGCTCGACACCAGGCGATGCTCCTGGTTCTCGACCGAGCGTGCACCCACGGCAACATAGCTCAGCAGGTCGACGAGGTATTGGTAGTTGGACGGGTAGAGCATCTCATCGGCGGTAAAGAAGCCCGTTTCCTCAATAACGCGCAGGTGCATGTGGCGGATGGCCTTGACGCCCTCGAGCAGGTCGTCGGGAGCCTCGGGGTTGGGGTTGTGCAGCAGGCCCTTGTAGCCGGTGCCCTTGGTGCGCGGCTTGTTGGTGTAGACGCGCGGAATGATGATGAGCTTGTCCTTGACCTCTTCGGCGGTCTTGGCCAGTCGGTTCATATACTCGAGCACCGAATCCTCGCGGTCGGCAGAGCACGGGCCGATGATGAGCACCTTACGTGCGTCCTCGCCGGTAAAGACCTTGGCGACCTCGGAGTCGAATGCCTGTTTCTTAGCGGTAAGCTCGGCGGAAAGCGGCATTTCCTCGCGGATCTCCATGGGGATCGGCAGCCTGCGTTTGAATTCCATGGCCATAGGGGCCTCCTCAATCTATAGAAAGAGCAATAAGCGTATTCTCGAATGCTCGGCATTATCCGCTGTCGCACGCTAAAGTGCAAGCCCTTGCCACCCCGAAACCTGCCAAAAGGGACAGGTTTATTTTGGCAGGTTTTATATGGGGGAACGTCGGCGGATACCGGGAGGGAGTGGCGTCGCGCGGGACCCTAAGGCTATTGTCGGTTCCCCAGGAAACACCCTGTGGGCAAAAAATGCCAAATATGAGTACGGTTGCTAGCTTAGTAGCATATTGCCTTCGCAAAATAATAGACATAACAGCAAAATATGTTCATTAACGCAAACACATATAAGTCCGCTATAGGGCTGTTTGATCAATTTAGGGACGCGTGTAAGCCGTGAAAACGGCATTTGGGGCTGTTTTGGCTGTTACTAAAAGGGTAACAGTACTCATATTTGCCATTTTTTGCCCACGGGGCCTCGAAGGGGCTGTCAATCAGGTCCCAGGGGAGGCGGTTTGAGGGCCGCAGAGCAAAAACGGGGGCGCAGGTTGTCCTGCGCCCCCGTTCTCGGGCGTTATTCGTTCCCCGCGGCAGAATTTACGCCGCCTCGTCGAACTGCGAGTTGTACAGATCGGCGTAGAAGCCGCCCTGGGCGAGCAACTCGTCGTGCGTGCCCTTCTCGACGATATCGCCGTCGCGAATTACCAGGATTACGTCGGCGTTGCGGATCGTGGACAGGCGATGCGCGATGACAAAGCTGGTACGGCCCTGCATCAGCGCATCCATGGCACGCTGAATGAGCTCCTCGGTGCGGGTATCCACGTTGGAGGTCGCCTCGTCCAGAATCAGCGCCGGACGGTCGGCCAAAATGGCGCGGGCGATGGTCACGAGCTGGCGCTGACCCTGCGACAGGTTAGTGCCCTCCTCGTTGATCATAAAGTCGTAGCCGCCGGCGAGCGTGTGGATAAAGTGGTCGCAGCGTGCAGCGCGTGCAGCGGCCTCGACTTCGGCATCGCTCGCATCGGGACGTCCGTAGCGGATGTTCTCGCGGATGGTGCCGTTAAACAGCCAGGTATCCTGCAGCACCATGGCAAACTCGCCGCGCAGCGCCGCGCGGTCCCAGTCGCGCACGTCGATGCCCTCGACGCGCAGCGAGCCGCCGTCCACATCGTAAAAGCGCTGCAGCAGCTTAATGAGCGTGGTCTTGCCGGCGCCGGTGGGGCCGACGATGGCCACGGTCTGGCCGGGCTGTGCCTCGCAGCTAAAGTCGTGGATGATGGTCTTGTCGGGCGTGTAGCCAAACTTGACATGGTCAAACTCCACGTGGCCGGGGCGCTTTTCGGGAATCTGCGCGTCGGCCTTCTGTTCCTCCTCGGGCGCGGCCAGGAACTCAAAGACGCGCTCGGTGGCAGCTGCCATCGACTGCATCGTGTTGCTTACGTTGCCCAGTTGCTGCACGGGTTGCGTAAAGTTGCGAACGTACTGGATAAAGCTCTGGATGTCGCCGGGCGTGGCATTGCCGGTCAGTGCGAGTTGTGCGCCCACCACGACGACGCCCACATAGCCCATGTTACCCACCAGGCTCATAAGCGGCATCATCAGGCCCGACAGGAACTGCGAACGCCAGCCGCTAATAAAGAGTCGGTCGTTTTGACGGTCGAACTCTTCGATCGAGGCCTCGGCGCGGTCGAACACCTGAATGACGTTCTGGCCGGCAAAGTCCTCCTCGATAATGCCGTTGACGGCGCCCAGAACCTGCTGCTGCTCGCGGAAGTACGGCTGCGAGAAGTGAATCATTACGGTCAAGATAATCGCGGCGGCCGGCAGCGTGAGCACGGTGACGCCGGTAAGCGGCAGGCTGATCGAAAGCATCATGACGAGCACGCCGATAATCTGCGTCACCGACGTGATGAGCTGCGTCACGCTCTGGTTGAGCGACTGACCCAGCGTATCGACGTCGTTGGTGATGCGGCTGAGTACGTCTCCCTTGCTGTGGCCGTTGAAGTAACTCATCGGCACGACGGCAATCTTGGCGGCGATTTCCTTGCGCATGCGGTAGCAGATCTTTTGCGTGACGCCGGTCATGAGCCAGCCCTGGACCAGGCTGCAGACAGAGCTCGCCAGATACAGGCAGAGCAAAAAGCCGAGCGTCTTGGCGATCCAGTCAAAGTCAACGTCGCCGGTGCCGTTGACCTTGGCGACCAGGCCTTCGAACAGCTTGGTCGTAACCTGGCCGAGCACCTTGGGCCCCACAATGTTAAAGATGACCGAGCACACGGCAAAGGCGACGGCGGCAAACACGGCAATCTTGTGCTGGCCGATATAGCCGAGCAGCTGCCTCATGGTGCCCTTAAAGTCCTTGGCCTTTTCGCCACGACGCATGCCACCCATGCGGCCCATGGGACCACGCTGGCGGGTGGGCTTGGGAATCTGAGTCTTGGTCTCGTCTGCCATTAGCGCTCGCCTCCTTCCATGACGGCTGCAATTTCTTCTTGGGTAAGCCCCAGCTCCTCGGCGGAAAGCTGCGACTGTGCGATCTCCAGGTACGCCGGGCAGCTGCGCAGCAGCTCCTCGTGCGTGCCGGTGCCCACTACGTGGCCGTCGTCGAGCACGATGATCTGGTCGGCGTGCATGATGGTCGCGATGCGCTGGGCCACGACCACGAGTGCGGCGTCGGTAACGTTTTTGGCCAGCTCCTCGCGCAGGCGCGCGTCGGTCTTGTAGTCGAGGGCACTAAACGAGTCATCGAACACCACGACCTCGGGCTTTTTGGCCAATGCGCGGGCGATGGCCAGACGCTGGCGCTGACCACCCGAAACATTGGAGCCGCCCTGGCTGATGGGGGAGTCGTAACCGCCCTCACGCTCGGCGATAAAGTCCTCGGCCTGTGCGATGCGCGCGGCCTGGCGCATGTCATCATCGCTCACCATGTCGCCGGCAAACTTGAGGTTGCTCTCGACGGTGCCCGAGAACAGACGCCCCTGCTGCGGGATGTAACCAATGCGGCGGCGCAGCTCGGAAAGGGTCATGTCGCGCACGTCGATGCCGTCGAGCGAAATGCTGCCGCCCGTGACGTCGTACAGGCGCGGAATCAGCTGTACGAGCGTGGACTTGCCCGAGCCCGTGGAGCCAATGATGCCGAGCATCTGACCGGCATGCGTGGTGAAGTTCACACCGCTAATGACGTCGGCGCGGGCATCGGGGTACTGGAAGCTCACGTCGCGGAAGGTGAGCTCACCGCGCGGCGAGCTGGCCGCGGGCAGTTTGGGCGAGGCAGGGTCGTTGATGCTCGTGGGGCAGGTGATGACCTCATCTACGCGCTCGGCTGCGACCTCGGCACGGGGCAGGATGACCGAAACCATGGTGAGGATCATAAACGCCATGACGATCTGCATGGTGTAGGAGATAAACGCCATCATGTTGCCGACCTGCATCACGCCGTCGGACACGCCCTGCGCGCCAAACCAGACGATAAGCACGGTGATGCAGTTCATGACGAGCATCATGAGCGGCATCATAAAGCTCATGGCTCGGTTGGTGTAGAGCTGCGTGGTCATCAGGTCGAGCGACGCCTTGTCAAAACGTTCGAGCTCATGTTCCTCGCGGTTGAACGAGCGGATGGGCATAAGGCCGTCGAGCAGCTCGCGGGCGGTAAGGTTCACGCGGTCAACAAAGCTTTGCATCTTTTTGAACTTGGGCATGGTGAGGCCCATAAGCACGCCGACGACGGCCGAGACCGCGATGATGGCAACGGCGATGGTCCACTCCAGGCCGGTATGGTTGGCCAGGACGCGCATGACGGCGACGATGCCCATGACGGGGGCCATCAGACACATGCGGATAAACAGAGTTGCGGCCATCTGGATCTGCTGAATGTCGTTGGTGCAGCGGGTGATGAGCGAGGCCTGGCTAAACTTGCCCACCTCGGCCGGCGAGAAGTGCATAACCTTGTTGAAGGTCTCGCGGCGCAGGTCGCGGGCGATGGAGCAGGCGGTGCGCGAAGCCACGGCACCGGTCAGGATGGTGGCGACGAGCGACACGAGGCACAGTCCAAACATCGTGGTCGCCATGCGGCTCAGGTAGGCGTTCTGCACGTCGGCGGGGTCGATGCCCTGCGCCTTGTACTCGTCCTGTACATAGCTCACGGCGCGCTGGGTGACGATGGAGCCCGACATGGAGCCCATTTTGTCCGCCATTTGGTTGGCGCCCTCGACGAGCTTGCTTTGGTCTACCAGACCGCCCTCGACACCCAGGCGCAGGCTCTTCATAGTGATCTTACCGCCGTCGGCATCAATCTGCTTTTGCATGTTCTGCGCCGCCGCGGCCTTCTGCTGCATCTCGGCGAGCTGCTCGGGCGTCATCGCTGCCATTTGCTCGGGGGTGGGCATGGCCTGGGCAGCGTTGTCGTCTTTCTCGCTGGACGAGCCCATCATGTCGCCCATGGAGTTGGCGTCGATGCCCTGGTTGAGCGAAAGGACAACAGTCTCGGGCAGGCTCATGATATCGGCGAGCTTGCTGCCATCGGCACGCTCTTCCTCGGTGCCCATGTACGTTCGAATGCCGTTTTTGTCAGCCTTGCTAAACACGGCCTCCACAGCCTTGGCGTCCTTGGCGCTCATAAAGAGTTCAAGGTCATCGAGCGATTCGGCGCGGATGGTGTCGGGCATGGGCGAGGCGATGCCGCCTTGCTGTACACCCACGTCGACGATATCACTCATGTAGGTAGGCAGTGCCAGATCGGCGTTGCAGCTGATTACGATAAGTACGATAGCTGCGAACAGTGCCAGGATATGCTTTTTAAAGAGCTTGAGAATCCTCATTCGGCATCTCTCCTTTCTTGATTGCGGTCGATAATTTCGTTGGCACGTCTTAGAAGGCGCACCATCTCTTGGGTATCTGTTTCGCCGAGCTGCTCGAGGAAGGCCGCGGTGCGCTCCTCGAATTCCCGTCGTTTGATTTCGAGATCCTGGAATCCCTTGTCGGTCACCGTGACGTGTACGCGACGACGGTCGGTCTTTGAGTGCTCGCGCTCGACCCAGCCCTTGGCTTCGAGAGCGCGTAGGATATTGGCGATGCGGGCGCTCGAGACCCAGGCGCGATCGGCG
This sequence comes from uncultured Collinsella sp., assembly GCA_958420205.1. Taxonomy (GTDB): domain Bacteria; phylum Actinomycetota; class Coriobacteriia; order Coriobacteriales; family Coriobacteriaceae; genus Collinsella. Next base: position 58,656 of record CATZIX010000002.1, on the reverse strand, counting down.
AGTTCGCTCGGCGTGAGCGAACCGCCAGCGAGCATGAGGGCGCGCATGACGGCCATCTCGCCGCCGAGGGCTTTGTCCGCAAAGCGCGAAATGCGCTGATGCATGCTGCCGAACTCGGTAAGGAGCTGACGCCCAAGTTCACGGAAATCGGTATCTTCCACCAAAAACCCCTAACACTAGAAACTATTTTCGGTGAAAGATGATACCCCCGCACGCGCACCCTATACGGTAGATTTTGGGACATGCCTAGAAAACAACCTTTAGGCGACCTCCGTACACCGTCGGTATCAGCAAAGTTAGGGGTAGATCTCTGAGCACGTCCTAAAGCCCACTCAGAGGCACTTTACCCTGCTAAAGCTGGCATAACAGCTAGAGTGAACGTCGTACAAAGGCAAGGAAAAAACTAAACAAATCGGTGAACGGTAGTTGTTCACGCTCGCATTTCCTGCGGGTTTGTAAAAAACGCCCTTATGATATAAAAAAAGAAACATATAACAGCCCAGATGGAGAGGGTCGCTATGTTATCCTTCTCAAACGGGTGAAATCTTGGGTTTTGGGTTGCAGTTCCAAGGTGGACAAACGTTTTTCCCTGCACCAACATGTGGTGAAGAACGGAAGAAGCCGGTAGTGCAAGCCGAAAATTCAAGAATTCAATAAGCAGCGGTGTGAGAGAGCGCCGCATTACACGTAACTAGGAGCGTGGTTACACAATGCAGGAGGCATGGGAAGGCTTCAAGGAAGGCATTTGGACGGGAGAGGTTGACGTCCGAGACTTCATCCAGAAGAACTACACCCCTTACGAGGGCGACGAGTCGTTCCTCGTAGGTCCGACCGAGCGTACCAAGGAGCTGTGGGGCGAGGTTCTCGACCTGCTGCTTAAGGAGCGCGAGCAGGGTGGTGTCCTCGATATGGACACCAAGACCGTCACGGGTATCGTGAGCCACCCCGCTGGCTACATCGATAACGCCCACCGCGAGAAGGAGACCATCGTCGGCCTCCAGACCGACAAGCCGCTCAAGCGCGCTCTGCACGTCAACGGCGGTATCCGCATCGCTTGCCAGGCCGCCAGCCAGCACGGCTACAAGGTCGACGAGAACGTTGTCGAGCGCTACACCTTCGAGCGCAAGACCCACAACGCCGGCGTCTTCGATGTTTACACCCCCGAGATGCGTGCTTGCCGCTCGGCTCACATCATCACCGGTCTGCCCGATGGCTATGGCCGCGGCCGCATCATCGGCGACTACCGTCGTGTCGCCCTGTACGGTGTCGACTACCTGATTAAGGACAAGGAGGCCCAGAAGGCTTCCACCCCGACGGTCATGACCGCCGACAACATCCGCGATCGTGAGGAGCTGCAGGAGCAGATCCGCGCCCTCGGCGAGCTCAAGATGATGGCCGAGACCTATGGTTTCGACATTTCCAACCCTGCTACCAACACGCAGGAGGCCATCCAGTGGATGTACTTCGCCTACCTTGCTGCCGTCAAGGAGCAGAACGGCGCCGCTATGTCCATCGGCCGTACCTCTACGTTCATCGACATCTATGCTGAGCGCGACCTTGCCAACGGTACCTTCACCGAGGAGCAGATCCAGGAGTTCGTGGATCACTTCATCATGAAGCTCCGCATGGTCAAGTTCGCCCGTACTCCCGAGTACCAGGCCCTGTTCACCGGCGACCCGCAGTGGGTCACCGAGTCCATCGGCGGCATGGGTGTTGACGGCCGTACACTCGTTACCAAGATGAGCTACCGCTACCTGCACACGCTCGAGAACATGGGTACCAGCCCCGAGCCCAACATGACCGTTCTGTGGTCGACCCGTCTGCCCGAGAACTTCAAGAAGTTCTGCGCCAAGACTTCCGTCGCCAGCTCCTCGATCCAGTACGAGAACGACGACCTCATGCGCGTCTATCACGGCGACGACTACGGCATTGCCTGCTGCGTGTCCTCCATGCGCATTGGCAAGGAGATGCAGTTCTTCGGCGCTCGCGCCAACCTGGCCAAGTGCCTGCTCTACGCACTCAACGGCGGTGTTGACGAGGTCTCCAAGAAGCAGGTCGGCCCCAAGTATCGCGCCGTCGAGGGCGATACGCTCGATTACGACGACGTTGTGGCCAAGTACAACGACATGATGAAGTGGCTCGCTGGCGTGTACGTCAACTCGCTGAACATCATTCACTACATGCACGACAAGTACTGCTACGAGCGCATCCAGATGGCTCTGCACGACAAGCACGTGCACCGCTGGTTCGCTACGGGCATCGCTGGCCTTTCCGTCGTGGCTGACTCCCTGTCCGCCATCAAGTACGCCAAGGTCCACCCCGTCCGTGACGAGAACGGCATCATCGTCGACTTCGAGACCGAGGGCGAGTTCCCCAAGTACGGTAACGACGACGACCGCGTCGACCAGATCGCTCACGACGTTGTGCACCAGTTCATGGAGTACATCCGCATGAACGACACCTACCGCAACTCCGTGCCTACGACCTCGGTTCTGACCATTACCTCCAACGTCGTGTACGGTAAGAAGACCGGCTCCACGCCCGACGGCCGCAAGGCTGGCCAGCCGTTCGCCCCGGGTGCTAACCCCATGCACAAGCGCGATAGCCACGGCGCCATCGCTTCGCTGTCTTCGGTTTCCAAGCTCCCGTTCCGCGATGCTCAGGACGGTATCTCCAACACCTTCTCCATTATCCCGAGTGCGCTCGGCAAGGAGGATCAGGTGTTCTTTGGCGATATCGACCTTGATCAGCTGGGCGAGTAACTATTGTTAGTGCTATACTAACAATAACGATTACTGATTAGTGCGCCGGTTTCGGCCGGCGCCTATTAATCGAAGGAGACACATTATGAAGGTTTCTGAAGTTTCCGAGACTCAGGCCGATAACCTGGTCCACATGCTCGACGCTTACGCCGAGAAGGGTGGCCACCACCTGAACATCAACGTCTTCAACCGTGAGACGCTGCTTGACGCTCAGGCTCACCCCGAGAAGTACCCGCAGCTGACCATTCGCGTTTCCGGCTATGCCGTGAACTTCCACACGCTCACCAAGGAGCAGCAGGACGAGGTCATTGCGCGTACCTTCCACGACAAGTTCTAAAGGGACTCAACTCCCACCGGAGACCCGGTAAGGCCTACGCACTTTGCCTCTCAAACGTCCTCGCCGCTTCGCGGCTGCGGAATGTTTGCGAGACAAAGTGCTCCCGGCCTTGCCGGGTCTCCTGCGTTGTCGTCCTTTAGGGAACCACGCTAAATTAAATTGGTGTCCTCGGACATGCAAAGAGGCTCGCTGCGCACTTCGTGCGGCGAGCCTCTTTGCGTCCTGCGGAATGTTTTGGGAGGTAGCCCAAACAGCCCCGGCTGGGGTCCTGTGTAGTCACCCTTTAGGCGGAACTCTCCTAATTATTTGGATGAGTCGTTTACTTACTTGTACTGTTACCGTCTTCCCGCTCTTGTTGGGGTATGCTTTGTTCGTATGTAAACGTATGACATGTTGATGGGGGAGGGTGCTATGGCTCGCGAGAGTGCTCGTTCTAAGGATACGGCTAAGCCTGGCATCAAGGAAGTTGCGGCGGTGGCGGGGGTTTCGCCTACTACGGTATCTCGCGTGCTTAATAATCGCGGCTATATTAGCCAAGAGACCCGCGATAAGGTCCATGCCGCGATGAAGCGCATCAACTATACGCCCAACGATATCGCCCGTGCCATGCTCAACGGTCGCCTGAATCTAATAGGTATGATCGTCCCCTATGTCAGCAGCCCGTTTCATGCCCAAGCGGTCCAAGCCGTTGAGCGTACCCTGGCCGAAAACGGTTTTAAGATGTTGCTGTGCAATAGCGCCAATCGACCTGATCTTGAGCGTTCTTATATCGATATGCTTCGGCGCAATATGGTTGATGGCGTCATCGTCAACTCGCTTAATATCGGTGCCGAGGCGTATGCCGAGATGGGCTTGAGTCTGGTTGGTATCGACTGCGACCTTGGCGAGACCTCTGTTCAGATTGCGAGCGACAGCTATGGCATCGGCGAACTTGCCACGCGTCGCCTGATCGATGACGGGTGTTCGCGCATCCTGTGCCTGCGCAGCAATAGCCGCATGCGCATGCCTGCCAATAAGCGTACCGATGCCTACCTCGATGTTGTTGAGCAGGCCGGTTTGCCCGCGCTTGTCCGTGAGGTCGAGTTCGTTAAGCCCGACGACGAAAAGAGCGCGGTCGTTGCGAAGATCCTCGATGAGAACCCCGATATTGACGGCATCTTTGCGGGAGACGACACGATGGCGGCCATCTGCCTCAACGTGATGAAGCGGCGCGGCTTGAGCGCTCCGGGCGATATTAAGGTCGTGGGCGCGGATGGTGCCCGCCGCACTATGACGTTTATGCCTGACTTAACAACCGTACGCCAAGATATCGATCGCATCGGTGAGCTCGCGGCGCAATCCATCATTGCTCTTATTAACGGCGAAAAGCCCGAATCGAATATCAAGCTCCCCGTTGAACTCATTGAGGGTAAAACCGCGTAGTTCATCCCGTGCCAAAAGAATTCCTCAAACACCTCTGATGACCGTTCGCCGGCATATGTCAACCGTTTGCCGACGACTGGAACTGCGAAAAGACGTATTGGTGTGAAAACGTTTGACATATGAAAACGATTGACATATCTTGCAGTTGTACCGAGTTAGTATCTCGTGAGAAAGGAAGTCTCGGATGCACAAGGTGTATTACCAGCCTGAGGGAATTTGGGTAGGCGACATCATGCCGTACGGCGAGGACGGCACGTTCTATCTCTATCATCAGCGTGACACGCGAAACCCCGGACCTTTCGGAGAGCCGTTTGGCTGGGCACTCGCGACAACCAAGGACTTCGTCAATTACAAAGACTTTGGCGAGAGCCTTGAGCGTGGCGGCGACGAGGAAGTCGACCAGTATGTTTATGCCGGCACGGTGTTTAAGGTGGGCGACAAGTACCATGCGCTCTACACTGGTTGCAATCGCGATAAGGTCAAGGCACGCTTGATGAAGCAGGTTCTTCTTCACGCAACGAGTGACGACGCCGTCAAGTGGGAGAAGAACATCGCCGAGACGCTGCTTCCGCCCCAGGAGGGTTACGATGACCGCAACTGGCGCGATCCCTTTGTGCTTTGGGATGAGGAGAACGAAGAGTACATGCTCATCCTCGGCACGCGTGTGGGCGAGGACAAGCGTCTGATGACCGGTCGTCTGGTCAAGTTCACCTCCAAGGACCTGGATACCTGGGAGTTCCAGGGCGACTGGTGGAATCCGGGCCTGTACACCATGTTCGAGATGCCTGATCTCTTTAAGATGGGCGACTGGTGGTATCTGGTGTTCTCCGAGTACAGTGATGGCAACAAGACCCGTTACCGCATGTCTCGCTCTATCAACGGTCCTTGGATCACTCCTGCGGACGATTCCTTCGATGGCCGCGCGTACTATGCCGCGCGTACCGCATTTGACGGCGAGCGCCGCGTTCTCTTTGGTTGGGTTCCTACGCGTGACGAGGGCGGCGACCCCAGCTCTTACCTGTGGGGTGGCACCTTTATGCCCCTCGAGATCGTTCAGCGTGCCGACGGAACGCTCGGCACCAAGCTTCCTGACAGCATGCTTGGCGCCTTTGGCGAGGCTAAGGCAGTCGAGGCCTTTGAGCTCTCCTGCGAGTCGGGCAAGGTCGAGCAGGTGCTCGCCGCGGATGCCGGCTCCACCTACTTGCTCGATGCCGACATTGAGCTCGGCGGTAACGCTGCCGGCTTCTCGGTCAAGTTCGCCGAGGACGCCGAGACCGGTCTTGCCTATGAGTTCCGCGCCAACCTGCGCGAGGGCAAGCTCGAGTTCACGCCGGCTCCCCAGTACCCGTGGTTCCAGGTCAACAACATGGGCCTCGAGCGTCCGTTGTTCTTTAAGGGCGAGGGCACTCACCATGTGCGTCTGGTCGTCGACGACGACATCGCGACCATCTTTGTCGATGATGTTGCGCTCAACGCTCGCTTCTGCAACAAGCAGGGCCAGGGTGTGGCGCTTACCGTCACCGACGGTGCGCTCAAGTGCGCAAACGCAACGATCGCGTCTCTGTAGCGGCAACGAACCGTTTTATGATTTAGAAAAGGAATGGAGAGGAACATGGACTACAAGGCAGTGTCCCAGCAAGTCGTCGACAACGTCGGCGGACTGGAGAACATCGAGGGCGCCACGCATTGCGTGACCCGTCTGCGTCTGGTGCTCAAGGATACGAGCAAATACAACAAGGCCGAGCTCGAGAACATCGATGGCGTCAAGGGCGTGCTGTACAACAGTGGCCAGCTCATGATCATCTTTGGTACCGGTACCGTCAACAAGGTTTACGATGAGTTTATGGCTCTGACGGGCGTTAAGGAGATCAGCGCTTCCGAGGTCAAGGGTGCCGAGGCGGACAAGAAAGGCAAGTTCTTCTCGGTCCTCAAGGTGTTCTCGGACATCTTTATCCCCATCATTCCTGCCTTCGTCGGTGCCGCTATCATCATCGGCCTTAAGTCGTTGATCGTTGCCAACGGCCTCTTTGGCATGGAGGGCAGTCTCGCCGATCACAGCGAGTTCCTCAAGAACCTCGCAAGCTTCTTTGCCATTATCGCCACCACGTTCGACTACCTGCCTGTCCTGGTTATGTACAGCGCGGTCAAGCGTTTTGGCGGTAACCCGATCCTGGGCATCCTCGTCGGTATCGTCATGGTTCACCCGAGTCTTATGAACCGTAACACGTTCGTTATGGACCCGACGGGTGCTGAGTACTGGAACTTCGGTCCGCTATCCATTCCCATGGTTGCTTTCCAGGGCGGTGTGTTCCCTGCAATCCTGACTGCCTGGTTTATGGCCAAGGTCGAAAAGATTGCCCAGAAGTACATCCCCGAGGTCGTCTCGTTTGTCTTTGTCCCGACCGTTACCCTGATTCTTGCTAACGTTGCCCTGTTCACCGTGTTCGGCCCGCTCGGCAACCTGATCGGCGACGTCCTCGCTGGCGTAATCGATGTCCTGTACAACAGAATGGGCGTCTTTGGTGCCTTTGTCTTCGCCGCGTTCCTGCAGCCGCTCGTCGTTACCGGTACGCATCAGTTCATCCAGGGTATCGAGGCCAACCTCGTTGCCACGACTGGCTTCAACTACATCCAGGCCATCTGGTCGGTTTCCATCATCGCCCAGGGCGGCGGCGCCATCGGCATGTACCTCATTCACAAGAAGCACTCCAAAGAGCGCAACATCTGCATGTCGTCCTTTATTCCGACGCTGGTCGGTATCTCCGAGCCCGCTATCTTCGCTGCAAACATGCGCTATTCGATCATTCCGTTCATCTGCGCATGCATCGGTGCAGGCTGCGGCGGTGCCTTCGTGAAGTTCTTTGAAGTGCGCGCTATCGGTCAGGGTCTGACCGGTGTGCTTGGCCTGCTCATCGTTACGCCCGAGACTCTCGTGTGGTATGTGGCTGGTAATCTTATCGCCTTTATCGTGCCGATCGTCTTGATCTTTGCCTACAACAAGGCAAAGGGCGTTCCGACCACCGATGAAGAGGGCGCTGGTGCTGGCTTCGATGTCAGCTTCTAGTTGAGCCGTTCAGCGTAATGTGCGGATAAGTCCATTTGAGGAAGGGCGCTCGGCTCGTGCGAGTCGAGCGTCCTTCCCTATAGACGAGAAAGTCAATGGCGATGTTTAATCAAAAAAATAAGGTGACACGCGCGGACTATGATCAGTGGCGTGCCGGACAGGATGAGACGGCTGGTCGCATCGCGTCCGACCCCGATAGGCTCCTGTTCCATGTGGAGCCTGAGCTTGGCTGGCTCAACGACCCCAACGGTTTGGTTCAGATTGGTGATACGTATCACATCTATCATCAATACGATCCGTTCGATGCTGCGCATGGCGGTCCAGTGCTTTGGAACCATCTGACGACAAAGGATTTTGTGACGTACGAGAATCACGGCCCTGTGCTGTTCCCCGATTCCGATTTGGATTCGAACGGAGCGTATTCTGGTTCTGCCTTTGTACGCGATGGCAAGATTCACTACTTCTATACCGGCAACGTCAAGCATTTTGACCGCGATGATTACGACTACGTGTTGACGGGCCGTGAGCAAAACCAGATTCATATGGTTGCCGAGAATCCCGACAAATTGGGCGAGAAGTGCATAGCTGTTGGGCCGGTCGATTACCCCGACGATATCGGTACGCACGTGCGTGATCCCAAAATCCTTGAACACGATGGTATCTACTACATGGTTCTGGGCGCTCGTACGAAAGACGACCGCGGCTGCGTGCTTGTCTATACCTCGAGCAATCTAGAGGACTGGAGCTATGCGACGCGCATTGAGTTGGGCGAGAAGTTTGGCTTTATGTGGGAGTGCCCCGATCTGTTTGAGCTCGATGGTGAGCTTATTCTCGTTTGCTGTCCGCAGGGTGTGTCCGCCGATGGATGGCGTTACCGCAATCCGCACCAGTGCGTGTGGTTTCCCATCGAGGCCGATTGGGGGGCGCCGAGTTTTAAGATCGCCGGGCAGGGCATGCCCCCGATGGTCGATGCCGGCTTTGATTTCTACGCACCGCAGTCTTTTGAGGATGCTGCGGGTCGGCGTTTGATGATCGGGTGGTCGGGTTGCCCCGATGCGACGGCAAAAAGCCCGACGGTGGCACGCGGGTGGCAGTGCGCGTTGACGGTGCCGAGAAAACTGAGCATGCGCGATGGTAAGCTCTGTCAGCAGCCGGTGCACGAGATTGAGAGGATGCGCGGCGACTGCGTTTGCGCGACAGGCGGTGAAACCGTTGAGGAGCCGGGCCGCCTGTTTGATCTTGTGGTTTCCTGTGAGGGCGCCCAGGTGATCGAGCTCGAAATCCGCAAGGGTGTCTTTGTGCGCTATGCAGACGGGATGCTTACCCTCGACATGGGTGACGAAGGCTATGGGCGCGACCAGAGGTCGATCGAGCTCAGCGAGCTTCGCGACCTGCGCGTGCTTTCGGACACTACGATGGTCGAGATTTTTGCAAATGGCGGCGAGGCGGCACTTACGAGCCGTACCTATTCGCCAGCGGTTCCGGCGATGGAGCTGCACGCCGAGGGTGCGGCATCGATGAATTTCTACCGCCTCGTGCATTAACCGTGCGTGGAGCACGATTGGATTTGCTGGACGGAATGTGTCGCAGTTGTCGCGGCCAACTACCGCTTACCGCATATAGCGACCGTTTGCGGAATAAGTAACCCTCCTTAATAAACCGTGTGGAATCCTAGATAAGCACGGAGTTTTCCAGGGAGACGCTGTCCTTTGTTGTGTGCAAGGGGCGGCGTCTCTTTGGCGCTTGGACGCCGTTGTGCAACAGTGCGGCGGCGCGTGCCATGTATTGAAAAGCCAATGTCGAGATGGGTCGTGATAATAATGGGCAAGTACGTAATCGTGGTTGAGTCTGGGTCGGATGTGACGCCGGAGCTCTGCGAGCGCTACGGCATCGTGCGCGTGCCCATGCATGTCACGATTGGTGACGAGACCGTCGAGGACGGCTCGATCGATCCGCTCGAGATTTATTCGCGCTGCAACGAGTTTGGCGTGATGCCCAAGACCAGCGGCTGCGCGCCTGCGGATTTTGCTCACGTGTACGACCGCATTCACGCTGAGCAGCCCGATGCGACTATTCTGCATCTCGCGTATTCCGAGGCCACGACCTGCTCGCATCAATCATCGAAGATCGCCGCCAAGGGTCGCGACTACGTGTTCTCTATGGACACGCGCTTTGTCTCGGTAGGCCAGTCGCTCGTTGTCGTCGAGACCGCCAAATACATCGAGGCTCACCCCGATGCCACCGTCGACGAGATCTTTGCATTTACGAATTCCGTCATGGACCGCGTGCTGCTGGGCTTTGTTCCTACCGATCTTGCCTTTCTTAAGGCGGGCGGTCGCTTGTCCAACGTCGCATTCCTTGGCGCCCATCTGCTCAAGATTAAGCCCTGCATTGAGGTGACGGGCGGCAAGTTCGTGGCGACCAAGAAGTTCCGCGGCTCTATGCTCAAGTGCGCCCGCGCCTTTATTGACCACATGGTTGCGAAGGGCGAGATTGACTACTCGCACATTGGCCTGGCGTATTCGGTGGGCCTTTCCCAGGAGCTGCGCGATGACATGGAGGTCTATGCGCATGATCTGGGCTTTAAGGACGTTACCTGGACTCAGGTCGGCGGCGTCATCTCGAGCCATTGCGGCCCGACCGCCTTCGGTGCGGTGCTCACGCTTAAGGCGTAAAGGCCGCAGGCGAGCGTTCTTCAGCCTGACATCTCGACGTAGCCCCCAGCCATGGTGATGGGGGATAGATTAAAACGTGCCGTTCTAGTCCGAGACGTTTAAACGCAAACGCATGGGCTAGAATGACTCTGGCATTTTAATTGGTTGCATCCAAGGAGAGGCAAGGTAGCGGGAATGGCTGAGATGACGCTTGAGGGTGTGGACGCTCGTCCCGAGGACTCTGCATTTGCCCTAGGCCGCGTGCATTCAATCGAGACGATGGGAACGGTCGACGGACCCGGCATTCGCTTTGTGGTGTTTGTCCAGGGCTGTCCCATGCGCTGCGCGTATTGTCACAATCCCGATACCTGGTCGGTTAACGGCGGCACCATGGTGACCGTCGAACACCTGATGGATGAGTTCCAGAGTAACCACGAGTTCTATCGCAGCGGCGGAATTACGGTTTCGGGCGGCGAGCCGCTCCTACAGCCTGAGTTTTTGGCCGACCTGTTCCGCGCCATGCACAATAACCCCGATGGCCGCGTGCATACCTGCCTTGACAGCTGCGGATATGCGTTTGATCCCAATCACCCCGAGAAGTTCGATGCCGTTCTCAACGAGACCGACATGGTTTTGCTCGACATCAAGCATGCCGATCCCGTCGAGCATAAAAAGCTGACCGGTTGCGATCCCGCACGCATTCTGGCGTTTGGTGATGAGCTCGCGCGTCGCAAGATTAAGGTCGTTATCCGTCACGTGGTGGTACCGGGCATTACCGACACGGTGGAGGAGTGCGAGGCGCTCGGTCGTTTAATCGCCCCGTGGCATAACGTGGTCGGCTTGGAGATGCTGCCGTATCACACCATGGGTGTCGTCAAGTATGAGCAGCTGGGGATTCCCTATAAGCTCGAGGGCGTTCCGCAGATGGATACCGCGCGCATGCCCGAGCTGCGCAACGCCGTTATGGCCGGCATGAGAAAGCGCCGTGCGGAGCTCAGGTCGGTCATCGGCTAACAAGCTATTTTTGCCCCTTTATGATACCCGAGCTGTACTGGCCTAACGGCTTGGTGCTGACGCGGTTGAGCCAAAATGCTGGTACCATACCGTGGATAAGCAATTTGCACGGATTTGGGGGATGGCATGGCAACCATCGCGATCATAGGCGCACTCGAAAAAGAGGTTGCGCAGATTAAGGAAGAGCTAAGTGGCGCGCATGAGTCGCAGGAGGCGGGCTTGACCGTTGTGAACGGTGGGCTTTCGGGTCTGACGGTAGTCGCCACGACGGCAGGCATGGGGACCGTGAACGCCGCTGCCGCAACGCAGCATCTCATCAGCAAATACGCCCCGCAGGCCGTTGTGTTTTCGGGTATTGCGGGCGGCCTAAACCCTAAACTCCATATTAACGACGTGGTTATAGGCAAGTGCCTGCGCTATCTGGATACCGATACGGCACTCATCGCCGAGTCCGCGCCGGGGCTCGAGGAGTTTGCCTCGACGCCGGCGTTGGTTGATGTTGCCGCCGCCGTGCTTGCCGAGCATGGATTTGTGGATACCTCGGCGGATGAGAATTCTGCGGAGAAGGACCCCAAGCAGTTCCTGTGTGGCACTATCGCCACGGGTGACCGCTTTGTTACGGGTGACGCCATGCGTAACGCTGCGATTGAGGCCGCGCATGCCGATTGCGTCGAGATGGAGGGCGCGGCAATTGCGCACATCGCGGCCAAGAATGGTGTCGATTGCCTGGTGCTGCGCGCTATCAGCGATAATTGTGACGAGGCATATGACGCGTTTTGCGAGCGCGAGTTCGATCTGGACGAGTACGCTCGCACCGCGAGCGGCATCACGCTTGACATCGTTCGTCGTATCGCTGCCGCGCAATAGCACGCCCGTTTTGTAAGAACCTACGACCAAGGAGTGTCCATGGCCGATTCAATTAACTACCAGCTTGCCAAGTTCGTCGCCAGCTACGGCAAGGTTTCGCAGATCCCCGAGTCCACCTGTCCCGAGGTGAGCTTCGTCGGCCGTTCCAACGTGGGCAAGTCGTCGATCATGAACAAGCTTTTTGGCCGCAAGAACCTCGTCAAGGTTTCGAGCACACCGGGCAAGACGAGCAACATCAACTTCTTCGAGGCCGACGACGTGCACTTTGTCGACCTGCCGGGTTACGGTTTCGCCCGCCGTTCCAAGGCCGAGCGCGACCGCTGGGCCGAGCTCATCGGCGACTTCTTCGACTCAGAGCGCAGCTTTAACCTGGTTGTGTCGCTGGTGGACATTCGCCACGACCCCAGTAAACTCGACCATGACATGATCGACTACCTGCAGGGCAACGAGTTCAACTTTATCGTCTGCCTCACCAAAGCCGACAAGCTCAGCCGCACCCAACAGGCCCGCCAGGCAGCAGCCATCAAAAAGCAGCTCAACGTCCCGGCCGAGAATGTGATCATCACGAGCTCCCAGACCGGCACCGGCATCGACGAGCTTAAGCGCCGCATTGCCGAGGCCTGCCTCTAGTGAGTGCCCCTTACCAGCAAGAGCCCCTGCCAATAAAAATCAACTATCAGCCTGGCGCCCCTTCAAAGCGTGGGTCCCTGTAGACATCCTCAGCAAGGTAGGCGCAGGGACGGTCGGGATATTCCCTCAAAATCATTCCGCAGCGCGAAGGCCCCTTGTCCGTCGCTCCGTAGGAGCAGGACAAGGGGCCTTCATGCGCGAGGACGATTTTGAGGGAATATCCCGACCGTCCCGGACAGGTATATGAGGAGGATGTCTACAGGTACTCGATTTGAGCGCCTTCCGTGTCGCACGTGAGGATATGCGTGTCGCACTTGGGGAACTGCTCGCGCAGCTTGACCTGCAGGAACTTTGCCACGATGGTGTCGTCGGTCACAGCCATGAGGGTCGAGCCCGAGCCGCTAATCCAGATGGTTTTAGCGCCGCCGTTAAGGCAGGTGTCGCGCACGGCGTTGTAGTCGGGAATCAGGCGGCGACGATAGGGCTCCTGAATGCGGTCGTCATTAGCGGCGGCAATCAGGTCAAGGTCGCCGGTCTCCAGGCCGCGCGTCATGCCGGCGATGCGGCCCATTTGCCATACGGCGGTGGAGAGTGGAATCTCCTGCGGCACGACCTTGCGCGCCTCGCTCGTATGTACCTCGTAGGGCGGAATCACGGTAATAAAACGCAAGCGATCGCTCACCTCGTAGCGCAGACATTGGGGGAGCGAATCGGTCGGCGTAAAGGAGCAGACGGCGCCGCCAAGGATGGCGGGAGCGACGTTATCAGGATGCCCCTCGACTTCGGTGGCAATGCGAACAAGCTCGGCACGGTCGACGGTGTGGCCCGTCAGTGCGGCGGCTGCCATGATGCCGGCGACGACGCAGGTGGAGCTGGAGCCCAGGCCGCGGGCGACGGGCACGTCGGTCTGGATGTCGATGGCAACGGGGAAGGCCGGCTCGCCCCATGCGGCCAGCGCATCGACAAAGCTCACATAGACCAGGTTATTCTCGTTTTGGAACTCCTTGGGGCAGCCCGTGATGGTGAGCTTGTCGGCGCGCTCGAAGGTGAAGTGCGAGTAGAGGCTGACGGCCATGCCGAGGGTGTCGTAGCCGATGCCTAGGTTGGCGCTGGTTGCTGGGACGGTGATTTTGATCATGTGGGTCCTCCTGGGCGGGTCTGGCCGTTTAGTTCGCTGCTCGGGCAGTCCTGGCTCGCTCGGAAAGCACATTAAGTGCTTTCCGGCTCGTGCGGAACTCGCGACGAACTAAACGGCCAGACCCGCTCGCATGCTCGTCATTATCCCGAAAGCTAAATAAAAAGAAGGTGCGCCGGCTTTCGCCGGCGCCTTATAAGGGGTTTTAGTTGGTAGCCATCTTTTTTGCTGCAGACTCGACGTAGCTTGCCATCTCATCGACGTCGCAGACGTCTTCGAAGCGGACGGGCTTGGACTCGAGTTCGGCGAGCTGGGTCGGGGCGACCGTGTTGGTGGCCTGCTCGAGTACGCGCATAGCCTCAAAATCATCCTCGGGAACGTCGAGGCCCAGGGCGTCGCAGCAGGCGCGCGGGAACTTGTAGGGGCTGGCGGTCGAAAGCAGTGCGCGGGCCTTGGCGCCCTCGGCGGGAGCGACCTGCTCAAAGACGTGATAACCACAAGCGGTGTGCGGGTCGATTACGTAGCCGTTCGCATCCCAGCAGCTCTTGATGGCAGTGCGGACCTCGTCCTCGCTGGCCCAGCCGCAGCCAAAGACGCTCTGAATCTTGGCCAGCAGCTCGGCGGGCACCTCGTAGCGACCCGTCTGCGCCAGCTGCTCCATAAGGCCGGCAACGAGCTCGCAGTCGCCATCGGACAGGAAGTACAGCATGCGCTCCAGGTTGGAGCTGATGAGGATGTCCATCGACGGCGAGATGGTCGTGAAGAACGGGCGGTTGCGGTCGTAGACGCCGGTAGTCAGGAAGTCAGCCAGCACGTTGTTCTTGTCGCTCGCCACGACGAGCTTGGCGACGGGCAGACCCATGCGCTTGGCATAGTAGCCGGCCAGGATATCGCCAAAGTTGCCGGTCGGTACGCAGAACTCCACGGCGTCGCCGGCCTCGATGGCGCCGGCGCGCAACAGCTGCGCATAGGCGGCAAAGTAGTAGACGACCTGCGGTACCAGACGGCCGACATTGATGGAGTTGGCGCTCGAAAGCACAGTGCCAGCGGCCTCCAGGCGCTCGGCAAGCTCCTTATCGGCAAAGATGCGCTTGACGGCGCTCTGGGCGTCGTCAAAGTTGCCGCGGATGCCGCAGACGGCGACGTTATCGCCCTCCTGCGTGGACATCTGCAGGTTCTGAACGCGGCTGACCTTGCCCTCGGGATAAAAAACGGTGATGCCCGTGCCCGGAGCGTCGGCAAAACCGGCGAGCGCGGCCTTGCCCGTGTCGCCCGACGTGGCGGTGACGATCATGATGCGCTCGGCGCCGCCGTCCTTGGCGGAAGTGCGGGCCATCAGACGGGGGAGCATCTGCAGGGCGACGTCCTTGAAGGCGCTCGTGGGGCCGCCAAAGAGCTCCATCACATAGGTCTGAGGGGCATCAGCGCCCGGCGCAGCGTCGAGTTTGACGAGCGGCGTAACCTCTTCACTCGCAAACGTGCCGCGGTATGCCTCGTCGACACACGCCGAAATTTCTTCGGCCGTGTAATCATTCAGTAACATTCCCAACACATCTTGAGCGATTTCAAAGTACGATTTATCTGCAAGCGAGCTGATATCGACCTGCTGGGTGCCGAGCTCGTCCGAGACAAACAAACCCCCGTCGGGAGCGATGCCGGTGCGGATTGCCACCTTACTTGAGCACGATAAAGTGCGTCCTCGTGTACTATGATAAGTTCCCATATAACACTGCTCCTCGGATGCCTTGGTCCCAATCGGTGAAACCATGGTATCAGAGCGCGCAAAACAGGTTTGCAGAGGCTTTTAGAAAGGTAACCTCAAGCCCATGATTAAGATTGCCAAGTTTGGCGGCTCGTCGGTCGCCGACGCCGAACACTTCAAGAAGATTAAGGCCATCGTCGATGCCGACCCTGCCCGCCGTTTTGTGGTGGTTTCTGCCTGCGGCCGCCGCTTTAAGGGCGACACCAAGGTGACCGACCTGCTCTACCTGGTTAACGCGCACGTTAAGTATCACGTTTCGTGCGAGGAACTGCTCGAGGACATTGGCCAGCGCTATTTTGATATCGCTGACGAGCTGGAGCTCACCTATCCCATCCGCGAGGAGTTTGCGGCCTTTGCCGAGCGCGCCCGCTCGGGCGGCTACTCTACCGAGGAGCTCGTGAGCCGCGGCGAGTACTTCACCGCTCGCCTGATGGCCGAGTACCTGGGTCTGCCGTTCCTGGACGCCGCGACGGTTGTGGCGTTCCATCACGACGGTACGCTCAGCATGAACCGCACTTCCGAGCTGGTGCAGGAGTACGGTCAGCAGGGCGGCTTTGTTATGCCCGGTTTCTACGGCGCGACGCGTGAGGGCCAGATCAAGCTGCTCGACCGTGGCGGCGGCGATATCTCGGGCTCGATTCTGGCCAAGTGCCTGGGCGCCGATCTGTACGAGAACTGGACCGACGTCTCGGGTTTCTATTCTGCCGATCCGCGTATTGTTCCCGAGGCCCAGCCCATCGCCCGCGTTACCTACGAGGAGCTGCGCGAGCTTTCGTACATGGGCGCAAGCGTCCTGCACGAGGAGGCCGTGTTCCCCGTGCGCGAGGCAGGCATTCCGCTGGTCATCAAGAACACCAATGCGCCGCAGGACCCCGGCACCATCATTAGCGAGACGGCTGATGAGGGCGAGGCAGAGCCCATCATTACCGGCGTGACCGGCAAGCGCGGTTTTGTCGCCATCAACGTGGCCCGCGACCGCACCAAGCCCCGTGTTGGCTTTATGCGCCGTGCGCTTTCGGTCTTCGAGCGTTATGACGTTTCCGTCGAGCATATGCCCACCGGCGTCGACCGCTTTGGCGCCGTGGTGCAGGAGCAGGACGTTCACGATTCGCTGTACTCACTCGTGGGCGATATCCAGCAGGAGGTCGAGCCGCTCGAGATCGAGGTTGTCGAGGGCCTGGCGCTCATCGCTACCGTCGGCCGTAACCTGCGCGGCCGCGCAGGTATCTCGGGCCATCTGTTTGGTATGCTTGGCCAGGCCGGCGTGAGTGTGCGCATGATTTCGCAGAGCTGCGACGAGATTAACATCATTATCGGTGTCGAGGAGAAGGACTTCGACCTGGCGATTCAGACCATCTACCGTGCTTTCTCCGATGAGAACGGCATTGTGAAGGTCTCCGACTTGGAGGCTCCCGCGCCGGTCGATCCCGCCCTGGCCGCGCTCCACAAGTAGTTGCTATCTCGCTAGATTTTTGGGACAAGTGCCAAAAATCTAGCGCGGGGCGTTTCGTTTCGGTTTCGTTTCGACGGGGCGGGTTTCGTGTCCGCCCCGTTCTTGTATACACTGGCAACAATAATCGGCCTGCTCGGCGTGCGGGCAAAAGCCACAACCTTTAAAGGGGGAAGCATGAAACAGTACACGGTTGCTATTTTGGGCGCGACGGGAGCCGTGGGCACCCAGATGCTCGAGTGCCTCAACGAGCAGGAGTTTCCGGTCGGTAAGCTAAAGCTGCTGGCGAGTGCGCGTTCCGCGGGCAAGACCGTTGAGTTCCGCGGCGAGCAGATCGTGATCGAAGAGGCTTGCCCCGAGGCCTTTGAGGGCTGTGATATTGTGCTCGGAGCCGCCGGCGACGATATCGCGAAGGAGCTACTGCCCGAGGCCGTCAAGCGCGGCGCCGTCGTGGTCGACAACAGCCATGCCTTCCGCATGGATCCCGAGGTGCCGCTGGTCGTGCCCGAGATCAATGCCGACGATATCAAGTGGCATCACGGCCTTATTGCCAATCCCAACTGCGCGACTATCATCGGCCTGGTTCCCACGTGGCCGCTGCATCAGCTCGCCGGCGTGAAGCGCATGATCGTCTCCACGTATCAGGCGGCTTCGGGTGCCGGCGCTCCCGGTATGGCCGAGCTCGAGGCTCAGTTGGCTGCTCTGGGCCGTGGCGAGGAGATTCCCGAGCCGCGCGCGTTTGCCGCCCAGCTGGCAAGCAACCTGATTCCGCAGATCGGCGGTGTCAAGGAGGAAGGCTTTACCTCCGAGGAGATGAAGCTGCAGAACGAGGGCCGTAAGATCATGCACCTGCCCGAGTTGCGCGTGAACTGCACCTGCGTGCGCGTGCCCGTGCTGCGTTCGCACTCCGAGAGCATTACGCTCGAGTTTGAGCGCGATATTACGGTCGAGGAGGCTCGTGCTGCGCTGGCTGCCGCCCCCGGCGTCAAGCTGGTCGACGATATGGCTGCCGAGGATGCGCACGATCGCTTCCCCATGCCGATGGACACCTCCGACCAGGACCTGATTTGGGTCGGCCGCGTGCGTCGCGACATCTCGAACCCCGAGGCCGCGCGCGGTATCACCTTCTGGTGCTGCGGCGACCAAATCCGTAAGGGCGCGGCAACCAACGCCGTCCAGATCGCCAAGCTGCTCTGCGAGTAGCGGTGGACCTGTCCGGCGGGGGCCGGGCTTAGTTTTCAGAACGTCCTCGACCATGTGTGGCGCCTTGTCCTGCTCCTTCGGAGCCGCGGACAAGGCGCCACACTGGTCTGCGGAGTGTTCTGAAAACTAAGCCCGGCCCCCGCCTGTGGTGACGCTGCTGCGAGCGGTCTGCGATGGGGCCGTTGTTGGTTGGGGCCGCTGGGCTGATGTGGGGGGCACGTGGCTGTTGCGGGCCCTGGTTCCGGCGGCGGCCTCGGCGCTTCGCGCCTGCCGCCTTGGGGGACTGTGGGGCGCGGCCGGCAGCGGCGGCGCGTTGCGCCTGCTGCCTGGGGTGACTGCGGGGCCGTGACGGCAGCTGCGGCGCGCTGCGCCTGCCGCCTGAGGTGACTTTGAGGTTGGGGTGAATCGGGGTCTAATACTTTCCCGTGAAGTGAACGTCCTTATTTTGACCCCCGAAGCATTGGCATATTTTGACCGCTATTTCCTGCGGTTTTGCAGTGCGAATCCTGCGGTTTTTTGGTCTAAAGGTGTGGATGCTCCGGGGCCTCGTTTTTACTCGTTCACTTCTCGGGAAAGTATTAGAGCTCAGCTGGCGGAGGTGCCGCACTGGCGTTGAGCCCCCGCGTCATCTTCGCTTGATTGGGGAAAACAGCCTCGCTTAAGCAATTGCGAGCCCGCCCAGACGTATCTGCGGGGTTGTCTGCACAATTCGCGGTATTATGTTTGCGAAGTTTTGAAAGGAGCCGCTGGTGGTCACGACGACGTTTGCTTCGCCTTTGGGCGAAATCTTGCTTGCCGCTGATGGCCGCGGTCTGACGGGACTTTGGTTTGAGGGGCAGGAGCATTTTGGCTCCACGCTTCTCCGGGAAGACTCCGAACATGTTGAAGGCGCCGATGCGGTTTCTGGTGCTGGCGGCATGTCTTCGGTGAATCCGACAAACGGTGCTGCCTCGTCGGTACTTGAGCGTTCTTGGGCTTGGCTGAATGCTTATTTTGCGGGGCAGGAGCCTCGGTTTACGCCGCCGTTGCATATGATTGGTACGGCGTTTCAGCGCGAGGTTTGGTTTGAGCTGCTTTCTATCCCGCGTGGCGAGGTCGCTACGTATGGTGAGATCGCCCAGCGTGTTGCGGCTCGACATCGTGTACCGGGAAACGAAGCACCCGTTGCGTCTCCCCGTGCCGTGGGGGCCGCGGTCGCGCGTAATCCCATTTCGATTATTGTGCCGTGCCATCGCGTGGTTGCCGCCGATGGTTCGCTCAACGGATATGCCGGCGGCCTCGACCGCAAGGAGTGGCTGCTGCGGCTTGAGGGCGCGTACGAGGAGTAACGCTCGAGCACTTTGCATAACTAGGACGCCGTGAAAGGACGAGTCACTGTCCCTTCGCGCTCGGTATGCGTCCAAGCCCTCGGCATCTGGGCCTTAAGTTTGGCTAAGCCATATCCTGCGTATTTGAAAACGTGCAGGTTGAGCAGCTAAGGCTGCGCTAAGGCGGCTGGCGGTGCGCTATCATCGGCAATATCGAAATCTGTATAGCCGCGCGCCAAAGGAACAACTATGAAGCTGATGCTTGCCGAGGACGAACCCGGCCTCTCCCGTGCCCTTACCGCGATTCTTCAACATAGCGACTACGAGGTCGACACCGCCCTCGACGGTCTGACGGCGCTCGAATATCTGCTCGCCAACGACTATGACGCCGCAATCCTGGACATCATGATGCCCGGCATGGATGGCATTGAGGTGCTCAAGCGCACACGCGCCGCCGGTAAGCGTCTGCCCATCATTATGCTCACGGCAAAAAGCGAGGTGTCCGATAAGGTCGAGGGCCTGGATGCCGGTGCCAACGATTATCTGACCAAGCCGTTTGCCGCCAAGGAGCTGCTTGCGCGTATTCGTGCCATGACGCGTGCCGCGACGGCAATTGACCCCACGACGCTCAGCGTGGGCAACGTGCGTCTCGACACGGCATCGTGCACGCTTGTTGGCCCTTTGGGCGAGGAGCACCTGGCCAATCGTGAGTTTCAGCTTATGGAGCTCTTTATGCGCAACTCCGGCACGCGCATGCCCACCGAGCGTCTGATGCTCGGGGTTTGGGGTGAGGACGCGCCCGAAGGCGCCAACGTGGTGTGGGTCTACATCTCGTACCTGCGCAAAAAGCTGACGGCGCTTGGTGCCAACGTGGCCATCCGTGCATCGCGCAACCAGGGCTATTCGCTCGAGGTTGTTGAGGAGGGCGAATAGGTGTGAGCGCGAGTGCGTGGTGGAAGCGCACGACGGCAAAGCTCGGCATGGGCGCGGACTCGGGTAATCCGGGGCGCGCCGATGCTGCCAGTGCAATGGGACGTCGCCTGCGTCGTAAGTTCATCCTGGTTGCCATGGGTGCCGTGACCGCCGTGCTTACGCTTATCATCGCCGGCATCAATATCGTCAACTACTCGCATGTCTGCAAGATGGCCGACGCTCGTCTGGGCTATATCTTGGCGGGCAAGGACGGCATCGATTGGACGGATGAGCCTAAGGCCGATCCCGGTCAGGATGCGGTTGCCGGCAAGGTTGCTACCGGTAACCGGACAGCCGTTCGCGATGGGCATTTTGAAGGCATGACGGCGGAGTCTCCCTTCGACACGCGCTACTTTACGGTGTCGATTGCCGGCGGGCAGGTGACCGATGTCAACACGGCTCGCATTGCCGCGGTGGGCGCCAAGCGTGCCGCCCGCATCGCTGCAGGACTGTATTCCAAGGGTTTGACCTCGGGCTTTTCTGGTAACTACCGCTATACGGTTACGGTTCAGGGCGACGAGACAACCTATGTATTCGTCGACTGTTCACGCGAGCTCACAAGCTTCCATTCGTTTTTAAGCGCGAGCGTGGCCATCAGCTGCATTGGCTGGCTGGCGGTGTTGGCAATTGTGGCGGGTGCCTCGGGCGCGGTGATTCGACCGATGGTCGAGAGCTACAGCAAGCAAAAGCGCTTTATTACCGATGCGAGCCACGAGATCAAGACGCCGCTGGCCGTGATTGATGCCGCTAACGAGGTACAGGAAATTGAGAGCGGCGAGAGTGAGTGGACGCAGAGCATTCACGAGCAGGTCGCGCGGCTGACGGCACTTACGGAGCGTCTGGTATTTTTGGCTCGCATGGACGAGGGCTCGGCGGGCTTTGCCATGACATCGTTTGATCTTTCGGAGGCGGTGGACAAGGCGGCGGCGCCGTTTGAATCGGTGGCGGTTTCGCGCGGCAAGCGGCTGTCGACGTCGATCGCGAGCGGTGTGCGGGCCCATGCCGATGCCGCGGCAGTGGCGCAGGTTGTTGAACTACTGCTGGACAACGCCACACGCTACGCAAGCGAAGACAGCGTTATCGAGCTGAGCCTGCGTGCTGTTTCGCGCGGTGCGGGCAAAGGCTCGGCCGAGCTTGTCGTTTCGAACGCCGTGGACGAGCTGCCCGAAGGCGATCTAGATCGATTGTTCGACCGCTTCTATCGTGCGGACGTGTCGCGCAGCTCCAAGACGGGCGGCTCGGGCGTGGGCCTATCCGTGGTGCGTGCCATCGCCGAAGCCCATGGTGGGAGCGCTTCTGTCTGCGGCCACGGCAACCAGATCACCTTCACCGTCCGCCTCTAAAACCTGCCAAAATGAACCTGTCCCTTTTTGGTCGGTGCGAAATGGGTAATACTAAAGAGTTATCCGACCAGATGGGAACCGATCGATGGCTTATATCGAATTCAAAGACGTCATCAAGACATACGGCGAGGGCGACGCCCGCATTCACGCACTCGACGGCGCGAGCTTTACGGTCGAGCGCGGCGAGCTCGCCATCATTTTGGGTGCTTCTGGTGCCGGCAAGACCACGGCGCTCAACATTCTGGGCGGCATGGATACGGCGACTTCCGGCACCGTGACGGTGGACGGGCGCGATGTGAGCTCCGCTAACGAGGCGCAGCTCGTGGAATACCGCCGCGCCGACGTCGGCTTTGTCTTCCAGTTCTACAATCTGGTCCCCAACCTGACGGCGCTCGAAAATGTTGAGCTTGCGGCGCAAATCTGCCCCGATTCGCTCGATGCCGAGCAAACGCTTTGCCAGGTTGGCCTGGGCGAGCGCCTGGGCAACTTTCCGGCGCAGCTTTCGGGTGGCGAGCAGCAGCGCGTGTCCATCGCCCGCGCACTGGCAAAGAACCCCAAGCTGCTCCTGTGCGACGAGCCCACGGGCGCGCTCGACTATAAAACCGGTAAGCAGATCTTGCAGCTGCTGCAGGATACCTGCCGCAAGCAGGGCATTACGGTCATCATCATCACGCACAACTCCGCGCTCGCGCCCATGGCCGATCGCCTGATTCGCTTTAAGAGCGGTCGCGTGGAGAGCGAGACGGTCCAGCAAAATCCCGTGCCTATCGAGACGATCGAGTGGTAGCGCCCATGGACCAGGACCGCCAAAACAGCCTACGCCACGACGCGCAGAATACGGAGCGCGAGCAGGATTTTACGACCTACCGCACTGCCCAAAGCTCAAACGATATGGTGCCGACGGTTTTTCGCCGTGGCATCTACCGCACAATCCGAGGCAGTCTTAAGCGCTTCTTGTCAATCGTGGTCATCACCGCGCTTGGCGTGAGCGTGATGTGCGGCCTTAAGGCGGGTTGCGAGGACCTGTGTGATTCGGTTGATGCCTACTTCGACCAGCAAAATGTCTATGACATTAACGTGCAGTCGACCTATGGCCTGACTGACGATGATCTCGACGCCATACAAGAGGTCGATGGCGTCGAAACGGCCGAGGGCATCTACACCGAGACCGCCTACACCGCCGTGGGTACAACGCGTGAGCGCGTGGTCGTGCAGAGTCTCTCCAAGGAGAACATCGATCAGCCGGTGCTCGTGAACGGCGATTTGCCCGAGAGCGCTGATGAAGTCGCGGTGACTTCGAAGTTCCTGAAGGCATCGGGCAAGAAAATCGGCGATACGGTGAGTTTTGCCGCCAATGACGCGAGCTCGTCCAATCAAAGCGCCAAGGACCAGTTTGCCGCGGGCGATTACACCATTACGGCCGAGGTCCTCGACCCCACTGATGTGAGCTCCGACTCGACAGTCAACGCCTTTCGCGCTGCTTCGGCGGCGGACTATAAGTTCTATGTGAGCGAGGACGCCGCGACATCTTCTTCCTACTCCGCGGTCCACGTGATCGTCGAGGGAGCCAAGAGCCTCAACTCCTATTCGGATGCCTACGCGGCAAAGATCAACAAGGTCAAGGGCAATATAGAGAAGATCCGCGAGGAGCGTGAGAAGGCGCGCGCCCAGGAGCTGACGGTCGACACGCCGGCGAGCTTGGACGCGGCTGAGCGTCAGGCGAATATGCTCTTTGGGATTGAGCAGGACAACATCAATCGCATGGCCGAGGGCAGCGACGAGCGTGCGCAGGCGCAAGCCGACCTGGATCAGCGTCGCGCCGCCGCCGATCAACAGTTTGCTGATGCCCGCGCCGAGCTTTCCGATCTGGGCGAATGCACCTGGTACATCCAGGACCGCGGCAATATCGCAAGCTATTCGAGCGTGGAGAGCGATAGCTCGTCAATTGAAGCCATCGCCACGGTGTTCCCGTTCATCTTCTTTATCGTCGCCGTGCTCATCAGCCTTACCACCGCCACACGCATGGTCGAGGAGGAGCGCACACTCATCGGCCTGTATAAGGCGCTCGGTTATTCGCGCGGGCGCATCCTGTCCAAATACGTGGACTACGCGCTGTGGGCTTGTCTGATCGGCGGCGTGCTCGGTAACATCATCGGATTTGTGGGCCTGCCGCTGTTCCTGTTTACGGTGTTCGACGACATGTACTCGCTGCCCCAGATGCTACTTTCGTACGACATCGTGTCCTCGATCGTTTCGGTGGCGCTGTTTGCCGTGGGCGTGGTGGGCGCCACGATTATCGCCTGCCGCCACGAGATGGCCGAGACCCCGGCCTCGCTTATGCGTCCCAAGGCCCCGCGCGCTGGCTCGCGCATCTTGCTCGAGCGCATCGGCTTTATCTGGCGCCGCATGGGCTTCTTAAACAAGGTGGCGGCGCGTAACCTGTTCCGCTACAAAAAGCGCGCCTTTATGACCATCTTCGGTATCGCCGGTTGCACGGCGCTCGTGATCTGCGGAATGGGCATTCGTGATACGTCGGTGGCGCTTTCGCCCAAGCAGTACGGGCATATCACGCGCTATGACCTGCTGGCGGTTGCCAATCCCGACGATTTTTCGCAGACGTGCGCGGCGCTCGACGAGCGAAGCGCGGCCAATGATTCCAACGTGACGGTGACCTCGACCCTGCCGATTATGACCGACAACGTCACCTTTACGTTTGGCGGCAAGAGCGAGACCGTGCAGCTCATCGTGATTCCCGATGACCGCGCGGGTGACTTGGGCGATTACGTGCGCCTGGAGGATGAGTCCAAAGAACCTCTGTCTTTGCGTGACGGAGACGTGTATCTGAGCAAAAGTTCACAGCTGGTGTTGGGGATTCAGCCGGGCGATACGGCTCACGTCCAGGATTCGTCGCTCAACGTCGCCAAGGTCAAGGTTAGCGACATTTCGCTCAACTATCTGGGCAACACGCTTTATATGACGCAGAGTACCTATGAGCAAGTTTTTGGTCGCAGTGCTCGACTCAACGGCGTCTTTGTGCTGCTTAAGGGTTCGTCGGCCGACCAGATTGCGTTTAGCAAGAAGCTTAAGAGCGACGGTTGGCTCACCATCTCGAGCACGGCCGAACATTGGCAGAACTACGAGGCGAACTTTGCGATTATCAATTCCGTGGTGGTGCTCGTGACCTTTATGGCGGCGTGCCTGTCGTTTGTGGTGGTGTTTACGCTGTCCAACACCAACATTTCGGAGCGCGAGCGCGAACTGGCAACCATTAAGGTGCTGGGCTTCCGTCGCGGCGAGGTGCACCACTACGTCAACAAGGAGACGTTGATCCTCACGGCAATTGGCGCCGCGCTGGGCGTGCCACTGGGCGGCTTGCTGGCCGAGAGTTTTACGTACATTTTGCAGATGCCGTCGCTGTACTTTGACGTCGAAGTCGAGCCGCTAAGCTACGTGCTCGCCGTGGTGCTTTCCTTTGGCTTTACGTTTATCGTCAACCTCGCCACCAACCGAACGCTCAACAAGATCGACATGGTCGGCGCCCTCAAGAGCGCCGAGTAACCTGCCTGGGATTCAAGCTGTAGCGAGCTGTAATGTACCACAACCGCATTTTTGCATAAACCGCCCCGCCGATTGCATATTTCGGCGGGGCGGTTGCTTTTTGCCCGCGGGTACCCCAGGGGGCGGCGTGCAAATTCCGGAGAATTCAGCATCCCGGAGTCCGCGAGTGTGGGAGCGGGCGCACAAAACAGCGCTTAAAGTCCTGATTCTGAGCCCCCAACGCCTCAAGAGCCGCTCGTTTTTTACAGGATGCGGCCCATGGCGCCTGCCTTTCGCCCAAAATCCAGTATGCAGGTGCCCTCGGCTGCTGAATACTCCAAAAAATGCACGCCGCATCCTACCCCAGGCACTTGCAGCAAGAAGACGAATAGCCTCGGCCTCCCCGGTTACCGCAGGAGGCCCCAAGGCTTACCTCCCAAATCTTTCCGCAGGACGGAAGGACCCCGCCGCGCGAAGCGCGCAGCGGGGTCCTGACATGTCCGAGGACGATTTGGGAGGTAAGCCCTGGGGCCTCCGATGGGAGCAGTTCCAGCCGGGGCTATTCGTCGCCGAAGCTGATGCCCAATGCCTTGGCCTCGCGCACCAGATCACTCTGGGGGTCGACAAACTTCAGCTTGCCGGCGACCTCCTCGAGCGGCATGTGGCACATCTTGCCGTCGCGCAGGGCAATCATGTAGCCAAACTCGCCGCGCAGACAGCCGAGCGCTGCCTCGACGCCGCACTGGGTCGCAAAGATGCGGTCCTGGGCGTCGGGCTGACCGCCGCGCTGCGTGTGGCCGGGGATGGCGACGCGGGTCTCGCGACCGGTCTTGGCCTCGATCTCCTTGGCGATGTCGTAGACGATCGACGGACTCGTACGCTCGGCGAGCTTCTTCTTGTACTCCTTCTTGGACAGCGCCGCGTCCTCCTTGGAGATAGCACCCTCGGCGACGGCCACGATGGTAAAGCGGCTGCCGGTCTCCATGCGATGCTCGATGGTCTTGATGACGTTAT
Organism: uncultured Collinsella sp.; assembly: GCA_958420205.1. Classification (GTDB taxonomy): domain Bacteria; phylum Actinomycetota; class Coriobacteriia; order Coriobacteriales; family Coriobacteriaceae; genus Collinsella. The sequence goes on along the minus strand of CATZIX010000002.1, from coordinate 32,183 downwards.
CCATGTCGTAGGGAATCTCGGGAATCAAGATGACATCCGCGCCGCCCGCGACGCCGGCATACAGCGGGATCCAGCCAACCTTGTGGCCCATGATCTCGATAACGAACACGCGGCCGTGGCTCGAAGCGGTGGTGTGGATGTCGTCGATGCACTTGGTGGCGACGTCGATGGCGCTCGTAAAGCCAAACGTCAGCTCGGTGCCCCATGTGTCGTTATCGATGGTCTTGGGCAGGGCGATAACGTTTAGGCCCTCTTCGCGCAGGCGGTTGGCGGTCTTGGTGGAGCCGTTACCGCCCAGCATAAACAGGCAGTCGAGCTGCAGCTTATGATAGGTGTGGACCATCGCCGGCACCTTCTCGACGCCGTCAGCCTCGGGAATGTCCAGACGCTTGAACGGTGTGCGGCTCGTGCCCAGGATGGTGCCGCCGCGGGTGAGGATGCCGCTAAAATCGGCGGGCGTCATGACACGGAATCTGCTGTAGATAAGGCCCTGGTAGCCGTCCTCAAAACCATAGATCTCAATAGGCTCTTCGCTATTGGTCATAAGCGTTTTGACAATGCCGCGCATGGTGGCGTTGAGCGCCTGGCAGTCGCCGCCACTGGTAAGAAGACCGATCCTAAGCATGATGAATCCTTCCGGGCAAGTTATAACATGCGCATAAGTTTACCCCCGCACACTGTTGATACGGGGGTAAAACGTGTTAGCTCAAGCGTATAGAAATGTAAACAACGTCAGGCGAACGTAAGGTCGACGAGCCTGGGTCCTTACAGTGCGAAGGCGTCGACGTCGCCCCAGTGGCGGCGCAGCGTAATGGCGGCGGCGGGTTCGGTATTGTCAAAGACGACCGACCATTGCGTATTGCTGGTGATGTCTTTCGGATTGGGTTCTTGCGCTGCAGCGCGTAGGGCCTTCCAAGCGACTGCCTCGTCCTGGGCACCGACATGGGCGTCAAGGACATCGGCGATTGCGATGGCGCGCTCTTTACCATGGCCCAGCTCGCCATTCTTTTGGTTGGGCAGCACTTCGTCGCCATAGCAGGCGTAGAAGTTCGTAACCTGGCGTACAGGAGTCGCTTTGAAAGCACGGTCCGGATCGCGCGGATCCCACTCTACTACGCGCGCGTCACCGGCGGCGTCGTTGATAAAGAAGTGGTAATCGCGTCCTGCCATGGCGTGCATGTCGTAGGCGGAAAGCAGGTCGACAGCTTCTTGCGTGGTGGCGGCACGGTCGAGCACCAGACGGATGGCGAGCGAGGTATTGATGACGGGGCGTTGCGCGTCCTGGTCACAGGGCTTGGAATCCAGAGTGAGTACGGCAATGGACACGCCGCATTCGTTAACACCGTCGAGCTGGGCAAACGGGCCCATGAGTGCGGCGGCACGTCCGGCGACGGAGTCAAGCGGAGTGTTATCGCCCAGGTTGTTAAGGGCGGCAAACCCGATGGAGGCATAGCCGCCACGTGGGTGATTGCGCACCAGCAGCGCCGAGGTGTCGTCCTTAAAGTCGTAATTGCGACCGGTGCGCACGCGGCCTTCGGCATCTACGGCGACAAAAGCGCTGCAGGCAAACTGGGGCGCCTGGACATGTACCGGCACACCGGGCAGCACCTGCGCCACCACGGCATCGATGTAGGCCTGGTCGTCGCGCACGCCAGCGGCGATGATGCGATCAAGATCGTAGTCGTAGGCGATGTCGATTGCGTACAGGTCATAGCCATCCGCGTAGCCGGTCAAGCGTTTGAGCGACGCGGCGGACTTGATTTGCTTGTGATAAACGATACCGGTGGCAGCGGCAAGGCCGACGGCGACTCCCGCGACACCGCAGGCGATGGCAATGTTACGTGGCTTCATGACGACTCCTCTCGTCCTGTTAGCGTAATTGTCGCAAAAGGTGCACGGGTATGATGGCTCAACTTGGTGAGCGGTGCGGGATTAAACACGGAATGAAGAGTGCAGCGCTGGCGCGGCGGGGTATGCTGGAAGGGACCATCAACCCAGCGAAAGGGGAGAGCATGACGGATCAGGAAACGCCCGAGCGCGCACATGTGACGGCCGATGATATCGAGGCCGCCAACGACCTTATCGACTTTATCGAGGCATGCCCCAGCATGTTCCATACGGCGGCGACCATTATGGCCGAGCTCGACGAGGCGGGCTTTACCTACCTGTCCGAGAACGCGGCGTGGGACATCGAGCCGGGCGGGCGTTATTACACGCAGCGCAACACCTCGAGCGTTATCGCCTTTAAGGTGGGCGAGGACCTGGCTGCTACGTGGGGCGAGGACGGCGTTGCCGGCGACTACCATTTTCAGCTGACGGCGTCGCACAGCGACTCGCCGACGTTTAAGGTTAAGGCCGTGCCCGAGCTCGACGGCGCGGGTGAGACGCTGCGCCTGAACACCGAGGCTTACGGCGGCATGATCGACTACACCTGGTTCGATCGTCCGCTGGCGCTCGCGGGCCGTGTGCTGGTGCGCGAGGGCGACCGTATTGAGAGCCGCCTGCTTGCCACCGAGCGCGAGGTCGCTATTATCCCGAGCCTTGCCATCCACATGAACCGCGGCGTTAACGAGGGCTTTGCTCCCAACCGAGCCGTCGACCTGTGCCCGCTCATCAGCGCCGGTGACCTTAAACAGGGAGATTTTGACGCCCTGGTCGCCGAAGAGCTGGATGTTGAGCCCGAGCAGATCCTGGGCCGCGATCTGTTCCTGGTCAATCGCCAGGATGCGCGCATTTGGGGCTGGGCCGACGAGTTCATCTCGACGCCCAAGCTCGACGACCTGGCCTGCGCCTACACCTCGCTGCAGGCATTTTTGGGTGCCGAGAACGCGCATGACGTCTCGGTCTTCTGCTGCTTTGATAACGAGGAGGTTGGCTCCGAGACCAAGCAGGGCGCCGTGTCGACGTTCTTGGCCGACGCGCTGCGCCGCATTAACGGCTCGCTGGGCTTTGACGACGAGTCGTACCATCGCGCGCTTGCCGCCTCGATGCTCGTGAGCTGTGACAATGCACATGCCGTGCATCCCAACCACGCCGAGAAGTGCGATGCCCGCAACCAGGTGGTGCTTAACGGCGGCATCGTCATCAAGGAAGCCGCCAACCAGCACTACTGCACCGATGCCTTTAGCCGCGCGGTGTTCCAAGCCATTTGCGATGACGCCGACGTGCCCACGCAGGCCTTTGCCAACAAGAGCGATATGGCCGGCGGTTCTACCCTGGGCAATCTGTCCAATATGCAGGCGAGCATGCATGCCGTAGACGTGGGCCTGCCGCAGCTTGCCATGCACTCGGGCTACGAGACCGGCGGCGTGCGCGACGTGATGTACGCCATCCGCGCCCTCACCGCTTTCTACGAGCGCAACCTAACCATCAACGGCGCCGAAAGTGTGGAACTCTAAAATCTGCCAAAAAGGGACAGGTTTACTTTGGCAGGTTTTATTTGGGCAAATGCCGCAATGCCAACAGCTGGACAGAATTGTTATAACACCGCAGGTTGAGCAAACGTCAGCGAGCGATGTCCAGAGCGAACAAGTTGGCATGAAAAAGGCAAGGCATAGACCTTCTGGTCATGCCTCGCCTTTTGAATGACAAATTGTCGCTCTGGGCGGCGCGCAGCGTCGACCGGTCCGCCGTTCGTTAGAACGGCGGAACCCTAATGTTCGATCCAGCAGCGCAGGGTCTCGCCTGCCTGCAGGTGACGCAGATTCTCCGCGGCAATGTCGACCACATTGTTGAGCGTGGCTGCCAGGTGGAACCAGCCGGAGACGTGTGGCGTGATGAGCATGTTGGGCGCATCCCACAGCGAGCTTGTCTCAGGCAGCGGCTCGGGGTCGGTGACGTCGACCGCGGCGCCGGCGAGATGTCCCGACTCCAAGGCGGCAACCAAGTCGTCGGCGACCACAAGATCGCCGCGGCCGCCGTTGGCAAAGAAGGAGCTCGGCTTCATCGCGGCAAAGAACTCGGCGTTCGCCAGGCCGCGGGTCTCGGGTGTGCTGGGCATAAAGGATGCGACGATGTCAGCCTCGGCTAGGCGCTCGGGCAGGGCGTCCATGCCGTCCATGTCCTCAAACACAATGGGGTAGACGAGCGGATGGCGCTTGATGCCGCGGACGTGTGCGCCCATGCTGCGGCAGAGCGTGGCGAAGTGGCCACCGATATCGCCCGCGCCCAGCACCAGCACATTGGCGTTTTTGAGCGAGGTGACCGGCCCCAAATCCTCCCAGCGATGCTCGCGCTGCAAGTCGTGATAGTCGGGCAGGCGCTTCATCATGGAAAGGACCATGGCAAACATGTGCTCGCTCACGGCTTGGCCGTAGGCGCCCACCGAGCAGGAAAGCTTGGCGTCGGCCGGCACGGTGCCGGCGGCAAGGTAGTCGTCATAGCCGGCGGTCTGCAATTGCAACAGCTGGAGATGTTCGCATGCCGTGAGCATGCCAGGGTCGATGTTGCCCAAGATCACGTCGGCATCGGCGACCTGCTCGCGCGTGGCGGCGTCGGAGCTCGTGTAGATAAAGTCCTCGCCCGGAGCGCTCGACTCAAGAATTGCGCGATGGCGGTCATTGACGGGCAGCAAAACCAGGATGTTCACAAGCAGTCCTCTCCGCTCGACCTGCCAAAAAGGGACAGGTTTATTTTGGCAGGTTTTATCAGGCAAAACGTTCAAATAAAACGCCGGGCTTCGCGATGGTTAACATATCCATCGCGAAGCCCGGCGCATCCACGGCTACCAGCTCAGCAGTTCGTAACCATCCTCGGTCACCACGAGCTGTACCTCGCACTGGGCCGAATCACTGCCGTCCTTGGTGCGTACGCACCAGCCGTCGCCCTTGCTAATCTTAATGTCGGGCGCTCCGGCGTTGACCATGGGCTCGATGGTAAAGACCATGCCCGGAGCCATGATGGTGTCCACATCGGGCGCCTCGGTGGTAAAGCCCACAAACGGGTCCTCGTGGAACTCCTTGCCGATGCCGTGTCCGCCGTACTCGCGCACCACGCTAAAGCCGGCGTCCTCGACCGTCTTTTGCACGGCCTCGGCCATCACGGACAGCGGTAGCCACGGCTTGACGGCGGCCAGACCCGCCTCCACGCTGGCGCGAGTGACGTCGACCAGGCGCTGACGCTCGGCCGAGACCTCGCCGATGCAGAACATGCGGCTCGAGTCGCTAAAGTAGCCGTCCAGGATCGTGGAGCAATCGACGTTGATGATGTCGCCCTCGTGCAGCACGTCCGTATCACAGGGGATACCGTGGCAGACCACATCATTGATCGAGGTGCACACGCTTTTGGGGTAGCCCTCGTAGTTGAGATCGGCCGGCGTGCCACCGTGTTCGACGGTGTAGTCGTAGATCATCTGGTCAATCTGGTTGGTGGTCATGCCCGCGGCGATGTGCTCGCCCACATAATCGAGCACGCCCACGTTGATAGCGGCCGAGCGTTTGATGCCCTCGATATCGGCGGGCGTCTTGTAGAGCGTGCGGGGCAGGACCTCCCAGCCCTCCTCCCACAGGCGCTCGAGGCGCTCGTCGAAGGCGCTGTGACATTTCTTATATTTTTTGCCGCTGCCGCACCAGCAGGCGTCGTTGCGGCCGGGTACGGGTCCTTTGTCATACATGGCTAACTTCCTTTCATCCGCAGCTAGTATAGCCCACTCACGCGTCCATAAAAGTTGCGGTGATATAGTTCCGATTTAAGCGGTTTAACAGCATAAACAGGAACTATATCACCGCAACTGATGGAGCGGGGTGGCGGGCACTAGCTGCTGCGTGGTTTTGCTAGTAGCTCACCTGGCAGGGAATGCCGAGGGCTTGGACGCGCGCGGCGATGGCGTCGAGCACCTCGGGCGCTGCTTTGGCAAGGCCGGCGATCGGTGTCTCGCGCGCTACCGTGTAGATGGTCGCTTCTTGTGGGCGAATGCGCTCAAGCGCCGCGAGCCAGGGGGCAACGTACTCCTCGCCGGTGTTGTCGATGAGCTTGCCCTGATACTCGCCGGTCAAAAAGATCGTCTGGATAATAACGTGACCGTCAAAGCTTGCGAACGTCTTGATCTGGTGCTCGACGTCGTAGGGGCCAACAGGCTGGTCGAGCAGCTGGATAAACGCCGGGTCGACGGTATCGAGCTTAAGAATGTTGTCGTCGACCATCATGAGCGCGTCGTGCACCTCGGGGCGGTCGGCGCGCGTACCGTTGGAGAGCACGGCGATCTTGGAGTTTGGGGCAAGCTCGTCGCGCAGCGCGACGGCGCCGGCGATGGCCTGCGGAAACTCCGGTGCGGCGGTGGGCTCGCCGTTGCCTGCGAAGGTGATCACATCGGGGAGCTCGCCCTCGGCTGCCATCTCGCGCAGCTTTGCTTCGAGCGCGTCGAGTACCATGGCAGCTGTGTTATACGGCTCATGACAGGGGCGCTCGGCGTTGAGGCCGTTTTCGCAGTAAATGCAGTCGAACGTGCAGATTTTGCCGCTGGCCGGCATCATGTTGACGCCGAGCGAGAGACCAAGGCGACGGCTGCGAACGGGCCCAAAGATGGGGCTGGCATTCAAAAACGTAGACATAGGCATATGCTCCTCAAGACAATTGTGCCTAAGCATAGCATCGGCTCCAAAGCAAGGTGCGGGCCCTTGCTTTACAAGTTTCGTTTTTTCACGTCGCTCATTATGCCGTGCCATGAAAAGCCTCGGGTCGGGTACAGTTAATCTGTTAACAAGGCGTAAGGCAATACGGGTCCATCCAACCGTACTGACGTGCAACTGGATGAGCATTGATGATGGGGGCACAACATGGATTTTACGGTTGAGAATGTGGGCACCACGATTGCCTGTCGCGAATATGCCGGCCCGGATGTGTCCCCCGATGCTCCTGCCTTGGTGTGCGTGCACGGCGCTTGTGTCGACGGCACATTTTTCGACGGTATCGCTTGTGAGCTCAGCCGCAACTACCGCGTAATTGCCTACGACCGCCGCGGCTGCGGTGGCAGCAGCGATGCGGCAGACGGCAGCTATGATCTTGCCGCTCAGGCCGCCGACCTGCAAGCCGTGATCGAACACGTTGGCGCTCCGGCAAATGTGCTTGCGCATAGTGCCGGTACGTTGGTTGCGCTGGAGCTTCTTCGCACCGAACCCCATCTCGTCGCCCGTGCGATTCTGCATGAGCCGGCTGTGTCGGCCGAAGGCGTCGGCATGGGCGCAGCTCCGGTTTTGCTCGATATGATTGCGGCTGGAAAGGTTTCAAGGGCGCTCCGGCTTTTCTTGGGAGCCCTCGGTGACTTGGACCCCGAGGCTCCCGGGACGACCGAAGCGGAAGCCAAACATGCCCTGCGCAATGGTCGTTGCTTTATGGCCAATGAATACGGAACAAATATGACATATGCTCCCGACTGGGAGCGCGCCCGCGTGTCAAAGGCGGTGTCGGCCGTGTTTTTGGGCGAGCTTTCGGTCGATACACCTCGCGAGGCTGGCACGCGAGCGGCTGCCGAATATCTCGATTGCCCCCTTGTGACGATCCCGGGCGCGCATAACGGTCTGCGCGATCGCCCCGTTACGGCGGCAAATGCCGTTCGCGATGTCTTGGAGCGTTAGCACGCTCGATGACCTGCGGGGAGAGGGGTTGTTAGCGTTTCGTCATTGTTAACGAATGCGCCCATAACCGCGCGCCCGCGGCTCCATTACCGCCGCTTGCCAGGTCATAAAAATGTAACGATAATCGCGCGTTTGCCTTCAGCTGTTAGATGTTACCCTTGTACCAATTGATATGCACCGTTGCCGTGTATAACGATAGAAAGGGCCCCATATGCTCAATAATCACGAGGTCAATCTAACCGACGAGGAGGCTGCCGCTGAGGTCGCCCGCGTCGCGAAGACCTACCCCGTGGTGCGTTTGCTGTCGGCCGATCAGATTAAGAGCGAGCCTAACTGCCTGCTTGCCGGCGATCGCTGCCCTTGTCTGCGTCAGTCGAGTCTTGAGGCCTTGGCAGATTCGGGTGAGGTGTCGGAGCAGCTGCTCAACGATGGCGTTGAGTACCGCGCCCGTCTGCGTCCTCTAAAGGTCGAGGGCGAGCCTCACGTCCTGCTAATGGTGCGTCCGATTGATGAGCAAGAGGCTGCAGAAGAGGACCTCGTCTACACCGACGTGCTGACGAGTGTGCGCAATCGCCGATATTACGAGGAAAAGCTCCGTAGTGCCCGCATGAAGGCCGGCGTTGCGGTGATCGACCTTGATGATTTTAGGGTCTTCAACGATACGTGTGGCCGTCATGCCGGCGACCTTGCGCTCGGTGCTGTGGCGACGGCCATACGCAGCGGAATTCGTTCGACTGACGAGCTCGTACGCTATGGCTGCGACAAATTTGTGGTCGTCATGCCCAATATTCCCTCCGATGACTTCACCCGTCGCCTGCATCAGGTGTCCGATGCCGTTCGTTCCACGATTGTTCCGGGCCATGAGTACGTGAGCTTGACGGCATGTGTTGGTGGCGTTCGCATTCATGGCGAGACGGTCGATGAGGGCGTTGGCCGCGCTGTCCAGTTATTGAGCCGCGCTAAGGCAAAAGCCGGTACGGTCGTGACCGATGCCGATTCCATCGAAGCCTTCCAAAGCGAAAAGCCTTTGGTGCTTATTGTCGATGACTCCGAGATGAACCGAGCCATTCTCAACGAGATGCTCAAGGACGAGTACTGCATCCTCGAGGCCGCCAACGGTCGTACGGCGCTCGACATGGTCGACCGCTATGGCGATGAGCTGTCGCTCGTGCTGCTGGATATTGTCATGCCGGGCATAAGCGGCTTTGAGGTGCTGGCCGATCTGTCGCGCCGATCGGGTATCGACAATCTGCCTTTCATCATGATTTCGAGCGAAGATTCCGATGATATGGTTCTGCGCGCGTACGAGCTGGGCGCCTCGGACTATATCAACCGCCCGTTTGACTCCCGTGTCGTGCGCCGCCGTGTAAGTAACACCATCCGCCTATACGCCAAACAGCGCCGCCTGACGAGCCTGCTGTCCCAGCAGTACAACGAGCGCGTCAAGAACAGTCGCATGCTCATCGACATCATGGCCGGCGTCATGGAGCTTCGCAACGGCGAGAGCGGCAGGCACGTTACGAATATCGAAAAACTGACCGAGCTGCTGCTTGACTGTCTGGTCCAGCGTAGCGACACGATCTCCCTCGACAATGAGGAACGCTCCACGATTGCCCTGGCTTCGGCGCTGCACGATATCGGCAAGATGTCGATTGACGATGCGATTCTCAACAAACCCGGGCGCCTTACGTCCGAGGAGTTCGAGATTATGAAGACGCATACCACGATCGGCGCCGACATGTTGCTTGAGCTGGGTCGCCATCACGTCGGCAATGCGCTTATGGAATATGCGTACCAGATTGCGCGTTGGCACCACGAGCGCTGGGACGGCAAGGGCTATCCCGATGGCCTTAAGGGCAACCAGATTCCCATCGCCGCACAGGTGGTTTCGGTGGCCGACGTGTATGATGCGTTGACGAGTGTGCGCGTGTACAAGGGCGCCATCCCGCACGAGGAGGCTATCCAGATGATCCTGGACGGTAAGTGCGGCACCTTTAACCCGCTGTTGCTCGACTGCCTGCTCGAGGTGCAAGACCGTATCGCCGAGACGTTGGCGCGCCCCGCCGACGTTGTCGCGTTTCCCACGATTTAGTTTGACCAAAGGAGTTTTAATCCATGATTTCCATGCGTGAGGCGTATGAGAAGATCGGCGCCAATTATGACGACGCGTGCGCTCGGCTGATGGGCGAGGAAATGCTTGCCCGCTTTGCCCTCAAGTTTTTGGATGACGAGAGCATGGACAAGCTGGAGGCCGCCATGGCGGCGGGAGACGCCGAAGGTGCGTTTATGGCAGCACACGCTCAAGGGCGTGAGCCAGAACCTGGGATTCGATAATCTGTACGAGCCGGCGGTCGTGGTGACCGAGGCGCTGCGCGGCGCCGATGCCGTTGACGGCGCTCGCGAGGGAATGCATGCGTTGCAGCAGCAATATGCGGCCACGTTGTCGGCCCTGCGCGAGGCGGCTGAATAAGAGCTTACGAGCTTGGGCTGCCCCAAGTCCGTTGATGTAGTCACAAAAAGGGTGCCCCGCCGGACCATGTGGCCGGCGGGGCACCCTTATCTGTTTTGTGGTTCGCGAGCTAACGGGCCTTCTTAACCTTTGCCGCTGCCTCGACAAACGACTTCCACAGGTTAAAGTCGGTCTCGAGCGTCTTCCACGTGTACTCGGGGTGCCATTGCACACCCAAGCAGAACGGCTGGCCTTCGACTTCGATGCACTCGGGCACGCCATCGGTTGCCTTGGCGACCAAGCGCGTGCTTTTACCCAGACGATCGATGCAGCAGTGGTGTGCGGAGTTGGTCTGGATAAGCCTGTGCCCGCCAAGCGCGCGCTCCAGCAACGAGCCCGGCACGACCTCGACGGGATGCACGGGGTCGTTGAGCACGTGGGTATGGCGCCACTGCGTGCGGCCCTCGCGCGCGCCCAGGCTTGGCACGTCCATGCACAGGGTGCCGCCGGTGGCGACATTGAGCAACTGCGTGCCGCGGCAGGTGGTAAAGAGCGGCTTTTTGGCGCGGAGCACCTCGCCGACCAGCTTAAACTCAAAGCTATCGCGGATCTCGCAGCAGAGGGTGGGGTCGTAGGGTCGATCATCGCCCCAACGTTTGGGATTGACATCGGGGCCGCCGGGAATGGCGATGCCGTCGGCGATATCGACGTAATGACGGATGACCTCAATGTCCTCGGTGATGGACATCTGCAGCGGCAGGCCGCCGGCGGCAAGGATGGCATCGACAAAGACGCTCGCAATCTCCTCGTTGGGGGAGAGCGTCTCGCTCAAATAGGGTTTCGCTTCTTCCCAGCGTGGTGCGACCAGGATGAGCGGACGGTCGGCGGGATCGACGTCGACGTGCGGAGTGTAGGACGATGAGGTGCGGGTTCCGATCATGGGCGTAGCTTTCGAATCCGGGTGGACATGGCACAGGGGTGGCGCGGAGCAAACGTTACTGATGAATTTGCCCGCGTGGCAATTGGGTTAGTGGCCCTTGATGGAGTTGAGGAAGTCCTGGGCGCGCTTGGTCTGGGGGTGGTCGAAGAACTCGTCGGGCGTGCCGGTTTCCACGATCTGACCGTCGGCCATAAAGACGACGCGGTCGGCTACGCGGCGTGCGAAGTTCATCTCGTGTGTGATGACGATCATCGTCATGCCCTGCTGGGCCAGACGGACCATGACCTCGAGCACCTCGTTGATCATTTCGGGATCAAGGGCACTTGTGGGCTCGTCAAAAAGCATGGCCTTGGGCTGCATGGCAAGCGAGCGGGCGATGGCCACGCGCTGCTGCTGGCCGCCCGAGAGCTGTGCGGGTACCTTATCGGCCTGCTCGGCCACGCCCACGCGGCTCAGCAGGTCCATGGCGCGCTCACGAGCCTCGTTCTTGGAGACACCCAGCACATCGACCGGTCCCAGCATGACGTTCTGCAGCACCGTCATATGTGCGAACAGGTTGAACTGCTGAAACACCATGCCCAGTTCGGCACGCATGCGGGCAAGGTCCTTGCCTTCCTGCGGCAGGGGCTCGCCCTCGATGAGGATCTCGCCCGAGTCGATGGTTTCCAGACGGTTGATGGTGCGGCACATGGTCGACTTGCCCGAGCCCGAGGGGCCGATCACAACGACGACCTCGCCGCGGTCGACCGAGAGATTGATGTCGTTGAGGACGTGCAAATCGCCATAGTGCTTATCGACGTGTCTGAGCTCGATCAGCGGCTGATTGCCGGTGTAAGAGGTGCTCTGTGCCATGGTGCTCGGCTCCTTATGACTCGAAATGGTAAAGCATTAGCGGATGATGGTCGCGCCGGTCTTGTGCGAAACGTAGACAGCGGCCTTGTTGATCGCGACGTTGATGAGGATGTAGATGACCGCGATAACCAGGTAGACCGACACGAGGGCGTCGTAGTTGGTAATGAGCACACGGGCATTTTGCATGAGGTCGGGGTAGCTCACCACATAGGCGACGGTGGTGTCTTTGACTACGACCACAAGCTGTGAAATCAAGGACGGAATGATAAACCGAATAGCCTGCGGCAACACGATTTTAAAGGTGATTTTGGCCTTGGAGAGACCGAGCGCCTGGGCTGCCTCGACCTGACCGCGCGGCACGGCATTGACGCCGGCGCGGAAGATCTCGGCAAGTACGCCAGCTGCGGCGAGCGCGACGGGAAGCGTGAGCATCCAAAACGACGGTAGCGCGATCTTGTACTGGGGCAGCACCAAAAAGAAGAAGTAGATGAACAGCAGACTCGGCACACCGCGGAAGAAATCGGTGAGCACGCGGCAGACCAGCTGTAGCGGCTTGATGCCGCTGGTGCGGCCGAGCATAAGGGCTAAGCCCAGCACCAGCGCGATGGCGCCAGCGGTGAGTGCGACTTTAACGGTGCCCTCAAAGCCGGCAAGCAAGAACTTCCAGGTAGTGAGGTGCGTAAAGAAATACCAATAGTGGACCGAAAGCTGACCGGTCACATAAAAGCGCTGCAGTACCAGGATGGCGAGCGCGGCGACAGCAACAAGCGAGATGGCGGTGCCGATGCGAATCTTGGCGCGCATCTTGGGGCCGGGAGCCTCGTAGAGCGCATCGCGCATGGTGAGCGCGGAGGTGGAATGCTTGCTCATCGGAGGATCCTCACCTTCTTATCGATGTAGTTGCCAATGTGGCTCACCACAAAGGCCGTGCCCAGGTAGCCGAGCGCCGAGATAAAGAACGCGGCGACGCCGCCGAGCGAGCGGGTATTGATGTAGCTCACCACGCCGGTGAGTTCCTGCGGCTTAAGCGGCACCTGGCTGCCGAGCGCGGTGGTGAGCATGACGGCGATAAAGAGGTTGGTCATGGGCAGCACGCTCGAACGCAGCGCCTGCGGAATCACGATCTTAGCGAGGATACGGCTGAAGCTCATGCCGAGCGAGCGGGCGGCTTCGACCTGGCCGACGCCGACGGTGTTGATGCCGCTCATAAAGTTTTCGGAACCAAAGGCCGAGCCCAAAAGGACCGTGGCGACGATAACGCAGGTGCGGTAGGGCAGGACGACCTTGAGCGGCGGCAGCGCGTAGACGATGATGATGAGCAGCGCGATGCCGGGGATGTTGCGGAAGACCTGGACATACAGGTCGCCAAAGACGCGCAGCGGCTTGAGCGGCGACACACGCATCACGGTGACGGCGACGGCCAGCACCATGGCGATGGCAAACGACTCAAGCGTCATGCCCCAGGTTGCTAGCAGCGCGTCGATATAGTTCTGGCCATAGAGCGACCAGAGCTCGGAGAGACTCATGCGGACCTCCTGCCGATAAGGAAAGGGGCTCCCGTGTGTACGGAACCCCCGACAACTCAGTGAGGAAACAGTTTACCGCAATAAAGCGCATCATGCGTTTCCATATGGTTTCGTTGCGGCCGTTACCAGGCTCGCTGCCTAGGCGCCGATCTCGGGCAGCTCGGGAACATTGGTGTCGCCCGTACGGTCGCCGATGCAGATCTGCCACAGCTCGGTCCAAGTGCCATCGTCCTCAATCCTCTTAAGGAAGTCGTTGACAAAGGCGACGCCGTCGGAATCGAGCGGCAGACCGATGCCATAGGGCTCCTTGCTGCCGAAGGGCTTGCCGGCAATCTTGTACTTACCAGGCTCGCGGACCAGGGCGCTCTGCTGCATGTTGTTATCGATGACGTAGGCGTCAACGCGGCCCTGCTGGAGTGCCTGGCGGGCCTCCTCGTCGGTCTTGAACTCCTGCTGGCTGGCCTTGGGAGCGAGCTCCTCCAGGATGGCGGGGCCGTTGGAGCCGGACTGGACGGCGACGTTCTTGTCGGCCAGGTCGTCGACGCTCTTGATGTCGTCGTTATCGGCGAGCACCAGGATGGCCTGCTGCGTGTAGTAATAGGGACCGGCAAAGGAGACGAGCTTCTTGCGCTCGTCAGTGATGGTGTAGGTGGCAAAGACGGCGTCGACCTGGCCGTTCTGCAAGACGGACTCGCGCGTGTCCGAGGTCACCTGGGTGATCTCGACCTTGTTCTCGCCCAGAATGTAGTTGGACAGGAGCTGTGCGATACCGGCGTCGAAGCCGCGGGTCTGACCGTCTTTCTCGTTGAGGAGGGAGAAGAGCGTGGAAGTCTGAACGCCACCGATCTTAAAGACGCCGGCGTCCTTGACGGCCGTGGCCCAGGTGCTGGCGGCGATGGCGTCGTCATCGGCCTTGGGGCCGTTGTCGACGAGCTTGTCGAATGCCTTAGCGTCGAGCGTGGTGGAAGCCTCGGTATCCTCGGAGCTCTTGGAGGAGCCGGCGGCGGAACCCTTGTCGGCCTCGGCGCTGGTGTCGGAGCAGCCGGCAAGACCAAGGCCGGCGACGGTTGCGAAGGTGGCGGCAACGAAGCCGCGGCGGTCGAGAACGACCTGCTGGGAGAGGTTCTTGCTCATGGTAGAACACCTTTCTCAATAAAATCCCTAGCGGTTGAGTAGAGTTATACCCTATCGCGCTCAAATGGGTCAACACGAAATAACTCAGAAACATACTTACCTTGTGGGTTATTCTACCTACTAAAAAGGGACAGGCACCTTCGTGGTGGTTCTTGCAGATGTGGCGGCCTGCCTCGCTGCTTTGTCTCAATCTGTAACAGTTAGACGAGGAAATGGGTTCTACCTGTTACAGATTGAGATTTTCTCTTCAGGGGAATTCGAATGTCTCAATCTGTAACATCTGGACGGCCAAAAGGTCTCTATCTGTTACAGATTGAGACAAAGGTCTGGGACTAAGACGTCTTATCTAGATCTGTAACAGTTAGACGGGAATTCGGGCCCTAGATGTTACAGATTGAGATAATTGAGCTGTGAAAACAAAAACCTCCGCAGGGGTGCTTCCCTTGCGGAGGTTTTCTTACTCGTTGAGTAGCCTTACGGCTTCGGCGGCCATGTTCTCGACCGTCATGCCGTTCTGCGCAAGCAGTTCGTTGGGGTCGTAGCGGTCGGGGAAGCCCTTGGCGATGCCGAAGGTGCGCGTGCGCAACGGCGTGCATGCCAGATAACATGCCACGCGCTCGCCCCAGCCACCGTCCAAGATGCCGTCCTCGAGGGTGACGACAACGCGGTGCTCGGCGGCAAGGCTGTCGAGGAACTCGCGGTCGAGCTCGGTTGCAAAGCGCGGGTTGACGAGCGTGGCCTCGATGCCGTACTCGGCAGCCAAGCGATTTGCCACGCGCTCGCCCAGCTCAAAGAAATCGCCAAGCGCGAGCACGGCAACGTCGCGGCCCTGGCGCACGACGTTGTAGCGCGCGACGCCGTAATCGTCGCCCTCGGCGGGCGCCAAGTCGGGGCGGCTTACCAGGCCGATGCCCGGTACGCGGATCGCCACGGGATGCTCGCGGTGATCGAGCGACCAGTTCAGCATGGACAGATATTCCTCCATGCAGGCCGGCGCCAAGTAGTGCATGTTGGGAAGACCGCCCAGCATGGAAATATCAAAGAACGAAAGGTGCGTCTCGGACGTGGTGCCAAAGATCGACGCGCCAAACACTAGGATGGTTGTGGGGGCGTCGTTGAGGCACAGGTCGTGCCACAGTTCGTCGTAGGCGCGCTGCAGGAACGTACCGTACACGCCAAAGACCGGCTTAGCGCCCGAGCGCGCAAGCGCGGTGGCAAAGGTCACGGCGTGCTCCTCGGCAATGCCCACATCGACGAACTGTTTGCCGGCGGCAGCGCGAAGCTCGGGTGTAAAGCCCATGATGTAGGGCGTGGCGGCCGTGATGCCCACGACCTGCGAATCGCGCTCGATGGCGGCGCTGAGCGCCTCGCCCGTAATGTCGGCATAGGTGCGCGGCGCAGGCTCGCTCGGATGGCCCGGGCAGAGCTTGCGTCCAGTTGCCATGTCAAACGGACCCACGTGATGCCAGCGTTCGGGGTCGTTCTGGGCTGGCTCAAAGCCCTTGCCCTTGGCGGTGGAGACGTGCAGCACGATGGGATGATTGATATTGCGCAGTTCCTGCAACGCGTCGACGAGGGCCAACACGTCGTTACCGGCGTCCAGATAGCGGTAGTCGAGCCCCATCGCGCGGAAAACGTTGCGCTCACAGGTACCGTTGCTGGCTCGCAGCTCGGCCAGATTGCGATACAGGCCGCCATGGTTCTCGGCAATGGACTGGTCGTTATCGTTGACGATGATGATCAGGTTGCTGTCGAGCTCGGCGGCATTGTTAAAGCCCTCAAACGCCAGGCCGCCCGAAAGCGAGCCGTCGCCAATGATGGTGATGACGTTGTACGCATCGCCCGCCAGGTCACGAGCGTGCGCCAGACCGCAGCCCAGGCTCACCGATGTGGAGGTGTGGCCCATGGCGAACAGGTCGTGCTCGGACTCGTCGGGATTGGCAAAGCCAGAAGCCTCACCATAACGCTCCGGATCGATATAAGTGTACGCGCGCCCGGTCAGCGCCTTGTGGGCGTAGGTCTGGTGCGAAACGTCAAAGACAATCTTGTCGATGGGGGAGTTAAACACGCGATGAAGCGCGACCGTAAGCTCAACGACGCCCAGGTTGGGGGCAACGTGCCCGCCGACGGCGGCGGAGCTTTCGAGGATTGCCTGACGGATCTCGCCGCAGAGCAGCGGAAGCTCGGCGCGGTCGAGAGCCTTGACGTCCTCGGGCGTTGTCGTTTGCGTAAGCAGCATCGTTGTGGGTTACTCCATGCGAATCGTGCGCCGGCACTCCCTCGGCCGGCACAATTGCACAAGACAGTCTCGCACATTTTGGCGTTTGATATGTGACGGCGGCGCGGTAATTCGCCAACTGGTGGGGCAAAACGTTTTGTCCGATGCCATACTGATATGTTCCATGATGTTTTTATCGATTGTGCACAGGCCGTAGCTTGTCGCCGTGAGTCGCTGGAAGGAGGCAGCATGTCCGATACCGTTCGTGCCGAGAAAATCGAGCACGAGGTCGACTATGCCGCCCGCCAGCTGGCCCAGGCGGGCCGCTTGGACCTGACGCGCGAGTTTATCCAGCATGGCGATGTGACGGTGTATGCGCATGTGACCTCGGTGGCGCGGGCAAGTCTGTCCTTTGCCGAGCACCTGGGCCGCGTCGGTGTCTCGGTCGATCGCGCCTCGTTGCTGCGCGGAGCCCTGTTACACGATTACTTTCTCTACGATTGGCACGACCCCGACCCGAGCCATCGACTGCACGGATTTCGGCATCCATTTTTTGCCCTGGCGCGTGCGGAGGAAGATTTTGATCTGACGTCTCGTGAGCGGAATATTATCGTGCGCCATATGTTTCCGCTGGTGCCGGTGCCGCCGACGTGTCGTGAGGCATGGATTGTGTGTCTGGCGGATAAATGGTGTGCTCTGCGCGAGACGGTCGCCGGCCGTCTGCCGCGCAAGGACGAGACGGACGATGGCGTGAGTGGCGAATCGAGCGAAAAGAGGAGAGGGTAGACGGTGGGGACCGCGATTGATATGGCGTTTGGCGGCGCGACGCTTGCCGCCTGCCCACTCTCGGCACTGGTGCTCTCGTTTGCCTTCTACGGGTTTTGTGGCTGGGCGTGGGAGTCGACGGTCTGCGCCATGCTCAATCACGGACGCTTCGCCAACAGTGGATTTTTATTGGGACCGTGTTGCCCTATCTATGGTGTGGGCGGCATAGCCTGCTGGCTTTTGTTGCGCGGGATTCCGGATGCCCCGAGCCAGTTTGTCGCCGCGGCGCTTGTGTGCAGCGTAATCGAGTACAGTGTGGGCCTTCTATTGGAAAAAACAACAGGCGCGCGCTTTTGGGATTACTCGCACCTGCCGTTTAATTTGCATGGACGCATCTGTCTGTACTGGGCCTGCGCGTTTGGCCTGGGTGCGCTGTGCATTTGCCGTTTAGTGGAGCCGGCATTGCTGGGGCTGCTTGGCCATCTGCCGGTGCTGATTGTGCGGTTGTCCGCCTTTATCGTCGCGGTCGCGATGATGGTCGACGCGTTGTGCTCATTGGCGAGCTGGCG
Organism: uncultured Collinsella sp.; assembly: GCA_958420205.1. Classification (GTDB taxonomy): domain Bacteria; phylum Actinomycetota; class Coriobacteriia; order Coriobacteriales; family Coriobacteriaceae; genus Collinsella. The sequence continues at coordinate 14,159 of CATZIX010000002.1, read as the reverse complement.
GCGTCTGTCTGATCAGCTGGAGCGCGTCCGGGCCGACCTTGCCGACCGCATCAATGAGTCGCTTGCCGATGCGTCCGACTCTATGCTCGAACGTATTCCCGATTCGGCAATCGACTCGGTGGCGCAGACGCACATCCGTAGCCGTGCCGTTAACGCGTGGCTGGCCGAGCTTGGCGACGCCGCGCTCGATGCCCTGCGCGAGAAGGCTTCGATGCCGACGTTTATCTCGGATGGTGCTCGCGGCCTGGCGCTCGCTGCCCGCCGCGTGGCCGATGCCGCGCCGAGCATGCCACGTCCGTCGCTCAGTCGTCGCCTTGCCGGCAAGCGCATGAGCCGTCCGGTGCCGAGCGTGTCACTCAGCCGCCGCGATCTACGCTTCTTTAACGCCTTCCCGCGTCTGCGCATCAATCGCTACGAAGGTGTCATTCGAGCAACTAATCTCCGCGACCGCGCCCACGAGCTGTTTCGGCGCTAGCCGGGACGGGTGCGCTCACGGCTCCCTTGCTCGCGCATTTCCCGTTCGTTTCGCGCCCGTTGCCGTGTCGTTTCCAAGATTGCGGTGCCGTTGGTGACGGCAAGATTTGGGTCGAGCCGGTCGAGGAGGTTATCCGCATCCGCACCGGCGAACATGGCCCCTCTGCGGGGTAGGACAATCTTTCGCCTGACGGGCGTGCCTCTCTTGGGGCGCGCCCGTTCTCGTCTACAATATCGTGCAGACGAAGGAGAGGCACGCCCATGATCAAGATGTTTGCGAGTGACTTAGACGGAACGCTGCTGAACGCCCTGCACGAGGCGGATGGGACCATCCGCCGTGCCATTCGCGAGCTGACCGAGGCTGGCCTGCATGTGGTTCCCGCGACCGGACGCTCGACGTTGCCAATCGGCGAGCATGGCTTTACAGGTCTGGCACTCGACGCCTGCTGCTCCAACGGATCCATCGTGCGCAACAGCCACGGCGAGGTGCTCAAGACCTGGACCATCGACCCGCAGGTTACCGAGGAGCTGCTCAAGGCGTTTCCGAACATTTGCTTCGACTGCTCCACGCCCGACGGCATGTTCTCGAGCGGTTCGTTCGAGATGCACCAGGCGGGCTTTAAGAAGGACAGCCCTATCAAGCGCATCGTGATGCGCGGCATGCGCGCGCGTGGCGGGTATCACGAGGAGCAGTATTTCGATCAGTCAATCGGCGACATCCTGCGCCACGATGTGTGTAAGATCAACTGCCGCGTGACCTCGCCCGAGCTGGAGCGCGACCTTAAGGCATATTTGGCCGAGCGCTCGGACCGTGTAGTCAACGCGCCGTTTGACCCGGTGATGTTTGAGATCACGGACGCGGCGTGCAACAAGGGCGAGAGTGTGTCCTGGCTGGCGGGCTACTACGGCATTGCCGAGGACGAGGTCGCGGTCTACGGCGACGGCGGCAACGACATTGCCATGCTCAAACGCTTCCGCCACAGCTACGCGACCAAAAACGCAAGCGATGCCGCCAAGGCCGCCGCGAGCGCGACCATCGGCAGCTGCATGGTCCACGCCGTCCCCAAACACATGCTCGCCACCATGCGCAAGCAAAACTCCCGCACCGTCATCGAATAATGTGACAAAGGGGCAGCCCCTTTGTCACAGGGGTCTGTGTTCTTGGAATACGAACATATATTCGCATATACAACTACGCTTTGATAGAATCGGTATCGTTGGCGGCAGTTCCATGTGCCGGGCAGCGCCCTCCACCTGATGGGAGGTGATGCCCATGACCGATTTGATTGATTTCGTGAGACTTCTGACCGCTTTGGTCTCGTTCTTCACGGCGCTCGTCGGCCTTTCCGAGGCACTCAAGCAGCGTTCGAAGCGCAACAGAAGGGGTCGCCGCCGCTAAGGCGTTGACCCCCTAATGCAAACAACGGCGCTGCCCAGCTTTCCAGAACTTGGGCTGCCGTCGACACCATTCTACCCACGAATGACATTTTGAACAATCGGCAATGCCGCTCCAAAAGCCAGGCACAACTGGCACAACCTAGGCGGTCGCTGAATGTGACAAAGAGGCTGCCCCTTCGTCACATCCCAAATATTGCCTTTACGTGTTGATGCACACGGTGTGCAATAATACTCGCACTGTGCAATAGCGCACAGGCTGAGTAACAAGGAGGACGTTTGTCCCAGCTCGAGAAATGCGATCGCCGGTCCCTTCGCTCGCAGCGTGCCCTTCGCCAGGCACTTGCCAGCGAGCTTGCCGAAAGCGGCGACCTTTCGCGCATTAATGTCGCGTCGCTCACCGAGCGCGCTGGCCTTACGCGCCGCACGTTCTATTCGCACTACCGCGATATCCCCGACTTTATCAATCAAATCGAGGACGGCTTGCTGGCCGAGATCCGTGAGCGCATTGAGCTCATCACCGCAGCTCAGCTACCCGATCTCTATCACAACATCGATGAGCTCGAGCCGGCACCCGGTTCGGTTGAGTTGCTGCGCTACCTTGCGGCCAACCGCGATTTAATCGGATCGCTGCTGGGCCCGGGCGGCGACCCCGCCTTTATTAAAAAGATCATCGATACCGCACGCGAGGCCGTGGTGCCGCGCGCACAGACGGGCATTTTGGGCTTGGCGCTGGGCACCTTCTTTGACTACTACGTCACCTATGTCGTGAGTGCCGAGGTCGGCATGATCCAGCGTTGGTTTGAGCGTGGGCTCACCGAATCGCCCGAGACCATGGCGCGCATTATGACGGTTATCGCCTTTGTGCGCCCCGGCGACCTGTATGGCCAACCCATCGATATCAACGTGCCGGAATACGGCATGAAGCTATTGAATCTGCAGCTCGAGGACGCGGTCGACACCACCGCAACCGTCGAGTCCAACAACTAAGAGGAGAGACAATGAGCAAACTCGTCGGGGGCATCAAGGACCGCATGGTCGCTGCCGCACGCGAGGCCGCGCCCGCCGTGGTGGACGCCGCGCAGAAGGCCGCGACCGCAGCTGCCGAGAAAGTTGCCGAGGCAGTTGCCGATGCCAAGAACGCGGCAGGGGAGACGTCCGTCGCTAGCGAGCTCGCCACTGCCGCTGAGCCCGTAGCCGCCGTCCACGCCCCCGAAGGCGCGATTTTCAACCCCGAGAACGCTCGCGGCAACCTGCACCTGGGCATCGACGTGGGCTCCACCACCGTTAAACTTGCCGTGCTCAACGACGACAACCAGATCGTCTACGCCAAGTACCAGCGCCACCACACCGACGTCCGTGCCTGCGCCCGCGACCTGTTCGAGGGCGCTGCGACCGTGCTGCCGACGGTCCAGATGACCTGCGCCATCACCGGCTCGGGCGGCCTTCTGCTGTCCCAGTGGCTCGACCTGGAGTTTGTCCAGGAGGTCATCGCCAGTAAGCGTGCCGTCGAGACCCTCATCCCGGCCACCGATGTCGCTATCGAGCTGGGCGGCGAGGACGCCAAGATCATCTACTTCGATAACGGCATCGAGCAGCGCATGAACGGCACCTGCGCCGGCGGCACGGGTGCGTTCATCGACCAGATGGCAACCCTGCTCCACACCGACGCCAGCGGCCTCAACGAGCTCGCGGCCAACGCCACCACCATCTATCCCATCGCCAGCCGCTGCGGCGTTTTTGCCAAGACCGACGTGCAGCCGCTGCTCAACGAGGGCGCCCGCCCCGAGGACGTGGCCGCCTCCATCTTCCAGGCTGTCGTGACCCAGACCATCTCGGGCCTGGCGTGCGGCCGTCCCATCCGCGGCAACGTCGCCTTCCTGGGCGGCCCGCTGCAGTATCTCTCCGAGCTGCGCCACCGCTTCTACCTCACGCTCAATCTGGACGAGGAGCACCGTATCGTGCCCCAAAACGCTCACCTGTTTGTGGCGAGCGGCGCCGCCATGGCGCACGAGTCCAACAAGCTCAGCACGTTCCCGCAGCTCATCGGGGCCATCGATGCCCTGGGTGACACGCAGGGTGCCGAGGTCGAGCGTCTGGATCCGCTCTTTGCCACCGACGAGGACTTTGCCGAGTTCAAGACCCGCCACGACACCGAGGTCGTCCCCAAGGGCAAGCTCGAAGGCTACACCGGACGCGTGTTCATCGGCATCGACGCCGGCTCCACCACCATGAAGGCCGCGCTCGTGGGCGAGGACGGTCAGCTGCTGCACACCTGGTACGGCAACAACAACGGCGACATCCTAGGCACGGCCAAGGTCATCATGGCCGATTTCTACAACCACATTCCCGCCGGTTGCACCATCGGCCACGTGACTACCACGGGCTACGGTGAGGCGCTGCTCATCGAGGCCCTCAAGGCCGACTCCGGCGAGATCGAGACCGTCGCGCACCTGCGCGGCGCCAAGGCGTTCCTGCCCGGCGTCGAGTTCATTCTTGACATCGGCGGCCAGGACATGAAGTGCCTGCGCGTCAAGGACGGCGTTATCGAGCACATCATGCTCAACGAGGCCTGCTCGTCGGGTTGCGGTAGCTTTATCGAGAGTTTCGCCGTGTCTATGAACATGGACGTGCGCGCGTTCGCCGATGCCGCCATCCATGCCAAGGCCCCCGTCGACCTGGGCAGCCGCTGCACGGTCTTTATGAACTCTCGCGTCAAGCAGGCGCAAAAGGAAGGCGCCACGGTGGGCGACATCGCGGCCGGCCTGTCTTATTCCGTCATCAAGAACGCCCTGTTCAAGGTCATTAAGCTGCGCGACCCCAAGGAGATCGGCAGCCAGGTGATTGTTCAGGGCGGCACCTTTATGTCCGATGCCACGCTGCGCGCGTTTGAGCAGCTCACTGGCGTTCACGCCGTGCGTCCCGACATCGCCGGCTGCATGGGCGCCTACGGTGCGGCCCTGCTCGCCCGCGATCGCGCCGGCGCCGATGGCACTTCGACCATTCTTTCTGCCGAGGACATCGCGCACCTCACCGTGACGCAAAAGCATGTCCGCTGCGGCCGTTGCTCCAACAACTGCCAGCTCACTGTCAACGACTTTGGCGGCGGCAGGCGCTTCATTACCGGCAACCGCTGCGAGAAGGGCGCCGGCCACAAAAAGCAGAAGACCGAGGCCCCCAACCTCTTCAAAAAGAAAAACGAGCTGCTCTTTAACCGCGAGGTGCTGAGTCCCGACGAGGCCCCGCGCGGCACCGTGGGTATCCCGCGCGCGCTCAACATGTACGAGAACTACCCCTTCTGGCACGCGTTCTTTACGCGCTTGGGCTTTAGCGTGCAGCTATCTGACCAGTCGAGCAAAAAGACCTACCAGGCGGGCATCGAGTCCATGCCGTCCGAGAGCGTGTGCTATCCGGCCAAGATGAGCCACGGCCACGTGATGAACCTTATTGACCGTGACGTCGACTTTATCTGGATGCCGTGCGTGCGCTGGGAGCGCAAGGAGGACCCGACTGCCGGTAACTGCTATAACTGCCCCATCGTCATGAGCTATCCCACGGCGCTGGCGCTCAACATCGACGAGATTCGCGAGCAGAACATCGAGTTCCTGTATCCGTTTGTGCCCTATCACGACAAGACCGAGCTCAAGCGCCGCTTGTATCAGGTGCTCGCCGTCGACCGTGTGGCCGATGCTGAGGCCGGTCGCGGTCGCGTGCGTGGACCCAAGATCACGCGCTCCGAGGTCGATGCCGCCGTCAACGCTGCCTTTGAGGCCGATGCGCGCTTCCACGAGGATATCCAGACCATGGGCGAGGAGGCTCTTAAGTGGGTCGAGGACCACGGCGGCCACGGCATCGTACTCGCCGGCCGCCCCTACCATAACGACCCCGAGATCAACCACGCCCTGCCCGAGCTTATCTCGAGCTTTGGCTTTGCGGTCTTTACCGAGGATTCGCTTGCGCACCTGGTGAAGCCCGAGCGTCCCATCCGCGTCGTCGACCAGTGGATGTACCACAGCCGCCTGTACGCCGTCGCCCGTTTTGTGACGATGCGCAACGACCTGGACCTGATTCAGCTCAACTCCTTCGGCTGCGGCTTGGACGCCCTGACCACCGACCAGGTGCAGGAGATTCTGGAGGCCAGCGGCAAGATCTACACCGTGCTCAAGATCGACGAGGTGTCCAACCTGGGCGCCGCGCGCATCCGCATCCGCTCGCTCATGGCCGCGCTTAAGGACCAGGAGGCCGAGCGCCTGGCCGAGGCCACGGCCGCGGGCGAGGCCTACGAGCAGGGCGACGCCGCGCCGGTGGCGCCCTCCACGGATGCCCCCGCGTTCGCGAGCCGCAAGTACACGTTCGAAGCGCAGCGTGAGAGCGCATCGACCGCGTGGTCCAAGGTGCCCTTTACCGAGCAGATGCGCGAGGAAGGCTATACCATCCTGTGCCCGCAGATGGCGCCGATCCACTTTGACCTGGTCAAAGAGGTGTTCCGTGGTGCTGGCTACAACTTGGAGCTGCTGCCCTCGACTGACCACGATGCCGTCGAGGCCGGCCTGCGCTACGTGAACAACGACATCTGCTATCCGTCGATCCTGGTGACGGGCCAGATCATGGAGGCCATCGAGAGCGGTCGGTACGACCTGTCCAAGACGGCCGTGGTTATCAGCCAGACCGGCGGCGGCTGCCGTGCCACCAACTACATCGCGCTCATCCGCAAGGCACTGCGCGAGAGCGGCCACCCCGAGATTCCGGTGATCTCGCTTTCGGCCGTGGCGCTCGGCGAGGACAACCCTGGCTTTAAGATTACGCCGGCGCTGCTTAAGCAGGCAGTCTACGCGGTGCTCTTTGGCGACGTGATGATGCAGATGCTCTATCGTTGCCGTCCGTACGAGGCTACGCCCGGCGCCGCCAACGCGCTCTACGAGGAGTACATGGCGCGCGCCCGCAAGCTGGCGCCCAAGTTCAACAGGCACAACTACACCAAGCTTGCGCGTGAGGCCATCCGCGCGTTCGACACCATGCCGCTCGTGGGCGAGGGCACTAAGCCGCGCGTGGGCGTGGTCGGTGAGATCTTGGTCAAGTTCCACCCCACAGCCAACAACCACGTGGTCGATGTGATCGAGCGCGAGGGCTGCGAGGCCGTGGTGCCGGGCCTGCTCGACTTCTTCCTGTACTCCATGAGCAACGCCGAGCTGCAGAAGGACGAGCTGGGAAGCTCTGCCACTACGCGCGCGGGCATGCAAGCGCTTATTAAGCTCGTGGACTGGATGCGTACGCCGGTGGAGGAGATGCTCGAAAAGTCCCGCCGCTTTGAGGCTCCCGAGCGCATCGGCACCATGGCCGACAAGGCCCGCACGGTGCTTTCGGTGTGCAACAACATGGGCGAAGGCTGGCTGCTCACGGCCGAGATGCTCGACCTGATTGATCACGGTGCGCCCAACATCATCTGCACGCAGCCCTTCGCGTGCTTGCCCAACCACGTGGTGGGCAAGGCCGTGATCAAGGAGCTGCGCCGTCAGCACCCCGAAAGCAACATCGTCGCGGTGGACTACGACCCCGGCGCGTCCGAGGTCAACCAGCTCAACCGTATTAAGCTCATGATCAGCGTGGCCAAGGAAAACATGCGCGCCGGTAAGGGCTTTAAGCTCGAGAAGGTGGCGCCGCTCGCGATGGACGAGGTCACCGGCCAGATGCGTGCCCACGACGGCTGCGTGAGCTGCGGGCCGGCCAGCGAGGAGGCCGTTGCATCGGTCGCCAAGCGTCTGGGACGCGGCATTAAGAAGTAGTTGGCCTACTTCGAGCCGGATATAAGACAAACGGGTGGTAGTCGTACCGGCTACCACCCGTTTTTGCTGGACATATGTTGCGCAAATGATCTCGCTGCAGCCTTCCGTGGGCTCGTATTTCAGAAGTGCGGTGAAAAACGCGAACCTCCCGAGCACACCGCCATTTTAGACTCCCGCGACCTGCGGTTTTGTTGTCAAAAAAGCCGATCTGGTCGGCGAAACCCGATTTTTCCCCGCACTTCCGAAAACAGCGGTTCAGCAGCGCCAAAAAATGGCCTCAAAATCGAGAGTTAATGAACAAATGTAGCCGTTCGCCGCGAAATACCGTCCGTTTATAGAACCCGCCCCCGGCTCGCGGCCTCCTTACGGTTGAATAAATACACATCTATGGAATTACGTAAGAGAGGACCGTCCCATGAGCTACAAGACCGTTTGCGTCGCCGGCGGTGGCGTGCTGGGAAGCCAGATTGCCTTTCAGGCTGCCTACTGCGGCTTTGATGTAACGATTTGGCTGCGCAGCGAGGGCAGCATCGGCCGCACCCAGCCCAAGATCGATCATGTGCGCGAGGAGTACATCGCGGCAATCGAGGGTATGGCGGACGGCACGGGCGAGTGGTGCTCTGGTATCGCCGATAGCGGCAAGCCCTTCGACAAAGAGGCGGCACTCGCCGCCGTTGAGCGCGCCTACTCCACACTCAAGCTGGAGCTCGATCTTGCCAAGGCAGTGGCCGACGCCGATTTGGTCATCGAGTCTATGGCCGAGGACACCCAGGCAAAGATTGACTTCTACAAGAAGCTCGCCCCGGTTCTCCCGCAAAAGACCGTCATCGTAACGAACTCCTCCACGCTGCTGCCGAGCACCTTTGCCAAGTACACCGGCCGCCCCGAGAAGTACCTGTCGCTGCACTTTGCCAACTCCATCTGGAAGAACAACATGACCGAGGTCATGGCACAGGACCAGACCGACAAGCGCTACTTCGATGAACTCGTCGACTTTGCCAACGACATCCGTATGCTGGCGTTGCCCGTCAACAAGGAAAAGAACGGTTATCTGCTCAACTCCATGTTGGTACCGTGGCTGCTTTCGGGCCTTGATCTGTACGTTTCGGGCGTGAGCGATCCCAAGAGCATCGACCTAGCATGGACGCGCGGCACCGGCGCACCCAAGGGTCCGTTCCGCGTGTTCGACACGGTGGGTATCCAGACGGCCTACAACATCGTCATGCAGTATCAGAAGGTGCCTGGCTTGGTGAGCCCACTGCTCAAAAAGATGATGATGCCCTACAACTTTAAGGCTATGGCGTCCGTCCTCAAGAAAATGCTCGACGAAGGCAAGCTGGGCGAAAGCTCGGGCGAGGGCTTCTTCAAGTACTAAAAAATGATCCCTCGGGGACGGAGGAAAACGGATCATTTTCGGCCGCCAGCAGTGAGAAGATGGACCCAGAAATAGAAAGGAGTGGCAATGGGCCGGCTCGGGCTTTGAGGACAAGTTACTGCAGGCCCAGGGCGATTTTTCGCTCAATGCGGGCCAGCACAGCGTGACGTATCTGCCGAGTTCTGACATGGCAACGACCGGTCGCTACCAAGTGCTGTTATACGACAACAACTTTGGTGCGGCCGAGAGCTGCCCCAAGTTCGATTGGGGCCAGCTGGGCGCCGCGGTGGTGACCGACTACAGTAAGGGAACGCATTCGTTTGGGCGCATCTTTACGGTGGATGAGATCGCGCGCACCTACGAGCTCGAAGACCAGATCGCAGTGCCGTTCTCAGGTTACGTAAGTAGTGCGCAGGTAGTGCGCAGCGCGTCGGCGATTCGAATAGCATGCTCGTGGCATCGGGCATGGCCAAGACTTTTGCCGAGTACGATCGCTATGGACTGCCCATCGCTACCTTTGAGATGGAAGCCGAAAAGTACATCTACCGCGTGTGCAAGTACGAGCTGTAGCGCTGCGCTTAGGTTTGACCAATGGAGTATGAAAACACGCCGTTCGCCGATGCCTCCTCCGCGAGTGGCAGCCATATGGTTTGATGTCAGAAACATATGGCTGTCGCCAGCCTGCTGGCGACGTCCCCCCCCTGATATCGGAGGTTCCAGGTATGTTTCGCGCTCCGTTAAACAACTATTGATCGGGCTAACATGGGTCGCCGTACTATTTCGATAACCCTTGCAGTGGTCTGTCTGACTGTGCTCCTGGGCGCTACAGGGCTGTTTGCTATAAGCCGAGAAACGTCCTATATGCAGGAATGCGCTTCCGAAGGGTTTGCCATTGATGGTTACTATCGGGATGACAAAACGAGTCGGGAAACCCTTGCTTTTCTTGAGGAGGACAACTGTCGATGGCAGCTGGTCGACAAAGACGGAATCTGCACAGACGGGCAGTTTAAGCGTACGGACGATCCCAATATCCTGGTATTAAAGAAGGAAAACGGCGAAGAATTCGGCACGGTTCACGTTGCGTATATATCGCGCCGACGCAATCAGGGGCAGATTTACCTAATTAGAAATACTGAGGTGACCCGATTTTATCTTGTGAGCACCGATCCGGCGTTTACGGTGGAGTCTGGCGATGTCGATGCGGACGTCTGATTCACGGCAATAAAACGGCGAGCGGGGCGCGGGTGCGAACTGCGCCCCGCCATTTGTTCGTGTTCGTATCGCGTCTGCGCCTCGTCGTAGCTTGCGTCCGTGCGAGCATTCATCCCGCGCTCCGCATCACTTCACATCGAACTCCACGCGATCGAGTTCGGGTACGTTGAGGTCGATGAGCTTGCGGGCGACGTGGCGGTCGTGCGCCCCAAGCGCCTCGCCTGTCGTCACATGGGCGACAATCTCGCGCTCGACGATGCCTTCTTCGTCCCCTTCGGTGGCCGAGGTCTCGACGGCGACGGTGTAATCCTTAAAGCCCGGCAGCACCGCGGCAAGTTCGCGCGTAGTTTCGGTGACACCGTAGCCGTCCTGCACGCCGGTCTGCGCCGAGCCAATAGACCCCGCCGTCATAACGATGCAGGGGATGGCAAAGACTACCGTACCCACAATGATGCGGCGGCGCACCTTGCGCGATAGCTCGTCGACCTCGGCATCTTCTTCGGCGGTTACAATGCCGTCGCCGTTGAGGTCGCGCTTGAGCGGCACGCGCAAGATAAGTAATACGGCTTCGGCCGCGAGTGCGATAAAGACCACGTTGATGCCAAACTCGTAAAGCGCCGAGAGAAACAGCGACCCGCTTGCGATGGCGATGCCATAGCCCGCCGCGCACAGAGGCGGCATGAGCGCGGTCGCCACGGCCACGCCGGCGATGAGCGTGGCGGGTTCCTGGTCGCGCGAGTTGCCCAGCCCGCCTGCAAAGCCGCCTGCGAGTGCGACGGTAAGGTCCCAGACGGTGGGTGTCGAGTTGTCGATGATGGCGGCCGTGGTGGTGCCAAGGGGCGAGAGTTTAAAGTACAGCGTGGACGTGACCAGGCAAAAGGCCATCTGCAGCGCAAGGCTGGCGACGGCTTCGACGGTAATCTCGCGGTCGAGCGTGGCAATACCGTATGCCATGGCAAGGACCGAGCCCATAAGCGGGCAGATGAGCATGGCGCCCACGATGGCGATGTCCGAGTCGATATCGAGGCCGATGCTTGCGATGAGCATGGCGATGATGAGGATGCACAGGTGAGAGCCGGTTAGGCGCGCCCCGTTTACAAAACGCTTGCGAATTACGTGGTAGGGCGCGCGTCCCTCGCGAATGTTGAACGCGCGCTTTAAAAAGCGACCAGCCTGCTCGGCAGCCTCACTATGGGCAGGGCGGATGCCGTGGCGCCGGTGATGGCGTTCGCGTAGTCGCTTGATCTGTTGTTTGTCGAGTTCCATGTCCACCTCGTTCCAGCGCGGTCCGCGCAACGCGCCCGTTGTCTTAACTCTACACCGTGGCGGGCGGGGTGTCTGTTGGATGCGGAATCCGATAGGGCGGATGACGCGGGAGCAAATGCAAATTACAGGCTCAATTCGATCCCGCAAGAATATGATGCACCAGCTCCTTCAAATGTGACGAAATAGTGAAGCACGAGAGCGCTAATTTCAAAAAATCCGCTGGTGATCAATGTTGCGCAACAGAATTCAAAAATCGACAGCTACCGTTTGATACGTATGGATACATCCGTGTCAAAGGGAGAAAGCCATGGCAAACTACAGTCCACAACACTTTGAGCCTCGGGCCAAGACTGTCAACGTCAAGGGCGTTGCTAACCGCGCCGTCGCAACCGTTTTGACGGCGGGCCTCATCGCTCAGCCGCTCATATCGCCGCTGGCGGCAATCGCCGCACCGTCAACTGATAACGGCGATTCTGTTCAGGGGGGGGGTAGTTCTGTAGAGAACACCGTTGCCGCCGGTAACCAAGCGGTCGTAAAGACGGCTGCCCAGCTGGCCGAGGAGTCGGCAAAGCAGCTCAAGGACGCTCGGGCCGCCTACGATGCCGCCCAGAAGAACGCCGATGCGGCGGGCCAGTCTCAAAAGCAGGCGCAGCAGCAAAAGAATCAGGCCTCGCAGGCTGTGAGCGACAACGAAATCGAGCAGAACGCAGCAGAAGTCGCCGCGCTCCAGGAGAAGATTGACGAGCTCAAAGCCGCCGTCGAAAAGACCGAGCAGCAGCAGAAGAAGCTGGGCGACCTGAACGATCAGCTCGATCAAGCCAACAAGAGTGTCGAGGATAAGACCCAGGCGCTCAAGGACGCCAAGGCAAAGCAGGATGAGGCCAAGAGGGCCTTCGATGATGCCAAGGCCAAGCTCAAGGCCATGGGTATGGATGAGTACGAGGCCGCCAAGAAGGCCGTTGAGGACGCACAGGCCAAGCTCGATGACGCCAATAAGGCCGTTACTACTGCACAGGCCAATCTGGACCAGGCCAAGGCTGCCGAGGCCAGTGCCCAGCAGGAAAAGCAGAATACCGAGGCAGCTTTGACGACTGCCCAGGCCAAGAAGCAGGAGACTGCCGCTGCTCTCGCAGCCGCAACCACCGCGCGCGATAACGCCCAGCAGAAGTTCAACCAGGCGCAGGCCGCGCTCGATGCTGCCGTCTCGGGTACGGGTGTCGACCTGAGTGCGCTTGAGGCCGCCAAGAACGCTGCTGCTGGTGAGCTCAAGACCGCGCAGGCGGAGCTCAATGCCGCGACGGATGCCGACGCCACCGCACAGACAAATCTGCAGGCCGCCCAGGCTGCCGTCGCTGCCGCGCAGGAGAAGGCCAACGCCGCCAACGCTGCTGTGGCATCTGCCCAGTCTGCATACGATGCGGCAAACAAGGAGTACAAGGACGCGGCCAGTAAGCGTGACGCCGCGAAGACGGCATACGAGCAGGCCCAGCAGACCGAAGCAGACAAGAAGACCGCGTACGATAAGCTTGTCGAAGTTCGCAAGCAGAAGCGCAGCGAGTGGGAGGCAGCCTGCGCCGCTTCGAACGCCGCGGAAAAGGCTTATGACGCTGCTAATGCCCAGGTTGAGGCTCTTGAGCAGCAGATTGCAGACCTAAAGTCCAACATGACCGTTGACCAGGAAGTCATCAATAAGGGCATGCTCGGCTTTATGGCCTACATCAGCAACAGCAGCGATTTCACCGCCCAGCAGAAGTCGAATGCAAGTACCGCCGCGTCGATGCTCATGGGGACGACAGAGAAACAGGACTGGTATGACAAGTACGTCGATCAGGACATGTCTCGCGACACCAATCCGCTCTCCTTGGAGCAGATGCGTAACGCCCTGACCTACCTCGATACCCAGAACAACCTCCGCAAGGCGAACGGCCAGTCTGAGCTTAGCGTCAGCCTCCGCATGACTGCGGCAGCCGCCCTCAATACATCATATTCATCGAACATCTGGGGACACTCGAACTGCTATTTCGATCAAGGTGAGAATCTTGCAGGCGGCGGCGGGGCATACACCGGAGGCGAGACCGAGGATACGCTTGGCTGGCCATATACCGGTCTCTACACCCAGGAGAAAAAGGCGTTCGATAAGTACGTCGAGCAGTATGGTGACGCACTTGGAAGCCATCGATATGATTCCTACTATATCTACCAGCACTACAACAGCATCTACCATGAGTGCGGGCACTATCTAAACATCATTGATGCCGGCGCGAAGGCTATCGGCATCGCGACCGGTAGCGGTAAGAATACCGATTCCGAGGTAACCGTTTTCGACTATAGCGGGAGCACGGGGCAGAAGGATTTCACTGTCTCCGAGTTCAAGAAGCTCGTGAACGACTACATCGACTCTGCCTATAACGCTGGCGGCACGCAGGCGCAGAAGGCGCAGCTCAAGGAGCTTCAGGGCAAGCTCGCCGAGGCGCAGAAGAACTTTGGAACTACTAGGGAAGCTTACTTCGCAGCTGTAAACGGGCGGGATGCCGCCCAGGACGCTTTCACCGCAGCAGATGTGAACATGAACACCGCCAAGGGCGAGTACGAGAAGGCCAAGTCCGGCACCGCCGCCGCGAAGACGGCATACGACGCCGCGAAGGACGCGCTCG
>CATZIX010000001.1:0-256683 GCA_958420205.1 uncultured Collinsella sp. | reverse complement strand
CGGTCTTTCATGCAGCAGGGGCTCTCAATGTTTTTATGTCCTGCTCATATCGTCTGTGTAGGCTTTGCGGAAATGTGGCTATTTTAGGATACGCCCGGCGGCGTGGTCTGTTGACGACACAGCTAACGCCACGTATCCTATCGAACTGCGTGTTTCGTAGGGGGATGCTGACCCCTCGATTCAAGCCGTTGCACTTTACAGAAAGCTGGAATCATTCGAGAAGGAGTACGCTTTGCCTACTATTAACCAGCTGGTTCGCCAGGGCCGTCGTTCCGTGCCCAAGAAGTCCAAGAACGCTGCTCTGCAGCACAACTCCCAGAAGCGCGGCGTGTGCACCCGCGTCTTCACCACGAGCCCCAAGAAGCCGAACTCGGCTCTTCGTAAGGTTGCCCGTGTTCGCCTTGTCAACGGCATCGAAGTTACTGCTTACATCCCGGGTGAGGGCCACAACCTGCAGGAGCACTCCATCGTGCTCGTCCGCGGCGGTCGTGTCCGTGACCTCCCTGGTGTCCGTTATCACGTCATCCGTGGCGCCTACGACGCTGCTCCGGTCCAGAACCGTATGCAGGCCCGTTCCAAGTACGGTGCTAAGCGCCCCAAGGCTAAATAAGCCAGATAACGTTTTGATACTTTCGCCGTGTGCCGCCTAAGCGCCGCACGGTAGACACTTAAGGAGATTTCACATGCCGCGTCGTGCAGCAGCTAATCGTCGTGAGGTTCAGCCTGACGCCGTTTACAACAACCGCCTGGTGACTCAGCTCATCAACAAGGTCCTTCTTGACGGCAAGAAGGCCACCGCTGAGCGCATCGTTTACACCGCTTTCGAGATCGTTGCCGAGAAGTCCGAGGGTGGCGACGCTCTCGCTACCTTCAAGAAGGCTATGGACAACGTCAAGCCCACGCTCGAGGTTAAGCCCAAGCGTGTCGGTGGCGCTACCTATCAGGTCCCGATGGAGGTCAACTCCCGTCGTTCCACCGCTCTGGGTATCCGCTGGATCGTCAACTTCTCCCGCGCTCGCAAGGAGAAGACCATGGCCGAGCGTCTCGCTAACGAGATCCTCGACGCCTCCAACGGTCTTGGCGCTTCCGTCAAGAAGCGTGAGGACGTCTTCAAGATGGCCGAGGCCAACCGCGCGTTCTCTCACTATCGTTGGTAAGTTAAGGTAAGGAACTAACATGGCTAAGCCTAAGTACAAGCTTTCCGATACCCGTAACATCGGCATCATGGCCCACATCGATGCCGGTAAGACCACCACGACCGAGCGTATTCTTTACTACACCGGTAAGACCCACAAGATCGGTGAGGTCCATGAGGGCGCTGCCACCATGGACTGGATGGTTCAGGAGCAGGAGCGCGGCGTAACCATTACCTCCGCTGCTACCACGTGCTTTTGGAACAAGGACGGTAAGGACTACCGCATCCAGATCATCGACACCCCGGGCCACGTTGACTTCACCGCCGAGGTCGAGCGCTGCCTGCGCGTCCTCGATGGCGCTGTCGCCGTCTTCGACGCCGTTGCCGGCGTTCAGCCCCAGTCTGAGACCGTTTGGCGTCAGGCTTCTACCTTCAACGTCCCCCGCATCGCCTTCATCAACAAGTATGACCGCGTGGGCGCTGACTTCTTCAACGCTATCGAGACCATGAAGGATCGTCTCGACGCCAACGCTGTGGCCGCTCAGGTCCCGATGGGCGCCGAGGACAACTTCTGGGGCGTCATCGACCTGGTCACCATGACCGCATGGGACTTCAAGGCCGACGAGAAGGGTATGACCTACCCCGAGCCGATGGACGAGATCCCGGCTGAGTTCGCCGACATCGCTGCCACCAAGCGCGAGGAGCTCCTCGACGCTGCTGCCAGCTTTGACGACGAGCTCATGGAGAAGATCCTCATGGAGGAGGACTTCACCGTCGAGGAGCTCAAGGCTGCTCTGCGCAAGGGCGTTCTGGCCAACGAGCTCAACCTCGTCTTCGTGGGTTCCGCCTACAAGAACAAGGGCGTTCAGGAGCTGCTCGACGCTGTCGTCGACTACCTGCCCAGCCCGCTTGACGTTGAGGCCGTCACCGGTACCGATCCGGACACCGGCGAGGAGATCCAGCGTCATCCTTCCTTCGACGAGCCCTTCTCCGGCCTGGTCTTCAAGATCATGACCGACCCGTTCGTCGGTAAGCTCACCTACGTCCGCGTTTACTCCGGCCGCGCCGAGTCCGGCTCCTACGTTGTCAACGCTTCCAACGGTCAGCGCGAGCGCCTCGGCCGCATCCTCGAGATGAACGCTGCCGAGCGTATCGACCGTGACGACGCTGCCGCCGGCGACATCGTCGCTTGCGTCGGCTTTAAGAACTCCACCACCGGTGACACCCTGTGCGCCGAGGGTAAGGAGATCGTCCTCGAGAAGATCGAGTTCGCTAAGCCCGTTATCGACGTTGCCATCGAGCCCAAGACCAAGGCCGAGCAGGACAAGATGTCCCTGGCTCTGACCAAGCTCGCCGAGGAGGACCCGACCTTCCAGGTGTCCACCAACCACGAGACCGGCCAGACCATCATCGCCGGCATGGGCGAGCTGCACCTCGAGATCATCGTCGACCGTCTGCTCCGCGAGTTCAAGGTTGACGCTAACGTTGGTAAGCCCCAGGTTGCTTACCGCGAGACCGCTGGTCACGACGTCGAGAAGGCTGAGGGCAAGTTCGTCCGTCAGTCCGGTGGTCGCGGTCAGTACGGCCACGCCGTCATCAAGCTCGAGAAGATGGAGGAGGGCTTCGGCTACGAGTTCGTCAACGCTATCGTCGGCGGCGTCGTGCCCAAGGAGTACATCCCGTCCATCGACAAGGGCATCCAGGAGGCCCTGAACACCGGTGTTATCGCCGGCTTCCCGGTCCTCGACGTTAAGGTCACCCTGTTCGACGGTTCTTACCACGAGGTCGACTCCTCCGAGGCCGCCTTCAAGATCGCCGGTTCCATGGCTATCAAGGACGCCCTCAAGAAGTCCGATCCGCAGCTGCTCGAGCCGATCATGGCTGTCGAGGTCGAGACCCCCGAGCAGTACATGGGCGACGTTATGGGCAACCTCTCCGGTCGCCGCGGCAAGATCGAGGGCATGGAGGATCGCAAGAACAGCAAGCTCATCCGTGCCAAGGTGCCGCTGGGCGAGATGTTCGGTTACGCTACCGACCTTCGCTCCCAGACCCAGGGCCGTGCATCCTACACGATGCAGTTCGACTCTTATGAGCCCGCGCCCAAGTCCATCGTGGACGAGGTCATGAGCAAGAACGCCTAAGTTCGAGCTCCCTGTTACGTAATCCTGCGAGAACACTTCTCGCACTCTTTGGAGGTTTAAGTTGGCTACCCAGAAGATCCGCATTCGCCTCAAGGGCTATGATCACGAGGTCGTCGATCAGTCCGCGAAGCTCATTGTCGAGACCGCTCAGAAGACCGGCGCTCGCGTTTCCGGTCCTGTCCCGCTGCCCACCGAGCGCAACCTGTACACGGTTATCCGCTCGCCGCACGTGAACAAGGACTCCCGTGAGCAGTTCGAGATGCGCACCCATAAGCGCCTCATCGACATCCTCGACCCCACCTCGGGCACCGTTGATTCGCTCATGCGTCTCGACCTTCCCGCTGGCGTCGACATCGACATCAAGCTCTAAGCGATATCGCTCATAGCTTAAAGAGCCCCACTACCATTACGGTAGCGGGGCTCTTTTGTTTTGAATGATGGTTTGGACTGCCGGGTAATGCTGCCGAGTAGGTGGCTGCGGTGACCTATTCGCTCAAGGGGCGCAGCGATGCCTCCTCAAAATGGAAGGATCGCAAGCCGTCTTCCGTTTCGATACACGCGCGACCAAAGGCGTCGACGGTTTTAAAGACGCCTCGCGCCAGTTCGTCTCCTGCGGGGGAGCGGGCGATAACGTGCTCCCCAATCCAATTGAGGTGAGCGACATATTCGCCGTGGATGGGCGCGAGCGGTCCAGTGTTTTCTTCCATGGCGTTGAGGCGCTCTGCCCACGCATCTACAGCGTTTACGACGGTGTGATAGACCTCCTTGAGTAGCGCGTCGACGACGGGAACGTTCTCGTTGAGGTCGGAGAGACCGATTGCCGGCAGGCCGCCATCGGGAACCTCCGAGGGCACATAGTTCACATTGACGCCAATGCCGCAGACGGCGAAAGGTTTGCCTTCGTTATCGCGTGCGGCTTCGACCAGAATGCCGCCGAGCTTGCGTCCTCGCGCGACCAGGTCATTGGGCCATTTGAGGGCAATCTCGTTTGCAGGACCCTGCTTTCTGAGCGCCTCGAGCACCGCTAGACCACTGACGGCGGCAAGACCAGAGTACTTTGCAGGATTAACGCATGGACGTAGGACAATCGAAAGCAATAGGTTGCCGGCGGTTGAATCCCACTTGTGGCCGCGCCGGCCGCGTCCTGCTGTCTGAGCCCGGGCGGCAAGTCCCGTGCCGTGCGGCGCTCCCTGTTTTCCTGCTTCGAGCAGGTCATCGTTGGTCGATCCGGTTACGTCGACCACCGTTAAACGAGAATCCATAACAGCTGCTACCTCCTAAGGTAATAAGGCAATCGCGTAATGGTGTCGAGAGATAGACACAATGTGAAGCCTTTGTCGCATTTGAACAATTTAATGTTAACACGTCAACAACGACTGAAATGCGTTATCCTCTTTTGGTCGATGTAAACACGTCAACAACTCAAAGGAGGTTAGTGATGGGTTTCACGATTCTTGGAACAGGCTCGGCGCTTCCTAAGCGCAGTGTTTCCAATGACGAGCTGTCTAAGTTCCTCGATACCTCGGATGAGTGGATTTTTACCCGCACAGGCATCAAGAGCCGCCACGTCTGCACCACCGAGTCGCTCGACGACCTTGCCGTAGCAGCGAGCGAGCGGGCGCTCCAGGTATCCGGAATCGACGCGAGCCAGCTGGATCTGATCGTCTGCTCGACGACAACGGGTGACCATCTCGTTCCCGCCGAGGCATGCGCCGTTGCCGAGGGTCTGGGCGCGACGTGTCCCGCCTTTGATGTCTCGGCCGCCTGTGCTGGCTTTGTTTTTGCGCTCGATGTCGCCGAGGGCTATATCGCCCGAGGACGAGCCAAGCATGTGCTTGTCGTTGCTGCCGAGCAGATGACGCGCGCGCTTGACTGGACCGACCGCGCCACCTGCGTGCTCTTTGGCGATGGGGCAGGCGCCGCAGTGATTGAGGCTGGGGGAGAAAGTCCCCTTGCCGTTGAGCTTTCGACGGCGCCCGACGTCGAGACGTTGCGCGTTCCCGGTCTGGTCGGCACCTCGCCGTTCAAGGCCTCCGCAGATAGCGAGAGCGTGCTGTCCATGAATGGCCGTCGCGTGTTCAAGTTCGGCGTCAACGCCATCTGCGACACGGTCCATAAGCTTGCGATCGATGCGAGCATTTCGGTCGAAGATATCGATCATTTTGTATTCCATCAGGCTAACGACCGAATCCTGAGTCAGGCGGTCAAGCGCCTCGGCGTGCCAGACGAGCGCGTGGTTCGAACGCTGCGCGAGACCGGCAACATTTCGAGCGCCTGCATTCCGCTTGCTCTCGATCGACTGGCAAATACCGGCGCGCTGCACGTGGGCGACACCATCGCCCTCGTTGGATTTGGCGCCGGCCTGGATATAGGTGGCTATCTGCTTCGTTGGAAGTAGTCGCACATAGGAAATAAAAACGCCCCTAGGGCACAAACAAAGGAGAACTACCATGGCAGATCAGAAGACCTTCGAGCGCGTTTGCGACGTTATCCGCGAGACCGCTGGCCTTGACGACGTCGAGATGAAGCCCGAGTCCACGCTCGAGGAGATTGGCCTCGACAGCCTGGGCACCGTCGAGATCCTCGTCGCCGTCGAGGACGAGTTTGGCATCCAGCTCGATACCGAGGAGAACCCCAAGACGGTCGGAGAGTTCGCCGATACGGTCGAGGCGGCATTGGAGAAGTAGAGATGCTCAAGACTCCTCTCTGTGAGCTGCTCGGCATCGAAAAGCCCGTGTTCCAGGGCGGCATGGCCTGGATTGCCGATGCCTCGCTGGCATCGGCCGTGTCCGAGGCGGGTGGGTTGGGAATCATCGCGGCCATGAATGCCGACGCCAACTGGCTGCGCGATCAGATTCACGAGCTGCGCACCAAGACGGATAAGCCCTTTGGCGTGAACGTCATGCTTATGAGCCCGTTTGCCGACGAGGTCGCACAGGTTGTGATCGACGAGCAGGTGCCGGTCGTCGTGACGGGTGCCGGCAATCCTACCAAGTACATGAGGGCTTGGAACGAAGCGGGCATCACGGTCATCCCGGTCGTTGCTTCGGTGGCGCTGGCGCGTCTCGTGGCGCGTCGCGGGGCCGCCGCCGTGGTTGCCGAAGGCACCGAATCGGGTGGACATATTGGCGAGACATCGACGATGGCGCTCGTTCCGCAGGTTGTCGACGCGGTCGACATCCCCGTTGTGGCAGCTGGCGGTATCGCAGATGGTCGCGGCGTGGCAGCGGCCTTTATGCTCGGTGCCGCCGGCGTTCAGGTGGGCACGCGCTTTCTCGTTGCCGATGAGTGCGCCGTCTCCGAGCAATACAAAGAACTGGTGCTCAAGGCGGGAGACACCTCGACGCGCGCGACTGGCCGTTCGACGGGACATCCGGTGCGTGCGCTTAAGAGTCCCTTCACCAATGCCTACGCCAAAAGTGAGGCGGCGGGCGCAAGCGCCGAGGAGCTTGGGGCCATGGGCACGGGTGCTCTTCGCAAGGCTGCAAAGGATGGTAATTACGAAGAGGGCTCGTATCTGTGTGGACAGATTGCCGGTATGGTCAACGAGCGCCAGAGCGCGCGCGAAATCGTTGACGATCTGGTCGATGGCGCCGAGCACGTCCTGAAGGGTGCGTGCACATGGGTAGCGTAGCGTTTCTGTTCGCCGGCCAGGGCGCCCAGCACCCCGCGATGGGTGTCGACCTCATCGAGGCATCGCCGGCGGCTGCCGAGGTGTTTGCAATCGCCGATGAGGTGCGTCCGAGGACGAGCGAGCAGTGCCGGAGCGCCTCCAAGGAGGAGCTCTCGCAGACCGAGAACACGCAGCCGTGCGTGTTCGTTCACGACCTGGCAGCGGCTGCCGCACTGCGTGAGCGCGGCGTGGTGCCTGCCGCCTGTGCGGGATTTTCGCTGGGCGAGGTCGCCGCGCTCACCTTTGCGGGGGCGTTCGATACGCGAGCGGGCTTTGAGCTCGTGTGCGAGCGCGCGGCGCTGATGGCCGCGGCTGCCGAGCGTCACCCCGGCGGCATGCGCGCCGTCATCAAGCTCGATGCGGCGCAAGTCGAGAACCTGGCCGCACAGGCCGGCGAGGACTGCTGGCCGGTCAACTACAACAGCCCGCAGCAGACGGTTGTTGCCGGAGCGCCCGAGGCGCTGCAGGCGCTCGACGACCTAGTAAAAGAGGCTGGCGGCCGCGCTATGAAAGTCGCGGTGTCGGGCGCATTTCATAGCCCCTATATGGCCGAGGCGACTGAGGGGCTGGCGATGTATATCCAAGCCGGCCACGCGCCGTCTCCGCTGCTAATTCCGGTCATGGCAAACATGACGGCGGCGCCCTATCCGGCGGACCCGCGAGCAGCATCGGATGTCTTGGCCAACCAGGTGAGCCATGCCGTGCGCTGGGTCGACACGCTGCATGCTCTGCAGGATCAGGGCATCGACACGTTTATTGAGGTCGGCCCTGGCAAAACGCTGTCGGGCCTGGTCAAGCGTACGCTGAGCGACGTTCGCGTGTATTCGTGCGAAACGGCCGAGCAGGTCGCAGCTATTGCCGACGAGCTCGCATAGCCCACAGGGCTATAACCCGAAAGGAATGAC
Source organism: uncultured Collinsella sp. (assembly GCA_958420205.1). Taxonomy (GTDB): domain Bacteria; phylum Actinomycetota; class Coriobacteriia; order Coriobacteriales; family Coriobacteriaceae; genus Collinsella. Next base: position 248,829 of record CATZIX010000001.1, on the reverse strand, counting down.
ATGGGCAACTTGAACAACGGCACGCTCGAGCGCAACGGCTCACGTCGCGTGGCACTGGTCACGGGCGGCTCGCGCGGCATCGGTCGCGCTTGTGCCGTGGGCCTGGCGGAGGATGGCTTTGATATCGCCGTCGTCTATGCCGGTAGCGTCGATGCGGCGCGCGAGACGTGCGAAGCCTGCGAGGCGGTTGGCGCCGCGGCGCGCGCATATCAATGCGATGTGGCCGACCCCGCCGCCGTCAACACATGCGTGGAGACGGTCCTCAACAGCTTTGGCTCCATGTGGGCGCTCGTCAACAACGCCGGCATCACGCGCGACGGCCTGCTCATGCGTATGGGCGACGATGCCTTCGGCCGCGTGCTCGATGTCAATCTCAAGGGCACGTTCAATACGACGCGCGCGCTCACCAAGACCTTTATGCGCCAGCGCGGCGGCTGCGTCATCAACATGAGCTCGGTCGTGGGCCTGATGGGCAATGCCGGACAGGCCAACTACGCTGCCTCCAAGGCGGGCGTGATCGGCCTGACCAAAGCGGTTGCGCGCGAGCTTGCGCCCCGCGGCGTACGAGTGAACGCGGTCGCCCCCGGGTTTGTCGAGACGGATATGACGGCAAAGCTCTCGGAGAAGGTTCGCGCGGCAACCGAGGAGCAGATTCCCCTTAAACGTATAGCACAGCCCGAGGAGGTGGCCGGTGTGGTGCGCTTTTTAGCGAGCGATGCGGCTGCTTACATTACGGGCGAAGTCATACGCGTCGACGGCGGAATGGCGATGTAGAAAGCAAGTCGGGTAAGCGGCTTGGATGAGGAGACCATGATGGAACAGAGAGTTGCAATCACCGGTATCGGTGCCGTGTCGCCGCTCGGCAACACGGCGCTTGCCACCTGGGCGGCCATGTGCGCCGGAACGTGTGGTATCGGTCCGATCACACACTTTGATACCGATGCATTTGCCGTCAAGGTGGCGGCCGAGGTCAAGGGTTTTGACGGCAACGAGTACTTTGGCAAGCATGACGCCAAGCATCTCGACCCCTGCGTTCAGTTTGCGATGGCGGCGTCGGACGAGGCCATGCACGATGCGGGCTTTGATGTCGAGGGCGCCATCGATCGCGATCGCCTGGGTGTCTATGTGGGCTCGGGCGTGGGCGGCATGCAGACGCTCGTCGACAACGTCCACACGATTGCCGATCGCGGGCCTCGTCGCGCATCGCCCTACATGATCGCGATGATGATCCCCAACATGGCTTCGGGCAACATCGCGATTCGCCATAAGGCAAAGGGCCCGACCCTGCCCGTGGTGACCGCGTGCGCAACCTCGGCCCATGCGGTGGGTGAGGCGTTCCGCGCCATCAAGCACGGCTATGCCGATGCAATCCTCGCGGGCGGCGCCGAGGCCGCCATTATTCCCGATGCCGTTGCGGGCTTTACGTCCTGCCGCGCATTGACCACCAACCCCGATCCCGCGACGGCTTGCCGCCCGTTCGATGCAGACCGCGACGGCTTTGTGATGGGCGAGGGCGCCTGCGTGCTCGTGCTCGAGGGTATGGAGCACGCACAGGCCCGCGGTGCGCACATTTACGCCGAGGTCGTGGGCTACGGCAATACCGATGACGCCTACCACATCACGAGTCCCGACCCGGACGCGGCAGGTATCGCCCGTGCGATATCGCTGGCGGTGGCCGAGGGCGACGTCAAGCCTTCCGAGGGCCTCTACATCAACGCTCACGGCACCTCGACCAAACTCAACGATTCGTCCGAGACGGCGGGCATCAAGCGAGCGCTCGGCGAGGATGCAGCGCGCGCCGCGCACGTCTCGTCGACCAAGTCGATGACCGGCCATATGATCGGCGCCACGGGTGCCATCGAGGTCATGGCCTGCGCCATGGCGCTCGAGCAGGGCGTGGTGCCCCCGACCATTAACTACCACACGCCCGATCCCGCCTGCGATCTTGACTACACGCCCAATCGCGCGGTTCGCGCCGACCTTACCTGGGCGCTTTCGACCAACCTGGGCTTTGGCGGGCACAACGCCGCCATCGCGCTGCGTAGATATACGAGGAGCTAGAGCATGGATTCCAAAAGACTTGCCGAGATAGCCGATGTGATGGAGGACCGCGGCCTTACGCGCGTGCGTGTTGAGGAGCCCGATGGCACTGCGGTCGAGCTCGAGCGCGCGAGTGCAGCGCAGCCGGTTGCCGTGCCCATGCCTATGCCGGGTGCCGTGACTGCTCCGGCGGTGGCTCCTGTCGCCGTGCCTGCCGCCGCACCGGAGCCCGCCGCGCAGGCGCCTGCCGCCGCACCGGAGCCCAAGGGCACCGAGGTGACCGCTCCCATGGTCGGCGTTTTCTATGCTGCCCCGGCGCCGGGCGACGAACCGTTTGTGCACGTGGGCTCCAAGGTCAAGGCTGGCGAGACCCTTTGCATCATCGAGGCCATGAAGGTTCTCAACGAGGTGACGGCAGAGGCGGATGGCGAGGTGCTCGAGATCTGCGTGGCCGACGGCGACCTCGTGGAGTTCGGCAGCTGCCTCATGAGGATCGGATAGGTGATATCCATGAACAAAGAAGAGCTCAAGAAGCTGTTACCGCATCGCGAGCCGATGCTTTTGCTCGACGAGGCCGAGCTGGTGGGCGACGAGGCCCACGGCAAGATCACGATCACGGGCGACGAGTACTTTTTGCAGGGGCATTTTCCGGGAAACCCGGTCGTCCCCGGCGTGATTCAGTGCGAGATGCTCGCCCAGAACTGCTGCGTGCTGCTGATGGGCGATGAGGAGGCGCGCGGCGCGACGCCGTTCTATACGAGCCTCGATAAGGTGCGCTTTAAGCGTCCGGTGCGCCCGGGCGACACGGTTGATCTGGTGTGCACCATCACGCGTGCGCGCGGGCCGTTCCGCTTTGCGACGGGTACTGCGAGCGTCAACGGTGAGGTTTGCTGCCGCGCCGATATGTCCTTTGCACTCATGCACGAAAGTTAAGGAAGGCTTCATGTTCGACAAAGTGCTCATTGCCAACCGTGGCGAAGTCGCGGTCCGTGTTATCCGCGCGTGCCGCGATATGGGCATCAAGACCGTCGCCGTCTATTCCACGGCCGATGCGGACGCGCTGCACGTGCAACTTGCCGACGAGGCGTATTGCATCGGTGGCCCGCGTCTTGCCGAGAGCTACCTCAACGACGATGCCGTGCTCACCTGTGCCGTAAAGTCGGGAGCTAAGGCAATTCATCCCGGCTATGGCTTTTTCTCCGAGAAGGCGAGCTTCGTACGCGACTGCGACAAGTATGGCCTGGCGTTTGTCGGTCCTTCGGCCGAGGTGATCGACAGCATGGGCGATAAGGACGCCGCGCGTCGAACGGCTGCCGCGGCGGGCGTGCCCATCGTGCCGGGCTGCAATTTGCTCAAAAGCCCCGAGGAGGCAACGGCCGAGGCCGAGCGCATTGGTTGCCCCGTGCTCATTAAGGCGCGTGCAGGCGGCGGCGGTCGCGGCATTCGCAAGGTCGATCGCGTGGAAGATGCGGCAAAGGCGTTCATCGAGGCGCGTGCCGAGGGCGAGGCCGTTTTTGGCGACGGCGAGTGCTACATGGAGAAGTTCGTCGCGCCGGCGCACCACGTTGAGGTGCAGATTATGGCCGATAAGCAGGGCCATGTATTTTCGCTCGGCGAGCGCGAGTGCTCGGTGCAGCGTCGCAACCAAAAGCTGATCGAAGAGAGTCCCGCGCCGTGCCTCGACGGACACGACGACATTCGTGTTCGCATGCATAAGGCGGCGCGTGACCTGGCTCGTGCCGTCGGCTACGAAGGAGCCGGTACCATCGAATTCCTGTATTCGGACGACGGCAATTTCTACTTTATGGAAATGAACACGCGCTTGCAGGTGGAGCATCCGGTTACGGAGTTTGTGACCGATACCGACTTGGTCAAGTGGCAGCTGCGCGTGGCAGCCGGCCAGCCTCTGCCCTTTGAGCAGGAGGACATGCCGGTCCGCAACCACGCCATGGAGTGCCGCATCAATGCCGAAACGCCGGACTTTCTGCCGTCATGCGGAACGGTCACCGCGTTGCGTGTGCCGGGTGGTCCGCGCGTGCGCTGGGATTCCGCCATGTTTACCGGTGCGAAAGTTCCGCCGTACTACGACTCCATGCTTGGCAAGCTCATCGTGTGTGCGCCCACGCGTGACGGCGCCATTCGCAAGATGCGCTCGGCCCTGGGCGAGCTCGTGATTGAGGGCGTGAGCGAAAACAGCGAGCTTCAGCTCGACGTGCTGGCAAACGACGAGTTCTTGTCGGGCATGTATCACACCGATCTGATGGGGCATCTCTATGCTGATGAATAGAAAAGCGAAGACGGTCAACGTCCTCGAGGGACCGATGACCGAGTCGTGCGCCGAGTTTCCCGCGCGCCATGTGTTTATCAAGTGCCCGGAGTGCCGCCGCGTGATCGATGAGGCGCGTCTGCACGACAACCTCGAGGTCTGCCCTCGTTGCGGAAAACACTTTCGCGTGAGCGGTCGCGCGCGCATGCGCATGACGGTTGACGAGGGCACGTTTGAGGAATGGGATGCCAATCTGGCGTCGGAGGATTTCCTCTCGTTTCCCGGTTATGCCGACAAGCTCAAGAGCGTGAGCGAGCGTTCGGGCGAGCGCGATGCCGTTGTGTGCGGTAGAGGCAAAATCTGCGGTTGCGATACGGCGCTCTTCTTTATGGACGCCAACTTTATGATGGGCTCGATGGGTTCCGTGGTGGGCGAGAAGATCTGTCGCACATTTGAGCATGCGACCGAGCTGGGGTTGTCAGTTGTCGGCTTTACCGTTTCGGGCGGTGCGCGCATGCAAGAGGGCGTGACATCGCTTATGCAGATGGCCAAGATTTCTGCGGCGGTTAGGCGCCACAGCGAGGCGGGCGGCCTGTATATCACGGTGCTCACCGACCCCACGACCGGAGGCGTAACCGCGAGTTTTGCCATGGAGGGCGACATTATCCTGGCCGAGCCCGATGCCCTGACGGCATTTGCCGGCCCGCGCGTGATCGAGCAGAACATGCACAAGCGCCTGCCCAAGGGATTCCAGCGCTCCGAGTTTTTGCTGGAGCACGGCTTTTGCGATGCCGTTGTTCCGCGTGGCGAGATTGCGCTCACGGTAGGCGAGCTGCTGGCGCTGCACGAAGGGCACGCGCCCGGCCTGGGGGCACCGCATGAGATCGTGCATATGGGTCGCCGCGGCAAAAAGCTGGGACACTTGTTCAAGCGCTCGGCCGCACCAAAAACCGCGCTCGAGATTGTCAAGCAGACCCGCTCGGCAGATCGCGCCACGGCAGGCGAGATGATCTCGCTGGGCCTGGATGGATTTGTGGAGCTGCACGGCGACCGCTACTTTGGCGACGACGCTGCTGTGGTGGCTGGCATTGGCTGGAAAGACGGACGCCCCGTAACGGTCATCGCCATCGAGCGCGGCACCACGACCAAAGAGCGCATGCGTCGCAACTTTGGTATGGCACATCCCGAGGGCTACCGCAAAGCGCGTCGCCTTATGCGCCAGGCCGAAAAGTTTGGTCGACCGGTTCTGTGCCTGGTCGATACTTCGGGCGCGTTTTGCGGTATCGGTGCCGAGGAACGCGGCCAGGGTGAGGCGATTGCCCAGAACCTCATGGAGATGAGCGGCCTTAAGACGCCGATTGTCTCGGTGGTGACAGGCGAGGGCGGCTCTGGTGGCGCGCTGGCGCTGTCCGTGGCCGACCGCATCCTGATGCTCTCGAGCTCGGCCTATTCGGTCGTGAGCCCCGAGGCCTGTGCGTCGATCCTGTGGAAGGATACCGAGCGTGCGAATGAGGCCGCCGAGGCGCTTAAGCTCACGGCCCCCGATCTGCTGGCGCTCGGCATCATCGACGGCATTGTTGACGATAAGGGCCTGTCGCATGAGGAGATCGCCGGTGCCGTCATGTCCTCGGCATTTGATGCCTTCGATACGCTTGGGCGGCTCGACGACGCGACCCTCACAAACCTCCGCTACCAAAAGTACCGCGCAATCGGTCAGTACCGCACGATGTGACAAAGGGACGGCCCGTATGTCACATTGGGAAAGGCGTTCCATGTCACAAGTTTCTAGAACCTCGTTTACAACGACGGTTTCATCAAACGCCATGGCCGTGGTGGACTATCTGTCCAAAAGCATGATGTCGGCGCTGCCCTTTATTGTCTGCGCGGCGTTGTTCCGCACCGTCGCCGTCATTATGGGCGAAGGCATGCTGGGCCTGTGGTCTGCCGATTCCGAAATCTATCGCCTGTTCTACAGTTGGCTCTATAACGCCGGCTACTACTTTTTGCCCATTTATCTTGGTTGGGCGGCCGCCCGCCAGCTCGGTTGCTCGGAGCAGCTGGGCATGATGCTGGGCGGCGTATTGATTGCGCCCGATCTGCTTAAGCTTGTCGATGCCGCATCGACGACGGGGGCATCGATGACTTCCGTGTATGGTCTGCTTCCTGCGCCGGTCAACGATTACACGACGACTGTTATTCCGGTTCTCATCTCGGTGCCCGTGCTATGGCGAGTGGAGTGTTTCTTTAAGCGCGTTATCCCTAAGGCCGTGGCGTTTTCGTTCGTTCCGTTTGCGACCATGCTTGTCATGGTTCCGGTTTCGCTGTGTATTACGGCGCCGGCGGGCAGCTATCTGGGCATGCTGTTGGGCCAGCTTATGTTTATGCTTGGCAATTCCGGTGGCATCGTGTCGCTGCTCACGCTCATGGGGCTTGCCGCGGGCTGGGAGTTCCTAAAGATCGCCGGCGTCAGCAACGTTGTCCTATCGCTCGCCTATGCGCAGTTTATGAGTGTGGGAACGGATTCGTGCATCCTGATCGCCGCGACGATGGCAACGTTCGCCGTTTGGGGCATGCCCTTTGGCGCGTCGCTTCGCGTTGCGGATAAGGACGAGAAGGCGCTCATGCTGGGCTATTCAATCTCGGGTGTTCTTGGCGGCGTAAGCGAGCCGGCGCTGTACGGTTGCGGCTTTAAATATGGCAGGTGCCTGACGTGCATGGCCATTGGCGGCGCCGTCGGAGGCCTTGTTGCGGCCGTGGGCCACGTTACGGCCTATACCATCGGCATGACGAATGTCCTTATGGTCATTGGCTTTGCCACGGGCGGCATCTCGAACCTGCTGTGGTGCTGCGCTGCCGGCGGTGTGGCATTTGCGGTGTCTGCGGCGCTGAGCTACTGCTTTGGCGTGGTGCCGGCGAAGGGACAGACGACGGGGGACGGAGCCGATTCACCCGAAACCTCGAAGAGCGTGGCCGAAGTAAGCGCGTAAACCTGTGCGACACAAGGACGATTCCTTTGCCATATTCCAAGGCCGTGGCCCGTGTGGGTTGCGGCCTTTTTTGTATCTGGGGGACAAAGTGGCTACACTACAATCCGTTTGAGCAATAGATATATAGGTAGTACCGTGGGGGCGGATGTAGATGGTCGAGTGGATTGTTAAGCGTGCGCAGGGCGACCGTGCGCGCGTGGGCACGTTGACGGGCGTGGTGTGTATTCTCGCCAATGTGGCACTATGCGCTGCGAAGGGCGCAATTGGTGTGGTTTCGGGATCGGTTTCGATTGTGGCGGATGCCATGAACAACCTGTCCGATGCCAGCTCGAATATCGTGAGCGTGCTGGGCTTTAAGCTGGCGAGCAAGCCGGCCGACCCCGAGCATCCTTACGGCCACGGTCGCTACGAGTATCTCTCGGGTTTGGTCGTGGCGGCGCTCGTGCTGCTTATTGGCATCGAACTGGTGAAGTCCTCGGTGGAGCGTATTGTCAACCCGGAGCCTGTCGAGTTCTCGCTTGCCCTGGTGGCAGTCCTGGCACTTTCGATGGTTGTAAAGCTGTGGATGGCGGCCCTCAACCAAAAGCTCGGCGATCGCATTGAGTCCGAGACGCTGCATGCGACCGCGCAGGATTCCAAGAACGATGTCCTTGCTACAGGCGCCGTGTTGGCGTGCGCAATTGTTTCGCAGGTGACGCACATCAATCTTGACGCATGGGTCGGCCTTGCCGTTGGCGCCTATATTGGCTGGAGCGGTTTTGAGCTCATCCAGGATACGGTGAGCCCGCTTTTGGGCCAGTCGCCCGATCCTAAGCTGGTCAAGCACATTCGAGACAAGATCATGAGCTACCCCGGCGTTTTGGGCGTTCACGATCTGATGGTTCACGACTACGGCCCGGGCAGGAAGTTCGCAAGCGCTCACGCTGAGATGGCAGCCGAGGCCAGCCCGATGGAAAGTCACGACACGCTCGATAACATCGAGCAGTCGTTTAGGAACGAAGACGGCATGATTGTCACACTTCACTACGACCCCATCGTGACCGACGATCCAAAGGTGGCGAGCATGCGCTTGCGCATTCACGCCATGGCTCAGGAGATCGATAACCGCCTCTCGATTCATGACCTGCGCTGCGTGCCGGGTCCTACGCACACCAACGTGATCTTTGACTGCGTGCGTCCCTCGGATCTGCAGATGAGTGCCGAAGACGTAAAGCACGCGCTGACACAACGGGTCGAATCGGAATATCCCAAGTCGATTGCCAAGATTACGATCGACGAAGACTACGTAGGGCATACCCACGAGTAAGGCTATGCCGGCAAAGCAGGTTATGCAGAGGGGGAGAGCATGAAGAAGCTGTATCTACTCCGCCACGGTCAGACGGAGTTCAACGTCAAAAAGCTGGTCCAGGGCCGCTGCGATTCACCGCTCACCGACTTAGGCCGTCAGCAAGCCGGGATGGCAGCCGCATGGCTCAAAGCCCACGGCGTCGTCCCCGACAAAGTGGTCTCATCACCCTTAGGCCGAGCCATGGACACGGCAAGTCTCGTCGCATGCGAGCTCCTCGGCCCGGACGCAGCAGCCGAGCCCTGCGAAGGCATTATCGAGCGCTGCTACGGCTCCTTCGAAGAAGGCCCGCACGGCGCGCTGCCCACCGACGTCTGGGATCCGGGCGAGGACCTGGTCCCCTTCGGAGGAGAAGGAAGCCAGGCGCTGCAAGAACGTATGGTGGATGCGCTTACCAATATCATGGGCTCCGAGGGCATCGAAACCCTTCTAGCAGTAAGCCACGGCAGCGCCAGCCGCCAATTTATCAAGGCCGCAGCCCCAGAGGGCTTCGAGCTCCCAACAAAACTCCCCAACTGCGCCATCATGATCTTCGATTTCGATGAGGCAAAGTCACAAGTAGAAGGCGAGCCAATGCAATGCAAGTTCACCCTCCAGCAAATAGTGGACCCCCAACAAAGTAATTAGCTGAGCGAGCAGAGTTAAGCAGACATCAACGTGTCGTCTCCCGAGCTTGGCAGAGGGGCGGCGAAATATATTAAGTTTGTCGCGAGTTCCGCACGCAAAGGAAAGCACTTAATGTGCTTTCCGTCTTGCGCAGGACTGTAGAGCAGCAAACTTAATATATTTCGCCGCCCCTCTGCCAAGCCCAGGCGACTCCACGCACTTTACCTGCGTAAACAATGTGAGTGAAATATGAATCTCGATGGATACGCCCGCAGCCGTGTATACTAAACAGCTGTGTGTAACCAGGGGAGTATTCTGGCTGGACAAAATGCCTGCTTAATAGGGTTGTCAGGTAGTCCGGGCGAAATACAAGGCTGGGGAGCGCGTCGTGTAAGTAGTGGTCCTCTAGGGGCGTACGCTCGGTGGTGTACGCATTGTCCCAAGACCACGCGAGAGTTGGGATCATATCTTGATCAGCATGATTCTCGGCCGCAAGATTGGCATGACCCAGGTTTGGGACGAGGACGATAACGTCGTTCCCGTCACGGTCATCCAGGCTGGCCCCTGCGCTGTCTCGCAGGTTAAAACTCAGGCAACCGACGGCTATGACGCCGTCCAGATCGGTTTCGGCGACATCAAGGCCAAGAACGTGAACAAGCCCATGGCTGGTCACTTCGCTAAGGCTGGCGTCGAGCCTGTCCGCTTCCTTCGTGAGGTCCGCGTCGAGAACGGCGAGGAGCACAAGGTCGGCGAGGTCGTTACCGTCGCTGATTTCGCTGATGTCGAGAAGGTCGACGTCATCGGTACCTCCAAGGGTAAGGGCTTCCAGGGTCGCATCAAGCGCTGGGGTCAGCGCCGCGGTCCTATGACGCATGGTTCTCACTTCCAGCGTCACCCCGGTTCTATCGGTCAGTGCGCCTATCCTGCGCGCGTCCTCAAGGGCGTCAAGATGGCCGGTCACATGGGTAACGAGCGCGTTACCGTCAAGAACCTTTCCGTTGTCCGCATCGATGCCGAGCAGAACCTCATCTTGGTCAAGGGCGCTGTCCCGGGTGCCAAGAATGGTCTCGTCGCCATCCGTATGGCCTAAGGGCCCAGCCCATTTAGCCCAGCGTCATACCAAGGAGAACACTTAAATGGCAAAGTTTGAAGTAAAGAACAGCGAGGGCAAGAAGGTCGCCGAGGCCGAGCTCGCCGCTGAGGTGTACGGCATCGAGCCGAACATCCACGTTATGCACCACATCGTCAAGTGCCAGATGGCCTCTTGGCGTCAGGGCACCCAGTCTGCTAAGGGTCGCTCTGAGGTTTCCGGTGGCGGCAAGAAGCCTTGGCGTCAGAAGGGCACCGGCCGTGCCCGCCAGGGTTCCATCCGTGCTGCCCAGTGGCGTCACGGTGGCGTTGTCTTCGCCCCCAAGCCCCGTTCCTACGCTAAGCGTATGAACAACAAGGAGGTCAAGCTGGCTATGCGCTCCGCGCTGTCCGCCAAGCTGGCCGATGGCGAGCTCGTGCTCGTCGACGACTACGGCTTCGAGAAGCCTTCCACCAAGGCTGCTGTCGCCATGCTCAAGGCTCTCGGCCTTGAGGGCAAGCGTCTGACCATCATCGTTCGCGATGAGGACGTCAACGCCTACCTGTCGTTCCGCAACATTCCCAAGACGTTCATCATCACCGCTGATGAGGCCAACACCTACGATCTCGTCAACAACAACGCTGTGCTGATGCCCGCCGACATCGCCGCTCACTTCGGGGAGGTGCTTGCATAAATGACCGCCCACGAGATCATCATCCGTCCGATCGTGTCCGAGCGTTCCTTCTCCGGCATGGAGCTGAACAAGTACACGTTCGAGGTCGCCAAGGATGCTAACAAGTATCAGATCAAGGACGCTGTCGAGGAGATCTTCGGCGTCAAGGTCGTTCGCGTGAACACCCTGACGGTCAAGCCCAAGACCAAGCGCGTGCGCTATGTCGCCGGCAAGACCCGTTCTTGGAAGAAGGCCATCGTCACGCTGGCCGAGGGCGACACCATCGAGGTCTTTGGCAACCAGGCCTAAGACTCGCTGCTGTTGAGTGAGCTCATGCCTCCCAAATAGGGGAGGCGGGGGCTCAAGGTTTTGGGCGTATTAAATGGACACGCCCGGAACCGTGTATACGTCCGGTGTCATCGCACCCGAGGCAGAACCTCGAATCCCTGTCTGCGATGGCTAACGGATTCCTATTGAAAGGGATTGTAATGGCTGTAAAGCACCTTAAGCCGACCTCCGCTGGTAGGCGTTGGCAGACGATCTCCGACTTCTCCGAGATCACCTGCACCAAGCCCGAGAAGTCTCTTCTCGAGCCCCTGCCCAAGAAGGCCGGTCGTAACAACAACGGCCGCATCACCACCCGCCACCAGGGCGGCGGCGTGAAGCGTCGTTACCGCGTGATCGACTTCAAGCGCAACAAGGACGGCGTGCCCGCCAAGGTTGCCACGATCGAGTACGATCCGAACCGTTCCGCTCGCATCGCTCTGCTGCACTACGCTGACGGTGAGAAGCGCTACATCCTGGCCCCCAAGGGCCTCGAGGTCGGTCAGACCATCATGTCCGGTTCTGACGCCGACATCAAGCCGGGCAACGCTCTGCCCCTCGCCGACATCCCCGTCGGTACGCTCATCCATGCCGTCGAGTTCCAGCCGGGCAAGGGCGCTGCTATCGCCCGTTCCGCCGGTAACTCCTGCCAGCTGATGGGTAAGGAGGGCAAGTACGCTATCGTCCGTATGCCTTCCTCCGAGATGCGCCGCATCCTCGTTACCTGCCGCGCCACCGTCGGTGAGGTCGGCAACGCCGATCACTCCAACATCGTCATCGGCAAGGCCGGCCGTAAGCGTCACATGAACGTGCGCCCGACCGTCCGCGGTACCGTCATGAACCCTGTCGACCACCCGCACGGCGGTGGCGAGGGCAAGAACCACACCTCTGGTCGTCCCTCTGTTACCCCCTGGGGTAAGCCGACGAAGGGCCTTCGTACGCGCAAGAAGAAGAAGGTCTCGAACCAGCACATCATTCGTCGCCGTAAGAAGTAATTTCGGATACCGAGTTTTAGGAGAAAGCACTTATGAGCAGAAGTCTCAAAAAGGGCCCGTTCGTGGAGACTCGCCTTCTCTCGCGTATCACCGCGATGAACGAGGCTGGCAAGAAGGACGTCGTGAAGACCTGGTCCCGCGCGTCCACCATCTTCCCCGAGATGGTTGGTCACACCATCGCCGTCCACGACGGCCGCAAGCATGTGCCCGTGTATGTTACCGAGTCCATGGTTGGTCACAAGCTCGGCGAGTTCGCGCCGACTCGTACGTTCCGTGGCCACAAGGCCAAATAGGGGGTTAACCGTAAATGGCAACTAAGTCTATTGAAACTGAGGCCACCGAGGTTCGCGCTGTCGCTAAGTACGTGCGTGTTTCCCCCAGCAAGGCCCGCCTGGTGGTCGATCTGATCCGCCGCAAGCCTGTCGCTCAGGCCTTCGACATCCTCCACTTCTGCGACCGTGCCGTCGCCGTGGATGTCGAGAAGGTTCTCCGTTCCGCCGTTGCGAACGCCGAGAACAACAACGGTCTGCGTGCCGACAACCTGGTTGTCGCCGCTGCCTATGTTGACGAGGGTCCGACGCTTAAGCGCATCCGTCCCCGCGCCAAGGGTTCCGCTTCTCGCATTCTGAAGCGTACTTCCCACATCACCGTCGTCGTTGCTCCTCGAAAGGAGGCGTAAAGCTGTATGGGTCAGAAAGTCTACCCCACCGGCTTCCGTCTTGGCATCACCGAGAACTGGCGCTCCCGCTGGTTCGCAGAGAAGGATTACGCTAAGACCCTCGGTAACGATCTCGAGATCCGCAAGTACCTCGAGAAGCGTCTTTCCCGCGCAGCTGTCTCCCGCGTCGAGATCGAGCGCGCTGGCGACAAGGTGAAGGTCATCATCCTCACCGCTCGCCCCGGCGTTGTCATCGGTAAGAAGGGTGCCGAGATCGATACTCTCCGCACCGAGCTCGAGAAGGTCGCTGGCGTCTCCAAGGGCCAGCTCTCCGTCGACGTTGTCGAGATCAAGCGCCCCGAGCTCGACGCCAACCTCGTTGCTCAGTCTATCGCCGAGCAGCTCGAGGGCCGCGTTGCCTTCCGTCGCGCTATGCGCAAGGCTGTCCAGTCCGCCCGCAAGGCCGGCGCTAAGGGCATCCGTATCCAGTGCTCCGGTCGTCTCGGCGGTGCCGAGATGGGCCGTCGTGAGTGGTACCGCGAGGGTCGCGTGCCTCTGCACACCCTCCGTGCCAAGATCGACTACGGCACGGCTGTCGCCAGCACCACCATGGGCGCTTGCGGCGTGAAGGTCTGGATTTACCTGGGCGAGAAGCTCCCGGGCCAGCCTGTTCCCAACCCTGCACTCGAGGGCTCTTCCCGTCCTCGTCGTCGTAACTCCGAGAGGAGGGGTCAGTAGTGCTTGCCCCTAAGCGTATTCTTCACCGCAAGGTGCAGCGTGGCTCCATGAAGGGCCAGGCCAAGGGTAATACCGAGCTGCATTTCGGCGAGTTTGGTATCCAGGCTCTCGAGGCCCATTGGATCACCAACCGTCAGATCGAGGCCGCTCGTATTGCCATGACCCGCTACATGAAGCGTGGCGGTCGTGTCTACATCACGATCTTCCCCGATAAGCCCATCACCAAGAAGCCTGCCGAGACTCGCATGGGTTCTGGTAAGGGTAACCCCGAGGAGTGGGTGGCCGTCGTCAAGCCCGGCCGCATCATGTTCGAGGTCAAGGGTGTTCCCGAGGAGGTCGCTCGCGAGGCTCTGCGTCTTGCGCAGCACAAGCTCCCCATCAAGACCAAGATTGTTGCTGCCAAGAACGCTGAGCAGCGCATCGAGAAGGAGATGGCTGAGGAGGCCGCTCTCGAGGCCAAGTGGGCTGCTGAGGACGCCGCCGCCGCCAAGGAGGAGAACTAATGAAGCCCGCAGAGATTCGTGAGCTCTCGGACGCTCAGCTCGTTGAGAAGCTGAAGGAAATGCGCGCCGAGCTCTTTAACCTTCGTTTCCAGATGGCCACCAGCCAGCTGGACAACACCGCTCGCGTCAACACCGTGAAGAAGGACATCGCTCGCGTCCTCACGGAGCAGCGCGCCCGCGAGATCGCAGCGGAGAAGTCCGCTGTCGCCGAGTAGGACCTAAGGAGAGAACATGACTGATTCGCGTAACTCGCGTAAGGTCCGTACGGGTGTCGTTACCTCCGTCTCCGGTGCCAAGACCATTGTTGTCACCATCACCGAGCGCAAGCGTCACCCCAAGTACGGCAAGATGATGACCAGCTCCAAGAAGCTGCACGCTCACGACGAGGAGTGCACGGCTGGCGTGGGCGATACCGTCCGCGTTATGGAGACCCGTCCTATGTCCAAGATGAAGCGTTGGCGCCTCATCGAGGTCGTCGAGCGCGCTAAATAAGCAGTCGCTCTTACGACTTGTACGTTTCCGAAGATGTGCGTATGCCTGGCTTGCATACCACGGGCCGTATAAAGGCTGCGCACCTCTCTTCGGTTCTTAGTTCGGAGGAACATCTACCATGATTCAGATGCAAACCATGCTGAACGTCGCCGACAACTCCGGCGCTCGCAAGATTCGCTGCATCAAGGTGCTTGGCGGTTCCAAGCGTCGTTATGCAGGCATCGGCGATGTGTTCATCGGTGCTGTCCAGGAGGCTACCCCTGGCGCCAACGTCAAGAAGAAGGACGTTGTCCGTTGCGTCGTCGTTCGCACCGTTAAGGAGATCCGCCGCAAGGATGGCTCCTACATTCGCTTTGATGAGAACGCCTGCGTTGTCATCAACAACGATGGTTCGCCCGTCGGCACCCGTATCTTCGGGCCCGTCGCTCGCGAGCTTCGTGACAAGAAGTACATGAAGATCGTCTCGCTCGCTCCCGAGACCCTGTAGTTAGGGGAGATATATGTATATCAAGAAGGGCGATAAGGTCCAGGTTCTCTCTGGTAAGGATCGCGGCAAGCAGGGCGTTGTCCTGCGTGCTCTCCCCGCCGAGAACAAGGTCGTTGTCGAGGGCGTTTCGGTCGTCAAGAAGGCCGTCAAGCCCAACGCTGCCAACCAGCAGGGCGGCATCGTTTCGCAGGAGGCTCCCATCGACGCCTCCAACGTCAATCTCGTTTGCCCCGAGTGCGGTAAGGTTACCCGCGTCGGTCACGAGAAGGACGGCAAGAACAAGCTGCGCGTCTGCAAGAAGTGCGGCCACAAGTTCTAAGCTGCCCGCAACATCAAGTTGCTAGCAAAGGCCCGGATGCCCCAAGGCACCCGGGCCTTTTTCTATCCCCACTCATTGGGGACAGACTTAAATGAGTTGCCGTTGCATTCATTGGGGACAGACTTAAATGAGTGGCCGTTGCATTCATTGGGGACAGACTTAAATGACCAGTCGTTGGGGGGACAGTCTCAATGTGCCGACAGTTTGGGACGGTCCTTTGATGTCTGATGCCCCCAGAGGGGTGGAGTAATACGGCCTACTCTGTCTTTTATGGCTATGGTGCTCTGCCCCTTTATGTTTCACAAGGATCGTTGCATGCGCATTTATGCGCATAGCCTTGCGCGATAATGCGCATAACTGCACAAACATCTGCCAACTATGGCTAAATAAAGACTGATAAGCAAATAAACACGCAAACACGAGCAGATACGCGCGCAATTGTGCGAATATAGGGTTGTTAGAAATAAAGGACTTCCGATAACTCAGGAGGCACATAATGGCAGATTCCAAACAGGCTCCGCTCGACGCCGAGGCAGCCGCAAAGGCGGCGTTTGCCTCGGTCCAGGATCAGCCGTTCCCCAACGATATTTTTACGGCTCCCGAGCTTCGTTGGGCTGTGATCGGGTGCGGCGTTATCGCCAACCAGATGGCCCAGTCTCTCGCTCTTGCCGGCCGCAAGCTTGCGGGCGTTGCCAACCGCACTCTGTCCAAGGCTCAAGCTTTTGCAGAGCAGTATGGCGTTGAGAGGGTCTATGAAACGGTCGAAGACCTCTACGCCGATCCGAACATTGACGCAGTCTATATCACCACGCCGCACAACACGCATATAACCTACCTGCGAGCCGCTCTGGCAGCTGGTAAGCACGTACTCTGCGAGAAGGCCATTACCCTCAATTCCGCTGAGCTTGACGAGGCCCGCGCCATTTCCGACGAGCACAACGTGGTCCTTATGGACGCCACCACGGTGCTCCACATGCCTTTGTATCAGGAGCTGCGTCGTCGCATGGATGTCGGTGAGTTCGGTCGCATGAACCTCGCTCAGCTCAACTTTGGCAGTTACAAGGAGTACGGCGATCTGACCAATCGCTTCTACAACCGCAACCTTGCTGGCGGTGCCATGCTCGATATTGGCGTGTATGCCCTGTCCGTCATGCGTCTCTTTATGGCAAGCCAGCCCGCTGAGGTCGTTTCGCTGGGCAACACCTGCGAGACTGGCGTTGACGTTGCGGGCGGCATCGTCTGCCGTAATGCCGAACAGCAGCTGGGCGTGGTGAGCCTCACGCTCCACTCCAAGCAGCCCAAGCGTTCGGTCATTAGCTTCGACAAGTGCTATATCGAGGTCAACGATTATCCGCGTGCCGATCACGCGACCATCGTGTGGACTGCAGACGGTCACCGCGAGGAGGTCCACGCTGGCACCGAGGCATACGCTCTGTGCTACGAGATGGCCGACCTGGAGAAGGCCGTTGCCGGCGATGATTCGAAGCGTGAGCTTCTGGGCTATGCTTCTGATGTTATGGAGCTTATGACCAAGCTCCGCGCCGACTGGGGAGTTGTGTACCCCGAGGAGGAGTAAGCGATGCTTGCGGAAGATAGGCTCAACGCGATCGTGTCGATGGTGCAGCGAGCCGGCTCGGTTACCGTGCCGGAGCTTGCTGAGGCCCTGGGCGTGACGGCTTCTACCATTCGGCGCGACCTGCAGACGCTCGACCGAGCGCACCGCATCGCCAAGGTCCACGGTGGGGCGACGAGTCTTGAGCGCGCGCACGTGACGCGCGACCTAACGCTTAATGAGCGCAGCGACCTCCATAACGATGACAAGGAGCGCATCTGCGCCCGTGCCGCGGCCCTGGTGGAGCCCGATAGCTTTGTGTATATCGATTCGGGCTCCACGACCCTCAAGCTCATCGAGCATCTTCCGCGTCTCGACTGCGTCACATATGTGACCGATTCCGTGCTCCATGCTCAGCACCTTGCTTTGCGCGGCATGCGTACCGTGGTGCTGGGCGGCGAGCTCAAACCCGAGACCGAGGCGCTCGTTGGCCCCGATGCCTTGGCAACTCTGGACCGCTATAACTTCAACTGCGGCTTTTGGGGATCCAACGGCATCGCCGCCGAGCAAGGTCTCACCACACCGGATATCGAGGAAGCACAGGTCAAGCGTATCTCGATGCGCCATACCGCCAAACGCTTCGTAATCTCGGACGCCAGTAAATTTGGCATGGTGGCGCCCGTCAAGTTCGCGGACTTCCGCGACGCAACGATTATCACTGCGGGCGAGGTCCCCGCCAAGTACCGGGCAATGGACAACGTCATCACTGTCTAACAGCGAGACAAGGCCAAAACCACCACGAAGGTGCCTGTCCCCATTGTGGTGGTTAGTAACGAAAACCGAGTAGTTTTCTCAATAGAAAAGCGGCAACGTCCATCACGGGCGTTGCCGCTTTCGTTGTCTACCGGTTTTGTCTAAGTCTGTAACAACTGGACCGCTAAAAGTGGGCTAGGTGTTACAGATCGAGATACTTCCGAGCCGCACCGTCCCTTTGTCTCAATCTGTAACATCTGGGACCGATTTTGCTGAGTTATTGTTACAGATTGAGATTTTTCCTTGAGAGGGATTCGAATGTCTCGATCTGTAACAGATAGACCGGAAAATGGGTTCTAACTGTTACGGATCGAGACGTTTTGGGACCGCGGCTGAGCCATTGCGGCAAAACTACCACAAAGGCGCCTGTCCCCATTGTGGTGGTTTAGGGCTCCCAGGGGCAGGGGGCTTCGATGTGGATGTGCTCGCCGGTTACGGGATGCGTGAAGGACACGCTGTGGGCGTGGAGCATCAGGCCGCAGGGGCGCGGCGTTCCGTACAGGTCGTCGCCAACCAGGGGATGATGCTCGCTTGCCAGGTGCACACGGATTTGGTGCTTGCGGCCGGTGAGTAGCTCGACATCGATATACGAACGCGCGGGCAGGCCTCGACGGCTCTTAAGGCGCTTGAGCACCTTCACGCGCGTCTGTGACGGCTTGCCGCTGGCGCCGACACGCATCTTGCGGCTATCGTGGCGGTCGCGGGCGATGGGCTTGTCGATGAGCTTCTCGTTCCAGTCGATCTTGCCCTCGGCCAGCGCCAGATAGTGCTTTTCGAAGGCGTGGTCAATCACCATCTGGTCAAAGGCGGGCTGCGTCTGTTTGTCGAGCGAAAACAACACCACGCCGGTGGTGTTGCGGTCCAGGCGGTTGAGCGGCTGCATGTCAGTCGCGGCAAAGCCGTCGCCCATCGCCAGCAACAGATCGCTGGCGTAGTCGGTGAGCGTGCGCTCGCCGGTGCCGTCGCCGTGGACGATCATGCCGGCGGGCTTGTCGATGGCCATGAGCCAGGCGTCGCAGTAAAGGACTTGAGGTTCTTCGTTCACGTGTAAGCCTTTCGGTTAGCTGATTCCCACAAACATGCAGCCCGAGGTGGCGCCGCGCAGGCGGGCGGCGGGCTTGCGGCCGGCTTGAGCCGCCTCGACGGCGCGACGGACGCGAGTGACGGCACGGCCAATCTCATCGGCCTCGAGCAGGGTTCCGTCGACCATAAGACGACGGACGCCGGCGTCGAGCAACTGCGGTATCTGCGGCGTGAGGTCGATGGGGTAGGCGTCGTACAGGCGTGAGCGGCCGTGGATGTCGGTACGCACCGGCATGATCTTGCCGTCAATATTCTTGAGCGAGAGCTTGCGGGCACGCAGGCGGCAGTTGGCACAATCGTGGATACAGCCGTTGGCAACCTGCAGAATGCAATGCTCGCTTGTCATGACGCGCGGGCGGCCAAAGACGGTGATACCCAGAGCCGCGGGCGCGGCGGCGCCGAGCGAGACAATCTCGTCGAGTGTGATCTCGGGCGAGAGCCAAAACGCACCGGCTCCGCGCTCGGCAAGCGCCTCCATGCAGGGCGTGTTGTGCACCGGCAGGCAAGAGCGAATCTCGGCCGTGGCGCCAACCTGGGCGGCCAGGGCAAGCTCAGAGATGTTGCCAATAGCGACCGTGGCGCCGGCAACAACCCACGGGTCGACGCGTACGTGGTCAACGGCGCGGCAGACCTCGTCGAGCACGGGTACGATGCCCTGCTCAAATGCATCGGCGGGGGAGAGCTCGGCCGCATCGAGCGCGTCGGTGGTCATGTAGATGCGCGTTGCACCCTCGGCGCGAGCGGCCTCGGCGGCCTCGAGCGAGGTGACGGTGGCGCGGATCTGCGGCTCATCGCGGTAGTGCTCGGGCGCGGGGCGGGAATCACTGGTTACAATCGCCGGCAGCTCGAGCGTTTTCGCGCGCTCCTCGTACGGTGCCAGAATGGCCTCTTCCAGCGCCTTACAAGCGGCGGCACGCACCTTGTGCACGGCGGAAAAGCCCATACCGCAGCCGGCGTCGAGCGAAACGTCAAAGCTTGCGGCCTCAAAGGGAGAGGAGCCCATGCGCCCGACGTGCTCAACCAGGTCTGCCGCCTCGACGGCGCGGGTCTTAGCAGCCTCGACGGTAAAGCCCGTGGCCGTGGCCGTAAGCGAAGGATCGTTGCAACAGGTGAGCGTAACGGCAAACGGCTCGCCCAGACGCGCCACAACGGACACGTCTACGGCGCGGCGGCGCAGCACATCGCGCTTGAGCGCGGCGCCGGCGGCGTCAATGGCGCGCTGGCTGCGAATCACGCGCACGCGGCAGCCCTCGGGCATGCTACGGGGCACGCGACACTCGATAACATCGCCGGCAGCGGCATCATCGGCGGCAATGGTGGTCAGGAACTGGTCAAACTCGTTATCGTGCCGAAGCTCCAGCAGGTCGCCCTTGCCCACGGGCTCAAACAGCTCAATGCGGGCGATGGCGGCGCGGCGACGGCGATCGTCGGGCTTGAGTCCGCGTACATCGCGGTTGGCCAGGCGGCTGCCCAGCACCGTGCCCACGATCTGGCCGCGGTTGTTGGAGCGCTCGTAGCTCATCATCTCGTCGCCCGAGGTGCCATCCTGGTAGGCGTGCGTAAAGTCGCGGTTAAAGCAGCGCTTGAGCTGTCGCTGGCGGGCTGCATCCTCATCCTTGGAGGTCGAAACATCGGCCAGCATGTCATCAATCTGATGACGATACACGTCGACGATGGAATACACGTAATCGGGGGCCTTCATGCGGCCCTCGAGCTTGAGCGATGCGGCGCCGGCGTCATACAGACGGCGAACAAGCTGCGAAGTGTTGGTGTCGCGCGGGCACAGTGCGCGCTCGCGACCGGCAGGGGAGAGCGAGCGGCCGTTCTCGTCGATCAGCTCGTAAGGCAGGCGACAGGGCTGAGCGCACATGCCGCGGTTGGCCGAGCGGCCCGCCATGGCAAAGCTCGAAAGCAGGCACAGGCCCGAGTAGCAAAAGCAGATGGCGCCGTGGCTAAAGACCTCGAGGTCGACATCGGGCGCGGCGTCGTGGATGGCGGCGATCTCGTCGATGGAAAGCTCGCGCGAGAGAGTCACGCGGTCGGCGCCCTGCTCGCGGCACCAAAGGGTTCCGCGGTCGTCGTGGATGTTTGCTTGGGTTGAGATGTGCGTCTCGATGCCGGGCATCGTGCGCTTGACCTCAAAGAACAGACCCCAGTCCTGGATGATGAAGGCGTCGGCGCCCAGCGTGGAGCAGCGATGGATGAGTTGCAGCGCATCGCTCATCTCGGACTGCTTGATGACGATGTTTACCGTGACGTAGACGCGCGACCCGGCTAGATGCGCGGCGCGGCAGGCTTGCTCAAAGGCCTCGTCGGTAAAGTTGGTTGCCTTGCGGCGGGCGTTGAAGCTGCCCATGCCGCAGTAGATGGCGTCTGCCCCGGCAGCGAGCGCGGCGGCAAAGGGCTCCGGGCCTCCGGCGGGGGCCAAGAGCTCGGGTCTGCGATTGGTGGTTCGACTGGCGGTTGCGGTCATATCCTGCCTTTCAAAATGCTCAGATAATCAAAAGTATAGTGGCGCCGTTGCGGCAGGCGATGCCCGTGCTCCAAGCGGGATAAAGTCTTCAGCAGCTTGGGCTCGCTGACCCCGTGGAGAACCGTTCAGCTGCCAACGGGCGCCGTTGGGCGATAAAATATTCTCGCAGCGTGATAATAATCTTGCATCGCGCGGAAACCTTGAGTACTATCCCAATCAAGCGCGGTGTTCAGACCGAACTGTGCCTCCCGGTGTGAACGCCGCGCTCACGCTTTCTCAACTGATCGTAAGGAGATAAACATGAGCAAGACCGTCGTGTCTTCCGATAACGCACCCGCAGCCATCGGACCGTATTCCCCCGGCATCCAGACCGGCAACATGGTGTTCCTGTCCGGCCAGCTGGGCATCGACCCCGCAACTGGCAAGATGCCCGAGGGCGTCGAGGCCCAGGCCAAGCAGTCCCTCGCCAACGTCGAGGCCCTGCTGACCGCTGCCGGCGCCACCTTTGCCGATGTCGTCAAGACCACGGTCTACCTGGCCGACATTGCCGACTTCGCTGCCGTGAACGAGATCTACGCCTCCAAGTTCGAGGCTCCGTTCCCCGCGCGCAGCGCTTTCCAGGTTGCCGCCCTTCCGGCCGGCGGTCTGGTCGAGATTGAGGTCGCCGCCGCTCTCTAAGGCGTTGGCCACAACTAAACATGACATGCAAAAAGACCCTGCAGCGCGTGCGAGCTGCAGGGTCTTTTGTCAAGTGACGAATCGCTTGTGGAGCCGCGCCCCATTTTGCTCGTTAGCCCTCCTTGCGGACTTTTTGCAGGTAGCGGTAGACGCTGGGCTCCGAGATGCCCAGCGCGGTGGCGGCGCAGGCCACGGTGCCCTTGAGCATGAACACCCCGTTGCCGTTGAGGTGGCGAATGACGTCCACGCGGTCGCTCTGACCAAGCGACGCTACATCCAGCCCGCGCGCGCTCAGCAACTCGGCAATGCTGCGGTCGATGAGCTCCTGTGTGGACTCCGAAAGGCTTTCGACCTCGATAGGGGCGGGCTCCGTGCGCGTCGGCGCCGCGTCGAAGCACGCCATGAGCTGCTGCGCCATGGCGTTGATGGAGCGCACGGTCGAGAGGTCGGTGTTGACGCAGAGCATACCGACGATCTCGTCATTCTCGCGGATAAAGTACGTCGCTGACTCCAACGTCTTGCCGCCGGCACCGCGCCCCTCGTAGCCCGTAATAAACGGCAGGTCGCGATACTTGGCGTCGTGCATGATCTTGAGTGCCAGATCGGTGGCGGGACCGCCGACCTTGCGGCCGCTCACGATGCTGTTGCGAATATCGACGATGGCGTGGTCGGGATCCGAGAAATCGTGCAGCACGATTTCGCTGTTTTTGCCGAGTATCTGCTCCAGAAAATCGACCATCGGCAAAAAGCGGCGTACGGTCTCGTTCACGGGCAACTCCTTTGGGTGAAATCGGAAATGTTCATAACAATTTTTTCTCATGGTAACACGCTGCCCATCATCTCGTATATCCGCAGGTACATTGCGTAATACAGATGAGCGGTAGATATTTGGCGGTAAACGGTTGACCAAAAGAAAAGTTAGATGTTATTTTGACCAGACACTTTCCTGACCTGCGGAAATGCGTTATTTCAGCTGAAGAATAGTCTGATAACAAAAAATTATTATTGAGAATGAGAATCATCTTTAATACGATATGCAATGAAGGCACAACCTCAACCCCGCACTGCGTCACAATAGAGCGTTAGATGCGAAAACAACTACTTCGAGGATTGGTGGTCAAATGACCCAGGAGACGGTTACGAACGGCACTGAAGCCCTGTTCACTCGCGAAGGCATGCCTCCCGTTAAGGAAATGATCCCGTGTGCCCTTCAGCACGTACTGGCATCGTTTGCCGGCATCATTACCCCGGCGGTCATCATGGCCGGCGTCTACGGCTTTAATAGCCAGCAGAGCACCGACATCATCCAGGTCGCGCTCATTCTTTCGGCGATCGACACGGCCCTTCAGGCCTTTGCCCCCTTCCGTCGCATCGGCGGCGGCCTGCCCATCGTCATGGGCGTTTCGTTCGCGTTCCTGCCGGCCCTGCAGGCCATGGGTGCCTCGGGCTTTAGCTTTGGTGCGCTGCTGGGCGGCGAGATCGTCGGCGGCGCCGTCGCGGTCCTCTTTGGTCTGGCCTACAGCAAGATCAAGTGGCTGTTCCCGCCCGTCGTGACCGGAACGGTCATCTTCTCCATCGGCGTTTCGCTGTATCCCACGGCCGTCAAGTATATGGCCGGCGGTATGGGTACGCCGCTGTGGGGCACCCCGCAGGCCTGGTGCGTCGCTCTTATCACCTTCGCCGTGGTCTTTGCGCTCGCCAACTTTGGCAAGGGCACGCTCAAGCTTGGATCCGTGTTCTTTGGCATGATCGTCGGCATGATCGTCTCCATCCCCTTTGGCATGATCGATTTCTCCAGCGTCGCCACCGCTCAGGTCTTCGCCCTTCCCAAGCTCATGCCCTACGCGCTCGAGTTTGATCCCGAGGTCTGCATTACCCTCGCCGTCGTGTTCCCCATGGTTGCCATCCAGGTTATCGGTGACGTCTCCGCCGCCTGCCTGGGCTCTATCGACCGTATGCCCACCGAGCGCGAGCTCTCCGGCGCTATCGTGTCCCAGGGTCTCACCTCTATGGCCGGCGGCCTGCTTGGCGGTCTTCCCACCAGCGCCCTTGGCCAGAACGTGGGCATCATCTGCTCCAACAAGGTCGTCAACAAGTGGGTCTTTGTGATCATCGCGGCCGTCTTTGCCATCGCCGGCCTGTTCCCGCAGCTTTCTGCCGTCCTTTCCGCTATCCCGCAGCCCGTCATCGGCGGCGCGACCGTCGGCGTCTTTGGCACCATCACCATGAACGGCGTGCGCATGTTTACCCGCGAGGGCCTCACGCAGCGCACTACCACCATCGTCGGCACCTCCGTCGTCTTTGGCCTGGGTATCTGGATGGCCAGCGGCTGCCTTGCTGGCGAGGGTATGCCCGCTTGGGTGTCCACCGTCATCGGCTCCAATGCCGTAACTCCCACCGCCATCATGGCCATTGTCCTTAACCTGATCCTTCCGCAGACGCCGGTCGTGGCTCAGCACATCGATGCTGCCAAGGACGCTGCCGTGGATCTGGTCTTGCCCGAGAGCAAGAAGTAACCAATTCGGTGCTATTCGTCGGCGGACGCATCGCCTCGTCCGCCGACGTCATGCGGCGCCAAGCCGCACTTCAAAGGGTTTGCCCCTTTGGTGAAGCGTTGACGGGAGAGGGCCCGTTTCCGGTGTAGGCCGGCGCTTCGCACTCCGCTATGTCAGAGGTGTCAAACCCCGCCCCTGATGTTGAAGGGAGCATTTATGCTTCTGGTCGCTAACGGTTCCGTCTTTACTCGCAACGCTCAGGCCCCGTTCATTCCAAACGGTGCGGTCGCCATTGACGGAGATACGATCGTCGAAGTGGGTCCCGAGTGCGAGCTCAAGGCCAAGTACCCGGATGCCGAGTACGTCGACGCCCAGGGCAACCTCATCATGCCCGGACTCATCAACTGCCACACCCACATCTACTCGGGTCTGGCCCGCGGCCTTGCCATTAAGGGCTGCAACCCCACCAACTTCCTGGAGAATCTTGAGCAGCAGTGGTGGAAGATCGACGACAACCTGACGCTCGACGGCACCAAGGCCAGCGCCTACGCCACGATTCTTGACTCCATCCGCGATGGCGTCACCACGATCTTCGATCACCATGCGAGCTTCTGCGAGATCCCGGGAAGCCTCTTCACCATTAAGGACGCAGCTCAGGAGCTGGGCATGCGTTCGTGCCTGTGCTACGAGGTCTCCGATCGCCGCGGCCAGGAAAAATGCGACCAGGCCATTGCCGAGAACGCCGAGTTTGCCCAGTGGGCCGCCAAAGAGCGTCGCGATAACGACAACCACATGATCGCCGCCATGTTTGGCGGACATGCCACCTTTACGCTTTCGGACGAGACCATGGACAAGATGGCCGAGGCCAACAACGGTCTGACCGGCTTCCACATCCACGTGTGCGAGGGCATGAACGACGTGTGGGATTCCCGCCTCAACCGCGGCGGTATCAGCCCCGTCGAGCGCCTGCTGCAGCACAACCTGCTGGGTCCCGACACCATGCTCGGCCACTGCATCCACGTGACGCCTGCCGAGATGGATATCGTCAAGGAGTCCGGCACCTGGCTGGTCAACAATCCCGAATCCAATATGGGCAACGCCGTAGGCTGCGCCCCCGTGCTCGAGTTCTTCCGCCGCGGCATACCCGTGTGCATGGGCACCGACGCCTACACCCACGATATGCTCGAGAGCCTTAAGGTCTTCCTGATCATTCAGCGCCACAACGCCGCCATGCCCAACGTGGGCTGGTGCGAGGCCATGACCATGCTGTTCGAGAACAACGCCAAGATGGCGAGCAAGTACTTCGATCGCAAGCTCGGTGTGCTCGAGGCCGGCGCTGCCGCCGACGTCATCGTCATGGACTACAAGCCCTTTACGCCGCTGAGCGAGGAGAACATCGACGGCCACATGCTCTTTGGCATGATGGGCAAAAACTGCCGCACCACCATCATCAACGGCCGCGTCCTGTACAAGGATCGCGAGTTTGTCGGTATTGATGAGGAAAAGATCAACGCGTGGACCATGGCTGAGTCCAAGAAGCTCTGGAGCACGCTCAACGATCGCGCCTACTAATTACAAGTAGATTCACGCGCGTCGGATGTTTCGCCGCATCCGACGCGCGTATAGGCGGCCTCCGCGGGGTCGCCGGCGCTGTGCTAGCGCTACACCGTATTTGCGCCCGCCGCGCGGTCTCGCCGGGCGTTACAGAGAGGAGCTCATTATGAGCGACATCATGAGGCCGATCCCGTTTTCGCAGCTGATGAACTGGATCATCGAGGAGCACAAGACTCAGGGCGCCGTCTTTGGCGTGCGTAAGATGGTCACGACCAACCAGGAGGGCGCGCTTCCCATTTTTGACGAGCGCATCGAGACTCCGTTTGGCCCGGCCGCCGGCCCCAACACGCAGCTGGCCCAGAACATCGTGGCATCCTACGTGGCCGGCTCCCGCTTCTTTGAGCTCAAGACCGTTCAGGTTATGGACGGCGAGGAGCTCTCCAAGTGTGTGAACAAGCCCTGCATTGTGGCGCAGGACGAGTGCTACAACTGCGAGTGGTCGACCGAGCTCGAGGTTCCGCAGGCCTTTGCCGAGTACGTGAAGGCATGGTTCGCCTGTCACCTGATCGCTCGCGAGTACGGCCTGGGCAGCCCGAACGGTTTTGTCTTTAACATGTCCGTGGGCTATGACCTGGAGGGCATCAAGAGCCCTAAGGTCGACGCCTACATCGAGGGCATGAAGGACGCCAGCGGCTCTGACGTCTGGAACGAGTGCCGCACGTGGGCGCTCGCTAACTTGGACAAGTTTGAGCATGTCGACGCCGCGTTTGTCGAGTCCATTCCGGCGCGCGTCTCCAACTCCATCACCGAGTCCACGCTGCATGGTTGCCCGCCGGCGGAGATCGAGCGCATCGCGACCTATCTGATCACCGAGAAGGGCCTCAACACCTACATCAAGTGCAACCCCACGCTGCTGGGCTATGAGTTTGCACGTCAGCGCCTCAATGAGCTGGGCTTTGACTACATCGTCTTCGACGATACGCACTTCCGCG
Organism: uncultured Collinsella sp.; assembly: GCA_958420205.1. Classification (GTDB taxonomy): domain Bacteria; phylum Actinomycetota; class Coriobacteriia; order Coriobacteriales; family Coriobacteriaceae; genus Collinsella. The sequence goes on along the minus strand of CATZIX010000001.1, from coordinate 221,687 downwards.
AGGACCTGCAGTGGGCCGACGCCGTGCCCATGTTCGAGCGCCTGATTGCCCTATGCGCCGAGCACGGCCTGGAGTTTGGCGTCAAGCTGACCAACACGTTCCCCGTCGACGTGACGAGGGACGAGTTGCCCTCCACCGAGATGTACATGTCGGGCCGTTCGCTGTTCTCGCTGACCATCGAGGCTGCCCGCCGCATTACCGAGCAGTTTGATGGCAAGCTGCGCATCAGCTACTCCGGCGGCGCTACGGTCTACAACATCCGTGCTCTGTACGATGCCGGCATTTGGCCCGTCACCCTGGCGACCGACGTGCTCAAGCCCGGTGGCTACGAGCGCTTTAGCCAGATGGCAGGCGAGTTTACCGACCTGGATGGTAAGCCGTTCGCGGGCGTCTCTCTCGAGGCCGTGACCGCGATCCAGGCCGATTCGCTCACCAACCCGCTCTACAAGAAGCCGCTGCGTCCGCTGCCCGACCGCAAGGTCGCCGGCAAGAGCCCGCTTTCCGATTGCTTTACCACGCCGTGCCGCACGAGCTGCCCCATCCAGCAGGATATTCCCGCCTATCTGGCGGCTGTTGACGAGGGCCGCTACGAGGACGCGCTCAACATCATCATCGAGCGCAACGCCCTGCCGTTCATTACCGGTACCATCTGCCCGCATCCCTGCGGCCGTGCCTGCGAGCGTGCATTTTACGAGCCCGAGGGCGCCCAGATCCGCGCCAGCAAGCTCAAGGCCGCTCGCGAGGCCATGACCGCCGTGCTGCCCAAGCTGCGCGCCCAGGCCATCGCAAACGACGGCGAGCGCAATGTTGCCGTTATCGGCGGCGGCCCGGCCGGCCTGGCGACGGGGTTCTTCCTGACGCGTGCCGGCGTGCCCGTCACCATCTTTGAGGCCCGCGACTCTCTCGGCGGCGTGGTCCGTCACGTGATCCCCGAGTTCCGTATCGCCAGCGACGATATCTCCCACGATGCCGAGCTCTGCCTGGCCTTTGGCGCCAAGGTGCAGCTCAACGCTCGCGTTGATTCCATTGACGAGCTCAAGGCCCAGGGCTTTACCGACGTGGTCGTGGCCACCGGTGCCTGGATGCCCGGCTCTGCGGGCTTGGGCGAGGGTGCCGAGCTCGATGTGCTGGAGTTCCTCGAGGCCGCCAAGAAGGGCGAGAAGCTCGAGCTGGGCGAGGACGTCGTGGTCATTGGCGCCGGCAATACCGCCATGGACGCGGCCCGCGTGGCCAAGCGCCTTGCTGGCGTGAAGAACGTGCGCCTGGTGTATCGCCGCACCAAGAAGCAGATGCCCGCCGACGAGGAAGAGCTTGATCTTGCTCTTGCCGACGGCGTTGAGTTCTGCGAGCTGCTGGCCCCCAAGGCGCTCAACGGCGCCGTACTGACCTGCGACGTTATGGAGCTTGGCGAGCCAGATGCAAGCGGCCGTCGCAGCCCCGTCGCCACGGGCGAGACTGTTGAGCTTCCCGCCACCACGGTGATCTGCGCCGTGGGCGAGGGCATCGACGCCAGCCTGTACGATGCCGCGGGCGTCGAGCACGACCGTCGCGGCCGCCTTGCCGCCACCTCCACCGGCGTCGAGGGCGTCTGGGCTGCGGGCGACTGCCGCCGCGGTCCTGCCACCGTGGTCGAGGCTATTGCCGATGCCGCCGAGGTCGCCCGTGCCATCGCCGGTGTGGACTTTAACAAGTACGCCGACTGCAACGAGCAGGCCGGCCGCGAGGACACCTGCTACGAGCGCAAGGGGTCGCTGTGCCGCGACAAGCGCAACTGCACCAAGACCCGCTGCCTGGGCTGCGGCTCGGTGTGCGAGGTCTGCTGCGACGTGTGCCCCAACCGCGCCAACGTGGCAATTAAGGTGCCGGGTCTGGCCAAGCATCAGGTCGTTCACGTCGACGGCATGTGCAACGAGTGCGGCAACTGCGCCGTGTTCTGCCCCTACCAGGAGGGTCGTCCCTACAAGGACAAGCTCACCCTGTTCTGGAGCGAGCAGGACATGGAGAACTCCGAGAACGAGGGCTTCCTGGCCGTGGACGAGGACCACTTTAAGGTCCGCGTCGCCGGCACGGTCCGCACCGTCTCGGTCGATGCCGTCAACACCGGTCTTCCCGAGGCCGTCCGCCTGACCATCAGGGCTGTGCGCGACAACTATTCGTACCTTCTTAAGAAATAGGCGAGTCTCTTATGGCCAAATCCATTCAACATAACGTGGCCTACGTTGCCTGCGGAAGCGGTTGCGCCTCCGCAGGCGGCGACGCCCGCTGCAGCGAAGGCTGCATTGGCTGTGGCGCCTGCGTCACGGCCTGCCCCCACGGCGCCATTGCGCTGGTCGATGGCATCGCCCGCGTGGATCGCTCCAAGTGCACGGGCTGTGGCCTGTGCGGCATGGCGTGCCCGCAGCGCGTGATTGCCTTCGTCCCCGGCTACCAGAACATTCTGGTGCGCTGCAACAACACCGATAAGGGCGCCATTGCGCGCAAGGTCTGCGACACGAGCTGCATCGGTTGCGGTATGTGCGCCAAAAAGTGCCCTGCCGGCGCTATCTGCATCGAGGACAACTGCGCCCATATCGACGGCGTGGACTGCCTGTCGTGCGGCATGTGCGCCGTCGTCTGCCCGCATGGCGCCATCCACGACCGCACCGGCATCGCCGCCGGCGTGTAGAAGGGAATCACCATGGCACAGGAATTCACTTTTACCGTTAACGGCGTCGAGCGCACGACGACGGAGAATAAACCGCTGCTGCGCTACCTGCGCGACGACCTGCATATCCATTCCGCCAAGGACGGCTGCTCCGAAGGTGCTTGCGGTACCTGCACCATCCATGTGGACGGTGCGGCCGTCAAGGCGTGCGTGCTGACCACCGCTCTTGCCGCCGGTCGCAACATCGTGACCGTCGAGGGCCTGCCCGAGGACGTGCGCGAGGCCTTTGTGTACGCCTTTGGCGCCGTGGGCGCCGTGCAGTGCGGTTTTTGCATTCCCGGCATGGTCATGGCGGGCGCAGCGCTCATCGCCGAGGACCCCGAGCCCACCGAGGAACAGATTAAGTACGCCATTCGCGGTAACGTCTGCCGCTGTACCGGCTACAAAAAGATTATCGAGGGCATCTCGCTGGCCGCTGCGGTGCTCCGCGGCGAAAAGCAGATCGATGAGGACCTGGAGCGCGGCGATGACTACGGCGTGGGCAAGCGCGCCTTCCGTATCGACGTGCGCAAGAAGGTGCTCGGCGAGGGCAAGTATCCCGACGACATCGACGAGCTCGATCAGCCAGGCCTGACCTATGCCAGCGCCGTGCGCTCCAAGTATCCGCGCGCCCGCGTGCTCTCCATCGACACCTCCAAGGCCGAGGTCCTGCCCGGTGTGGTGGGCATCCTGCGCGCCGAGGACGTGCCGGTCAACCAGGTCGGCCACCTTATCCAGGACTGGGATGTCATGATCGCCCAGGGCGATATCACCCGCTGCGTGGGTGACGCCATCGTGCTGGTGGTTGCCGAGGACGAAGCGACACTCGAGAAGGCCAAGAAGCTCATAAAGATTGACTACGAGCCGCTGGAGCCCGTGCGTAACATTGTCGAGGCCAGGGCTGCCGACGCCCCGCGCCTGCACGACAGCTTCTTTGCCTTTGGCAACACGGTGGAGCTCAAGGACAACGTGTGCCAGAGCCGCCATGTGACGCGTGGCGACGCCGCCAAGGCGCTGGCCGAAAGCGCGTTCACCGTGACGCAGCGCTTTACCACGCCCTTTACCGAGCATGCCTTCTTGGAGCCCGAGTGCGCCGTCGCCTTCCCGTACAAGAACGGCGTCAAGGTGCAATCGACCGACCAGGGTGCCTACGACACGCGCAAAGAGTGTGCCCACATGTTTGGCTGGGATAACGAACCCGAGCGCGTGGTCGTCGAGACCATGCTCGTGGGCGGCGGCTTTGGCGGCAAGGAAGACGTGTCCATCCAGCACCTGGCTGCGCTCGCCGCATACAAGTTCCAGCGTCCCGTGAAGTGCAAGCTCACACGTGCCGAGTCGCTTGCCTTCCATCCCAAGCGTCATGCCATGGACGGCACCTTTACGCTGGGTTGCGACGCCGAGGGCAACTTTACCGGTCTGGACTGCGAGATCAACTTTGACACCGGCGCCTACGCGTCGCTGTGCGGTCCGGTGCTCGAGCGCGCCTGCACGCATGCCGTTGGCCCTTACAAGTACCAGAACACCGACATCCGCGGCTTTGGCTACTACACCAACAACCCGCCCGCCGGCGCGTACCGAGGCTTTGGCGTGTGCCAGTCCGAGTTTGCGCTCGAGAGCCTGATCGACCTGCTGGCCGAGAAAGTCGGCCTGGATCCGTGGGAGATTCGCTACCGTAACGCTATCGAGCCGGGCGAGGTTCTGCCCAACGGCCAGATTGCCGACTGCTCCACGGCGCTTAAGGAGACGCTGCTCGAGGTCAAGGATGCCTACTACGCGCATCCCGGACACGCCGGTATCGCCTGCGCCATGAAGAACGCCGGCGTGGGCGTGGGCCTGCCCGATGCCGGCCGCTGCAAGATTCGCATCGAGGACGGCGTGGCTGTGGTCTATGCCGCCACGTCCGACATCGGCCAGGGCTGCAACACCGTCTTTTTGCAGGACGTTGCCGAGGCATGCGGCCTGCCGCTTCGCTGCATTGCCAACGGCGAGTGCTCCACCGAGAACGCTCCCGATTCTGGCACCACGTCTGGTTCGCGTCAGACGGTCGTGACCGGCGAGGCCGTGCGCGGTGCCGCCTTCCTGCTGCGTGATGCCATACTTGACATCGAGGCCGGCAAGTCTGCGCCCGCCGCTCCCGTGAATGCACATGGCGACGGCGTCAAGATCGAGTACGACGACGGCCGCGCCTATCAGCTGCACACGCAGGAGCTCGTCGCCGGCCAGGGTATGCATCCTCAGGATCCCGCGGCCGCCATCAAGGCGCTCGAGGGATGCGAGTTTGGCTACGTGTACCTGGAGCCGACCGACAAGCTGGGTGCGGATGTTCCCAACCCCAAGAGCCACATCTGCTACGGCTTTGCCACGCATGTGGTCATTTTGGACGACGACGGCCGCGTGAGCGAGGTCTATGCCGCGCATGATTCCGGCAAGGTGGTCAATCCCATCTCCATCCAGGGCCAGATTGAAGGCGGCGTGCTCATGGGTATGGGCTATGCGCTTACCGAGGACTGGCCGCTCAAGGACTGCGTGCCCCAGGCAAGGTACGGTACGCTCGGGCTGTTCCGCGCGCCCGAGATTCCGGATATCCACGCCATCTACGTGGAGAAGGACGAGCTACTGCCTGTGGCATATGGCGGCAAGGGCATCGGCGAGATCGCCACGATCCCCACGGCGCCCGCCGTACAGAACGCCTACCGCGCGTTTGACGGCAAGCTGCGTCCCGATCTGCCCATGGTGGATACGCCCTACAGCCGCGTCCGCAACCGCGGGTAGGGTAGGGCGCGGACAGCCATTACTGACGAGCTGTTCGCGCTCAACATCAACTGCATATGCTGCGCCTTTGGCCCCGGCTCCATCGCGAGCCGAGGCCTTTTGTTTGGAGCGCCTCCGCATACGGAAACTGCGTCCCGGATTTGGCGCTCAGAATGGGATGTGCTTTCCCTTTGGAGCCCTCGGCGGAAATTACATCCCAGAATTGGCACTCAGAACGGGATGTGCTTTCCTTTTTGGGCCCTCGGCGGAAACTACGTCCCGGAATCATGCCTCAGAATGGGATGCGTTTTCCGCTGGCCGGTCGTTTGGAAAGTGCATCCCAGTTTGAGCGTTTATTCCGGGATGCGGTTTCCGCTGAAGGACTCAACCGGAAAGCGCATCCCACTCCGGGACTGGATTCCGGGACACGGTTTCCGCTAGGCCCGCCATCCGGAAAGCGCATCCCGTTTTGAGCGTCCAGGCTAGGACGCGCTTTCCGTTGGCGTGGTCGTTGGGAAAACGCGGCCCAGATAGGGGGATGCGATCTGGCGATGCGTGCTTGACCATGGCCGAGGCGTAGCCGTTCGGCTTGTCCAGAAGATGCATTCGTTTTGGCTTGGCTGTCAGGTTGTGGAAGTTGCGCTCACCGCGCACAGAGAAATTGTCCATACGGACTCCTTTCATCGATGTTGGCAGGGCCACCGTGCCTCTTGGCCGGTTGGCGTCGGGATCGTGGAGCCAACTCTCTACCCCGACTCTGGATAAAACGTGCCCGCTCCTTGCGGGCAAGAGGAAGTCTATCAACGTGTACGGACAGAAATCAAGCGCCATCTGCGAAATGACGCGCGGATGGCGTTGGTTTCCCAAGTGATTATTCGGCTTTCATCCGGAAAAGTGTCGAAATCAGCCGTGTAAAAGTACGGAAAAGTGTCGAAATAGGCACCTTAAAACTTCGGAAAAGTGTCAAATTCGATGGGCAAATTATCCGGAAAAGTGTAGCTGGATGACAAAACAGCACTTAGAAGCCGGTGCTGGATGCGGGATTCTGCGGCCGCCTTCAGCCCTCGCCTTCAGCCCTCGCTACTCGTCGTCCCCGTCGTTGGGGTCGCCCTTGAGGGTGTTGATGTCCAGGTACTGGTTATCGTCCTCTTTTTGCTGGGTCTCCGACTCCGCTTGGGTGGGCCCGCGGAACAGCTGGAATCCCTCAAACGCAATGACACCGAGCAGGGCAATGATAATGGCGATAAAGGCAACCTTGACTGCCTGCGGAAATTCCGAGAAACGCAGCTCCTTTTCCTCGGCGTAATAATCGGCGAAGCGCTCTTCGCCCGTGCTTTTGGTATACGCCGGCGCGGACGCGGCCTCCGGGTCATATTCCGGCGCAGGCGTGGCGGCGTACGGATCGTTGAGATAATCGCTTGATGCGGTGCCATAACCCTCGGTCTCGATGCGACCATTGCCAGCATAGTCATCGGAATAATCGGAATATGCTGCACCGCCCTCATAGTCCACGGCGCTCGTGTTGGTGGCAAAAAGCGGGTTAACTGGAACGTCGAGCGCCGGCATGCCGGTAGAGGTCTCATCCAGATCGGCTGTGGCCCAGGAATCGTAGGCAACCTGATGGGCAACGGGCTCGTCGAGCCTTGCGATCGGAGGCTTGCGTGCCGCAGGAACAGGCAACTGCTGGGCGCTGTACATAACGGTGCTGTCGGCCGATTTGCCCTGCGTCGCTGCAGCGAGAAATGCCGCGGTCTCGGACGGGTCGCTTGCGGGGCGGGGAGCGGTCGTGGGCGCCGAAGTGGGTGCGGGCGTAGGCGCGGGCGTCGAAACAGGCGACTGCGCAGGAGTCGGCGCAGGTGCGGACTTAGGCGCAAGTGCGGGATTGGGGGTTGACGGGCGAGCCCCGCCGCCCATGAGTTCGTCGGTGGTCCACGGGCGATCATCCATCACGTCGTCAAGGCTCAGCGAAAACAGGTCGTCTTCACCCTCATCGAACATGCGGTGCACATGTCCACCAATTGCCGGAATCAATCCGCGACCGGTGCATGATGCCTTGCTCAACGCCATTCTGTTCCATCCTTTCGAAATACTAATGACATCGATTATATGGAACTTCCCAAGCGGCTCGGTCTTGGATTCGCGCTTTCCAGAACTCGCGCCCAAAAGGGGAGGGGCAATCCAGGCGAGTGCCTACTTGTCGCCGGCAGCAGCCTTGGCCTCATTGAGGTAGCTATAGAAGCTGTACTTGGAGATGCCAAAGAACTCGCAGGCGCGCTCGCTCGACTTGGAAATGAGGAAGGCGCCGCGACGGTCGAGGTAGCCAATGGCACGAATGCGCTCGTCTTTGGTCATGAGTGCCGCGGGCTTGCCCACAAACTGCTCGCACTCGTGCAGCAGGTCCTCGAGCAGGTCGCCGATGTTCTTGGTAATAGGCTCGGGCTCGGTATAGCCCGTGCCGCCGGTGCCGGTAAAAGCGTCGAGCGAGCGCTCAAAAGCCTTCATAAGCGTAATGTCAAAGTTGATGCCCAAAATGCCGACGGGTTTGCCCTCATCGTTGCGGATAAAGATCGTCGACGATTTGAGCAGCTTACCGTCGGTGGTTTTAGTGAGGTACGGCTCGCGGTCGTGTACATCGGTGGCGCCCTCGTGCATGGACTCAAACACGATATGGCTGGGGCCGTCACCCAGTTTGCGCCCGCTGACGTGGCCGTTTTCGATCACTACGATGGAATGGTCCACGTCCTCGGTCTCCAGATCGTGGACGACGACTTCGCAGTTGGGGCCAAATTGGAGCGCCAGACCGTGTGCGAGGCGCTTGTAAAACTCAATCTGTGCGGGGGTCATGGGTACCTTCCTAAAAATTAGTTTGGGCTCACTGTGCCATAAACCACACTTGACCGCAAACAAATCCATCAACAAGGCAATTCATGACCGTTCGGCGGCGAAAAAGTACCGATTACGGCAACAAACAATTCGTTAGGTATGCCAATCAAAAAGTGTGATAGAACATTACTAACAAACTTTTTGTTTGGCATCCACATAAAAGTTCAGCCGTGTGAATGGGATCGGGCTGAAACGCGTATGCGGGGGCCGGCAAGAGAGGACTTAAGGAGTTCACCGTATGGCCGATAAGATCCAGTGGGCGGGCAACACGATGCCCAAGAGCGATGACAAGCACTTGGGAATCATGAGCCTCGACCACGTGAAGAAGGCCCGCGCCTTCCACCAGTCGTTCCCTCAATATACCGTCACTCCGCTTGCCCGCCTGGACGGTCAGGCTGCGCGCCTGGGCCTGTCCAACCTGTGCGTTAAGGACGAGAGCTACCGCTTTGGCCTCAACGCCTTTAAGGTTCTGGGCGGATCATTTGCCATGGCCAACTACATTGCCGACGAGACCGGCAAGGACGTTGCCGAGTGCACCTTCGATTACCTGACTTCCGATCAGCTTGCCAAGGACTTTGGCCAGGCCACCTTCTTTACCGCCACCGACGGCAACCATGGCCGCGGCGTGGCATGGGCTGCCAACAAGCTGGGCCAGAAGGCCGTCGTGCACATGCCTAAGGGTTCCACCAAGCCTCGCTTCGATAACATCGCCGCCGAGGGCGCTACGGTGACCATCGAAGAGGTCAACTACGACGAGTGCGTGCGCATGGCCGCCGCCGAGGCCGACGCCTGCGAGCGCGGCGTCATCGTTCAGGACACCGCCTGGGAGGGTTACGAGAAGATCCCGTCCTGGATCATGGAGGGTTACGGCACCATGGCTTCCGAGGCTGCCGAGCAGCTGCGCGAGATGGCCATCAACCGCCCGACGCACGTGTTTGTCCAGGCTGGCGTGGGTTCGCTCGCCGGCGCCGTGGTGGGCTACTTCACCAACCTGTATCCCGATAACCCGCCCACCTTCGTCGTGGTTGAGTGCGCGCCTGCCGCCTGCCTGTACAAGGGCGCTGCCGCCGGCGACGGCGATCCGCGCATCGTGGACGGTGACATGCCCTCCATCATGGCCGGCCTGTGCTGTGGCGAGCCCAACATCCTGGGCTGGGATATCCTGCGCAACCACACCACCGCCTTCGTGTCCTGCCCCGACTGGGTCACCGCTCGCGGCATGCGCACCCTGGGCGCTCCCGAGAAGGGCGACCCGCGCGTCATCTCCGGCGAGTCCGGCGCTGTGACCACCGGCCTGGTCGAGACTCTCATGCTCGATCCCGAGTACGCCGAGCTCAAGGAACTCATCGGCCTGGACAAGACGAGCTCCGTGCTCTGCTTCTCCACGGAAGGTGACACGGACCCCGACCAGTACCGTCGCATCGTCTGGGAAGGCGAATATCCCACTTGCTAATCGTTAGGGCGGAGTAAATAGGTATCGCTCCGCCACCTCACAGGTAGATTCCTTCGTATGAAAGGTTATGAACAATGGCTAAAGAACTCGATTTCGACGCTATCAAGGCTGCTGCTGAGTCTCACCGCGCCGACATGACTCGCTTCCTGCGCGCTATGATCTCCCATCCCTCTGAGTCTTGCGAGGAGGGTGAGGTTGTTGCCTGCATTAAGGCTGAGATGGAGAGCCTTGGCTATGACGAGGTCAAGGTCGACGGCCTGGGCAACGTCATGGGCTTTATGGGCGAGGGCGACAAGATCATCGCCATCGACTCCCACATCGACACCGTCGGCATCGGCAACATCGAGAACTGGGATGCCGATCCCTATGAGGGCTACGAGACCGACGAGATCATTTACGGCCGCGGCGGCTCCGACCAGGAGGGCGGCATGGCTTCCGCTACCTACGCTGCCAAGATGATGAAGGACATGGGTCTCATCCCCGAGGGCTACAAGATCATGGTCGTCGGTACCGTCCAGGAAGAGGACTGCGACGGCATGTGCTGGCAGTACATCTACAACAAGGACGGCATTAAGCCCGAGTTCGTCATTTCCACTGAGCCCACCGACGGCGGCATCTATCGCGGCCACCGCGGCCGCATGGAGATCCGCGTCGACGTTCACGGCACCTCCTGCCACGGCTCCGCTCCCGACCGCGGTGACAACGCCATCTACAAGATGGCCGACATCATCGCCGACGTCCGCGCCCTCAACAACAACGGCTGCGACGAGTCGACCGACATCAAGGGCCTCGTCAAGATGCTCGACCCCAAGTACAACCCCGAGCACTTCGAGGACGCCCGCTTCCTGGGTCGCGGCACCTGCACCGTCAGCCAGATCTTCTACACCAGCCCCAGCCGCTGCGCCGTGGCTGACTCCTGCGCCATCTCCATCGACCGTCGCATGACCGCCGGTGAGACCTGGGAGTCCTGCCTGGACGAGATCCGCAACCTGCCGGCCGCCAAGAAGTACGGCGACGACGTGAAGGTCTCCATGTACATGTACGACCGTCCGTCCTGGACCGGCGAGGTCTACGAGACCGAGGCATACTTCCCCACGTGGATCAACAAGGAGACCGCTCCGCACGTCAAGGCCCTCGTCGACGCCCACAAGGCCATGTTTGGTGACGAGCGCATCGGCTGCGAGCCCAGCATGGACAAGCGCACCGGCCGTCCGCTGTGCGACAAGTGGACCTTCTCCACGAACTGCGTTTCCATCCAGGGCCGCTATGGCATCCCCTGCGTGGGCTTTGGCCCGGGTGCCGAGTCTCAGGCTCACGCTCCCAACGAGGTCACCTACAAGGACGACCTGGTCACCGCTGCCGCCATGTACGTGGCTGCCCTGAACCTCTACGATCCGAGCCAGGCCGATGGCGACGCCACCGTGTTCCGCGCCGGTCTGACCAACAACAAGATCGACTAGTCCCATTCCTCGATTTTGTTGAGCCGGGGACAGTTTATGCCCCCGGCGCCTCCTGTTGACTTGGGGCCCGCGGTCGTTATCTCCCATGCTTCCTCAACGGTGGCGGGTCCTCGTCATAGTGCCCTGCATGTTCTAGCCACACGCGCATGCCGGAGCACGTCTACTCATTGCGATCGTTTCATCTTTTGAAAGGACATTTCCATGGACGCCAAGTTTACCGAGCTCGTCGAGCAGCTGAACGGCCTCGATTTTAAGGGTATGTACGGCAGCGACTTCCTGCACACCTGGGACAAGACCACCGATGAGCTCAAGGCGCTCTACATCGTCGCCGACGCCCTGCGCGAGCTGCGCGAGAACAACGTTTCGTCCAAGATCTTCGACTCGGGCCTGGCCGTCTCCCTGTTCCGCGACAACTCCACCCGTACGCGTTTCTCCTTCTCTAAGGCCGCCAACCTGCTCGGCCTTGAACTGCAGGACCTGGACGAGAAGAAGTCCCAGATCGCTCACGGCGAGACCGTCCGCGAGACCGCTACCATGATCTCCTTCATGGCCGACGTCATCGGCATCCGCGACGACATGTACATCGGCAAGGGCGACGCCTACATGGCCGAGGTCTCCGAGTCTGTCCAGCAGGCTTACGAGGACGGCGTTCTGGATCACCGTCCCACGCTCATCTCCCTGCAGTCCGATTCCGACCACCCCACGCAGTCCTCTGCCGACATGCTCTACCTCATCAACGAGTTTGGCGGCCTCGAGAACCTCAAGGGCAAGAAGGTTGCCGTCACCTGGGCCTATTCGCCCTCTTACGGCAAGCCGCTGTCCTGCCCGCAGTCGCTGATCAGCCTGCTGCCCCGCTTTGGCATGGACGTCACCCTGGCTCACCCCGAGGGCTACGACCTCATGCCCGAGGTCGTCGAGCGCGCCAAGGGCTATGCCGCCGAGTCCGGCACCACCTTTAAGCAGGTCAACACCATGGCCGAGGCCTTCGAGGGCGCCGACATCGTGATCCCCAAGAGCTGGGCTCCGTTTGCCGCCATGGAGAAGCGCACCAACCTGTACGCCGAGGGCGACGACGCCGGCATCGCAGCGCTCGAGAAGGAGCTGCTCGCCCAGAACGCCACCCATCAGGACTGGTGCTCCACGACCGAACTCATGGAGAAGACTGCCAACGGCCAGGACACCATCTTTATGCACCCGCTGCCCGCCGACATCTCCGGTGTCTCCTGCGAGCACGGCGAGGTTAACGCCGACGTCTTCGACATGCACCGCGTGGGCATGTACAAGGAGGCCAGCTACAAGCCGTACGCCATCGCTGCCATGATGTTCCTGCAGAAGGTTGCCGATCCCGCCGCTACCCTCAAGGCCCTCGACGAGCGCAACACCGCCCGTTGGCTCCAGGCCTAAAGCCGGGCTGAGGTAAGCCGTGTAAAGGGGGCGCTCTGCCAACCGGCGGGGTGCCCCTTTTTTGCATCGCGGGCGTGCGGGATAAGCGCTTTCGATGTGGATGCCCGCGGCGCGAGTTATGGGTACGATGGTTTCAGGGGAGGTATCACCATGAAACTTGGATGCGTCATTATGGCTTCGGGCGAGGGCAAGCGGTTTGGCTCTAACAAGATGCTTGCCGATATCTATGGCGAGCCGCTGATTGCCCGGACCATCGATTCGGTTCCCCGGGGCTTTGACGTCGTGGTTTCGACGCGTTGGCCCGAGGTCGCCCAGATTTGCGAGGACAAGCATTGCCCGTGCGTGCTGCACGATGGCGAGCTGCACAGCGAAAGCGTCCGTGCGGGCCTTTCATGGGGAGTCGAACGCAACTGGAAAGGTTGCCTCTTTTTGCCGGGCGACCAGCCGCTCGTGAGTTCGGGTTCTTTTGAGGCTATGGTTCGTGCGTTTGACGAGTGTGGCCGCAAGCATCCGGTGCGTCTTGCGTGCAACGGTGAGCCTTCGAGCCCGGTGCTCTTTCCGGCGGAACTGTTCGATGCACTCATGTGTCTTGAGGGCAAGGACGGCGGCGGTTCGATCCTCAAGGACCGTACCGACGTGGTGCTGGTCGAGGCGCGTGCATACGAGCTGTGGGACGTCGATACCGCCAAGGGACAGCAACGCATAACGGAGCATATCGCCGCCTGCTCGTATTTTGATCGCGTGGCCAACTGCAACAATCAATAAGGAGCAATTATGATCATCATCAAAAACGGCGCGCTCGTGACGCCCCAGGGGCTTCGCCGCGCCGATCTTGCCATGGATGGCGATAAGATCGTGCGGATCGCCGCGGCGATTGAGCCGGGCGAGGGCGATACCGTCCAGGACGCCACCGACTGTTGGGTGTTCCCCGGCTTTATCGACGGCCACACGCACATGCAGTGCTGGACCGGCATGGATTGGACAGCCGATAGCTTTGAGACCGGCACGCGCGCGGCTGCCTGCGGCGGCACGACGACCATCGTGGACTACGCGACGGCCGATCGCGGCGTGACTATGCCCGATGCCTTGGCCGAGTGGCATCGCCGCGCCGACGGAACCTGCACGGCCAACTACGCCTTTCATATGGCACTCGCCGAGTGGAACGAGCGCAACCGCGCCGACCTTTCGGCCATGCGCGAGGCGGGCGTATCGTCGTTCAAGACCTACTTTGCCTATGACCACCTGCGCTTGGACGATGCCGAGACGCTCGAGGTACTGGAGGAGCTCAAGCGCGTGGGCGGTATCCTGTGCGTGCATTGCGAGAACGGCACGTTGGTGAATGAGCTGCAGAAGCGCGTGTACGAGCAGGGGATTCATGGGCCCGAGGGGCATGCGCTCAGCCGCCCGGACGTGTGTGAGGCCGAGGCCGTGAGCCGCCTGCTGTATCTGGCGCACTTGGCCGGGGACGCTCCGGTCAACGTGGTGCACCTTTCGACCAAGCTGGGGCTCGAGGCCATTCGCGCTGCCAAAGCGCGCGGGCAGAAGAACATCTATGTCGAGACATGCCCCCAGTATCTGATGCTCGACGACACCTGCTATCTGGAGCAGGGCGAGGACGGCTTTGCGGGCGCCAAGTACGTGATGAGTCCGCCGTTGCGCCATGCCGGCGACCGTGCGGCCCTGCGCGAGGCGCTTGTGGCCGGCGAGATCGATACGATTGCGACCGACCACTGCAGCTTTAACCTGCACGGGCAAAAGGACCGCGGGCGCGACGACTTCCGCGCGATTCCCAACGGCGGGCCCGGCGTGGAGCATCGCCCCGTCGCGATTGCCACGAGCTTTGAGGGCCAGCTGGGCCCCGAGGACCTCTGCCGCTTGATGAGCGAGAACCCGGCGCACGTCTTTGGCATGTATCCGCGCAAAGGCTGTCTTGCCGAGGGCTCCGATGCCGACGTGTGCGTGTGGGATCCGTGCGCGCGTTGGACGATCAGCGCCGCGACACAGCATCAGGCCGTGGACTACACGCCGCTCGAGGGCTTTGAGGCACATGGCCGCGCCAAGGCCGTGTTTGTGAACGGCGTGCTGGTGGCACGCGACGGCGAGCCCACCGGAGCCCAACCCGGCCGCTACGTGCCCCGCTAACAGGGGGAGTGCCGGACCCCCCTCCGCAGTTGCGGTGAAATACGGACTGTTTGCGGCCGTTTGGCGGCCAAACAGTCCGTATTTCACCGCAACTGACGAGATGGGGCCGGCTACTTGAGGCTGCTGGCGATGAGGGGGCGGTCGAGGGCTGCCTCGAAGCGGTCGGCCATCGTGGGGTCGCTGAGCGTGTCGACTTGGTTGAGCACGACGCGTGCGGTGCTGAGTTCGGGCGCCTGCATCTCGGCATTGAGCACCTGGGCGACGCGCTCGGGCGTGGCGATGTCGGTGAGCTCGCAACCGCAACGCTCGCAAAAGAGCTCGGGGCGGTGGACGGCTTCGTTGATGGGCTTGCCGAGCCCTGAGGCGCCGACGATCCAGACGATGTTGGCCGTGCCAGAGGGAATCACCGGCTCCCAGGCGGCGTGGGCCTTGAGCGGGAGCCGCTTGCTGCCGTCCGCCTCGGCCAGGACGTAGTCAAAGCGCTGCGCCAGCTGGTCGAGCGGCTCGGCAGGGGAGGAGAGCTTGCCCGTCTGGGGGTCCAAGACGCCTGCCTGGCAGATGCTTCCCCGCACAAGCCCCGCGCAGGCCTCGCAGGTGCAACCGGGGACATGCGCGGCGCCCGGCTTCCAAGGTACGGCGTCCAGGCGACGGCTCGACCCGTCCCATGGCACGCCGGCGACGGGGAACATATGCGTGGTGGTGCAGAGGAGCACGCGGCCGCCAGCGCGCATGAGCTCAAGACCCAGCATTTTGAGCAACGTCGACTTGCCGCCGCTGCCGATAATCGCGGTAATGCCCGGCTCGATCCTGAGCGCCGAGGCAAGATTGCCGCTAACCGTTTCCATCTGTTCACCGCCGTATAATACTGTGATAATAAATAATCATCAGAGTAGCGGTCGAACCGCTTTTGCTCTGCTCAAACCGTAGCACAGGGAGGTGCCCCGGGAATGCTCGTTTATGTTCGCGGCGCCGGCGATATCGCCACGGGCGTCGCCGCTCGCTTGGTGCGCGCCGGCGTGTCGGTCGTTATGGCCGATATCGCGGTTCCCACGTGCATCCGCCGCACAATCAGTTTTTGCGAGGCCATTCGCCTGAGCGAGGTCGAGGTTGAGGGTATTCGCGCTCGCCTGGCGCAGACGCCGGCCGAGGCGCTTACGATTGCCGGTGCGGGGGATGTTGCCGTCGTGGTGGACCCCCAGGCGCAGATGCTCGACGAACTGAAGCCCGCGGCTGTGGTCGACGCGATTTTAGCCAAGCGCAACCTGGGCACCACACGCGACATGGCGCCTGCCGTCATCGCCGTGGGGCCGGGCTTTACCGCGCCGGTTGATTGCGATGCCGTGGTCGAGACTATGCGCGGGCATTTTTTGGGCCGTGTCATTACCCAAGGTTCGCCCCAGCCCAACACGGGCGTGCCGGGTATTATCGCCGGCTATGGCAAGGAACGCGTTATCCACAGCCCCGCCGCCGGCGTGTTTCGGTCCGACCGCGCAATCGGCGACATCGTGAGCGCCGGAGACGTGATTGGCTACGCGGACGATACTCCCATGGTCACGCAGATTGACGGCTGTCTGCGCGGGCTTTTGGCGAACGGCGTGCAGGTGACTGAGGGCTTTAAATGCGCCGATGTCGATCCGCGCGGCGATGCCAGCTATATCAACTACATTTCGGACAAGGCGACGTCGGTCGGCGGCGGCGTGCTCGAGGCACTCGCTATGCTCACCGATATCTTTAGAGGATAGAAGGTGGCAATGGAAAAGCTCGATGTTGTGAATGCGGCGCTTGCCGCCCTGCGTGCTGGCGAGACGTGCGAGCTCGTGGTCGTGGCCGGCACGGCGGGGTCGTCGCCGCGCGGCGTGGGCGCCTGGATGGCCGTCTTTGCCGACGGCAGCCAGGCGGGCACTATCGGCGGCGGCAAGATTGAGCTCTTTGCGCTGGATGAGGCGCGCGAACTCCTGAGCGCGGGACAGTCGCGTCTGGTCCGCTACACCATGGGCGGCGAGAACTCCGATACCGGCATGATCTGCGGCGGAGCCATCTGCCTGTGTTATCTGCATCTGGATGCGACCCAGGCACCGTTGTTCCAGTCGGCTGCCGACGTCTTGGCATATCGACGCATCGGCGACTTCGTCATCGACTTTGAACCGTTTATCGCAAACGCGCTCGAAGGCGATGTTGCCGAGTATCATGGCGAGGAATCGCGCCGCACCATTGCGGGCTGCCCCGGGCTTTCGCTGGTGGAGGAGGGGAGTAAGGCCACCTACACCAACGCCGCCTCCGAGATTCCTCCCGCGCACATCGAGACGCTCTGCCCCGAGGGCCTGACCTATATCTTTGGCTGCGGCCACGTGGGTGCTGCGACGGCGCGGGTGCTCACGGCGGCGGGCTTTGCCGTCGTGGCGTGCGACGACCGCCCCGGCACGCTGACGCCCGAATGGGTACCCGGTGTCTACGACCGTCGTCTGGTCGACTACAAGAACCTGGGCGAGCAGTGCCCCATCGGTCCGCGCGACTTGGTGGTCGTGGCCACAGCAGGCCACAAGTCCGATATCGACGTGGTGATTCAGGCCATGCGCGCCAAGCCCGCCTATCTGGGTTGCCTTGGCTCGCGCCGCAAGACGGCCTTTGTGCGGGCTCGCTTGGAGCAGGAGGGCTTTACGCAGGACCAGATCGACGGGCTGCACCTGCCGATCGGCGTTGCCATCGAGGCCGAGGACCCCGAGGAGATCGCCATCTCCATCGCCGCCGAGATGATCCACCTGCGCCGCACCAAACTCGTCCCCCGCAAGCGCTAATCGCATCCCCACCAATAAGTTGCGGTGAAATACGGACTGTTTAAGCCTGTTAGGCCGCCAAACAGTCCCTATTTCACCGCAACTGCTTTTTGGGATCCATTTGTGCGGGGGAGTTGTGGAGTTGTGCAGGCAGACGAGGTTTTTCTGGAAATACGCTCCCGATGCGCGTATAGTACCGATTGTTTTGTCGGCTCCTGCTGCGTCGAGTCCAAACCGCAAAATGCCATGAGCGGCGCGGATGCAGCCAGGAGGCACGAGGACAACCCATCGTGGCCACGCCCCGTGCTTAAAACCCCAAGAAGGAGTGAACAATGGCAGAAGAGAAGTATGTGCCGCGTCTGAAGACCAAGTACAACAACGAGGTCAAGCAGCAGCTTCAGGACAAGTTCCAGTACGAGAACGTCATGATGATCCCCAAGTTTGAGAAGATCGTCGTGAACATGGGTGTCGGCGAGGCCGCTACCGATTCCAAGGCCATCGACGGTGCCGTGCGCGACCTGCGCGCCATCACCGGCCAGCAGCCGATGATCACCCGTGCCCGCAAGTCCATCGCTACCTTCCGCCTGCGCGCTGGTATGCCGATCGGCTGCAAGGTTACCCTGCGTGGCGACCGTATGTGGGAGTTCTTCGATCGTCTGACCTCCGTCGCGATCCCCCGTATCCGCGACTTCCGCGGCATCTCCGCCAAGAGCTTCGACGGCCGTGGTAACTTCTCCATGGGCGTCACCGAGCAGCTCATCTTCCCCGAGATCGACTTCGACTCCGTCGATCACCAGCGTGGTATGGACATCACTTTCGTGACCACCGCCAACACCGATGAGGAGGCCAAGGCCCTTCTGGACGCCTTCGGTTTCCCGTTCAAGAAATAGGTTCACCTGCCCTATAAGCGCCGTTCCCACAAGGGGGCGGCGCTTGGGGCGAACAATACTCTATGTGAGGAGGATATAAGTGGCTAAGACATCGATGATCGTCAAGTGCAATCGCAAGCAGAAGTTCTCTACTCGTGAGTACACGCGCTGCCAGCGCTGCGGCCGTCCGCACTCTGTGTACCGCAAGTTCGGCCTGTGCCGTGTCTGCTTCCGCGAGCTTGCACTCAAGGGCGAGCTTCCCGGCGTTAAGAAGGCCAGCTGGTAAGTCACTACCAGCGTTTCAAGCATCAGTTTGGAACAGGGAAAACGCGCTAAAAAGGCTTTGCCGTTAAGGGCGGCGAAGAACCAAGAGCACGTGTTCATCAAGAACGAAGGAGAATCTGTATGAACCTTACAGACCCGATCGCAGATATGCTTACGCGCATCCGTAACGCTAACTCTGTGAACAAGGCCACGGTCTCCATGCCGAGCAGCAAGAAGCTCGTCGAGATCGCTCGTGTTCTGCACGAGGAGGGCTACATCGAGGGCTACGATGTCGAGGACACCGTTCCCCAGAAGACTCTGCACATCACGCTTAAGTATGGTCCCAAGAAGGCTAAGGTCATCAACGGCATCCGCCGCATTTCCAAGCCGGGCCTGCGTAAGTACACCGGCGTTGCCGACATGCCCCGCGTCCGCGGTGGCCTTGGTACCGCCATTATTTCCACCAGCCATGGCGTCATGACCGACCGCGATGCTCGCAAGCACAACGTCGGCGGCGAGATCATCGCTTACGTCTGGTAATTCGCTCGGTAGGTAGAAGGAAAGGAGATCACCGTGTCTCGTATCGGTAATAAGCCTGTCCAGATTCCCGCCGGAGTCGAAGTGGCAGTCAACGGCAACAACGTTGTCGTCAAGGGCCCCAAGGGCCAGCTCGAGCTCGATGTCTTTGAGAAGCTCGCTATCAACGTCGAGGACAACGTCCTCACCGTTTCCCGTCCCGACGACGAGCGTGAGACCCGTGCCCGCCACGGCCTCACCCGCGCCCTCATCCACAACATGGTTGTTGGCGTTTCCGAGGGCTTCGAGAAGAAGCTCGAGCTCGCCGGCGTCGGTTACCGCGTGCAGCAGAAGGGCAAGAACCTCGAGTTCTCCCTGGGCTTCTCGCACCCCGTGATCGTCGAGGCTCCCGAGGGCATCACCTTCGAGGTTCCCGACAACACCCACGTGAACGTCAAGGGTATCAACAAGCAGCAGGTCGGTCAGATCGCCGCTGAGATCCGCGGCCATCGTCCTCCCGAGCCTTACAAGGGCAAGGGTATCCACTACGTTGGCGAGCACATCCGCCGCAAGCTGGGTAAGGCCGCCAAGTAGTCGTAACCGACTCACTCGCATAAGACCAGCACCCCGTCAGGTGCTGGCAAGATCAACCTTTTTAGGAGTTTACGTATGAACAAGCATAAGGCGAAGCTGGAAGGCCTCAAGCGTCGTCAGCGTCGTGTTCGCGGCAAGGTCTCGGGTACCTCCGAGCGTCCGCGTCTTCGCGTGACCCGTACTAACGCCAACATCTATGCCCAGATCATCGACGACAGCAAGGGCTCCAGCCTGACGCTCGTCTCTGCCTCGACCCTCGAGGCCGAGTTCAAGGGCACCCACACCTCGAACAAGGAGGCTGCGGAGAAGGTCGGTCAGCTCGTTGGCAAGCGCGCCATCGAGGCCGGCATCACCAAGGTCGCCTTCGATCGCGGTGGCCGTATCTACCATGGCCGCGTCAAGGCCCTCGCCGACGGTGCTCGTGCCGCCGGTCTCGAGTTCTAGGAGGTATGTAGCACATGGCTCGTAATCAGAAGCAGCAGCGCGAGGCCTCCGAGTTCGAGGAGCGCGTCGTTTACATCAACCGCGTGTCGAAGACCGTCAAGGGTGGTCGTCGCATGAGCCTCGTCGCTCTCGTCGTCGTTGGCGACGGCAAGGGCAACGTCGGCGTTGGCATGGGCAAGTCCGCTGAGGTGCCCATGGCCATCTCCAAGGCGTCTCTCGATGCCAAGAAGAACATGTTCCACGTGCCGGTGACCGATCAGGGCACCATTCCGCACGAGGTTCTCGGCCACTTTGGTGCCGGCCGCATCATCATCAAGCCCGCTGTCGAGGGTACCGGCGTTATCGCCGGCGGCGCTGTGCGTCCCCTCTTCGAGCTTGCTGGCATCAAGAACGTCCTGTCCAAGTCCCTCGGTACCGACAACGGCCTCAACATCATCAAGGCTGCCGTCGAGGGCCTCAAGGAGCTCTCCAGCCCTGAGGACGTCGCGGCTCGCCGTGGCCTGACGGTCTCCGAGATGTTCGTCGGTAAGGAGAACTAAGCATGGCTGACACCATCAAGATCAAGCAGGTCCGCAGCACCAACGGTTGCAAGCAGGACCAGGTCCGTACTGTCCGTGCCCTCGGTCTCCACAGGATCCGCGAGGTTCGCGAGATTGCTGACAACGAGTCCGTCCGCGGCATGATCTTCAAGGTCAAGCACCTTGTCGAGATTGTAGAGGAGTAGCAAATGCAGCTTCACGATCTTACTCCCGCGCCCGGTTCCACCAAGAACCGCAAGCGCGTCGGCCGTGGCAATTCTTCGGGTCACGGCACCACTTCTGGCCGCGGTCAGAAGGGCCAGGGTTCCCGCTCTGGCGGCACCAAGGGTGCCGGCTTCGAGGGTGGCCAGACTCCGCTGGCTATGCGCCTGCCCAAGCTTCCGGGCTTCCGCAACCCCCGTCGTATCGAGTACACCGCTGTTAACGTTGAGCGTCTCGAGCGCAAGTTCGAGGACGGCGCTGTGATCGACGGTGCCGCTCTTAAGGCCGCTCGCATCACCAAGAGCGAGTTCGAGCCCGTCAAGGTGCTCGGCAATGGTGAGCTCACCAAGAAGTTCACGGTCAAGGTCGACAAGGTCAGCGCTTCTGCGCAGGCCAAGATCGAGGCCGCCGGCGGAAAGGTCGAGCTGCCGTGCTAAATGGTCTTAAGAATGCTTTCCGCATCAAAGAATTGCGCGAAAAGATTCTTTTTACCATAGCTATGCTCGTCGTGTACCGCATTGGTGCGCACGTTCCTGTGCCCGGCATTCCCTTCCAGGGGATGCTGGGCCTTTTCTCGACCGATAACAATTCGGTCGCCGCAGGTGCTATGGCCCTCCTGAATCTTTTCTCTGGCGGCGCTTTGAGCTATGTGTCGGTGTTTTCGCTGGGCATCATGCCTTACATCACCAGCTCGATCATCCTCCAGATGCTCCAGGCCGTTGTGCCTTCCCTGCATGAGCTTGCCCGCGAGGGCGAGGTCGGTCAGACCAAGATTACGCAGTATTCGCGTTACCTCACCCTGGCTCTGGCAATCCTCAACTCCGTGGGTTACCTCTTCCTCTTTAAGAGCTTCGGCATCAGCTTTAATGGCGCCGGCGCTCCCGAGATCATCTTCGACCTCATGATCGTCGGCACGCTCACTGCGGGCGCCATGCTGATCATGTGGATTGGTGAGCTCATCACCCAGCGCGGTATCGGCAATGGCATGTCGCTGATCATCTTTGCGAACATCATGGCCGGTCTGCCGCAGGCTATCTTCTCCAGCACCGAGGGCAATGCCGGTGGCATCATCACCATGGTGATTATCTGCGCCATCATCCTGCTGGTTATCCCGCTGATTGTTTTCCTTGAGCGCGGCCAGCGCCGCATTCCGGTCTCCTACGCTAAGCGCGTCGTGGGCCGTCGCATGATGGGTGGCCAGACCACCTACCTGCCCATCAAGGTCAACACCGCGGGTGTCGTGCCGATCATCTTCGCTTCGGCGCTGCTGTATTTCCCGGCTCAGATTGCCGTGTTCTTCCCCGGCATCGGCTGGATCCAGGCAGTTGCCTCTGCGCTTTCGACCGGTTGGCTCAACTGGGTGCTTAATGTTGTCCTCATCGTGTTCTTCGCGTACTTCTACACCTCCATGGTGTTTAACCCCGATGACACGGCCGACAACCTTAAGAAGCAGGGCGGCTTTATTCCGGGCGTGCGTCCGGGTAGGGCTACCGCGGCCTACATCAAGAACGCGCTCAACAAGATTACGCTTCCCAGCGCTGTCTTTTTGGCGCTCATCGCCATCGTGCCTTCGATCATCTTCTCCTTCACGGGTAACCATCTGATCCAGGCATTTGGCGGCACGTCCATCCTCATCATGGTCGGCGTCGTGCTCGACACGGTCGATAAGCTCGAAGGCCAGATCAAGATGTATGATTACGATGGATTCTTTAAATAGGCTAGAGGAGGATTGCTCATGAACCTCGTATTGCTCGGAGCTCCGGGTGCCGGTAAGGGCACCGTCGCACAGGAGCTCGTCGCCGAGTTTGGCGTCGCCCATATTTCCACGGGCGACCTGCTGCGTGCTGCCGTCAAGGGTGGCACCGAGCTTGGTATTCAGGCTAAGAAGTACATGGACGCTGGCGAGCTCGTTCCCGACCAGCTCGTGATCGACCTTGTCAAGGAGCGCCTTGCCGCCGATGACGCCCAGCAGGGCTTCATCCTCGACGGCTTCCCGCGCAACACCGCCCAGGCTGTGACGCTCGATTCCGAGCTCTCCGCCATGGGTCGCGAGATCGACTGCGCCCTTCTGGTCGATGTGGCCCCCGAGGTCATTATCGATCGTCTGTCTTCGCGTCGCACCTGCCGCGCATGCGGTTACACCGGCACCGCTGCCGATGCTACCTGCCCCAAGTGTGGCGGCGAGATGTATCAGCGCGACGACGACAAGCCCGAGACCATCAAGAACCGTCTCGACGTCTACGAGAAGTCCACGAGCCCGCTCGTCGACTACTATCGTGGCCAGGGTCTGCTCAAGTCGGTCAACGGTGACCAGGCTCGCGAGACCGTGTACGGGGATGTCAAAGAGGCTCTCGGTCTATGATCAAGATTAAGTCTGCAACGCAAATCGAGCAGATGAAGAAGGCAGGAGCGCTATCTAAGATGGCGCTCCGCCACGTTGGAGCCATGGTGCGCCCCGGCGTTTCCACCTTTGAGCTCGATCAGCTCGCGGAGCAGATTATCCGCATGCATGGCGGCACCCCGGCCTTTAAGGGTTACGGCGGGTTCCCGGGGACCATTTGCGCATCGATCAACGATGCCGTGGTCCACGGTATTCCCAACCCCGACATGATCCTGCGTGATGGCGATATCATCTCCATCGATACGGGAGCCGTTGTCGACGGTTGGGTCGGCGATAACGCTTGGACGTTTTTCGTCGGCACCCCCACGCCCGAAGCCAAGGCTTTGTGCGAGGTCACGCGCGATTGCCTTAAGGCTGCCATCGAGCAGGCTGTTCCCGGTAACCATATCGGGGACGTCGGTTATGCCGTTCAGTCCCTCGCCGAGTCTCACGGTTACGGTGTGCTTCGTGATTATGTAGGCCATGGCATTGGCCGCGTGATGCACGAGGACCCCAACGTTCCTAACTATGGAAAGAAGGGGAGGGGCGTTCGCCTCCAGGCCGGCATGGTCATTGCCATCGAGCCGATGGTTACGATGGGTTCCAACCATGTGGGCACGGGCTCCGACGGTTGGATTGTTACGACCAACGATCACCTGCCCGCCGCGCACTACGAGAACACCGTCGCCATTACCAATGACGGTCCGGTGATTCTCACCACGGATGCCCAAGGTGCTTGGTGCTCCCTCCAAGGCGGAGAAATGTAACAAGTTCCATTTAGTTGTGGAGCCATTACGAAGTTATTACGATGCGTGCATACGTGTTGTAGAATTCTCAATCGCTGTCGTTTTCTAGAGAAAGATGATTGCTTGTGAAGAAGGAAGACGCAATTGAGCTCGAGGGTACGGTAAAGGAACCGTTGCCCAACGCCATGTTTAAGGTCGAGCTCGAGAACGGTCATTCGGTTCTGTGCAACATTTCTGGCAAGATCCGAATGAATTACATCCGTATTCTCCCCGGTGACAGGGTTGTCGTGGAGCTTTCCCCGTACGACCTGACCCGCGGCCGCATCACCTATCGCTACAAATAGCGGCACGCATACACGCACTCCATTTCCGACTGCAGGCTTAGCTCAACCTACGGTCGGATTGTGTGTGAAGACCAGCCATAGTTTTAAACGCCTGCGGCTGGGCGAGTAGATAGTAGGGAAGTAGTTTGAGCGCTACCGAAAGGAAGAACGATGAAGGTACGTCCTTCGGTCAAGAAGATGTGCGATAAGTGCAAAATCATTAGGCGCCATGGCAAGGTCCTCGTCATTTGCGAGAACCCCCGTCATAAGCAGCGTCAGGGTTAAGAGAGGAGACTACGTTGGCCCGTATTAATGGTGTCGACCTCCCGCGTGAGAAGCGCGTTGAGATCGGTCTGACCTACATTTACGGCATCGGCCGCACCACTGCGACGAAGATTTGCGTCGAGTGCAACGTTAACGTGGATACGCGCGTTAAGGATCTCACCGAGGATGAGGTTAACGCCATCCGCGATTATATCGATAAGAACCAGATCATGGTTGAGGGCGACCTCCGCCGTGAGCGCAACCAGAACGTCAAGCGCCTTATGGACATCGGCTGCAACCGCGGCCTTCGTCACCGCAAGGGCCTCCCGGTCCGCGGCCAGCGCACCCACACTAACGCTCGTACCCGCAAGGGCCCGAAGCGTCAGATCGGTGCTAAGAAGAAGAAATAAGGAGCGCTAGATAGATGGCTACTGCTAAGAAGAACATTCGCGCTGCCCGTCTGAAGCGCGCGGACCGTAAGAACATTTCCGTGGGCCAGGCTCACATTCGTTCTACGTTCAACAACACGATCGTTTCGATCACCGATCCCCAGGGCAACGTCATTTCCTGGAAGTCGGCTGGCCAGGTGGGCTTCAAGGGCTCCCGTAAGTCCACGCCGTTCGCTGCCCAGATGGCTGCCGAGGCTGCTGCCAAGCAGGCCATGGAGCACGGTATGAAGAAGGTTTCCGTCTTCGTCAAGGGCCCCGGCTCCGGTCGTGAGACCGCCATCCGTTCCCTCCAGGCTGCTGGCCTCGAGGTCTCGAGCATCCAGGACAAGACCCCCATTCCGCACAACGGCTGCCGCCCCAAGAAGCGTCGCCGCGTGTAACTGAAAGGATCGTATCAATATGGCAATCGACAGGACTCCTGTTCTTAAGCGCTGCCGTCAGCTCGGGATCGATCCCGCTGAGCTCGGTTACAGCAGCAAGAAGGAATCTATCCGTCAGCCCAAGCGCCGTCGCAAGGAATCTGAGTACGGCATGCAGCTGCGCGAGAAGCAGAAGGTCAAGTTCATCTATGGCGTTCTGGAGAAGCAGTTCCACGGCTACTTCAACAAGGCCCGTAAGATGAACGGCGTCACCGGTGAGAACCTCATGATCATTCTTGAGTCTCGCCTCGACAACGTCGTCTTCCGTCTTGGCTTCGCCCGCACCCGCAAAGAGGCTCGTCAGTCCGTCCGTCACGGTCACTTCACCGTGAACGGCAAGCGCGTGGACATCCCGTCCTACCGCGTCAAGGCCGGCGACGTCGTCGCTGTCGGCGAGAAGTTCCGTGACCTCCTCCCCATCAAGGAGGCCCTGATTTCCTCCGAGCGCTTTGAGGTCCCTGGCTGGCTCGAGGTCGATATCGAGAAGCTGTCTGGTAACGTGCTCGCTCTGCCGACGCGTGAGCAGATCAGCGGTGATATCAACGAGCAGCTCATCGTCGAGCTCTACTCTAAGTAGTCCATCCGGGCTGCTGAGGCTGGAGGTAATACATGTCAGAATTCATTAGGCCTCAGGTTCAGGTCGAAGAGATCAACGAGACGTCTGCTCGTGTCTCCGTCGAGCCGCTCGAGCGTGGTTACGGCGATACGCTGGGTAACTCCCTTCGTCGCGTTCTTCTGTCCTCGCTCGAGGGTGCCGCCGTCGAGGCTATTCAGATCGATGGTGCGCAGCACGAGTTCATGACCATCCCTAACATGGTCGAGGATGTCACCGACATCGTCCTGAATGTCAAGGGTCTTGTCTTCAGGGCTCTCGGCACGACCGACGAGGCGACCGCCACCATCTCGGTTGACGGCCCCTGCGAGGTCACCGGTGCGGACTTCTTTATTCCGTCCGAGTTTGAGCTGGTCAACCCCGAGCAGCACATTGCTACGCTCACCGAGGGTGGCCATCTCACCATGAGCATGCGCATCGGCTATGGCCGCGGCTATGTTTCTGGCGAGGCCAACAAGCGCGACAACGATCCCATCGGTGTGATCCACGTCGACTCGCTGTACTCGCCGGTTTCCCGTTGCGCCAAGCTCGTTGAGGCTTGCCGTGTCGGTCAGCACACCGACTACGACCGCCTTGTCCTCGAGATCGAGACCAACGGCTCCATCGCCCCGCGCGACGCCGTGGTCCAGGCTGCCAATATCATCAACCAGCATATGGCCGCCTTTATGAACCTTGCCGAGACCCCCGAGGTCGAGGAGGAGGCTTCGATCTTCGCTCCCGAGGTCACCAACGACAACGCCGAGCTGGACAAGCAGATCGAGGATCTGGACCTTTCCGTCCGTTCCTACAACTGCCTTAAGCGCGCCAGCATTCACTCGGTCCGTCAGCTCGTTGAGTTCTCGGAGAACGATCTGCTCAACATCCGTAACTTCGGTGTTAAGTCGATCGAGGAAGTGAAGGACAAGCTTGAGTCCATGGGCCTGAGCCTGAAGGCTTAATGCTTCGCATATTTGAGGAGAAACTAGACCATGCGTCACAACGTTAAGAAGGGCCTGAAGCTCGGCACCGATGCGAGCCACACCAAGGCCATGAAGAAGAGCCTTGCTAAGGCCCTCTTCGAGAACGACCGCATCAAGACCACCGAGACCCGCGCTAAGGCGCTGCGTTCGGTCGTCGACCCGATCATCACTTGGGCCAAGAAGGGCGACCTGCACTCTCGTCGTCTGGCTATCGCCAAGCTCGGCGATAAGCAGCTCGTTGCCGAGATCTTCGACAAGGCTGCTCAGGGCATGTGGCAGGACCGCAACGGCGGTTACACCCGCATCATGAAGCTCGGTAACCGCAAGGGCGACAACGCTCCCATCGTTATCATGGAGCTCGTCACCGAGCCTTGCACGCCTAAGGCCAAGAAGGCTGCTCCGGCCCCCAAGAAGGCCGCTGCTCCCAAGAAGGTCGAGGCTGCCGAGGAGGCTCCTGCTGAGGAGACCGCTGAGTAGACATTCTGTCTGCATAGGCTATATTCGAGGGGTACGTTCGCGTACCCCTCTTTTTTTTCGCGATACCGTTACTTGTTTGTTGGGAGCGCCCATGACTGCGCCGTCTGATTTCAATTCGATTTCCGAGCTTGACGCCACGCTCGTATTTCGCGTGGCCTATGATGGCTCGTCGTATAGCGGATTTGCCGAGCAGCCGGGACAGACGACGGTTGCGGGTGAGCTACGTCGAGCCATTGAGACGCTGCTTCGCCGCCCGATCGATCTGACGTGCGCGGGGCGTACCGATGCCGGCGTGCATGCCGTGGCTCAGTACATCAGTGTGCCCGTAACGGACGCTGAGCTCGCGTGTACGCGCCGTAGGTGGCTGCGGGCTATGGATGCCCTGCTGCCCAAAGATATCGCCATCAACGAGGTCTACAAGGCTCGTAAGGGCTTTTCCGCGCGCTTTGACGCGCGCTCTCGCACTTACACCTATCGCATTGCCGATCGTGATGCGCGGCCCGTGCTGTCACGCGGTGCTGTGTGGTGGCATCGCTATCCCCTCGACGTCGATGCGATGGCGTCCGCCTGCCCTGCGCTTTTGGGCGAGCAGGACTTTAAAAGCTTTTGCAAGGTTGCCTCTGCCGTGGGCAAACCTACGCACCGCTGCGTAATGCGCGCCGAGTTTGGCCATGAGGTTGCGTTTGGCGAGGACATCCTGACGTTTACCATCGAGGGCAATGCGTTTCTGCATTCGATGGTCCGCACGATCGTGGGCACGCTTGTCGAGATTGGCATGCATCGCCGTGAACCCGAGTGGATGCGCGAGGTCATCGATGCTTGCGATCGTACCGCTGCGGGCCCCACGGCTCCTGCCTGCGGCCTTACGTTTATGGGCGTGGATTACGATCCCGCCGAGCTTGTCGTGCTCGACTAGGGGAGGGCTCGACGCGCCGTTTGTCGGCACCTGTCATCTGTGGGCTGCGCGTGTGCAACATCTGTTCTTGGCGTGCAGTGCAACCGGTGTCTCATTGCTTTTATTGCCGGGGTGTACCATGAACGACAGTTTGATTCATTGCTGTCGAGAGGACGGATAACTTGGTTCGACGTGGCTCGCATCCGCGACTTTCGGTGATCCTTGTGGTAGAAGGTTCGCCCAGCTATGCGATGCGTGCGCTCGAGAGTATCCAGAACCAAGACCTCTACGATTTGCAGATTGTCGTTGTCTGCCGCGATGCTGCGCCCGGTGTGCGCCATTCGCTTCAAGTTGCTGCCGACAGGGACATCCATATTGATTTGATTGACGTCGAGGACGCGAAGTGCGGTGCTTGTCTTCGTGCCGGTTTTGCTGCCTCGCGTGGCTCTCAAATCATCGCTATGAACGCCGATGAGTGGTTTGCTCCGCAGTCCCTTTCCAAGATGGTCGATATCGCGTGCGATACTACGGCAGACATAGTGCTCCCCACGGTGTCGCTCGACCGCTATGATGCACATCGAGAGCGCCATTCGCGCGTCTTGGATGCTGCTCATATTTCCATTGATAGCAAATCCTCGATGGTGACCGGGCTGCCCCAGTTGATTTTAGGCGGCCTAGTCGCTCAGACCTCTGGCGTGATGTACAGCCGCTCGCTGTTTGAGGCATGCCTTTTGTGCGACAAGGTGTTTCGCACAGTTGGGTTTATGGCATGCGCGCTTTCGCAGGCACGATGCGTGTCCGGCTGCGGCGATGCTTGTTTCCACGCGGCGGCACCTAAGCTTACAGATGCCTTTGATCCCACCATGTATGCCAAGGTATCCGATGACACCCGGGCGCTCGACGAGCTTACGGACTCACTCTCGGAAGCAGATAGCGGTGGTCGGCTCAAGCTGGCAACCCAAAAGTTCTACTTTGCCGGACTGGTCGCCTGCATCGAGAATTTGTGTCTGAGCCCGCATGGGGTGTCGTCAATCGAGCGTTCCGCCCGTATGCGTGATATGCTCGAGGCGCCTCGAACCCGTCAGATGGTCGCCGCGCTCAAGGATAACCATCGGGGGCTCGGTCTGTTGTTTGGGCCGATCGCCAGCGCCAAGCCCGCGCGCTGCGTGATGTGTACGCATCTGGCAGCTTTTCTTAACCGGACGGGCGCAAAAACCGCCTAAACGGCTCATCTCGAAACAAATTTGCATAGAATTGTTTCGAAATGCGTTCTTATACACAAAAGCCTTCAAATAGCGTTAAACTATTCAATCACTGATTGATTGTCTCCGCCATCTTTTGGAGAGAGGGTTTGTATGGCTAAAAAACGCAATGGGCGCCAGGATGCCATTAGAGATATTGTGCGCAATAAGGACGTCCGCACGCAGCGCGTGCTGGTCGATGAGCTCCGCGCCATGGGCTTTGATTGCACGCAGGCGACTGTCTCTCGCGATATTGCCGATATGGGGCTGCGTAAGCTCCCTGAGGGCATCTATGTTCTGGCAGAGGACCTGCACCTGCAGCGTATGGTTTCCGAGCTCGTAACGGGCGTTCTGCGCACCGATAATCTGGTTATGATCAAGGCTCAGCCTGGCACGGCTTCCGGCATCGCCGCCGCCGTTGATGCGGCAGAGTTGCCCGATGTGCTTGGCTCGCTTGCCGGCAACGATACGATTTTGGTTATTGCCCAGACGGCCGAGGACGGCGAGCGTCTCGAGGCGCTGATCAATAAGCTGAGCAATTCTCGCAAGTAGGTGTGCGGGTCGTGCGCTCGGCACTGTGTGCGTGACATGGTGGCTTGTAAGGGGGTATCGACGTTGGTCGGTACCCCCTATATTGTTTGCCGGTATAAAGACCGTCCACCAGGTCGCTTTAAACTAAAAGGCCCCCGAGCACTTTAATAAGCTGCTCGGGGGCCTTGTTGCTAATGGCCGGATGAATTTCTAGCCAACAGTATCGTCAGGCGTGGGCGAGGGGTCGGGAGTGGGCGTAGGCGTGGGCGTGGGCGTGCCGCCATCGCCGCCGGTCGAACCACCAGTGGAACCGCCCGTCGAGCCACCGGTCGTACCGGTGTCGCCGGTGGTGTCGCCGCCCGTAGTCTCGGTGGTCGTGGTCGTCGTGGTAGTCGTCGTGGTGGTTTCCTCTTCGTCCTCGTTCTCGTCCTTGTCGTCGATCTCCGTCTTCTTGGTGTTGTTGGTGCCGTAGAACTTCCAGACGCTGTTGTTCTTGTAGGTGGGCGCCGTTCCGGTCGCAAACTCCTCGCGCTCGGTACCGGTCAGAACGGTGTTCATAAACCGCTTAAAGACAGGCAGGTTGGTGCTGTCGCCCAGCAGGTCCGTGCCGTATTTTTGGATGGGGATCTCACCTGCGGAATAGCCGGTCCACAGGG
Organism: uncultured Collinsella sp.; assembly: GCA_958420205.1. Classification (GTDB taxonomy): domain Bacteria; phylum Actinomycetota; class Coriobacteriia; order Coriobacteriales; family Coriobacteriaceae; genus Collinsella. The sequence continues at coordinate 190,757 of CATZIX010000001.1, read as the reverse complement.
CGCACGCCAGCTGCGGGGTATAGCCGCAGAACCACAGGTTGGTGGTGTTGTCGGTGGTGCCCGTTTTGCCGGCATAGGGCTGGTTGACGCTCAGGGCGCCGGCAGCACCCGTACCGCCGCCCTTCATGACGCCGGACAGAACATCGGTGACCGCGGCGGCCTCGCCCTCGGTAAGCACCTGTGAGGGATTGTCGGTGTGCTGGTACAGCACCGAACCGGTACGAGAGTCAATCTCGGTGATGGCGATCGGCTGGCGATAGTAGCCGCCGTTGGCAAACGTCGCGTAGGCGGCGGCCATCTCGAGCGGCGAGATCGAGCCGGTGCCGAGGGTCATGACGGGAACGTCCTCGATGTTGTCCTTGGCGGGATCGATGCCGAGCTTTTTGACGAGCGAGATGATCTTGCTGTTGCCGACGGCTTCCGCCACCTGGATGTAGCCGGTGTTGGAGGAGTATGCCGTCGCCTGCTTAAGCGTGATGTTGCCATAGCTATGGTTGGCGTAGTTTTGGACCTCGGTCGTGGTGCCCTTGGCCTTGAGCGGCGAGTTGCAGTTGAGGGTGACGTTGGGGTTCATGCCGTTTTGGATGGCAGTTGCCAGCGTGAAGGCCTTAAAGGTGGAGCCGACGGGACGCTTGGCCGTGGCATGGTTTACGTGGTTCTCGTCGGCGTTGTAGTCATAGCCGCCCACCATGCACTTGATGTAGCCGGTCTTGGGGTCGACGACGACCATGCCCATGTCCAGGCCGTCGAGTGAGAGCGTGTCGAGCTGCTCGCGGACGGCATTCTCTGCCACCTGCTGCATCGTGGGGTCGATGGTGGTCTTGACGGTCAGGCCGCCCTTAAAGAGCACGTCGGTCGAGAACTCCTGCTCCAGCAGCTGCTTAACATAGGCGACAAAGTAGGGCTGCGAGTATACGTCGACGCCGCTGCCCGAAATCTCGGTCACGTTGAGGGTGATGGGCTCGGCCTGTGCGGCATCGTGCTCCTCCTGGGTGATGTGGCCCAGGCGCAGCATGTTGTCGAGGACCTTGTTGCGACGGGACAGTGCCAGGTCGGGGTTGACCGTGGGGTCGTACTGCGAGGGCGAGTTGGGAAGGCCGATGAGCAGCGCGGCCTCGCTGAGGGTGAGATCGGCGGCGCTCTTGGACAGGTAGGTCTCGGCTGCGGCCTCGATGCCGTAGGCGCCGTGGCCGTAATAGATGGTGTTGAGGTACATCATGAGGATCTCGTCTTTGGAGTACATGTCCTCCATCTTGATGGCGATGTAGGCCTCGCGCACCTTACGCTCGATGGTCGAGTCGAACTGCTCCTCCTGCAGGATGGTGTTGCGCACCAGCTGCTGGGTGATAGTCGAGGCGCCTTCGTGCCCGCCGCCGAGGGTTGCCACCGCAGCACGCGCGATACCCCACAGGTCGATACCGCCGTGCTCGTAGAAGCGCTCGTCCTCGACGTCAACGGTGCCCTGCAGCACGTAGGGGGAGACCTCGTCCTTGGTGATGGACTTGCGGTTTTGCGTGTAGAAGCTCGCGATCTTGTTGCCGTTGCAGTCGACGATCTCGGTGGGCTCGCTCACCAGATACGCGTTGGCGTCGGTGTAGTCGGGCAGATCGGACAGCCAGCGGTTGACGTTGCCGACCATGCCGATGCCAAATGCCACGCCCGCAATCAGCAGAAAGCCCAAAAACGAGAGCAGGATTATGGGCAGGGCATGCGTCTTTGAACGGCTGCGTCCCTGTCGTTGGCGAGGACCCATATATTGACCTCCAGGTATGTCGTGCCGGACGGTGGATGTGCCGTCGGGGCAGGATGGACATAAGTTATTACACGATAAACCAAACGGGGCGCGCGAGGCCTCGTGTATGCTGGAAGACGGCATTTTTCAGAGTGAATGCATACCTTGGTAAGGAGTTTGTCGATGGCGATTCGGACGATGGGGCCGAGCGGACAATACGAGACTGGATTGGATGCTGCTGGTGCGGCGCTGCCCGAGTTGCTGGCGCCGGCGGGCGGGCTTGACCAGATGCTTGCGGCCATCGCCGCGGGTGCCGATGCCATCTATGCGGGGTTGGGCGGCTTTAACGCCCGTGTGAGCGCCCATGGCTTTACGGATAACGAGTTTGCGCGCGGCTGCGCCGTGGCGCATGCCCATGGCGTGCGTGTGTACGTGACGCTCAACGTGTTCGTGTTTGACGATGAGTTGTCCGACGCGGTGGTGTTGGGAGCTCATGTACTGGAGCTGGGCGCCGATGCTCTGATTGTCGCCGATGCCGGGTTGGCCTGCGCGCTGAGCGCGGCGATTCCCGGGGTCGAGATTCACCTGTCCACGCAGGCGGGCGTTCATGGCGAAGGCGCCGTGCGGCTTGCCGCCGATGAGCTGGGGGTCGAGCGTGTGACGACGGCGCGCGAGCTGACGGTCGACGAGATTGCGGCGCTATGTGCCACGGGCGTGCCCATCGAGGTATTCTGCCACGGTGCGATTTGCATCGGCTATTCGGGGACGTGCGAGTTCTCGGCCCTGCGGCGTGGGCGCTCGGCGATGCGCGGCGACTGCACGCAGCCGTGCCGTCTGGCGTACGACCTGGTGGACGAGGCGGGGCAGAGCGTTGTCGCCGTCGAAGGGGATCGCCTGTTGTGCCCGCGCGACTATCTGGGTATTGCGCATCTGCCCGAGCTTGTAGATGCCGGCGTGGCGTCGCTCAAGATCGAGGGGCGCATGAAGAACCCCGATTACGTATTCAATGTGGTGCGGGTGTGGCGCCGGGCGCTCGATATGCTGCGCGACGACGCGTGGGACCCCGGTGCCGTGGAAGAGCTTGAACGCGAGCTGGGAAGGTCGTTTAACCGTGGGTTTACCGATGCGTACCTGCGAGGGCGTTCGGGTGCCGAGCTGATGAGCTTTGAGCGCGCAATTAACCAGGGCGTGCGCGTGGGACGCTTGGTCGCTGTGGGCCACGAAGAGGTGACCGTTGAGTTCGACGCCGCCGTGGCGGCGGGTGACACGCTCGAGATTCGGTTCTATCCGGGTGTCGACGCGCGTCCCGATGTGCCCAAGCGCTGGCCGCAGGTGCCCTGCCCGGTGGATGCCGCAGCGGGGGAGCGCGTCGTCGTGCATTGCAAGCGTAAGGTGGGCACGGGCTGCGAGGTATACCTGATTCGCAGCGCCGGCGTGTTGGATCAGACGGCTGCGGTGTTGGAGCGCATGCGGGCCGAGGCGGATGCGATTGCGCCCGTTGCGCGTGCCGTTGAGGTGCTGCCCTTTGAGGACGTTGCGGTGGATGGCGGTGCGTCGACGGAGTTGGTGGAGTGCGCGGTTCCCACTCGCATGGTTTTTGCTTGGCAGCTGATGGATGCCGACCCGCGCGGAGAACTCGATTTGTCCGACGCCGTTGTGGTGCTTGACGAGGTGTGCCGCACGGGTGACGCTGACCGGACCCGCTCACTGATGCAGCGTGCCGGGCGCGTCGTCTGCCGCAACCTGGGACAGGTGGTGATCGCTCGCGAGCTGGGCGTGACGTTTGACGTGGCGGCGCCGGTGTTCTGCGCGAATCGGGCTACGCTTGCCTGGCTGCGCGAACTCGGTGCGGGGCGGGTGTACTTGCCGGCCGAGTTGCTCGGCAATGATGCGGAGCGTATTGCCGAACTGGCTGCTGAACCCGGCGTCTGGGGTCCGGTCGACGCCGACCGTCCCGAGCTTATGGTGTGCGAGCACTGCCTGCTGACCGCCGAGGGCGTCTGCGCTACCGATGCGACGGGACAGGTCCGTTGCCGCGACTGCTTGCGCCGTCGGCAGGTACGCTATCTGGTCGAGCGTGACGGTACACGTTTGCCAGTTGCCATTGACGCATGCGGCAGGACGAGGATTTTCCTGTCGTAGGTGCCGCGTCGCGTCAGTTTGTTATCATATGAGAGTTTATGGACTTCCAGCACCGCCGTATCCGGTGAGGGTGCTATAGCAAAAGGAGGATACCCAATGCTGTCTGTTGACGAGCAAATGCGTATCATCACCTCGGGCGCCGCGCAGATCGTTCCCGAGGCCGACCTTCGCAAGAAGCTTGAGAAGGGCGAGCCCCTCAACATCAAGCTCGGCGTCGACCCCACCAGCCCCGACCTGCACCTGGGCCATGCCGTGCCGCTGCGCAAGATGCGCCAGTTCCAGGACTTGGGCCACAACGTCACCCTCATCATCGGCAACGGCACCGCGCTGATCGGCGATCCCTCGGGCAAGAACTCCACGCGTCCGCAGCTTTCGCAGGAGCAGATCGAGGCCAACGCCGAGACCTACGTGAGCCAGGCCATGAAGATCCTGGACCCCGAGAAGACCACCATCGTGCACAACGGCGATTGGATCCTTTCGATGGATCTGGCCGGCCTGCTGCAGGTGTGCTCCAAGTTCACCGTTGCCCGCATTCTTGAGCGCGACGACTTTACTAAGCGCTACCAGTCTCAGACGCCGATCGCCCTGCACGAGTTCCTGTACCCCGTGATGCAGGCCTTCGACTCCGTTCAGATCAAGGCCGACGTGGAGATGGGCGGCACCGACCAGCTCTTCAACCTGCTCGCTGGTCGCGAGCTCATGGAGAAGATGGGTATGGAGCCCCAGATCGCGCTCACCATGCCGCTGCTCGAGGGCACCGATGGCGTTCGTAAGATGTCCAAGTCCTATGGCAACTACATCGGCCTGACCGACGCCCCCAAGGATATGTTCGGCAAGACCATGTCCATCCCCGACGAGATGATCGGCAAGTACTATCGTCTGGCCAGCTCGCTCACCCCTGCCGAGGTCGACAAGATCGACGCCGCCCTGGCCGATGGCTCCGCCGACCCCTACGAGCTCAAGCGCGCTCTGGGCCGCGACCTGTGCGACACCTACCACGGCGCCGGCGCCGGCGACGAGGCTCAGGCCGAGTTCGACCGCGTATTCAAGGAGGGCCAGCTCGCCGACTTCCCCGAGAAGCACGTTGAGCTGACCGTCAACGACGAGGGCCAGATCTACCTCGCCGGCCTGCTCAAGGACCTGGGTCTTTCGGCGAGCGCCGGCCAGGCCCGTCGCGATATCGACGGCGGCGGCGTCAAGATCAACGGCAAGGCCGTGGCTCCCAAGAGCTATAACATCGATCCCAGCGCCCTCAAGCTGGGCGACACCCTCTCCGTAGGCAAGCGCAAGGGCTTCAAGCTTATTTAGTTACGCGGTTTTACCAAACCGCGTAACAGCTCGACGCTGCGCGGGCTCCAGAGCGACAACTTGTCATTCAAAGAGGACGGCATGACCAGAAGGTCTATACCGTCCTCTTTTCATGCCAATTTGTTCGCTCTGGAGTCCGCTCGCTGTCCGTCCTCCACCTACGGCGTTGTCCTGGTTGGCACTTAGGGACGTTTCTTTTTGGTGCAAAGCAACCTGTCCCCATTGCGCCATGCGGCGTGTGCCGTTAAGCGGAGAGGCGTATTGTTGACCTATCGTTTGGGCATACAATGGCTATTGGCTTGCTGCGGTGAAGGTTTGTCCGCTCCGCAGTTATTTCAAACGTTAAAGGAGAATGTATGTCCGTTGAGGTCATGAGGTCTGTGATCGAGGCCGCCGAGGGTCGCGTGCCCGTCGACACGCTGTTTACCAATGCGCAGATTGTCGACGTGTACGGTCAGCGCGTGGCGCCCGGTAGCGTTGCCGTCAAGGACGGCGTAATCGTCGGCGTGCTCTACGACGGTCGCGACGATGCCGCCGGCACCTACGAGGCTGCCGAGGTTATCGACTGCCAGGGTCGCTATCTCGCCCCCGGTTTTATCGACGGACATCTGCACATTGAGTCCTCGAACATCCGCCCCGCCGAGTATGCGCGCATGGCGGCGACGCGCGGTACCACCACCGCCATTGCCGACAGCCACGAGATCGCCAACGTAGCGGGGCTCGACGGCCTGCGCTTTATGATCGAGGACGGTCGCCGCGCGCCCATTTCCATCAAGTACATGATGCCCTCGTGCGTGCCCGCGCTGCCCGATGAGCAAGCGGGCGCTGTGATTACCGCCGCTGACATGCAGGCGTTTTTTGCCGAGCACCCGGGCGACGTTTTTGGCCTGGGCGAGATGATGAACCTGCCGGGCGTCTTTATGGCCGACCCCGAGACCTGTGCTCGCATCGATGCTGCCAACCAGACGCCGTCCAAGCAGGTCGACGGCCATGCGCCGCTCGTTGCCGGCAAGGACCTCAACGCCTATGCCGCGGCGGGTATTATCGCCGACCACGAGTCGACGATTCCCGAGGAGGCGCTCGACAAGCTGTCTCGCGGCATGTACGTGATGCTGCGCGAAGGCACGTGCAGCCATGACCTGGCCAACCTGTCTCCGATGCTGCTGGAAAATCCCGCCCGTGCCCGCCGCTGCTGCTTTGCGACTGACGATCGCGCTCCCTCCGATGCTCTTTCGACCGGCATGATCGACAATGCCTGCCGCGTGGCTATCGAGGCCGGTATCGACCCCGTGGTCGCCATCTCTATGGCGTCTCTCTCCACGGCCGAGGCGTTTGGCCTGGATCACGGCTGCCGCGACCCGCACGAACTGCGTGGTGCGATTGCCCCGGGCAAGCGTGCCGACCTGCTGGTGCTCAATGACCTGACGTTTGCCACGGCTCCGCATCGCGTATATGCCGCCGGTGCTCTGGTGGCGCAGGACGGCACCTTTGTGGGCGAGATCGCACCCGAGATGGCCGAGGTTGCGGCCCTTGCCGATGAGTTGCGCGCCTCCGTTAAGCTGCCGAAGCTTTCGCTCGACGTGTTCGACTACGCCTTTAAGCCGGGCGAGGCCGTGATCGACGTGGTACCGGGCAAGGCCATCACGGGTATGGCTCGCCCCGAGAGCGCCGAGGGCCTGCGCCGCATTATGCTGATCGAGCGCCACGGCCGCGGCGTGTCACTGCAGGCCGAGGGCGCCGACGGTGATGGTCCTGCGGGCCTGGGTCTTGTTGGCAAGCACATCGGTCGCGGCTGGGTGCGCGGCTTTACCATTACGGGCGGTGCCATCGCCTCGACGATCGGCCACGATTCGCACAACGTGTGCGTGGTGGGCGACAACGCGGCCGATATGATGGCTGCCGTCGAGGCTGTTGGCCAGGGCGGTCACGTGCTGGTGCGCAACGGCGAGGTCGTAGCGCGCATCCCGCTGGCGCTCGGTGGCCTGATGAGCGAGGGCACGGCCGAGGATGTGGCGGCGCAGCACGACGACTTTATGGTCAAGGCGCGCGCCATGGGCATCGAGCCGCCGCTCGACCCCATCATGGGCATCATCTTCCTGCCCCTGCCGGTGATCCCGACGCTCCGCATCCGCCCCGAGGGCATGTTCGACGTCACCACCTTCACCTACGCCGACTAGTCATCGGGGACGTTCTTAAACGACTAGTCATCGGGGACACTCTTTGGCGTGTCGCCTGGCGCCGCGACCGTAGGACCTCTGGCATGTGTGAGCTATTTGCCAGGTCCTTGTAACGTATACGCCCGCGGAGTCTTATTTGAGCTCCCTTTGGGTACGTTGGAATCGGATACACGTTCGATTCCAACAAGCCCGAAGGGAGCTTTTCTATGTTTAAACTGATTGCATCCGATATGGACGGCACACTGCTTGACGAAAACGGCCAGGTGCCTCCCGAGACCTACGAACTGATTCTGGCGCTACACGAGCATGGTGTGCATTTTGCCGCATCGTCAGGTCGTCGCTACGATCGCCTGTGCGAGTTCTTTGCGCCCGTTCGCGACAAGATGGACTTTGTCGCCGCTAACGGTGCCCAGGTTTACGCCGACGGCAAAATGGTAGACCGTGAGGTGTATTCGCACCTGGCGATTCGAAGGCTCGCCCAGGCTGTCGCGACGTTTCCCAATCTGCATCTTGCGCTTTTTGACCGAACCAAGTCCTTCTTGCTCGATGACGAGTGCAAGTTCGTGCGTGAGGTCGATAAGGACCTTCCCAATGCCGAGCGCATTTGGGAGCTGCCCGATCCCAGTGTAAATATCATCAAGGCGAGTATCTTTTGCGATGACGGTGCCGTTATGGACAGCGCTTACGTACTGCAGCGCGAACTTGGTCAGCTCTTTACTTTTGCGCCTTCGGGCAACGCGTGGATCGATGCCATGCAGCCCGGTGTGTCGAAGGCCTCGGGCATCGCGCAGCTCGCGGAGCATTACGGCATTGGGCGCGACGAGGTCATGGCGTTTGGCGACTCGATGAACGACTACGAGATCATTCGCTTTGTCGGTACGGGCTGCGCGATGGAAAACGCGCGCCCCGCGCTCAAGGCCGTTGCCGATCGCGTGGTGGGTTGTAACCGCGACCACGCCGTCCAGCAGGAGCTCCGTCGCGTGCTGGAGAGTCTCGCTTAATCCGGCAGATGGAGACGTTCCTTTTCTGCCGGCAGCCGCGGACAGTCCCTGCGGTTTTCCGGGGGTAGCTAATTTGGGACGGGGCTATTTTAGCTACCCGCTTGTTGGGTAGCTAAAATAGCCCCGTCCCAAATTAGCTACCCTGCCGGGTTGCTGCTGCTAGGCGAGGGCAGCCATGATGGTGCGGGCGACGCCGTCGTGGTCGTTGTCGTATTCGGTGATAGCGTCGGCGGCCTCGCGGTCCTCGGGCTCGGCGTTGATCATGGCCATGCCGTGGCCCGCTGCCTGCAGCATGGGGATGTCGTTGATGTTGTCGCCGAAGGCCCAAGCATCGGCAAGGGGTTCGCCCAGATGCTCGCACAACCACGTGAGGGCCGTTCCCTTGGTGGCACCCGCGCCCATGACCTCGATATTCATGGCGTACGAACGCGTGACCTCGATGCTTCCGAGCGTGTCGAGCGCCGCCGCGATGGCGTCGCGATCGGCCGGGTCGTGCCAGTACATGGCGATGCGTTCGAGCATCTCGACCTCGTCGATCTTGCTGTCGATATCCAAGTCGATCGGCGTTCGTGTGCGCTTGAGCGAAGCCGCGATGTGGGGGTCGCCGCCGCAGAATTCGTCCAGGCGCGTGTAGAGCGAGCGGGGGAGGAAGCACTGCCCGTCCGCGAAGATATCGAAGGTGACGTCATGGCCGGCGGCAATGCTATGGACGCGGTGGGCGATGGTGCGGTCGAGCGGTCGGCTCAAAATGCGCGTAGCACGTGAGGTATCGGTGGGCGCGCCGTCGTCGAGCTGCCAGACGCTGGCGCCGTTGGCGCAGACCGCGTAGTGCACGGCAGGATGGGCGAGGATGGGCTCAAAGATGCCCGACAGCGGACGTCCCGTGCAGGGCACAAACTCAATACCGCGTCGCGCAAGCTCGTCGAGCATCGCCCAGGCGGCGTCGCTCATCTGCTTATCACTCGTCAGCAGCGTTCCATCCATATCGGAAAACACAATCATTCGCTGCGATCCTTTCTACTGGCATAAAAAGCGTGGCCGAGGGCGGTGATGCCCTGGCCACGCTCGGGTTCTATAACGGTCCGCGTCCTAGCGATCGGCGAGCGGCTTGTATTCCAGCGGCTCGATAACCGGGCGATACGCGGGACGGATGATGCGGTGCGCGCAGAAGAGCTCTTCCATGCGGTGCGCCGACCAGCCGGCCATGCGGGCGACGGCGAACAGCGGTGTAAAGAGCGTCTCGGGCACGCCGAGCATTTTGTAAATAAAGCCCGTGTACAGGTCGATGTTGGCGCAGATGGGCTTGGTCATGCCGTGGTCGCGCATCACCTGCGGGGCCAGGCGCTCGATGCGCTCGATGAGCGCGAACTCCTCGCCCAAGTCCTTCTTGGCGGCAAGCGAGCGCGCGTAACGGCGGCAGACCTCGGCGCGCGGGTCGCTCAGCGTGTAGACGGCGTGGCCCATGCCGTAGATGAGGCCCGTGCCGTCGAAGGCCTGCTTATCGAGAATCTTGCTCAGGTAGGCTGCGACCTCGTCCTCGTCCTCCCAGTTGGAGACATGCGCACGGATGTCCTCGTGCATGGACACGACCTTGGCGTTGGCGCCGCCGTGGCGCGGGCCCTTGAGCGAGCCGATGGCCGCGGCGTAGGCGGAATACGGGTCGGTGGCCGAGGAGGACAGCACGCGGCAGGCAAACGTGGAGTTGTTGCCGCCGCCGTGCTCTGCATGCAGCATGAGCATCACGTCGAGCAGCATGGCCTCATCGCGGGTGAACGCCATACCGCCGCGGAGCACCTGTAGGATGGTCTCGGCGGTGGAGAGGCCGGGCGTGGGGTGCGGCACGTGAACCTCGGAGCCGCGAAGCTTGGCGATCGAGGCCATGTGTGCGAAGGCGGCGATGCGCGGGAGACGTGCGAGCATGGAAATAGCCACGTCGATCTCATGCTCGGGCGTGATCACGTCTGGTTCGGCATCGAAGGCGTAGAGCAGCAGCACGGCGCGCTGGAGCACGTTCATGATGCTCGACGACACCGTGGTCATAGGGAACTCTTTGACGTACTCGTCGCTCAGATGTCTAAAGGCGCCCAGGCGCTCGCAAAAGCCGTCGAGCTCTTCCTTGTTGGGCAGCGAACCCGTGATAAGCAGATAGGCGACTTCCTCGTAGCCGTAGCGATTCTCGGCCTGGGCATTGTTGACCAGGTCCTCGATGCTGTAGCCACGAAGCGTGAGTTTGCCCTGATCGGGCACGACCTTTCCGTCGACCTTGTTGTAGCCATGCACATCCGAGATACGGGTGAGACCCGCGACCACGCCCGAGCCGTCGGCATTGCGCAGGCCGCGCTTGACATTGTGCTCGACAAACAGGCCCTCGTCATAAGGGTCGGTCGGCAGGCCGTGGTAGAGGCTTTCGCTCTCAGGCGAAATCTGGCGGCTTGCTTCGTAATCCAGAACCAGGCGGCTCAAGTGGTCATCGAAGCGGTAATAGATTTTCTTGGCGTCGTAGGCCATGCGCGCTCCTCTCCGGGCCGCATCGGGGTGACTTGCATGGGCATGCGCGCGTCAGGCTATCCCCAGCGGCTTGCTCGCTACAGGCGGTACATAAAGTTGAAGACGTCCTCGCGCTGGATGGACACGTTGACGCCCGAAAGCTCGCCGGCCTCGGCCAGCGCCTTCTGCAGCTCGGCGAAGTCGAGCTTGGACTCGGCGGTATCGGCCAGCATGGTCATGGTGAAGATGTCCTCGATAATGGACTGCGTGATGTCGCGGATGTCGACGTTGGCCTCGCCTAGGACACGGGTGACGCCGGCGACGATGCCGGGGCGGTTCTTGCCAAGGACGGTGATGACGATACGGGAGGACGAGATCTCGGCCATGGGAAACCCTTTCGCGTGATTGCGGCGCGCGCGGGGCGCTCCGCTACGGTACAGTGTTCATCATTGTACCTGTCTGGCGCCAAAAGGGGTGTGCTTACTGCGGCGTTACACGTCTGCAACATGGGAGAAGGGGCAACAGGGTGCGTGTCCGCTGCGGTTGGTCGCGCCGCGTTGCACAAAGACCGTGAACCTTTTGTGGGACGCGCGGCGCCGTGGTACCATAGCCGAGTTTGTTGTCTTGGTCGGAAACCAAGACGCCTTATGCGCTGATCGGTAACCAGCGCCTGACCAATAAGGAGTCCTACCATGAAGCAGGGTATCCATCCCCAGTATGTCGAGTGCACGGTGACGTGCTCCTGCGGCAACACCTTCAAGACGCACGCTACCGTGTCCGAGATGAAGGTCGAGCTTTGCAACGAGTGCCACCCGTTCTACACCGGCCAGCAGAAGTTCGTCGACACCGGTGGACGCGTCCAGCGCTTCGCCGACAAGTTCGGTGGCGCCGCTGCCGCCCAGCTCAAGAAGGCCGAGGAGGCCAAGGCTGCCAAGGCCGCCAAGGCTGCTGAGGCCGAGGCCGCTCGCAAGGCCGCCGCTGAGGCTAAGGCTGCCGAGAAGGCTAAGCGTGCTGCTAAGTTTGCCGAGGAGGCTGCCAAGCAGGCCGCCGAGGCTCCCGCAGAGGCTCCCGTCGAGGAGGCCGCTGCCGAGGCCGAGACCACCGAGGCTGCTGAGTAAATAGCTCGCCGCGGAATCACTCGCATTCATGGCGTGAGGGCCGTGCATCCATTTGGGTGCGCGGCCCTTTTCTTTTTATTGGTGCAAACCAACCTGCCCCCATTGCACCAAATGGCAGAGAGGCAGCGTTTGCCCAGATAAAACCTGCCAAAATTAACCTGTCCCATTGTGGCAGGTTGGTCGTAGTTATTACGTGGCGGTCGAGGTCGACCGTATAGGCCGCGCCTTGTTTGGCTAAAGTACAATCATCTGTGTTTAACTCGCCCGCAGCTGCACGGCGTGGGCGATGGCCAAAAAGGAAAACCACATGGGATTCATGTCAAAGCTGCTGTCCTTTGGATCCGATAAGGACCTTAAGCGCTACTACAAGATCGTCGACCAGATCAACGGTCTTGAGCCCCAGTTTGAGAAGATGACCGAGGAGGAGCTCCGCGGCCAGACCGATAAGTTCCGCGAGCGTTACGCCAACGGCGAGTCGCTCGACGACATGCTCCCCGAGGCCTTTGCCACCGTGCGTGAGGCTTCCAAGCGCACCATGGGTATGCGCCACTTTGACGTGCAGCTCATTGGCGCCATGGCACTGCACGAGGGCCACATCGCCGAGATGAAGACCGGCGAAGGTAAGACCCTCGTCTCCACGTTGGCCGGCTATCTCAACGCTATCGCCGGCAAGGGCGTGCATGTCGTTACCGTCAACGATTACCTGGCAAAGCGCGACTCCGAGTGGATGGGCCGCATCTACAAGTACCTGGGCATGACCGTCGGTCTGCTCCAGAACAACATGCCGCTCGAGCTCAAGCGTCCGGCCTACCAGGCAGACGTCACCTACGGCACCAACTCCGAGTTCGGTTTCGATTACCTGCGCGACAACATGGTCACCCGTCCCGAGCAGCGCGTGCAGCGCGGTCACAACTACGCCATCGTCGACGAGGTTGACTCCATCCTGATCGATGAGGCCCGCACCCCGCTGATCATCTCGGGCGCTGGCACCAAGTCCGCCAGTACCTACAAGGACTTCGCGCGTGCCGTGCGTGGCCTTGAGCGCGGCGAGGACGTGTCGCACGACATGCTCACCGCCACCGAGGACGTGGAGCCCACGGGCGACTACGTCATGGACGAGGCCAAGCACACCATTGCCGCCACCGAGCGCGGTCTTAAGAAGATCGAGCGCCGCCTGGGCATCGATGACATCTATGCCGATCTCTCCGGCCAGCTGGTCAACCACCTGCAGCAGGCGCTGAAGGCCCAGTACATGTTCCACCGCGACAAGCAGTATGTGGTCACCAACGGCGAGGTCAAGATCGTCGACGAGTTCACCGGCCGCATCATGGAGGGCCGCCGCTATTCTGAGGGCCTGCACCAGGCCATCGAGGCCAAAGAGGGCGTGCTCGTACGCGAGGAGAACCAAACCCTGGCCACCATCACCCTGCAGAACTACTTCCGTCTGTATGGCAAGCTCTCCGGCATGACCGGCACGGCACTTACCGAGGATGCCGAGTTCCGCGAGATCTACAAGCTGCCCGTCGAGGTCATCCCCTCCAACAAGCCCGTGCAGCGCGTGGACCACGAGGACCTGGTGTACCGCACCATTCAGGCCAAGTACAACGCCGTCGCCGACGATGTGGAGCGTCGTCACGCCAAGGGCCAGCCGGTCCTGGTGGGTACCGTCTCCATCGAGAGCTCCGAGAAGCTGTCCGCCGCCCTTACCAAGCGCGGCATCGCACACGAGGTCCTCAACGCCAAGCACCATGAGCGCGAGGCCCATATCGTGGCCCAGGCTGGTCGCTATGGCGCCGTGACCATCGCCACCAACATGGCCGGCCGTGGTACCGACATCTTGCTGGGCGGCAACCCCGACGAGTTGGTGCGCGAGCGCCTGGAGTACGAGGGCCTGACCATGGAGGACGTGACGCCCGAGCAGCTCGAGCAGTTTAACGCCGAGGCCAAGGAGACTTGCAAGGCCGAGCGCGAGCGCGTGCTTGCCGCCGGTGGCCTGACCGTTATCGGCACCGAGCGCCATGAGTCCCGTCGTATCGACAACCAGCTGCGCGGCCGTTCCGGCCGTCAGGGCGATCCGGGCGAGACCCAGTTCTACCTGTCGCTCGAGGACGACCTCATGCGCTTGTTCGGCGGCGACAAGATGGACCGCGTCTCCAAGATGATGGTCACGGCCGACATGGGCGACGACATGCCCATCCAGCACAAGATCATCTCCAAGGCCGTCGAGAGCGCCCAGCACAAGGTCGAGAGCATCAACTTCTCCATGCGTAAGAGCGTCCTTGAGTACGACGACGTCATGAACAAGCAGCGCCAGGTCATCTACGCCGAGCGCAACAAGATTCTGGACGGCAAGGACCTGACCGACCACATCACCGAGGTCATGCACGATACCGTGTACCGCTGCGTGCAGGAGTTCTGCACCAAGGACAGCCACGAGGGCGAGCGCGATCTTGAGGGTCTGCGTAAGTGGGTCGTCGAGCTGACCGGGCATATCGATACCCCTCAGTTCCCCGACGAGGACTTTGAAGCCCTTGCTGCCGATGTCCTGGCTTACGTAGAGAAGTGCTACAACATGAAGGCCGAGCGCTTGGGCGAGGACCTGATGCGCGAGCTCAATACCCAGGTCATGCTGCGCGTCATCGATACCCGCTGGATGAACTACCTGCAGGAGATGGACTACCTCAAGACCGGCATCGGCCTGCGCGGCTTTGGCCAGCGCGACCCGCTGGTTGAGTACAAGACCGAGGCCTACGGCGCGTTCCAGATACTCGTCGATACCATGTATGAGGATTACCTGCGCACGGTTCTGCGCATCGAGATCAAGGCTGCCCCGCGTGCCGTGGAGCACAAGGAGAAGCCCGCGCTCGAGGGCGCGCACTTCTCCGGTCCTGCCGAGGTCGATGGTGACAACGGCGACTCGGTGCTGCGCAAGCAGGCGCAGGTGCAGGCCCGCACGGCTGTCCAGGGTGGTCCGGCTGCCGCCAACAACGGTGGCAAGGTGACTACCTATCGCAAGTCCGAGAGCGACGATCCGTACGTCAACGTGGGCCGCAACGACCCGTGCCCCTGCGGTAGCGGCAAGAAGTTTAAGTACTGCCACGGCAGGAATCGTTAATGGCTGAGGCTTTAGAGGTGACGCCCGCCGAGCTGGACGCGTTCGCGGACCGGCTCGGCGAGGTCGAGTCGTATCTCCATTTGGACGAAAAGCGCACGCGCGTGACCGAGCTCGAGGCTAAAAGCGTGGCCCCCGGCTTTTGGGATGACGCCGACGCCGCCCGTGCCACCATGGAGGAGATCGCGCGTACCAAGGAAGATATCGCTGCCGTGGACACCGCGCGCGGCGAGCTTTCCGATGCCCGCGCCGCGCTGGAGCTTGCCGAGGAGATGGGGGATGACCCCGACGCCGTCGCCCTTCGCGAGGAGGCTACAGTCACGGCTGAGCGCCTGGCCCGTGCCATCGATGAGCTTGAGCTTTCGAGCTGGTTTACCGGTGAGTTCGATCACGGCGATGCCATTGTGACCATCAAGCCCGGACAGGGTGGTCTGGAGGCCCAGGACTGGACCTTCATGCTCTTTAAGATGTACATGAAGTACTGCCAGCGTCGCGGCTGGAAGGTCACCATCAACGACTGTCCCGCGGCCGAGGTCATCGGCATCGACCGCGCGACCTTTACTGTCGAGGGCAAGGACGCCTTTGGCATGCTGCGCGCCGAGGCCGGCGTCCACCGCTTGGTTCGCATTAGCCCCACCGACGACAAGAAGCGCCGCCAGACCACGTTTGCCGGCGTCGAGGTCATCCCCGTGCTACCCGATGATATCGACATCGAGATCAGCCCCGATGACATCCGCGTGGACGTGTACCACGCGAGCGGCCCGGGCGGTCAGGGCGTCAACACCACCGACTCCGCCGTGCGCGTGACGCATTTCCCCAGCGGCATTGTGGTTACCTGCCAAAACGAGCGCAGCCAGATCCAGAACAAGGCCGCGTGCATGCAGATCCTCAAGGCTCGCCTGTACGAGATTGAGCTCGAGAAGCGCGCCGAGGCGCTCGATGAGATTCGTGGACCCAAGACCACGATCGGTTTTGGTAACCAGATTCGCAGCTACGTGCTCTACCCGTACCAGATGGTCAAGGATCTGCGCTCGGGCGTGGAGACCAGCAATGTCGAGGCCGTTCTTGACGATGGCGACCTGGACCCGTTTGTTATTGGCTACCATCGCTGGGCCACTGGCAACGCTGACACGGAGACCCCGTCTGCATAAACCGCCCGGATTATGTGGAAATGGATCAAGGCCTTACGAGCAGGGCGGTTTTGTATCCAGAACGAACCCTGCACAGGGGTGGTTTTTGTTGGGCGAATCGGTAGAATCGAATACAAGAAGAAGTTCAAAGCGCATCCGATGGGGTGCGCTTTTTTGAGGGAGGCAGCATGGCATATCGTCTGGACATCAAGCGCATTCTTTCGATGAACTTCTTTCACGATCTGCCCCAGATTATGTTGGGGTGCGCTCTGGCCGCTATTGCGACCGACCTGTTTTTGATTCCCAACGGCCTTGCTGCCGGTGGCGTTACGGGCCTTGCCACCATTATCCAGGCGGTCGGCGCATCGCGCGGCCTATCGCTTCCCGTTGGTATTCAGACGATCGTGATGAATGCCTTGCTGTTGCTGGTCGTTATGCGCGAGGGCGGCATGTTCTACGTGGTGCAGACCGCGACGGGCTTTGTGCTGCTGGGCTTCTTTACCGATCTGTTCGCCCCGTTTGTAGCACCTCTGGCGGATGCGGACCTGATGCTCCCTGCCATGTGGGGCGGCATTATTACGGGCATCGGTTACGGCATGGTGTTGCGCGCCGGCGCCAACACCGGCGGCTCGGACACGATTGGCCAAATCATCTCGCGTAATACCTCACTGCCCGTGGGCTCGACCGTCATGGCGATCGATGTTGCCGTATGCGCGCTGTCGGCTCCGGTCTTTTCAATCGAAAACGCACTATATGCAGGCCTTTCGATGGTCATTAGCGGCTACGTGATCGATGCCGTGGTCGATGGTGGCAACAAACGCCGTATGGTACTCATCATCTCGGACAAGTTCCCTGATATCGCTGCCGATATCATGTATGGCCTGGGTCGCGGGTGTACCAAGTTTAAGGCGACTGGCATGTATTCGGGTGCCGAGAAGCCGGTGATTATGGTCATCGTGAGCCGTCGAGAGCTCAATACCCTCAAGACGATCGTGCGCGAGCGCGATCCTCGCGCCATTGTGACGGTCGCCGACGTTACGGAAGCCTTCGGCGAGGGATTCAAGGACATTAGCGCGTAGGGTCGACCGCGTTCCATCCAAAAGACGTTCACATTGATAAACCGTTTCATCAGCGGTTCTGCCTGCTAAATTGTTCAAATAATGATAAAAACTCTGGTAAAGCCATCAGTTTCCAGCATAATGAATGACGTACGTGCATTGCGGCTGTGTTGGGATTACCTTTCCGTGCCGTGCGCATTTTGTCTAATGAGGATGAAAGGAAGGCACAATGAGCGACGAAGAGCTCAAAAAGGTTGCCAACGAGGTAAGGAAGGGCATCGTCACCGGCGTGCACGCTGCCAAGTCCGGCCATCCGGGCGGTTCGCTCGGCGCTGCCGACATCATGACCTATCTGTACTTTGAGGAAATGAACGTCGACCCGGCCGATCCCCGCAAGGCCGATCGCGACCGTTTTGTGCTCTCCAAGGGCCATTGCGCTCCGGGTCTGTACGCCGTGCTCGCCGAGCGCGGGTTCTTCCCCAAGGAGGATCTCGAGACGCTGCGCCACATCGGTAGCCACCTGCAGGGCCATCCCAACATGAACGACACCCCGGGTGTCGATATGTCCACCGGTTCGCTCGGCCAGGGCATCTCCGCTGCCGTGGGCATGGCCGTTGCCGCCAAGCACTGGGGCGATGACTATCGCACCTACGCCCTGTTGGGTGATGGCGAGAGCGAGGAGGGCCAGGTCTGGGAGGCAGCCATGTTTGCCGGCAACCAGCAGCTCGATAACCTCTGCGTGATCGTCGACCACAACGGCCTGCAGATCGACGGTCCCGTCGAGGAGGTCAACGACCCCATGCCGCTCGCCGACAAGTTCCGCGCCTTTAAGTTCCACGTGGTGGAGCTCGCCGACGGCAACGATTTCGATCAGATCCGCGCCGCCTTTGCCGAGGCTCGCGCTACTAAGGGCCAGCCGACCGCCATTATCGCCGAGACCATGAAGGGCAAGGGCGTTTCCTTTATGGAGAACCAGGTGGGTTGGCACGGCAAGGCCCCCAACGATGAACAGTTTGAGCAGGCCATGGCAGAGCTCACGGCCGCCGGAGAGGAGCTCTAGGATGGCAGACGTCAAGAAAATCGCCACGCGCGTAAGCTACGGCGAGGCCCTCGTCGAGCTCGCCAACGAGCACGATGACTTTGTGGTCCTCGACGCCGACCTGGCCGCCGCCACGCAGACCGGCAAATTTAAGGCCGCCTGCCCCGACCGCTTCTTCGACGTGGGTATCGCCGAGAGCAACCTGATGGGTGTTGCCGCCGGTATCGCGACCACCGGTCGTGTTGCCTTCGCGAGCACCTTTGCCATGTTCGCTGCCGGTCGCGCCTTTGAGCAGGTCCGTAACTCCATCGGCTACCCGCACCTCAACGTTAAGATCGGTGCCACGCACGCCGGTATCTCGGTGGGCGAGGATGGCGCCACGCACCAGTGCTGCGAGGATATCGCCCTTATGCGCGTCATCCCCGGCATGACCGTGATTGTTCCCGCCGACGATGTGGAGGCCCGCGCCGTGACGCGCGCCGCCTACGAGTGCGACGGTCCGGTGTACATGCGCTTTGCCCGTCTGGCCTCGCCGGTTATCAACGACCCCGAGACCTACAAGTTCGAGTTGGGTAAGGGCATTGTCATGCGCGAGGGCGCCGATGTGACCATCATCGCCTGCGGCCTGATGGTCGGCGAGGCTCTCGAGGCCGCCGAGCAGCTCGCTGCCGAGGGCATCGACGCCGAGGTCATCAACATGCACACCATCAAGCCCATCGATGCCGACCTGATCGTCAAGAGCGCCACCAAGACCGGCCACGTCGTGACCGTCGAGGAGCACTCCGTGATCGGCGGCCTGGGCAGCGCCGTTGCCGACGTCCTGTGCGAGCAGTGCCCGACGCCGCTCAAGAAGATCGGCGTCAACGACACCTTCGGTGAGTCTGGCCCGGGTGCCGAGCTCTTGCACAAGTATGGCCTGGACGCCGCCAACATCGTGGCGACCACCAAGGAGTTCTTGGCCTAGGACAAGACGAGGCAAAGTATCGCCTCAACAACCACATACAAGCCAGAACAGGGGCGTCCCCAAAGAGGGCGCCCCTGTTTTTTCGGCAACAAACAAAACAGGCCCGCACCAAGCAAGGGCTTCCTCCGGGAAACGGGCCCATCCCAGCCAAGTGCAATTCAGCCCCCAAGCATAGCGCTGCTGCACCCAAATAAAACGCAGCGACCCCTTAGTTACCGCAGGCCGGGCACAGGGCTACTCTCCAAATCTTTCCGCAGGACGGAGGAGCCCCCGCCGCGCGAAGCGCGCAGCGGGGGCTCCGACATGTCCGAGGACGATTTGGAGAGTAGCCCTGTGCCCGGCCGACGGGATCCCTAAGCACGCCATGCTTCTTATGTGCAGCAAAGCTAATGCTGCTAAAATATAAAGCGCTCATGTAGTTTAAACGCACGACGATAAGGAGCACCAGTGGGTAACCACTTCCGTACCTCCGGTGCGGGCGATGATACCCCCAAGACGCAGGCAGGCGTCCAGGGCAGTCGTTTCGCCACTCCGGATTCAGAGGGCCAGCCTGTTGCTCAGGCCCCCGTTCAGCCGGCAGATCAGGCACAGCCGGCATCCGATCCCTTTGCCTACAATCCAACCAGCGATGTCGCGCTTTCCGGCGCGGCGGGTTTTGAGCCCGTTCAGGCCGTGACCGCTCGCGTGGAGCAGCCTCAGGCTGGCGCCGCCACGCCGCAGCCTACCATGGCCGGCATTCCCGACCCCATGGCCCCTGCGACGCCGGCTCCTCAGCCTGCGCAGTCCGGTCTCTTTGCCGCTATTCCCGATCCCACGCAGCCTGCTGCCCCGGTGGTCGAGAGCGATCAGGCCGCCGAGGTCGCAAGCCTCGATAACGCGCTCAACAACCCCGATTTTACGTCGGTGTTTGCGCCCATCGATCCGCAGGCCAGCCGCAAGAAGATGGCCAAGCAGGCCGGTGTCGAGCCCGTCATCCTTATGGAGCATGTCACCAAGATCTATCCGGCACAGCCCAACAAGCCCGCACTCGACGACATCAACATCGAGATCTATCCGGGCGAGTTCGTCTTCCTGGTCGGTCACTCCGGCTCGGGTAAGACCACGCTGCTGTCGACGCTCAACCGCGACGTCAAGCCGACGAGCGGCCGCATCCTGGTTGCCGGTCAGGACCTCATGAAGATCAAGAACCGCAAGGTTCCGTTCCTGCGCCGCCAGATTGGCGCCGTGTTCCAGGACTTTAAGCTTCTGCCGCAAAAGACCGCCTACGAAAACGTGGCGTTTGCCCTGCAGTGCATCGGCAAGCCCAAGGGCGTCATTCGCAGCCAGGTGCCCGAGGTGCTGCGTCTGGTCGGCCTGGCCGATCAGATGGACTCGCTGCCCGACCAGCTTTCCGGTGGCGAGCAGCAGCGCGTTGCCGTCGCCCGCGCTATGGTCAACCGTCCGCCGCTGCTGATCTGCGACGAGCCCACGGGTAACCTCGACCCGGCGATCTCGCTGGGCATCATGAAGCTGCTCGAGCGTATTAACCGCACCGGCACCACCGTGATCGTCGCCACGCACGACCGCGAGATGGTCGATAGCATGCACCGTCGCGTGATCGCCCTCGAGGGCGGCCACGTTATCCGCGACCAGGAGAGGGGAGGTTACGGTAACTATGGCACCAACTAACGTGGGCTACTCCTTCAAAGAGGCAATCAGCCACTTCTTCCGTAACTGGGATACCTCGCTCGGCGCCGTCATCACGATCTTCCTTTCGCTGTTTATCATCGGCCTGTTCATCATGGGCTCCGCGATGCTGAACTCCGTGATCGGTACCGTCGAGGATCAGGTTGTCATCAACGCGTTCATTAGCGATGACGCTGATCAGGCCGATGTTCAGGCTTTTGAGGCCGAACTTAAGACGTGGAATAACGTCAAGTCCGTGACCTATAAGGACAAGGACGACGCGCTGGCCGAGTATACGAGCAAGATGTCGGGCAACGCCGACGCCACCATGAGCGCGCTCGATGGCCAGAACCCGCTGCCGGCTTCCTTTGCTATTGAGATGGACGATCCGTCCAAGGTCGAGAGCACGGCAGAGAAGCTCAAGAAGGATGACGATTTCCAGAAGATCGCGGATGACGGCGACGTCAACGCGAGCGTGCTGTACGGCCAGGAGGAAGTGAGCCGCCTGTTCCAGGTGACCAACTACATCCGCATTGCCGCCGTGGTGCTCGTTGGCCTTCTGACCTTTATCGCATTCATCTTCATCAACAACACGATTCGCCTGTCCATCACGGCGCGTCGTCGTGAGATTGCGATTATGCGTCTGGTCGGCGCCAGCAACGGCTTCATTCGCGGCCCGTTTATCACCGAGGGCGTACTGCAGGCCATTTTGGGCTCGCTGCTTTCCATCGGCGTTCTGGAGCTGCTGCGCAATCTGATGATTCCGCGTCTGCAGGAGAGCATCGGCTGGATGTCGTTTGCCCTGCCGACGCAGTACTACCTGGTGACCTATGCTGCGCTGATTCTGGTCGGCGTGATTATCGGTCTCTTTGGTTCTGCCATTGCCATGCGCCGCTACCTGCGCGTGTAGGCATGCCTGGAATTCATCCCTTCCAACGGGTCGTCTCTTATGGGGCGGCCCGTTTTTTGATTCCTAGGGGACGGCAGGAAAGCGAATCATTTGGGTAGACTCTTTGGAGTTCGCAATCGATAGTTAGGAGGCGCCATGGGGCGCAATAACAAGCATAAGCGTGGAGCTCGCAATAAGCGCGGGCCGGTGCGCAGCGAACGCCGTCCGAGCCTGACCGGGCGCGTGCAGCTCCATGAGCACAGTGCCTATGTCATAACCGAGAATGGCGACTACAAGGTCATGGGCCGCGGCAAGCGCGAGATTATGGATGGCGATACCGTTGCCGTGAGCATTAAGAACAGCCCGCACGGTGAGCGGCGCGCCGTGATCGAAGGCGTGGTTGAGCGCGCAGCCATAAGCGTGGTGGGTACGTACCAGACCGCCGGTCCGCTTGGTGTGATTGAGCCGCTCGATTCGCGCCTGAAGGCCGACTTCTTCATTTTGTCCGAGGATACCTCGGCGGATCGTCTGGGTGTCCACCCGGGTGATGCTGTTGTCGCGCGCATTTTGACCTACCCGACGCGCCTGGAATCGGGCACTGTGACGATCGAGCGCCGCATTGGCGGAGATGACGCGCCCGATTTGGGCGTTCAATATGTGATGGCGCGTTACGGCTATACCGATAGCTATCCCGAGGCCGCGCTAGACGAGGCCGAGGGGCTTTCGCTCGATGTGTCCGCGGCGCTTAAGGACCCGCTCCGCCGCGATCTGCGCGACCGCTTTGTCATCACGATCGACCCGGTCGACGCGCACGACTTTGACGATGCCATTTCGCTGGAGCGCACGCCCGAGGGTGGCTACAAGCTGGGTGTGCATATCGCCGACGTTTCACACTATGTGGCTTGGGACGGGCATATCGATCTTGAGGCTCGCCATCGTACGACATCGGTGTATCTGGCCGATCGCGTGCTTCCCATGCTGCCCGAACGCCTGTCCTGTGACCTGTGCTCGCTTCGCCCTGACGAGGACCGTCTTGCGTTTACCGTCGATATCGAGCTCGATGAGCAGGGTCGCGTGCGGCATTACGATCCGTACCCCAGCGTGATTCGCTCGCGTGTGCGTATGGACTATGACGGCGCCGAGGCGCTGCTGGTGCGTGCCGGTGCGGTTGAGTATTCGGTGCTGGAGGGTGCGGCCGAGGATGTTGCGGCTGCCGAGGCCTCGCGCGAGGAAGCGCTTGAGCGCGGTCTTGCGTGCGAGGAGACTGCCCGCGGCTACAACATCGACCTCGGCGATTTCCTTGTCGCCACTAACGAACTCGCCGAACTTCGCCGTCGTATTCGTCGCGCCCGCGGCTCAGTCGATTTTGACACGGCCGAGATTCGCGCTCTATTGGATGAGGACGGAGTGCCCGTGCAGATTGTGGCGCGTGAGCGTTCGTGTGCCACGTCGCTTATCGAGGAAGCCATGCTGCTCGCCAACGAGTGCGTTGCAGAGTGGCTGGCAGACCGTGATATCGAGGCCTGCTATCGCGTGCATGAGGATCCGAGCCCCGATAGCCTGCACGGTGCCGCCGTTGCGCTGGCGCAGCTAGGCATCATCGACGATCGCCGTGCTGCCGGTATTGCCCTGGGGAGTCCCGATGAGCTGCAGGCTGCAGTTGATGCTGCCGCCGGTACGGCAAACGCACCGCTCGTCAACACGCTGCTTCTGCGCAGCATGCAGCGCGCGCTGTACAAGCCGCGCAACGAGGGCCACTTTGCGCTCGCCGCGCCGTGCTACTGCCACTTTACGAGTCCCATCCGTCGCTACCCCGATCTGGTGGTGCACCGCGTACTCAAGCTGCAGTTGGCCTATGAGCAGCTCGGCGGCAAGGACGCCTTGGTCCGTACGTCGCGGCTGATCGGCAAGGGACGCGAGTCGCTGCCGCGCATTCTGCCGCAGATCTGCCGCGCATGCAGCGATGCCGAGCGCGCGGCAGATGCCGCCAGCCATGCGACGCAAAAGATCAAGATTGCCCAGTACTATGAGGACCGTCTAGGCGAGCGCTATGCCGGAACCGTCTCGTGGGTTAGCAGCATGGGCCTCTTTGTGCGCTTGGATCTAACGCAGGTCGAAGGCTTGGTTTCGATCAAGAGCCTGGGCAACGAGTGGTTCGAGTTCGACGAGGACGCGCTAACGCTCACGGGTGCCGACACGGGCACCCGTTACGAGCTGGGGCAGCGCGTGATCATCGAGGTCTCGCGCGTCAATACCACGCGCGGGCACTTGGACTTTAAGCTTATCCATTAGCCAAATCCCGACTGATGGTGGGGGAGCGGAGGGCGGCCTTTCGGGACCGCCCTCCGCATTTGAATCGTGGCTACCTTGCCGTCTGCTCGGCCGCCCGCTTACCTGCTATTTGAGAGGTAAAACCTACCAAAATAAACCTGTCCCTTTTGGCAGGTTTACAAGAAAGCGGGGATGAGATGGCGACGGTGTACGGTTATGCGCGGGTGAGTTCGCGCGATCAGAACCTTAATCGGCAGCTGGATGCGCTGGGCGCCTATGGCGTGGGCTCGGCGAATATTTATGCCGACCATGCGAGCGGCAAGGACTTCGATCGACCGCGTTATCGCGAGCTGCTGCACGTCCTGGGAGACGGGGACGTACTGGTGGTGCTTTCTATCGACCGACTTGGTCGTAATTACTCCGAGATTCTTGAGGAATGGCGACGCATTACCAAGGAGCTCGGGGTTGCCATTGTGGTGTTGGACATGCCATTGCTTGACACGCGCGTCAGGGCCAGCGGCGCGCCGGATGTGACCAACACCCTGATTGCCGATATTGTGCTGCAACTGCTGAGCTACGTGGCGCAGGTGGAGCGCGAGAATATCCATCGGCGCCAGGCGGAGGGAATTGCAGCGGCGCGGGCGCGAGGGGTCCGTTTCGGTCGACCTCGCAAGCCATGCCCTCCTCAGTTTGAGCTGGTGCGCGATAGCTATGAGGCGGGCGATATTACCCGCAGCCAGGCAGCAAAGTGCCTGGGCGTGTGCGTGGGGACGTTCGATCGCTGGATGCGCGAGGCGGGGTAGGGGTTTGCGTCGCTTTGTCGCTTCCTGTTGCGATTCAAATTTTGATACGGTGACGATGCCATTTGGGGCTACACTCGCTGATATTCAAAAAAGGAGGTTGGCCCTTGGCGCGCGTAAAACAAATAATCGGATGGACCGCGATCGTTCTGTTCGCTGCAACGCTGGCGGGCATCTGGGTGCTGACGGAGCAAAATGCGGTGGAGACGTCGTTGCTGAGCGAGTCCACCGCGCGTGTGGTGGAGGGCCGGGCTACGGGCGTTCAGGCTGCCGATGCCACGGGTGAAGCCCAGACGGAGAACGGAATGACCGGGGGCATCGATTCGGCTGCCTCGAATGTCCGGTCTGGCCGACTTGCTTCCATTCGCATGTGGGCGGGCACAAACGTCCGTCGCGTTGCCCATACCGTAGAGTTTTTCTTCGTCGGATTGTTCGCCTCGGTGGTCGTGGTTTGCTTTTCCGGGCGTCCGTGGAG
This sequence comes from uncultured Collinsella sp., assembly GCA_958420205.1. GTDB lineage: Bacteria > Actinomycetota > Coriobacteriia > Coriobacteriales > Coriobacteriaceae > Collinsella. The sequence continues at coordinate 165,389 of CATZIX010000001.1, read as the reverse complement.
CGTATGCTCCCGTTGCGTGCCCGTGTTTCTCTTTTGCGCTGCCTGCTCCGTTGGCGACCAGGTACATAAGATCTTTGTTCCCGGCAGGCATTTCGACGTTATCGATTTAGGATTCGATGCTGCGGGCTATGTCACCGCCATGCTGTTGGTATTGCTGGCAGCGGCGTTGGTGCGCCATGTGACTCGGCCGATCGGCGCCCATGCGAGGCGCTAGCCTTAAGACGAGACATCGCGACTGCCTATGCTTCGACATTGACTACAATAACGGCTGCAATCGCGAGTGGTCGTCGATGTGCAGTTTTCCAGACACCTGTTTTCTCTAAGAAAGGAAATCCCATGGCGGTATTGTTTGTTGAATATCCCAAGTGCTCGACCTGTAAGAAGGCCAAGGCATGGCTGGACGAACATGGGGTAGAGTATATCGATCGCGATATCGTTTTGGACAATCCCACGGCTGATGAGCTTGCGACCTGGATTGCTCGTTCGGGGCTGCCGGTGCGGCGCTTCTTTAATTCGTCGGGCATGAAATATCGAGAGCTGGGCCTGAAGGCGCGTCTGGATGCGGGCATGACGGATCAGGAGTGCTACGAGCTGCTGGCGACCGACGGCATGCTGGTCAAGCGTCCGCTGCTGGTGGGCGACGACTTTGCGATTCCTGGGTTTAAGGAAGCGGCTTGGGCCGAGGCGTTGCTGTAGCGGCTGCGGAAAGTGCGTCCCGTTTTGAGCTCGGATTCCGGGACGCAGTTTCCGGTTGAAGGGGCTAGCGGAAACCGTATCCCAGTTTGAGCGCGAAATCTGGGATACGGTTTCCGTTTGGGGCCTCTAGGGGAAAGCGCGTCCCGTTCTGGACGTAAATTCCGGGATGAGCTTTCCGGTTGGCGGGCATGCGCACTATCCCGGCTGGCGGGCATATGCGCTAATCCTCAAGCTGTGCCCATTCGTGCGGATCGTAGACCTTTACGTGCTTGTTGGGCTTGCCGCTCCAGTACTCCTCGTCCATAAAGGGCAGATATGCCTGAACGCCGGGGCAGATAAAGGGAATCCGCTGCTGTTGCAGTCGCTCGCGCTGGCGCTGCTCCAGGTGCGCCTCGGATATGACGGTCGGCATACCGGACAGCTCGACGAGGCTTGCCTGGATTCGCTTAAGGTCGGGGAGTCCCGCGTGCCATGACACCCGCATGATCAAAAAGGATGCACGGCGGTATTTTGCCTGCATCACCGTGATGGCGGGGCGCAGTGTGGGATGGATTTTGTCCCGTTCGGGCCAAAGGTCAGCAGTGATCTCGAGGCCCAGGGTCTCCCATAGGTAATCAAGCTCTTCGTCCATGGTGCCTCGATATCCGTGCAATGATGACGGTTCGATTGTGCCATCAGCCGTGAGTGCTGCAATGTTGTAATCTACCAGCGGTAGATGTGGGATGTTTTACGGGCTTTGGCGTCGTACGTGTCGCTGGTGCTTCACAGGTCCTTCACGTGTTGGCCGTATTTGACTGAATTTCAAAAAAGTCAAAATTGGGGCTTGCGTCACGGCGAGACTTCCCGTATATTTCTTTCTTGCGCAAAGGCACAGCCGAGCGCAGCGATGCAGTCATTGGGATGTCGTCTAATGGCAGGACAGCGGATTCTGGTTCCGTCAATGGGGGTTCGACTCCCTCCATCCCAGCCATTGCATTTGCTACATATGGCCCGTTCGTCTAGCGGTTTAGGACGCCGCCCTCTCAAGGCGGAGATCACCAGTTCGAATCTGGTACGGGCTACCAAAATTGAACGCCCGGGCCTCGTAAGAGACCCGGGTTTTGTGTATTGACCGTATATACGGCGCCTGCCGTGTTTCGCTCAGATCGAGGAGTAGCCATGGATCTGCCCATCAGCTTGCAAGACATCACGTATGCCGAGAACTATCTGGCGCAGGGCGACCTGGCTACGGCGACGCCGCTGCTGGAGCGCCTGGTGGAGCTCGCCGAGGAGTATATCGACGCCGAGTGCAAGACGGAGGAGAAGCGCCAATACTTTAGCTTCGATAGCAAGTTTGAGCGCTTGGCCTATCGTCGCGTGGAGAAGGATCCGCGCGAGCTCGTGCAGGTCGAGGTGCCGTTTGACCGCCTGTACTCTGATATGGCGTTTGCCTACATTCGCCAGCAGGATTATGTGAGCGCTCGTAATGCCCTGATGCAGGCTGTGCGTTGGGACCCCATGAACTGCAACTATCGCTTGGATTTGGCCGAGCTGTTCCGCGCTCTCGAGGACAAGCAGGAATGGGCATCGCTCTCGTTCTCGGTGCTGGAGCGTGCAAGCGATGGCAAGTGCGCCGCCCGCGCTTACGCCAATCTGGGTCAGTACTTCTTGGAGCCCGAGACCGAGAACGTTTCGGCTGCCGTGGGCTGCGCGCGTCTGGCACTGCGCCTGGCGCCCAACGATGCGCATACGACGCGCCTGCTCAACAAGATCCATACCACCTATCCGGATGCCGCCGAGGAGAGCGACGAGCACGTGATGGGCGAGCTGGCGTTGCAGGGCGTTCCGACCTCACCTTCGGCCGAGATTGCCATCTGCCTGATTATGTGCGCGACCGATGCTGCAAGCGACGGCGACAAGCAGGAGGCGACGCGCCTGACGGTGCGTGCTCGCGACTTGGTGGGCGAGGAAGCCTGCGCGGCGATTATCAAACTGGTGCGCGAGAGCGATGCTGAGCTCAATGCCGAGCGCAAGGCAAAGCGCGAGGCTGCGGGCTCAAACGCCGATGGCGCCAAGGAGGCCGGCGATGCCCAGTAAGCGCGAGCGCAAGCTCATTTCCAAGAATCGCTCGGCACATCACGAGTACTTTATCGATGAGACGTTCGAATGCGGTATCGAACTGAGTGGCACCGAGGTCAAGTCGATTCGCGAGCGCGCCTGCCAGATTACCGATACCTTCGCGCTGATCCGCGGCGGGGAGTGCTGGCTCGTCGGCCTGCATATCCACCCTTATAGCCATGGTGGCGTGTGGAATCGCGATCCCGACCGTCGGCGTCGTCTGCTGCTGCACCGCAAGGAGATCGACTTTCTTGACGGCAAACTTCGCAACCGTGGTTATGCGCTGGTTCCGTTGGAGCTCTACTTTAATACCGACGGCCGCGTAAAGCTGCTGCTGGGTCTGGGTCGCGGCAAGAAGCTCTATGACAAGCGCGAGGACATGGCCAAGCGTGATGTCCAACGCGAGATCGACCGCGCCCTCAAAGAGCGCAATCGCTGACCACCCTTCATAAGTTGCGGTGGAATACGGACTGTTTTGCCTGATTGAGGGACTATTCAGTCCCTATTTCACCGCAACTGCGGGCGTCTCATCTTTCTTACTGTTCTGACACATATGTCTCAAAGGCGGCGTCCGTTATGGGCGTCGCCTTTTTTGTGGGTACATACATCCATGAGGTTCAATCCTGGGTTAGGGGAGTGATCGTTATGGACAAAACTGCGTTCTTTACGATGCCGAGTGGCCTGTACGTGGTGAGCGCCGCGGCGGACGGGCTGCGTGCCGGCTGCGTTATCAACACAGCAGTGCAGGTGACATCCGCCCCGCCGCGCATCTCGATTGCCGTGAACAAGGACAATGTCACCTCGGGCGTCATCGCATCGGCCAAAGCGTTCGCGCTGACCGTGATCGATCAGACGGCCGATATGCTCTACATTGGCAACTTTGGCTTCCGCACCAGCAGCGATTACGACAAGTTTGCCAAGTACGAGACCCACGAGACCACTCTGGGCATGCCCTATGTGCCCGAGCACGCGGCGGCGCTGTTCAGCTGCCGTCTGATTGATACCGTGGATGTGGGCACGCACCTGCTCTTTATCGGCGAGGTGGAGGACGCCGAGCGCTTGAGCGGCGAGGCCCCGCTGACCTATGACTACTATCACAAGGTCTTGAAGGGCAAGACGCCGCCCAAGGCTTCGTCGTATCAAGGCTAGAAATGTTCTAAAAATACTTGCATTATATTATTGAGAATCTATACTAATAAGTGAAGTACATCACCAGTCGCGTTCGAGAGGAGAACATCATGGCTGAGGAGAAGAAGACGTATAAGTTCGTGTGCACCGTTTGCGGTTACGAGGTTGAGGTCGACACGCCCGAGCTGCCCGAGGATTACGTATGCCCGGTCTGCGGCGTCGGCCCCGATGAGTTTGAGCTCGTCGAGGAGTAACTCGTAGACACACGGCGATTAGCTATACAGAGCTCTGTCCAAGGGCCCCGGCCGGATATTCCGGCCGGGGCCCTTTTGATTTATCTGACGGTTTAAAACGGCCTTACGTGTTACAGATTAAGACGCTACATCTGGACAGTCACGCCATCCCAATTACATCCCCGTTAGCAGCACGATGTCGAGAATCGTCACGATGACGCCGATCCCTACGAGCAGCGCGTTGAGCGGGCGCGAGTTGGCGTATTTGCCCATGACGCGGCGTGAGCTGGTGAGCCGTATGAGCACAAAGACCGTAATTGGCAGCTGAAGCGACAACAATGCCTGACTCCAGATGAGACCTTCAAAAGGATTTGGGACGACCAGGCACGCCGTCACTGCGCCGACGAAACAAGCCGCCACCCCGATCGAGGAATGTCGGTCGTGGATGTCGTATTCCTCGTCGAACATGCCCGCGGTGATGGTGCCTGCCGCCATGCCCGCCGTCACGCTACTCGAGAGGCCCGCAAACAGCAACGCCACCGCAAGGATGGTCGAGCTCGCCGGGCCCAAGATGGGGGAGAGCGTGGCCGCTGCGACGGCGAGGTCGTCTACGACAATGCCGTGCGCAAAGAAGGTCGTTGCGGCCAGGATGACCATGGCCGAGTTGATTGCCCAGCCCACGCCCATCGAAAAGAGCGTGTCGAAGAGCTCGTAGCGCAGACGCTCTTCGATAACCTGCTCGCCTTGGCCTTCGAAGTGCATGGATTGGATGACCTCGGAGTGCAGAAAAAGGTTGTGTGGCATAACGACCGCACCCAGGACACTCACGATAATCGCGGCAGAGCCAGTGGGCATACTGGGCGTGATCCAGCTTGCGGCGGCTTGCGGCCAGTCGACCTTGACTAGTGCAAGCTCGGCCAAAAACGAGAGTCCTACCACGCCTACGAAGGCGATGATCCAGCGTTCGGCACGCTTGTAGGAGCTCGTCATGAGCATCGCCATCGATACTGCCGCCACGATGACGCAGCCCGCGCGCACGGGCAGCCCAAAGAGCATCTGGAGCGCGATCGCGCCGCCCAGGACCTCGGCCATAGCGGTGGCGATGGCCGCGAGGTAGGCACTGGCGAGTACCGCGCGTCCCACGATGCGGGGGAGGTAGCGTGTCGTGGCCTCGGCAAGACAGGTGCCCGTGGCGATGCCCAAGTGCGCCGCGTTGTGCTGCAGCACGATGAGCATGATCGTGGACAGCGTGACGATCCACAGCAGCGCGTAGCCAAACTGCGAGCCGGCGGCCATGTTGGAGGCCCAGTTGCCCGGATCGATAAAGCCGACGGTCACGAGCAGCCCGGGGCCGATATGCCGGGCGATATCCAGACCTCCGTGGCCTCCGGTGCGGTGCGAGCCAAAGTGTTGTTTGAGATGGTTGAGCATGGTGAGCTCCTGCGTGCCGTTTGTTTGACGCCGCAAAGGATACCCGTTTTAGGCCAAAAAGTTAACCGTGACTAACAAAATTGTTGTATTTGAATGGGACGGTGAAAGGGGATTGCCGAAATGTCTTGATCTGTAACAACTGGGGATGGAAATTGGGTCTAGGTGTTACAGATCAAGACAGGAAGAAATGGTCCTATGGAAAATCTCGATCTGTAACAGCTGACCGCCAAAACTGACCCTTCGTGTTACAGATCGAGACAAACCAAAACTGTCCTGCAGAAAATCTCAACCTGTAACATCTAAGCGCCAAAATCGGCTCCTCCTGTTACAGATTGAGATGTTTGAAGCGGTGAGCTTACGGGCCGAACCTGGGGCCCTTGTTGTCGCCCTTGAGGTCGGCGGCACCCACTCGTAGGGCGTGCGTTACGCGATTGTTTCGAAACGGGCGGGAAACACAACGGGTCGGCGATGCTCCTAGTATGCCTATTCAACTGACTGTCTAATATCTAGGGGAGGATCGCGATGCAGGCAGATTTCGCTCAGCAGCAGGGCCTTTATCGCCCCGAATTCGACCACGATGCATGTGGCATCGGCGCGCTTGCCGATATCAACGGCGAGCGCCATCACCAGATTCTGGACGACGCACTGTCCATTCTGGTCAACTTGGAGCACCGCGGCGGTACGGGACTCGAGAAGAACACCGGCGACGGCGCCGGCATCCTGTTCCAGGTTCCGCATCACTTTTTCCGCAAAGAGGCTCAAAAGTGCGGCCAGATTCTGCCGGCAGAGGGCGACTATGGCGTGGCCATGCTGTTCTTCCCGCAGGACGACAAGGGCGTAGAGGATGCCCGTCGCGTGTTTGAGGAGGGCTGCGCCGAGGCCGGCGTGCCGCTGCTCTTTTGGCGCGAGGTGCCGGTCGACCCGCACGACCTGGGCGAGACAGCCCGCGCCTGCATGCCCACCATCTTGCAGGCTTTCCTGGGCCGTCCGGACGACACGCCGGCGGGCGACGCCTTCGAGCGCCGTCTGTATGTGTGCCGCCGCACCATCGAGAAGAAGGCCGACGCTGAGTTTGCCCTGCGCGACAAGATCTTCTATGTGTGCTCCATGAGCTCGCGCACCATCGTGTACAAGGGCATGCTGGTCGCCACGCAGATGCGCCGCTTCTTCATCGACCTCAACGACGCCGCCGTCAAGACGGCCGTAGCGCTTGTCCACTCGCGCTACTCCACCAACACCACGCCCAGCTGGGAACGCGCGCACCCCAACCGCTTTATCATCCACAACGGCGAGATCAACACCCTCAAGGGCAACGTCAACTGGATCCGCGCCCGCGAGCCCAACCTGTACAGCCCCGTGCTGCAGCACGATCTTGAGCGCGTGATGCCCATCATCAACCGCGAGGGTTCTGACTCCGCGATTTTGGACAACGTGCTCGAGTTCCTGGTCATGAACGGTCGCCCGCTCACGCGTGCCGCGTCCATGCTGCTGCCCGAGCCGTGGGACCACAACGACAGTCTGAGTGAGGAACGCCGCGCCTACGATGCCTACCAGTCCATGCTCATGGAGCCGTGGGACGGCCCGGCCGCCATCGCCTTTACCGACGGCCGCACACTGGGTGCTGCTCTCGACCGCAACGGCCTGCGTCCCGCCCGCTACTATGTGACGCGCGACGGTCGCTTTATGCTGGCAAGCGAGGTGGGCACCATCGAGGTGAGCCCCGAGAACATCCTGACGAGTGGCTGCCTGGGACCGGGCCAGATGCTCGAGGTCGATTTTGCCCGCGGCCGCGTGATCTACAACGATGAGCTGCGCGCTCGCTATGCCAAGGAAAAACCCTACCGCGACTGGATTGCCGAGGAGACGCTGACCGTCGACGCGCTCGATGAGCCCGTTGCGGCAACGCCCGCCGAGGACGCCGAGGTGCCCGCCGCCGTGCGTATGGCCAAGCTCGGCTACCACTGGGATGACGTCGACGAGGTCGTGCGTCCCATGGCCCAGCAGGGCAAGGCCCCGCTCGCCTCGATGGGCATCGACGCGCCGCTGGCCTGCCTGTCCAAGAAGACGCGCTCGTTCTTTGACTACTTCTATCAGCTGTTCGCCCAGGTCACGAATCCGCCGATCGATGCCCTGCGCGAGCACATGGTCACCTCGACCACGCTCTACCTGGGCAACCACGGCAACCTGCTCGAGGACTCCCGTACGGCCTGCCAACTGGTGCGCCTGGAGCGCCCGTTGCTCAACGAGGAGGAGTTCGAGCGTATCTGCGCTATCGACCGCGTGGGCTTTAAGACCCGTCGCTTCCGTGCCGTCTACCGCCGCGATGCCGGCGAGGGCGCACTGCAGGCTGCGCTCAAGCAGCTTGCCGAGGACGTTGAGGCTGCGGTCCGCGACGGCGTGAACATCGTGGTGTTGAGCGATCGTGCCGCTGCGGGCGAGGTGCCCGTGCCGTCGCTGCTTGCCGTGGGCTGCGTACACAACCACCTGATCCGCGCCGGCGTGCGCACCTTTGCCGACATCGTGGTGGAGTGCGGCGACGCCGTGTCCCCGCATGACTTTGCGGCACTGGTGGGCTACTCCGCGAGCGGCATCTATCCGTACAACGCACATGCGTGCATCCGCGATCTGGCGACACGCGGCGATTTGGACGTGACGGCCGAGCAGGGCATCGCCAACTACAACAAGGCCGCGACGGCGGGCATCGTCTCCATCATGTCCAAGATGGGCATCTCCACGGTGCAGAGCTACCATTCGGCGCAGATCTTCGAGGCCGTGGGCTTTACGCCGGAGTTCGTCAACGCGTACTTCGCCGGCACGGTGAGCCGTGTGGGCGGTATGGGTGTCGAGGACGTTGAGCGCGAGCAGAATGAGCGCTATGACGCCGCGCTCGCTATCCTTAAGAGCCCGGCTCCCGATCAGCTGCCCACGTTGGGCCTGACCAAGTGGCGCCCGCTCGGCGGCGAGGATCACCTCATCGATCCGCAGACTGTCTACTTGCTGCAGACCGCCTGCCGTGAGGACAGCTACGACACCTTTAAGGAGTACAGCGCCCGCCTGCACCGCACCGGCCGTGCCGTGCGCCTGCGCGACCTGCTGGACTTTGATGCCAGCGGCCGCACCCCGGTTTCGCTCGACGAGGTGGAGCCCGCGCTCAATATCGTCCGCCGCTTTAACACCGGCGCCATGTCGTACGGTTCCATAAGCAAAGAGGCACACGAGTGCATGGCCATTGCCATGAACCGCCTGCACGGCCGCTCCAACTCGGGCGAGGGCGGCGAGGACCCGCGCCGCGAGACCCCGCTGGCCAACGGTGACTCTAAGAACTCCGCCATCAAGCAGGTGGCAAGCGCGCGCTTTGGCGTGACGAGCCGCTACCTGTGCAGCGCCTTCGAGATTCAGATCAAGATGGCCCAGGGCGCCAAGCCCGGCGAGGGCGGACACCTGCCCGGCAAGAAGGTCTACCCCTGGATCGCCGAGGTTCGTCAGTCCACGCCCGGCATCGGCCTGATCTCGCCTCCGCCGCACCACGACATCTACTCCATCGAGGACTTGGCGGAGCTGATCTTCGATCTTAAGAACGCCAACCCCGGTGCGCGCGTGTCGGTCAAGCTGGTCAGCGAGGCCGGCGTCGGCACCATCGCCACCGGTGTGGCCAAGGGTGCTGCCGACAAGATCTTGATCAGCGGCCACAACGGCGGCTCGGGTGCCGCGGCGCGCGACTCCATTTGGCACGCCGGCCTGCCGCTGGAGCTCGGTCTTGCCGAGGCCCAGCAGACGCTGCTGCAAAACGGCCTGCGCTCACGCGTGGTGCTCGAAGCCGACGGCAAGCTCATGGACGGCACCGACGTCGCTGTCGCCTGCCTGTTGGGCGCCGAGGAGTTTGGCTTTGCGACCATGCCGCTCATCTCCATGGGCTGCCTCATGCAGCGCGACTGCCAGCAGGATACCTGCCCGGCCGGCATCGCTACGCAAAACTGCCGCCTGCGTCGCGGCTTCCGCGGCAAGCCAGAGCACGTCGAGCACTTTATGCTCTTTGTTGCCGAGCAGCTGCGCGAGGTCATGGCGAGCCTGGGCTTCCGCACGGTCGACGAGATGGTCGGCCATCCCGAGTGCCTGCGCCAGATCGAGGTCCCGGGCAACCGCAAGGCTAACCTGCTGGATCTGTCGCCCGTGCTGGCGAGCGCGACCTGTGAGTTTGGTGCCCACATCCCGGGTGCCGACGGCCGTCACTTCCCGCCCCAGATGGCTGCGGACAGCGAGCTCGACAAGACGCTCGACTCCACGTTGTTTGTGCCCTATACGGCCGATGCCCGTGCGCACCTGCGTCCGATTCGCTTCCGCGCCGACATCGCCAACGTCAACCGCTGCGTGGGCACCATTTTGGGCAACGCGGTGACCAAGGCGCATCCCGAGGGCCTGCCCGCCGGCTCCATTACCATCGATTGCGATGGTTCGGCCGGTCAGAGCTTTGGCGCGTTCCTTCCGCGTGGCATTACGCTCAACGTGTGCGGCGACGCCAACGACTACTTTGGCAAGGGCCTTTCGGGCGGCGAGGTGTCGGTGCGCCCCAACCCGCATGCGACCTATAAGTTCGACGAGAACATCATCGTGGGCAACGTTGCGTTCTTTGGCGCTACGAGCGGCCGCGGCTTCATCAACGGTCTGGCCGGCCAGCGCTTTGGCGTACGCAACTCCGGTGCCACCGTGGTGGTCGAGGGCTGCGGCAACCATGGCTGCGAGTACATGACGGGCGGTCTGGCGCTCATCCTGGGCGAGGTCGGGCAGAACTTCGCCGCCGGTATGACGGGTGGCGTGGCTTATGTCTTTGACCAATACGGCACGCTCGATGCCCGTGTGAACCACGAGAGCGTTGAGCTTAAAGCCCCGACGGCCGGCGAGCTGGCGCAGATTCGCGAGCTCATCCAGGAGCACGTGGACGTGACGCAGAGCCCGCGCGGCATTAAGCTGCTCTACAGCTTTGAGACGATGAGCAAACACTTTGTGAAGGTCATTCCGACCGAGTACGAGCGCGTGCTGGCGATTGTCGCCGCCGCCGAGGCCATCGGTAAGACGCATGCGCAGGCCGAGGAGCTGGCGTTTGACATTGTGACCGGTCGCGCCGACGCCGCCGATGTCGCTCGCTTTGATGTGGCGGGTGGTGCTGCTGGCGCGGGCGCTGCGTCCGTGGCTGCCAGCTCTGTTGCTTCGACCAAGAAGGAGGCGTAAGTGCCATGGGTAAGCCCGGTGCTTTTCTTGATATCGATCGCGTGACCCATGAGCTGCGCCCCGTGGAGGAGCGCAGCCGCGATTTCGATCCGCTGTACGTGGAGCTCGACGACGACGCGCGCCGTGCCCAGGCGAGCCGCTGCATGATGTGCGGTGTGGCGTTTTGTCAGATGGGCGCGAGCTTTGGCAAGGCACGTCCGAGCGGCTGTCCGCTGCACAACCTGATTCCCGAGTGGAACGAGCTGGTGTACCGCGGCCGTTGGGACGAGGCTGCCGAGCGCCTGTCACTCACCTCGCCCATGCCCGAGTTCACGAGTCGCGTGTGCCCGGCGCTGTGCGAGGCCGCATGCAACCTGGGCTCGGTCGATGGCCAGCCCACGACGATTCACGACAATGAGCGCGCGATCAGCGACCATGAGTGGGCCAACGGCGGTCCGCGCCGCTTTGAGCCGGCAGGGGAGGGCGCACCCACGGTTGCCGTGGTGGGCTCCGGTCCTGCTGGTCTGGTGGCAGCATGGGAGCTTGCGCGTCGCGGTGCCCGCGTGACGGTGTTTGAGCGTGACGACCGCCCGGGCGGCCTGCTCATGTACGGCATTCCCAACATGAAGCTCGAGAAGTCCGTGGTCGAGCGTCGCGTGGCGCTCATGCGCGAGCTGGGCATTGTGTTCGAGCTGAGTGCCGACGTGAGCGATCCCAAGGTTACCGCCAAGCTCGACGACTTTGACGCCGTCGTGGTGGCTGCCGGCGCCCGTGCTCCGCGTGGGCTTTCGGCTGCGAACATTGATGCCCCGGGCGTGGTGTATGCCGTGGACTACCTGACGGCTTCGACCGTCTCGGTGCTCGATGGCGGCGACCCCGCGGTGAACGCGCGCGGCCTGGACGTTGTGGTCATTGGCGGCGGCGATACCGGTAACGACTGCGTGGGCACCGCGGTACGTCAGGGTGCGCGCAGCGTGCGCCAGTTTGAGTTCTTGCCGGCGGCGCCTGATGCGCGCGCGGCGAGCAACCCCTGGCCGCAGTGGCCCAACGTTAAGAAGACCGACTACGGCCAGCAGGAGGCCATTGCTGCCATGGGCGGCGAGATGCGCGCCTGGGGTGTGGATACGCTCGAGGTACTGTTGGACAAGAAGGGCGCGGCCGCGGGCCTGCGCGTGGTCGATCTGGATTGGTCGGCTGGCAAGCCCGAGCGCATCGCGGGCTCCGAGCACGAGGTGCCGGCCCAGCTGGTGCTCATCGCCTGCGGCTTTACGGGTCCCGAGCATGGCGTATTCGACGCCGTTGGCGTGCCTGTTGCCACCGCTGGTCGTCCGCTGCCGGTGATGGCTGCCGAGGGCTCGTACCTTGCGGCCCGCGTCGACGGCGTCGCCGCGGATGCCGCGCCGGTGTATGTGGCGGGTGATGCTCGCAACGGCAGCTCGCTCGTGGTGAACGCCATGGCCGATGCCCTGGCCTGCGCAGCCGAAGTCGCCGATGCGCTGGAGCTGTAAAGTAGTCATTTAAGAACGTCCCCAATGACTAGTCATTTTTTTGTCTAGTCGTTGGGGACACTCTTTGCGAGCGATTTGCTCGTTTGTCGACGTACGGGTGTTCATTTGTCGACTTCTTGGGCTGTGGTCACCTGTTGTTTCTGTGGTGGCTGTGGGTATCTGGCTCAAAAGGGCGGGTTGGCCGTCTATGTTTACCTGCGGTTTTGTTGCGGTGCGCATTTTCGGTCAAGCTTTTCGTCAAGTGTTTGGTCAGCATCTGGTTTGCAGCCGGAGGCCTATTTTGCCCGCGCTGGCCGTGGCCGACCACCCTCCTCGTAAGCTCAAATTGAGGTCCATCAGTTTGAGGAGGATGCCATGACTGACCACGCTTTAGATCGAGCGCAGCTGGCCGAAGCTGTCGGCAACGATATTGCCGACATGGCCCATTTTTGGATGCTGCGGAAGTTCCAGTTTTTGGAGCCGGCGCGCGAACAGTTCGAGATCATTGTCGACCCGTGGCTCAGCTATTACACCGAGCCTTCGCAAAACGAAATTATGGCCTACAACATGGCATTTACCGATTGGCTGCTCTTCGAGCGCCCCTATCGCCATGGCAAGACGCTGCTCGAGCTGTATGTTGAAGAGCCGCCGACATCGCTTTCGCCTGCCTCGCTCAAGCGGCTCGAGCAGGTACGCGACACGCAGTATTTCTCGCGCTTTGGCATTTTGGACAAGGATCCTGCGACTGGTATGGTCGCGCTGAAGGACACGCGCGCCGACCGTCGCTTTGATGTCTACGACCCGCATATCGTGCAAAAGGAGCATTGGAGCGACGGAGCGATTGCGGTGCGCCTCGCCTGCGTCGACGATGTCTGGCTGACGGCGGGACAACTCTATCTGTATGACATCGCACGCCTGAGTGACACGGCGGTCGATGGGCCTGGTGCGGTGCATCCGGAGGACCTGCAGGATGGCTTTGACACCTCGTGCATCAGTTTCTTCTTGCGTCTGGTCCGCGACATCATGGGCGCCCAGGGGCGGTACGTAAAGTCGCTCAACATCTACGAGCAGGAGTGGGAGTAGGGGATGGGCTGTCGCAGCGCCGCCGCGTGTCTATTTGTCTCGATCTGTAACGTTTAGGGACAAAAAACCGGTCTACCTGTTACAGATCGAGACGAATGCTTGGGCGCCGCTGGTTTGTCTAAATCTGTAACGTTTGGAGGCCTGGAGAACGTCTAACTGTTACAGATCGAGACGTTTGGCACTTGGCTGGGGGAATGTCTCAATCTGTAACATCTACAGGCCAAAATTCGACCTAACTGTTACAGATTGAGACAAAGGTTGGACGCGGTGCCGAAAGATCTTGTTCTGTAACAACTAGAGGCTCAAAGACTGTCTTCCTGTTACAGATCAAGACATTTGTCAGCGGAGGCAACAGCGGCGATGGTCCAGTTGTCCGATGTGGTGGTGATGAAAGTGTCCAATACCGTTCTCAAACACAAACATGCGACTCGCAACACGTTGGCGCGGAATAGGATGCTCGCGCGGCTCACGGAGACGACCGAGCAAGGTGCGCTGCTCGCAACGCATGACAATGCCGAGCTCATGTGGCTGCGGCGTCATGTGGGAACCGATGATATTGCGGAGCCCGAGCCGTATCTGTTCTGCTTTCAGCATGATTGGGATGCATCGACGCCGGCGGAGCGAGCGCTGAGGACTATCAAAGGGCTTGCGGAATTTCATCCCGATTGGGCGTTTTGGGGCTATGACGCGGCGCTTTTGTGGGGTTTGGAGGTGCCGAATGATCTACTCGGGCCGCGTTTTCTTGTTAAGACGGGTTGTTCGGTGACGTTGAGCAGCGGGTGCAGGTTGTTGCGTCCACAGATGGCGGGCGTGCTCGAGCTTGTTGATGGCGTGCGGGTGACGTCGTTTTGGCGCACGGTGGAGGATTGCTTGCTGCGTGCGCCGTTCTCCTACGGGTTGGCGATCGCCGATTCTGCACTGCGGGCAAAAGGTGTATCACGTGGGAATTTGTGCGAGCGCCTCCGCGCCGATTGCGAGGGCAGGCGCGGGTATCGCAGGGCACGGGTGATTGCGTCGTATGCGGACGGGCTGTCCGAAAACGGCGGCGAGTCTCGGTTCCGAGCGTTCTTTATTGCGTACGGCTTTCCGGTTCCGGAGCTGCAGGTGGAGTTTCGCGACCCGCTCGATCCGAGCCAGGTGTTTCGGGTTGATTATTTCTGGAGGCTCGAGGATGGGACATGTGTCATCGGCGAGCTCGACGGGAAGGGAAAGTATACCCTGCAGGATGGTGGGGATCGGGGGTCGGTCGACCCATTCGTGGCAGAACGTCAGCGAGAGTCTCATCTGACGATGCTCGGGCACAAGGTGCTTCGGTTTACGTTTGATGAACTTAAGAACCCGGGGAAGCTGGCTGAAAAGATGAGACTGGCGGGAATTCCACAGCGGGCCGATCTGGCGGAGGAATGGAGACGGCAGTGGTATGGGCGCTGAGAGGTTTTGTCTCGATCTGTAACGTTTAGAAGTTGTTTGAGTTCGTAATTGTTACAGATCGAGACAAACCGGTGAAACGTCGACCGAATGTCTCGATCTGTAACATCAAGGGGCCCAATAACCCTGTACCTGTTACAGATCGAGACATTTCCCTGGTGTCGCTGGGGTGGGACTGCAACGTATTCCGTCCCCCACATCCCCTCTTCCCTCCGTTAACCGATATGCTCGACTTTAGGCCGCTGCATTAGGTGATAATGGACAAATGTTCATGTTAATCGTGAGGGAGGAGCTCGATATGGCGTCTGCCGATCGTCCCACGTTGTTTATCAATGCGACCGTCTTGGATGGCTCGGAGCATATGGAGCCGCAGCCCGATATGGCCGTGGCCGTTGAGCGCGGTGTCATCACGTGGATGGGGCCGAGTGCTGTGGCGCAGGCGCCTGCGGGTGCCGAGGTTATCGACCTGGCAGGTGCGTATCTCATGCCAGGCCTCATCAATATGCATGTGCATCTGTGCGGTTCGGGCAAGCCGGTTTCGGCGGGCGATGCGGGCGCGCTGATGAAGAAGCTCGATAATCCCGTGGGGCGCGCCATCGTGCGCCATATTCTTAAGGGCAGCGCCCAACAACAACTGGCAAGTGGCGTGACCACGGTGCGCGGCGCGGGCGACCCGCTGTTTGCCGATCTTGCCGTGCGCGACGCTATCGATGCCGGCAAGTATCAAGGTCCTCGCCTGGTGGCGCCGGGAACGGGTGTCACGGTGCCGGGCGGCCATGGTGCGGGTTTGTTCGCCCAGGTGGCCAACAGTCCCGCCGAGGCAGCCGAACAGGTGCGCGACCTGTATGCGCGTGGTGCCGACGTCATTAAGCTGTTCGTGACGGGCGGCGTGTTCGATGCGACCGAGGTGGGCGAGCCGGGCGTGCTGCGTATGCCAGTGGAGGTTGCCGCGGCGGCATGCAAGGCGGCGCACGATATGGGCCTTCCGGTTATGGCCCATGTCGAGAGTACCGAGGGCGTGAAGGCCGCGCTTGAGGCCGGCGTTGACACGATTGAGCACGGCGCTCCGTTGACACCCGAAATCTTGGAGCTGTACCGTGGCGCCGCGGGCACGCAGCTCGAGGGGCGTGCTCCGAGTGTGACCTGCACTATCAGCCCGGCGCTGCCGTTTGTATTGCTCGACCCGGAAAAGACCCATTCTACCGATACGCAAAAGAAGAACGGCGACATCGTGTGCTCGGGCATCATCGAGAGCGCCCGTGCCGCACTGGAAGCTGGCGTTAAGGTGGGCCTTGGCACGGACTCAAGCTGCCCGTTCGTGACGCAGTATGACATGTGGCGTGAGGTGGCCTATTTTGCCAAGTATGTCGGCGTGAGCAACGCTTTCGCGCTGCATACGGCCACGCAGGTCAATGCCGAGCTGCTGGGGCTGGGCGGCGAGACCGGCACAATCGAGTGCGGCAAGGCCGCCGATATTCTGGTGACGCGCGAGAACCCGCTCGATGACCTGTGCGCACTGCGTGATCCGACGCACGTGATGTGTCGCGGTGATCTGGTGCGCAAGCTCAAGGTGAAGCGTATTCCCGAGGTGGACGCCGAGCTCGACGCGATTATGGCCATGCCTGCCGAGGCGTTGGCCGAGGAGTTTGCCCGCGATGGCGTGGCGTAAGCGCGCGATATGGCGATGCGACAAAGGGACAATCCTTTTGTCATAATCAGAAAAAGCCGAGGTCCTAGTGCGAGGCCTCGGCTTTTATTTGTCCCATAGTATGGCAGCTATGAGCGCGTCTCCATCTTGGCATGGCACTTGGGGCAGGTGACGCGGATCTTGCCTTTGCCCTTGGGAACGGAGAGCATCTGGCCGCAGTTGGGGCACTTAAGATAGGCCGTGGTCTTGCGGCCCTTCCACATCTTCTTGGCTGTGCGCTTGGCACGTTCAAAGTCTTCCTTGCTAGTACCGGCTGCGCGCGAGGCGTTGGCCGCTGCAGCTCCGCCGCCCAAGCTAGCTACAAACTTGCCCAAGCCGGGTACGTTTGCAGTCGCGGCGACAAAGGTCTCGTTCTCCTTGTGACGTGCGTCGATATTTTTGGACAGGCCGCGCAGCACGCCAATCACGATTACGGCGATGGCAATCCAGCTGAGCCACTGGATGCGGGCTATCGATCCGATCATCGCGATGACGATGCCGGCAAAACCCATCACGATGGTGAGTTCATCGGCACCATTGCGACCCTTCATAAAGTCATTCATGCAAATTGCCTTTCGTTCGATATGCTGCACGCCTTTATACCCGATTTAGAGCAAGGGGGACAGGTTAATCTGCACCAATGTGGTGCAAACATACCTGTCCCCGGAATACCAAGACGGTGCAAAGAAATCTGTCCCCAATGCCCCTATTACTTGGAGAGCTTGTCGACGACGCGTTCGATTTCGGCGAGCTTGGCGGCTTTGAGGTCTTCGTCGCCCGATTCGATTGCCGAAGTCACGCAGCCCTCGATATGCGCCTTGAGCACGTCGGCGTTAATGCGCGCGAGGAGCGCCTGCGTTGCCATGAGCTGCGTGGAAATATCGACGCAGTAACGGTCCTCCTCGACCATCCGCAAGATGCCGTCGATCTGGCCGCGTGCCGTCTTGAGCATGCGGGTCACCGATTTATGGTCTGCCATCATGTCGGGTCCTCGTTTCTGGTCGATCTTCCGGATGTCCCCGTCAGTTGCGGTGAAATACGGACCGTTTAAAGGCCTAGGGCGGCACAACAGTCCGTATTTCACCGCAACTTCTGAGGATTCAGTAGGCAGCGACTGCTATGCGGCGGTCACCGAAAGGGCGTGGAACTTCTCGCCGGCGCCCTCGACAGCGGCGGTGAGCTGCTCGACGGTCACGGTGTCGGCGCACTCCACCTGGACGGTCTGGGTCTCGTGATCGGCGTCGGCGTCGGTCACGCCGGCCACGTTGAGCAACGCCGTCTCGACGGTGGCGTCGCAATGGCCGCACATGAGGCCGGAAGTCTTGATTGTGTAACGCATGGGTATTCCTCCCTGTTGTGTCGGCTTTCCCAGGCACCCGACCTTGACCTTCAAGCCGTCGCTCGCGTACCAAAGTGCGCGTCGCTCCTCTTTCGGGTCAATCTCGGGCGTCTGGAAAACCCGTTCTAGATGGACTTAATGGTGAGCCTATTTTGCCACTTTTGGCTTAAAGGATTTTAAGCGCAGCGCATTGCTTACGACGCAGACACTCGACAGGCTCATGGCCGCGGCGCCAAACATCGGCGAGAGCTGCCAACCGGTGAGGGGGAAGAACACGCCCGCCGCCAGCGGAATGCCGATGCCGTTGTAGAACAGCGCCCAGAACAGGTCCTGCTTGATGTTGCGAATTGTGGCGCGCGACAGCTCGATGGCACGGGCGACGTCCATGAGGTCGCTGCGCATGAGTACCACGTCGGCGCCCTCCTTGGCGATGTCTGCGCCGGTGCCGATAGCAAGGCCCACGTCGGCGCGCGCCAGGGCGGGGGAGTCATTGATACCGTCGCCCACCATGGCGACCTTGCTGCCCGCATCCTGCAGCTCGCGTACGTGGTGCTCCTTGTCGGCGGGGAGGACGTCGGCGATGACCTGTTCGCTGCTCAGCCCCACGCGGCGGGCGATTGCTTCGGCGGTGACTCGGTTGTCGCCGGTGAGCATGCGCACGTCGACGCCAAGCGAGCGCAGTGCGGCGATGGCTCCGGCACTCGTTTCCTTGACCTCGTCAGCCACGGCAATGGTGCCGGCGAGCTCGCCGTTCTTGGCAAAGAACAGCGGCGTCTTGCCCTCGGCGGCGAACTGTTCGGCAAGACCCGCGGGCACCTTCGCGCCCAGCTCGTTCATCAGGCGCATATTGCCGGCGGCAATGGCGTTTTGCCCCTCGCGCGCCGTAACGCCTCGCCCGGGCACGGCGGCAAAGTCCTCGACGGCGCGCGCGACAATCCCTCGCGTCTCGCACTCGGCCATAATCGCCTCGGCCAGCGGGTGTTCGCTTGAGCGCTCCAGCGCGGCGGCCAGCTTGAGTAGCGCCTTTTCGCTCATGGCGGGCGATCCGTCGGCGCGCGTGGCTACCACGATATCGGTCACGGCAGGCTTGCCGCGAGTGACCGTTCCCGTCTTATCGAACACCACGGTGCCCACGCTGCGCAGATTCTCCAGCGCCTCGGCGCTCTTGAACAGAATGCCCATCTCGGCGCCCTTGCCGGTGCCGACCATAATAGCGACGGGCGTGGCCAGACCCAATGCGCACGGACAGCTGATCACCAGCACAGCGACGGCGGAGGTGAGCGCTTCGTTCACGCTACCGGTCAGTGCCATCCACGCCACGAAGGTCATGGCCGAGATCACGAATACCACGGGCACGAACACGCCGGCGACCTTGTCGGCCATGCGGGCGATGGGCGCCTTGGTGGCGTTGGCGTCCTCGACGAGCTGGATAATCTTGGCGAGCGACGTGTCGGCGCCCACGCGTGTGGCACGGAAGGCAAACGAGCCGGTGCGGTTGACAGTGGCGGCGTTGACGGTGTCGCCGGCGGTCTTTTCCACGGGGATGGACTCGCCGGTGAGCGCGCTCTCGTCCACGGCCGAGCTGCCCTCGAGCACCACGCCATCGACAGGGATGGACTCGCCGGGGCGCACACGCAGCACCTGGCCGGGCAGAATGGCATCGACGTCGACGGTGGCCTCGCTGCCGTCCTCTGCCACGAC
Organism: uncultured Collinsella sp.; assembly: GCA_958420205.1. Classification (GTDB taxonomy): domain Bacteria; phylum Actinomycetota; class Coriobacteriia; order Coriobacteriales; family Coriobacteriaceae; genus Collinsella. The sequence goes on along the minus strand of CATZIX010000001.1, from coordinate 145,874 downwards.
GGTCGCGGTCTTGGGTGCTAAGTCGATGAGCGCCTCGATAGCGCCGCCGGTCTTGGACTTGCTGCGCGTCTCGAGGTATTTGCCCACGGTGACGAGCGACAGGATGGTGCCAGCGCTCTCAAAATACAGGTTGTCCATGCTCGTCATCATGGCCTCGTGCACCTGACCTGCGGCTAGCTGGTCGGCCATGATGAACATGGCGTAGAGCGACCAGGCGATGGAGGCGGTGGCGCCCACGGCAATAAGGGCGTCCATGGTGGGCGCGCCGTGCGCGAGCGATTTAAACCCGTTGATAAAGTACGCGTCGTTGACGTAGACGATGGGAATGAGCAGGACGAGCTCGGTGAGCGCGAGCGTCATGCTGTGGGTGTGGTCGGTGAAGATGCCGGGCAGCGGCCAGCCGAGCATGTGCCCCATGCCTATGTAGAACAGTGGGATGAGGAATACGATCGAGACGATGAGGCGGGTGCGCATGGCAGAGGCGGCGGCCTCCAACTTTTTGGTCGGTGACTCCATATGGGCGGCGCCGGACCTGGCTTGCGCACTTCCGCTTTGGACAGCGTCGGTGCCCGTGCTGATGGGTGAGGCCGAGTAGCCCGCGCGGTCGACAGCGGTGCAGATGTCGTCGGGGGAGACCTGCGCAGGGTCGTAGTCCACCAGCATAGAGCCGGCGAGCAGATTGACCGCGACGCTTTGGACGCCGTCGAGTTTGCTCACGGCGCGATCCACATGCGCCTGGCAGGCGGCGCATGTCATGCCGCCCACGTCGAACTTATCTTGAGCCATGGCTTCTCCTTTCTGTGACGTAGTGTCGGAAATGTTAACCTGCCGATACTATACACCCATACCCCCTGGGGGTATCCAGTACAGAAAGAAATGTATGACATTTCGCTACAGATGAGGGTGGCTGCCGGGTTGGTGCACCATCCCCGCCCTTCGTCTCAATCTGTAACATCTAGCCCAGTTTTTGCCGAGCTGCTGTTACAGAATGAGACAAACTCTCCGGCGGCAAATCAATATCTCGATCTGTAACATCTAGCGGGGAAAATGACCTCTAACTGTTACAGATTGAGATTTTGTTTTGAGAGGTTTGAGTTTGTCTCCATCTGTAACAGTTAGACCGGTTTTTGGATTCCAGATGTTACAGATCGAGACGAACCTTCAGCAATAAACTCAATGTCTCAATCTGTAACATCTGGCGGGAAATATGACCCCTTACTGTTACAGATCGAGACAGACCGTCCGCGGCCAACTCAAATGTCTTGATCTGTAACATCTAGAGAGGTTTTTGACCCCTTACTGTTACAGATTGAGATGTTGTCTCGCGGGATTGGGGTTTGTCTCGTTCTGTAGCATCTAGACCTGTATCTGCCGAGCTAGTGTTACAAATCGAGACAACTGCCGGGGAGGGGTCCCGTCACGGCAAGACGCCCGCTCTCTAGATACAGAATCCGGGGATCACACAGGTTCGTTTGTTTGGCTTGTCCGCAGGCGTTGCGTACGTAAAGGCGTCGCCGTCGTGGCCCACACGGTTTATGTAGAGCGTGCCTTCGGTCTCCGATGAGTCGGGGCTCACCGTGCGCTCCCACCAGCAGGTGTCCTTGCCCTTCCACTGGCGAACCAGCATCTCGTTCGTGGTATACGGACTTACCTTGAGCTCGCGGAAGAGCTGATACTCCTTGCCCTCGCCGTTGTAGATGTCTGCCAGGTAGTGATAGTCCTCGGCAAACGAATCGGACGGTTGCGTACCGCACAGCTCGACCATGGCGGGCAGCCAAAGGGTTGCGGGCAACTCGCTCAGGCACGATGCGCTGTTGGCGGCGCCCACATTGTTCGAGACCTTCTTGACCCCTTTAATGAGTGCGCGCAACTCGTTGGGCAGCAGCTTAAGGCCGTCGCCGTTGAGCCATTTCCGCAGCTCGCAATCTGCCCAGCCGGCGCTCGGCGGTTCAGCTGCAGCGTTGCGCTCGGCAATACCCGCGTCGAACATAAACGTCAGCCCGGCCTTGCCCGTACCGTCCAGAAGCTCATCGTGACGGATGCCCACAAGCTGCGCGCCGACCTCCAGCCCGTTGGTGAGCGTGACACGCTTGGTGCACGGATAGGGGATATGCCCATCAGCGTCGAGCAGGTGGTAACGCTTGGCAATCTCGCGTGCCTCGCTACGGGTCTCGGCGGCCTTAATCTTGAGCGAAATCTCCTGCAGCTGATCCCAGGTGTAGTCGTCAAGTGAACCGCGGATGCCGTCAAGGTAGTCGGGGATGCCAAAGCCATGGGTTGCCGCCCCGATAACGCTGAGCCCCGCAACGGCTGCGATAGCGCCGCCGATAATAAAGCGGCGGCGGGTCATGGCATCGTGGCGGGCCTGATTCAGGATCTCTCGTGCGCGCTCGCCGGCGACGTCGACCTTAAGGTGCGTGCCAGAATCGATATCAATCGCGGCCTCGTCTCCTGTGCCTTCGCGGCCCTCGGATTCGGCATCAGTGAGGTATGCCGAGAGCACCTCGAGCATCTGCTGCTCGGTGGGACGATCGCACTGCTCGACTGAGAGACCCTTCATGATGATTTGGACGAGCGCTTCATCGCCCTCGCAGCGCGGCTCGAGCGGCGCCGGCTTGGTCTTGGTCTTTACGAGATAGAACGAGCCGGTCGCAGCGGCGTCCGTCGACTCAAAGTCAAACGGTTTGCGACCGCTGTAGAGCTGGTACAGAATGCTCGAAAGCGCGTAGACATCGATTGCCGGCGAACGGCGAAGGGCCGCGATGCCTTCGATATCCTGCGTGAGCATCTCGGGCGCGGCGTATGCGGGCGTGGCAAAGCGCCAGATGTCGGCGCGCCGGGTGATCGTGTCGTCGCCGAGAGCCATGGTCGCGGAGCCCATGTCGATGAGGCAGGGGTCAAAGGAGCAATCAGCAATCTGCTGCTCGAGCGTTCGGCTGGTGGTGCGGAACATGATATTGGCGGGCGACAGATCGCGATGGATGACCGGGTTCACGAGGCCTTGGGTCATCAAGAGCGCACGAAGCACGGCGTTTCCGACGGCGGCGACCATCTGGGTGGTCAGCCCGCCCGAGGCGTTGTGCGGAAGCAGGGGCAGCGCCTGCTTGAGTGAGGTGCCCTCGACCCGCTCCATGAGGATGAGCGGGTCGTCCTCGCATGAACCGTAGCCATAGACGCGCGGAAATCCGCGCAGGTGCGAGACGGTATACAGATGACGGTACTCCTCGAACAGCGCGGCGGTGTTGGCCAGGTGAGCGGCCGATTGCTCGGCGGAGCGGTCGGGAGCTTGGCCGGAAAGGACGGCGTTGTCCTTGAGTAGCTTGACGGCAAAGACCTCGCCGCTCGTGTTGGTCGCGCGCAGCACGTGCCCGATGTTGCCGTTGTTGCGGTGGGCCGTCTGGAGAATGAGCGTCATAAACCGGCGCTTGGCATCGTCTTCGGCGCTGGGGTCGACCGCCACGGCAGTGTCGAACGTATCGAGACGGATGAGTTTGTCGCCATAGGCGCTATCGGTAGTATCCATGGCGTTCCTTTGTCTGGCATGGGTTGCCGCGCGTATACGTGAGCAGTGCGGATATCGGTAAAGTACCATGATAGCCGCACTGCCCACGTATACCGCTGAGTATTGTCGTTTACGACACAGAAGGTAGAAGACGAAAGACGGACGGCGACCATCTTTCGATCGCCGTCCGTGCTAGTCCACAATGACAAGGAATGTCGTGTAGAGACCCAGATGGAGCCTGTCGCTGTTGGCGATTTCCACGGGGGGATAGATCTTGCCGGGCTCGCGTTGGTCGCGCGGCGGCTCAATCACAATATCGCCGTCGCCTGCACCCGATTCGAGTACCGTGCCGTTGGTCGATCCAAGGCCCTGGGCGTACCAGTGCTCACCCTCAAGCCAAATGCGAAGATGCTCGCGCGATGCGTCGGCGCCCACATCGGTGATGCTGGGCGAGGTTTTGGGCAAAGAACCAATTACGGTGCCGCGCGGATCGCGTGTGAGGGGATGGATTTGCATGTCGGCGCAGTTGTCGGCATGGGTTCTGAGCAGACCGAGGTTGGGGGCGACGGTGCGCGGCTGCTCCAGGCTGCTCATAAAGCCACGTCCGACGGTAGTTTCGGTGGTGCCAAAGTGCCCGCCCGTCTTGCTGTCGCAAAAGCGCTCGACGGTGGCCACGCCCTGAACGGGATCGGCGAGCGCCCCCGTTGCCACAAAGAGCATAAGGTAAAGCGTGCTTTTCTCGCGCACGGTATTGCCGTCAAAGTTGTCGATGCGATTGAGGGCATTTGCATATAGGCGGCTGTCCAGCTTGTAGCTGGTGAGAGCCGACATCATTTCGTTGGCGGCCGGACCGCGATAGTGCTCGGCGATTGCCCGATAGGCGGACTCGCCGCCGCCGAGCTTGCTGCAGATTGCCGCGGAAAGGTTGAGCGTGGTGACGGTAAAGTCGCTGTAGATGGCGGGCGCGCACTGGTCAGGCTTGCGATGGACGATGTAACGGGTGAGATACGAGCGGTTGGAAGAGCATTTCTCGAGCAGGGTACTGCCGAGATAAGAGTTTCCATTGATAAGCATTCGGGCGATCTCGAGATGTTTAAGACCGCCGAACGAGCGAATATCGTTATAGAGGACCGAGCAAGGCGTCTCTGCTGCTATGGATACCTCCTTTGATTGCTTCCTAGCCAATATGGCGATAGGAATTAATGGCCCCCGGTGGGCGACGTATTAAATGGCTGCGCAATATATAGCGTAACCAAAGCAACATTATAGGCCACATGTTCGAAATTGCAGGAAGCCTGAGAGATTTGGTTTGGACTGGACGGAAATCCCCCTCTGTCTTGATCTATAACAATTAGGGCCGATTTTACTCGTTAACTGTTACAGATTGAGACAATCAGCCGGGCCCACCTTGTCCGCCTCGTCATCTGTGATTTACGTGGGGGCATACGGAGTACGGGTATACTAACCCGCGGCGAATCTGCTCCATCGCTTAGAGCTGCTGCGTCTGGACGGCGCGTGATAGGGCTGCCAAAGCGATCGCCAGCGTGCTGAGCAACGTCCTCTCTGTGCGCACCCGTTTTTGTATGTATTAGCGCACTACCAAGCACGCCCGCGCGGCCGCATGCCGTGCCCATAGCGCGTGCAGATAAGGAACAACAACATATGCGTAATTCTGTATCCGACGTCACGGACGCCGAGATTCTGGACGAGGCCCGCGAGGCCATGACCCAGGCTGCCTTCGATGCCGCCGATGAGGCCAATGCTGCCCAGGCCGTCGAGTCCGCTACCGAGAGCCTGCCCGCCTTTGACGAGCTGGGCCTTTCCGACGAGATGCTCCGTGCTATCGAGAACCTGGGCTACACGGCGCCGACGCCCGTGCAGGCCGGTTCGATCCCCGTGGTGCTCGAGGGCCGCGACCTGCTTGCCGCCGCTCAGACCGGCACCGGCAAGACGGCCGCCTTTTTGCTGCCGACCATGAACAATCTGGAGCACATCGCTCCGCCCAAGCCCGTGCGCGAGCGCGGCGGCCGCAACCGCCGTCGCGGTGCCAAGAAGCCCGAGGGCAACGGCCGCGGCCCCGTGATGCTCGTCATCACCCCCACGCGCGAGCTCGCCCAACAGATCGACGAGGTCGCAAGCAAAATCGCCGACGTCACCGGCCATGTTGCCGTGACCGTCGTGGGCGGCGTGAGCTACAAGCCGCAGACCGCGGCACTCAAGTACGGCTGCGATATCCTGGTCGCCACGCCGGGCCGTCTGGTCGACCTGATCGAGCAGGGCGCCTGCCACCTGAACGAGGTCAAGGTGCTGGTGCTCGACGAGGCCGATCGCATGCTCGACATGGGCTTTTTGCCCGCCGTCCGGCGCATTGTGCGCGAGACGCCGGCCGAGCGTCAGACGCTGCTGTTCTCGGCGACCCTCGACGAGGAGGCCGTGGGCGAGATCACCGACCTGGTGAGCGACCCGGCTCGCGTGGAGATCGCACCTGCCACGTCGACCGCCGACACCGTCGACCAATTTGTGTTCCCGGTGTCCATCGAGGCCAAGAACAACCTGCTGCCCGAGTTCCTCAAGAAGGAGGGCCCGGAGCGCACTATCGTCTTTATGCGCACCAAGCACCGCGCCGACAGCTGCTGCCGTCGCTTGGAGCGTAAGGGCATCAAGGCCGCCGCGATTCACGGCAACCGCAGCCAGGCCCAGCGCGAGCGCGCGCTTTCGGCCTTCCGCGACGGCACCGTCGACGTGCTGGTGGCAACCGACGTGCTCGCCCGCGGCATCGACATCAGCGACGTGCGCTACGTCGTGAACTTTGACGTGCCGGCCGAGCCGACCGACTACATCCACCGCATCGGCCGCACGGGCCGCGCCGGCGAGCTGGGTTGGGCCATCACGTTTGTGACTGAGCAGGATGTCGATGAGTTCTACGAGATCGAGAAGCTCATGGACAAGACCGCCGACATCTACGAGGCCGGCGACCTGCATGTGGGTCCCAACCCGCCCGCGGTTGACCCCGAGCGCGACCCTGCGGCCTTTAAGGTGAAGAAGAAGACCAAGCGCGGCAAGTCCAAGAGCAAGAAGAAGCTTGAGCAGGCGCGTCGCGACGGCAAGCGCAACGGCGATGATTACGGCGATGTGGCCGGTCGTTCCAACCGCGGTCGCGACGAGCGTCGCGGCGACGGCGAGCGTCCGAGCCGTCCCAAGCGCGGCGGCAAGACCCGCGTGCGCGAGGGCGTTCAGGCTCGCGTGGACGAGGCCGTTGAGAGCGTGGCCCGCGAGGTGGCTGCCGAGGAGCGCGGCGGTGCTGCTGCCGTCGAGCAGGCCCCGCGCGGCAACCGCGCCGAGCGCCGTGCCAAGCAGTTCCAGGGCGAGGCGCATCGCCGTCGCCGCGAGGACGAGGACCGCGGCGGTCGTCGCCGTGTTGAGCGCGAGAACGAGGGCCGCGGTTCGCGCGGTGGCAAGCGCGGTTCGGGCGACCGTCGTCGTTCCGGTCGTAATGACGAGCGCGGCGGTCGTGATGAGCGCCGTGGCGGCGAGGGTCGTGGTTCGCGTGACGAGCGTGGTACCCGCGGCGGCAAGCGCTTTGACGAGCGCGGAGGCCGCGAGGGCGGCCGCGGCGCTGAGCGTCGTGAAGGCGCCCGCGGCAACGGTGGCCGCGGCAGCGCTGGTCGCTCGGGTGAGTCGCGCGATCGTCGCGACCCGCGTGCCAGCCGCGATCGTCGCGATGACTGGCGCAACTACGATGACACCCGCGAGGAGCGCCGTGGCGGCTATCGCGGTGGGCGTGGCGGCAACCAGGCTGGCTCCCGTGGCGGTCGTGCCGGCGGTCGCGATAACCGTGGCAGCTATGGTAACAATCGTGGCGGCAAGCGCGGCGGCAGCTCCCGTCGTCCCGGCGACGGCGGCGGCAAGCGCAAGTAACATACGCGTCGCGCGGTAAGGCGAGGCGAACCAAGGGCCCCGAGCAGACAACGCTCGGGGCTCTTTTTGGTGCAAAGTAACCTGACCCCAATGCACCAGAGCGAGGAGTGTCCCTGGGTGCCGGCAGAAAAGGAACGTCCCTAAGTGCCGCATAAATACCGTTTATCGGAGAAAAAATACCGTTCGCCGGTCATAATGATTGTTCCGGCTTTGGGCTTGTCTACAATAACCTCAGTGAAAAGAAATGCGGAAGGTTACCGAGTCCCTTGGACGTGGGCCTAACCAAAGTCTTTGATCGCGTGCGTCTCAAGGGGCGCATTCGATTGATTTTGGTTGGGCTATATTTATGAAGGGACATGCCACCATGGGTTTCTTTTCTCGCCTGATGGGCGGTTCGGATGAGCAGACGACTGCGGCTTCCGAGTTCGAAATCCTCGCTCCCGTTTCCGGCGAGCTTGTTCATCTAGAAAATACCAATGACCCTGCTTTTAGCAGCCGTGCTGTGGGCGATGGCGTTGCCGTGGTTCCCCAAGAGGGAACGGTGTGCGCTCCTGTTTCCGGCACCGTCGCGGCGCTGTTTCCGACTGAGCACGCGCTGGGCATCATGTCCGACGACAGCTCTGCTCAGGTGATGCTGCATATCGGAATCGACACTGTTAAGCTTGAGGGCAAGGGCTTCCATGCGCTTGTTGCCCAGGGTGACCGTGTCGACGCGGGCCAGCCCCTCGTCGAGGTCGATTTCGACGCGGTTCGCGCCGCCGGCTTCGATCCCACGGTCTTCGTTATCGTGTGCGAGCGCTCGGAGAACTCGACTCTTCGTGAGCATGCTTCCGGCCCTGTTGCTGTTAAAGAGCCTGTCATCTGGCTTTCCGAGTAAATTCTTGTGGTGGGTACCGTGGTTATCAAGCGAGTTTTTAACAACAACGTCGCAATGGTCACTTCGGACGATGGCTCCGAGCTCATCGTCATCGGTCGAGGCCTCTGCTTTGGCCGTCATGCCGGCGATGCCATCGACGAGGCGTCGATCGAAAAGACCTACGCGTTGCAGGAGGGAACTTCTCAGGACTCGCGTACGATTGACCGCTTGGCACATCTTTTGGAGTCCATCCCCACCGTCAACCTCGTGATTGCCGAGGACATTGTTCAGATGCTCCGTCGAGAGCTCAATGTTGATATCAACGACAAGATTCTCATTGCTCTCGCAGACCATATCAGCCTTGCTTTGGAGCGCGAGCGCAAGGGCGTCTCCTGTGAGAATCCGTTGCTGCTCGAGATCCAGCAGTTCTATCGCAAGGAGTATGCACTTGCGGGCCGTGCGCTGCAGATTATCAAGGAGTATATGGGCATCCAGATGAGCGAAGAAGAGCAGGGTTTCATTACCTTGCATATCGTCAACGCCACCATGCCGCAACGCTCCGACCGTTTGATTGTTTCGGTCCAGCTTGTTCGCGACGTGCTCGCGATTGTTTCCGAGCGCTATGCTACGACCCTCGATGACACCTCGTTGCCCTATGAGCGTTTCGTCCGCCACCTGCAGTTTTTCGCACAGCGGGCGCTTGACCCCACGGCCGGGCAAATCAATGGCGACGCGCTGTTCCGAATCGATGAAACGGCGTATCCGTGCGCATTCTCGTGCGCGGACGCCATAGCCGCCCACTTGTCGTCTACCTATAACGTTGTCGTTACCGATGCCGAGAAGAGCTATCTCGCATATCACATTGTTAACCTGCTTGGAGAACCTGGTCTCTAGGCATAACGTGCCCACACATCGATTGATATAAGGCAAGGCTCACGGTCTTGTCCAGGGCACATCTGTCTTAATTTGCGGAAAAGGAAGGGGAGTACCGCTATGACCGCAAAAAAGAAGTTCAATTTCAAAGCGCCGTTGGAGGTGTTCGCGAAGTCGATCGTCCAGCCGATGATGTATCTCTCGGTTGCCGGCATCCTGCTCATTGTGGGCATCATTCTGACCAACAAGACCATTTGCGCTTTGGTCCCCGTACTGGGCTCCGGTCCGTTCCAGCTTGTGGGCGCCGTTGTCTACCAGTCGCTGATGTTTATCATCAACAACCTCTCGATTCTGTTCTGCGTGGGCATCGCCGGCGCCATGGCAAAGAAGAACAAGGGCCATGCTTCGCTGATCGCCCTGATGTCGTTCTTCCTGTTCCTGCAGGCTAACAACATCGTGCTCAACGCCACCGGCTCTCTTGCCGATGCGAGCGGCATGCTCGGCCTTACCGGAACCGGCCAGGCCACCGTTATGGGCATCCAGGTGCTCGATACCGGCGTGTTCGGCGGCATCATTCTCGGTTGCATCACCGGCGCCGTGTTCAACAAGTACTCGAACAAGCAGTTCCCCATTGCCCTTTCGATGTTCTCGGGCGTTCGCTTTCCGTTCCTGATCATGATCATCATCTCCTGGATCATGGGCGCTGGCTTCTGCATCGTTTGGCCTCCGGTTCAGGGTGCCATCTCCTCCGTTGCCGGCATCATTAAGGAGTCGGGCAACATCGGTCTGTTTATCTACGGCATGCTCAACAAGCTGCTCGTTCCCACCGGTCTGCACCACCTCATCTACACCCCGTTCCAGTTCTCCGATGTGGGTGGCACCCTTACGCTGGGTGGTCAGGTTATCGCCGGCGCCTATCCCATCCGTGTTGCCGAGATGGCAATGACGGGTCAGCCCTTCTCCGATAGCACCTACTTCAACAGCTACACCTTCAACAATCTGTGGCCCTACATCGGCATCGGCCTCGCCTTTATCGTCACCGCCTACAAGGGGAACAAGGATAAGACCAAGGCCGTTATCATCCCGCTGATCATCACCGCCGTGCTCTCCTGCGTGACCGAGCCCATGGACTTCCTCTTTGTCTTTGCCGCTCCCGTGCTCTTTGTCGTTCACTCGGTTCTTTCCGGCATCTTCCTGGTCCTGCTCAAGGTCCTCTCCGTGCCCGCTTCGACTGCAGGCGGCATCATCAACATCGTGGTCTCCAACCTGGTCCTGGGCGTCGATAAGACCAACTGGCCGGTTATGCTGGTGCTTGGAGTCGTCAACGCCGCGCTGTACTTCTTCCTCTTCACCTTCCTTATCAAGAAGCTCAACCTCCACACGCCTGGCCGCGAGGAGGAGTCCGAGCTCGCCGAGTCCGTTGCCGAGGGCGAGGCCGCCGCGTCTGTCGCAGTGAAGCAGGGCGCCGTTGCCGCGGCTCCCGCAGAGGGCGTCGATGCAGGTATTGCCGACCTGGTCGCAGGTCTTGGCGGCAAGGACAACATCGAGGAGCTCGAGAACTGCTTTACGCGTCTCCGCGTGAACGTTAAGAACCCGGACCTCATCAATGAGGACCTCATCAACCACGTGCCCAACAGCGGCATCAACCGCAACGGCAATAATATCCAGATCATCTTTGGCATGAAGGTCGCCGAGATGCGCGACAAGGTCGAAAACGCAATTGAGAAGGAGCAGTAAACAATGATCATTACTCTGTGTGGTGGCGGATCCACCTTTACCCCCGGCATCGTCAAGTCCATCGCCCTGCGCAAGGACGAGCTCGACGTTGACGAGATTCGTCTGTACGACATCAACGAGGAGCGCCAGCGCAAGGTCGGCGTGCTCGTGGACTGGATTTTGCACGAGGACCTCGGCCTGGACATCAAGCTCACGGTGACCACCGACAAAAAGACGGCTTTTACCGACGCGAGCTTCGTGTTTGCCCAGATGCGCGTGGGCGGCTACGCCATGCGCGAGCAGGACGAGAAGATTCCGCTGCGTCACGGCTGCGTGGGCCAGGAGACTTGCGGTTGCGGCGGCCTTGCCTACGGCATGCGCACCATCTTCCCCATGGTCGAGCTGATCGATGACGTTGAGAAGTACGCCAAGAAGGATTACTGGATTCTCAACTACTCCAACCCTGCTGCCATCGTCTCCGAGGGCTGCCGTGTGCTGCGTCCCAACGCTCGCATCATCAACATCTGCGACATGCCGATCGCGATCATCGACGTGGTTTGCGCCGCGCTCGATATCGACAAGAAGGATGTCGAGTACGATTACTTTGGCCTCAACCACTTTGGTTGGTTCACCTCGATCCGCCACAAGGGCGAGGAGGTGCTCCCGCAGCTGCGCGAGTACATCAAGGAGCACCAGATCCTGCTGCCCGACTCCTACCTCAAGGGCATGGGCTCGCTCATGGCAAAGAAGCCCGAGGAGGCCACCGACGAGCATCCCGAGCAGAACCGTCACACCAAGGGCAGCTGGTACTACGTCTGGAAGGGCGAGTACGAGATCATGGAGTGCTTCCCGGAGTACCTGCCCAACACGTATCTGAACTACTACCTGCAGCAGAAGGAATTCGTCGAGCACTCAAACCCCGAGCGCACCCGTGCGAACGAGGTTGAGGAGACGCGCGAGAAGAACCTCTTCGACGGCATCGACCACTACGAGAAGACGGGCGAGATCGACGAGAGCACGTTCTATGCGGGCAGCCACGGCGACTGGATTGCCGATCTGGCCATCGCTCTGAAGAACGACACCAAGCAGCGCTTCCTGGTCATTTGCGAGAACAAGGGCGCTATCCCCAACATGCCCTACGACGCTATGGTCGAGCTGCCTGCCTACATTGGCAAGAACGGCCCCGAGGTCATCAGCCGTGACAACATTCCTCTGTTCCAGCAGGGTCTCATGATGCAGCAGCTGAACTCTGAGAAGCTCGTGGTCGAGGCTACGATTGAGGGTTCGTACGAGAAGGCGCTCAAGGCCTTTACGCTCAACAAGACCGTGCCTTCGATGAAGGTCGCCAAGGAGGTTCTCGACGACATGATCGAGGCCAACAAGGGTTACTGGCCCGAGCTTAAGTAAAAGCAACAGGGTCGCTGGCCGCATACCTAGAGCAATGCCCCGTCCACGTGATTGCGTGGGCGGGGCATTGCCGTTTGGTGCAAAGTAACCTGGCCCCTTTGCACCAAAAATAATCCGTTTCCTCCGTCTCCATGGGGCCGGGTGTGGTATTCTATCTGCGGGGTAATACTTAGGAATACCAAGTAATACCAACGCCGCAGAAACAAACTCCGGATGCGGGCCAATCGGGTTGCCTTCACAGCCCGTCGCCCAGCCGCGTGGCCCGCATCTATCCGCACTACCGTCGTTTCAAAAAGGAAGCGCCATGGCAGAACACATGACCCCCGTAGTCGCGAAGGTCTTGCCCGAGGAAAAGGCAGCCTTCGCGGCGGCAACCCAACTCGTGGGCACCACGCCGTCCAACGCCATCCGCATGTTTATCGCCGCGTTCAATCGCTGCGGCACCTTCCCGTTCGACATCTCGCCGAACGGGGCTTTTGGCACTGCGCCCGATTCTCATCAACAATGACTGTCCCAAACCGCCGGCACTTGGGGACGTTCCTTTTCTGCCGGCAGTTAAGGAACGTCCCTAAGTGTCGGGTTTTGAGGAGGTTGGCATGCTCAATGCGATGATTTGGGCGCTTGCCTGTTTTGGCGTTGTCGCGGCAGATATTGCCTTGAGCGTGGTTTTGTTTTCCGCTTTGGGTGTCGCGTCGGTGTTCATGGGCTTTTCGATTGATGGCCTCGATATTCAATTGCTTCAGGCTGCCGCGCAGATGGCGTCGTTTTTGATGGCGCTGCTGTGGTGGCGTTATCTGTGGCCGCGCTCGTTTATGGCGCGCTGGCAGGGCGAGCGCCCGCTTGGCGGGGGAGCAGGCAAGGCATGGAGGCGCATCGCCTGCGTTATCGTGATTGGCCTTGCCCTGCAGGTGGTCGTTGGCTACGTGACCGACGCTGTGCTGTCGCTGTTGCCCGAGGCGGCGGCCGATTACAGCGAACTTGTCGAGGAGACGGGCATGGGTGACACGAGCTATCTGGCCGTCCTGACCACGGTGCTCGGCGCTCCGTTTTGCGAGGAGCTGCTGGTGCGCGGTATCATTTTTGAGTTTTCGCTCCGAGCATTTAACCCGCAGTGCCGTCCGCTCTGGAAGCGCCGGCGTCGCGCGCGGGCGCAAGACGTCGCCATGGTGCCCTGGGCGGCGCCGGACAAGCGAGGCATCGCCGCGGCGATTGTGCTGCAGGCGGCCATTTTTGGCTTTATGCATATGAACTGGGTACAGGGCTGCTACGCCGGCGCCGCCGGCCTCATCTTTGGCTGGGTACTCGTGACCACCGGAAAGCTCCGCTACACGATCCTGCTGCATTTTGCCTTTAACGCAGGGTCGTATCTCATGACGTTGCTCTGGTTTGTGAACACGCCGTTCGACGTGGCAATTACGGTCGCTATCGCCGGCGTGATCCTGGTGGAGGCAATGCGCTCACTGCGCCAAGCGTGTGGGATGGACGCAGCGAGCGCACCGCTGCCCTAGTTGCGGCGTCCGCCTCCGTTGGCACCCTGACGTCCCTGAGCTGCACGGTTGCGGCCTGCGGTGTTTTGCGCACGCGACATGCCGCCGTGGCCCTTGCTACCCTTGGGTCCCTTGCCGGCGGCGCCACCGTGGGCCTTGCCGCCCTTCTTGCCGGTCCCATGTCCGCCGCCAGCAGACGTCTCGCCCGGGCGCGGCGGTACGGGACGGATCAGGCAATGCTTGGTGTAGCCGATCAGGTCACGACGCCCGGCCTTTTCCAATGCCTCGCGCACAAGCTTGTAGTTCTCGGGCTTGCGGTACTGAATGAGCGCGCGCTGCATGGCCTTCTCGTGCGGGTCACGCGCCACATAGATCGGCTCCATGGTACGCGGGTCCACGCCGGTGTAGTACATGCAGGTCGACATGGTGGACGGCGTGGGGTAGAAGTCCTGCACCTGCTCGGGCATATAGCCCATGTCGCGCACGGCCTCGGCGAGGTCCACGGCCTCCTTCATCGTCGATCCGGGGTGGCTCGAGATCAGATACGGCACCACGTACTGCTTAAGGCCGTATTCACGGTTCAAGCGCTCAAATTTGCGACAGAACGCGTCGTAGACGGCGCGGCTCGGCTTGCCCATTACGGAGAGCACCGCGTCGCTTACGTGCTCGGGTGCCACGCGTAGCTGGCCCGAGACATGGTGCTCCAGCAACTCGCGCAAAAACTCGTCCGAGGCATCGGCCATGGTGTAGTCAAAGCGGATGCCGCTGCGGACAAAGACCTTTTTGACGCCCGGCAGCTGGCGCAGGTCGCGCAGCAGCTGCGTGTAGCCGCTCTCGTCGACCACCATGTTCTTGCACACGCTCGGCCACAGGCAGCGCTTGTTCTTGCACACGCCGTGCTTGAGCTGCTTGTCGCAGGCCGGGCGGCTAAAGTTGGCCGTCGGCCCGCCCACGTCGTTGATATAGCCCTTAAACTCGGGGTCGTGCGTGAGCAGCTCGGCCTCGCGCATGATCGAATCGTGGCTGCGCATCTGCAACACGCGACCCTGGTGGAAGGTGAGGGCGCAAAACGAGCACTCGCCAAAACAGCCGCGGTTGGAGCTAATCGAAAACTTGATCTCGGCAAAGGCCGGCACGCCGCCTGCCGCATCGTAGTCGGGATGCCAGTCACGTGCGTAGGGGAGTTCGGCCACCTCGTCCATCTCGTCGGTGGTGAGCGTCGCCGACGGTGGGTTCTGCACCACATAGACGCTGTTGGGATAGGGCTCTACCAGACGATGTCCGGTGATGGGGTCCATATTTTGCTGCTGCACGTTAAAGCTGCGCGCGTAGTTGAGCTTATCGGCGGCAAGGTCGTCCCAACTGGGCAGCAGGTCGTAGTCGTAGACCTCGTCGAGCGAGCCCGTGCGGTAAACGGTGCCGTTGATATAGGTGATCTGATCGATGGGCAGTCCCGCGTCGAGCGCGTCGGCGATCTCGACGATTGCGTGCTCGCCCATGCCGTAGATGAGGATGTCGGCGCCCGAGTCGAGCAGCACCGAGCGCTTGAGTTTGTCCTGCCAGTAGTCGTAGTGGGCCAGGCGGCGCAGGCTCGCCTCGATGCCGCCGATGATGATGGGAGCATCCTTGAACGTCTGGCGGATAAGGTTGCCGTAGACCGTGACGGCACGGTTGGGGCGGTGACCCTCCTCGCCGCCGGGGGTATAGGCGTCGGTGTGGCGGCGGTGCTTGGTCACCGAATAGTGGTTGACCATGGAGTCCATGTTGCCGGCGCTGACCAAAAAGCCCAGGCGCGGCTCGCCGAGCACCGTGATGCTGGCGGGGTCGGTCCAGTCGGGCTGGCAGATGATGCCCACCTTGTAGCCGTGCGCGTCGAGTACGCGGCTGACGATGGCCATGCCAAAGCTGGGGTGGTCCACGTAGGCGTCGCCGCAGATGTAGACGAAGTCGCACTGGTCCCAGCCGCGCGCGTCCATATCGGCGCGGCTGACGGGGAGGAACTTGTCGCGGCCCGGGCGCCAGGGACGGGCAGGCGCTGCCGGGGTATGCGTGGCGTGGCCGCCCTGGGCCTTGCCGCCGCGCTTTTGCTGCTGGCCCTGTTTGCCCTGCTGACTGCGCTGGTTGTTCTGAGCGTACTGAGGCTTTTTTGCCACGATCCCTCCCGGTGTTTGTATGCTGCACGTAATTGTAACCAGTCTTTTTGGGACGGGGCTAAAAAGACTGGTGGAG
This sequence comes from uncultured Collinsella sp., assembly GCA_958420205.1. GTDB lineage: Bacteria > Actinomycetota > Coriobacteriia > Coriobacteriales > Coriobacteriaceae > Collinsella. Next base: position 129,886 of record CATZIX010000001.1, on the reverse strand, counting down.
TACATGGGCTGGCGGATCGGCGCGTCGATGCGGGTGCTGTATCCGTCGTTTGTTTCCAGACTGTGTATCTGCGTGTTGGGGAAGCCGTCTCGCGCGCACGCCATGTTGTCAATGGGTTACAGTATGAACGGCGGCTATGTTTCCGCCAACGCACGAGAGAGTCGTCAACAAGGAGGATGCACGGCGATGCAGCGTGCCAAACAGATATCGGAGTCTATTGAGCTGGGCATCATCTTGGCGCTTGCCGGTGGCTTTATGGACGTTTATTCGTACATTGGGCGCGACCATGTTTTCGCCAACGCGCAGACAGGCAACATCCTGCTCGTGGGTGTGAGCATCTCGGAGGGCAATTGGGCACTTGCGGAGCGCTACTTCTTCCCTGTGGTCTCGTTTGCCGTGGGCATTATGCTTGCCGACCTGGTACACGAACGGTTTGGCAGCGTGATTCACTGGCGCCAGGTGACGGTGTTCTTTGAAGCCGTCATCTTGTTGGGCGTGAGCTTTATCCCCGGTGGCGGTTACAACCTGCTCGCCAACTGCCTCACTTCGTTTGCCTGCGGTATGCAGGTCGAGAGCTTCCGCAAGATCCACGGTCACGGCATCGCTACGACCATGTGTATCGGCAACTTGCGCAACGCGCTGCAAAACGTGGACGATTACATCATCACCCACAGGCGTGGCTTTTTGGAAAACGGCCTGCTGTACTTTGGCGTGATCTTTACCTTTGTGTTTGGCGCCGTGTTGGGCAACTGGTGTATTGAGCGCATGGGCCTGCACGCCATCGTCGTGGCGAGCTTGCTGCTGTTTGTCGCGTTTGCCATCATGTTCATCGACCGCGAGCGCGACTTGCGCTTACGCTGGAAGGTTGCGGCCGAGGCTTGGAAAGAGGGCTGCCGAAAGTAACCGAATGCGGCAAAGGGGCTGTCCCTTTGCCGCAATATTTTTCATCATCTGTTGAAACGCTTTAACACTTTTGATGTTCTCACGCGTTTTTTGTTTCAAAAGCGTTAGGATGGGACTTATAGCGCGGGGCGTAATGGGTGCCCCGCACACGATGGGAGGCTATCAATGGCTAATCGTTTCGTTCTCAACACCATTTCTTATCATGGTTCCGGCGCCATCAAGGAGATCCCCGGCGAGCTCCAGCGTCGCGGCTACAAGAAGATCTTCGTCTGCTCCGACCCCGACCTGGTCAAGTTCGGCGTTACCGCTAAGGTGACCGACGAGCTCGACGCCGCCGGCATTGCTTGGAGCCTCTACTCCGAGATTAAGCCCAACCCCACCATCCAGAACGTCAAGGACGGCGTCGAGGCCTTCAAGGCCGCCGAGGCTGACGCTATCGTGACCATCGGTGGCGGCTCTTCCATGGACACCGCCAAGGCCATCGGCATCATCATCAACAACCCCGAGTTCGCCGATGTCCGCAGCCTCGAGGGCGTTGCTCCCACTAAGAATCACGCCGTGTTCACCATCGCCGTGCCGACGACCGCCGGTACCGCTGCTGAGGTGACCATCAACTACGTCATCACCGACCCCGAGAAGGTCCGCAAGTTCGTGTGCGTCGACACCAACGACGCCCCCGAGGTCGCCGTCGTCGACCCCGACATGATGGCTTCCATGCCCGCCGGCCTGACCGCTTCCACCGGCATGGACGCACTGACCCACGCCATCGAGGGCTACACCACCAAGGGCGCCTGGGAGCTCTCCGACATGTTCCACTTTGAGGCTATCAAGCTGATCAGCGAGAACCTGCGCGACTCCGTTGCCGAGGCCAAGTCCGGCCAGCCCGGCTCCGGCCGCGAGGGCATGGCTCTTGGTCAGTATGTCGCTGGCATGGGCTTCTCCAATGTCGGCCTGGGCATCGATCACGCCATGGCTCACACCCTGTCTGCTCACTACGACACCCCGCACGGTGTCGCTTGCGCCATGCTGCTGCCGATCGCCATGGAGTTCAACAAGCCGGTTTGCGCCGAGCGCCTGGCCAAGGTCGCCGTTGCCATGGGCGTTGACACCACGGGCATGAGCACCGACGAGGCTGCCGACGCCGCTATCGCCGCCGTTAAGCAGCTCTCTGCCGACGTGAACATCCCGCACGTCTGCGAGGCCATGAAGGCTGACGAGATCGAGGTCCTGGCCAAGGACGCCATGGCCGACGCCTGCTTCCCGGGCAACCCGCGCGAGGCGACGCTCGACGACGTCATCGAGCTCTTCAAGAAGATCTGCCCGGCTGCCTAACTTGGTTCGGCGGGCCCCTGCCCGTTAGCCCCAGAATCGTCCTCGGACATGTCGGAGGCCCTGCTGCGCACTACGTGCGGCGGGGCCTCCTTCTGTCCTGTGGAAAGATTCTGGGGCTAACGGGCAGGGGCCCGCCGGCTCGTTATCGTGGCGGGCACTGCTCTGGGAAGCTCGACGGGTTGTCTCGCTAGGTAAATAATTGTGCGTGGTGGTATTGTTGCTGTTGGTTTAATTCGATATGAAAGGGTGGCTTTGGTGTCCCAGATGGATTCTTCGCTTGGTTTTATCACTGACCAGTTGAAGGCGCTGACTTCTATTGCTTCGCCTACGGGCTATACCCGTGCGGCGACTGATTATCTGATGGAGACGTTGCGCGATATGGGCTTTGGGCCCGAGCGCTCCAATAAGGGCAACGTGCTCGTTGAGCTTGGCGGCGAGGGCGAGCCGCTTGTGTTGGCGAGCCATGTCGATACCCTGGGCGCCATGGTGCGCTCCATTAAGGACAATGGTCGCCTGCGCCCCACGACCCTCGGCGGGCATCAGTGGTCTACGGCCGATGGCGAGAACTGCACCGTTTATACGCGCGACGGCAATGTCTACACGGGCGTGGTCCTCAATATCGAGCCTTCGGCGCATGTGGCCGATGAGCCGGTCAAGACTATCGAGAAGAACATGGAAATCCTGCTCGACGAGAACGTTGACAGCAAGGACGATGTGCTCGAGCTGGGTATTCAAACCGGCGACATCATCGCTATGGATCCGCGCACCACGGTGACGGAGAGCGGCTACATTAAGAGCCGCTTCCTGGATGACAAGCTGTCGGCGTCGATTCTGCTAGGTCTGGCCCGTGCCGTTGCTGACGGCGAGGTGTCGCTTTCGCGCAAGGTGTCGCTGCTCTTTACCGTGTACGAGGAGGTCGGTCACGGCGGTGCCTTTGTGCCGGCCGACACGCGCGAGATGATCAGCGTGGACATGGGTTGCGTGGGCGACGACCTGGGCTGCACCGAGCGCATGGTTTCGATTTGCGCCAAGGATTCGGGCGGCCCCTACAACTACGATCTGGTGACCACGCTGTCCAATATCGCGCGCGAGTTGGAGCTCGATTACGCCATCGATGTGTACCCGCACTACGGCTCCGACGTCGAGGCCACGCTCTCGGCCGGCTACGACATTCGCCATGGTTTGATCGGCCCCGGCGTGTACGCGAGCCACAACTACGAGCGCAGCCACATCGACGGCGTGCGCAATACCTACGAGCTGGTTCGCGCCTACGTGCAGCGTTAGGGGAGCAGCTTGCGACTCGGCTGACCAATTGCTCTAAGGCCCGATTGCTCGGGCCTTTTTTCGCTTCAGTCTGTTTAGTATTATGCTGTATATAATAAATTAACTTAACGTTTGGAATACTTAACGAGGTGACGTGGCGTATGGATACATCTGAGTACTTGTCTATGGGTGATGCTGCCCACCTGTTGGGCGTTACGAAAGCCCGCATATCTCAACTTGCCGCATCGGGGACGCTCGCGTGCGATATTGTGGGCGGACGGAAGATGGTTGAGTACAATTCTGCGATCGCTTATCAAAAGGTCCGCAAACGTGGACGCCGTCCTGCGGCCGATGTGGGGCGCAAGTTTACGCTGATGTCCGCCGATTACGAGGTTGCACGTGTTTCGTTTGATCCGACGCGCGAGTTTTCCTTCGAAATCGCCGAGGTACTTGATGCGCAGAGGATGCCGTTTGGCACGTGCTTGAGCTCTTCTCCAACGGTGAATAAACGGGAGCTCAACGTGTGGTGGGGCCATCGGTCGGTGCCTGACGTCCGCCCCGGACTCGTCTCGCGCTATCGTGAACTGGGAATTGCCAGTGGCATCGAGGTTCCGGTTCGGTGCCTGGGCCTATCACTTTCGGATTGTTATTGGCTGCGGCCGGCCGATTGCGCCGAACTCAAATGGCAAAACATCAATTACTTTGAGAACGAATTTGAGCGATCGGCGCCCGAGGGGCGTTCGGGTTGGCTGGAGGGCATCGGTCTTAAAAATCCCGACAACACATCCGAGGGCGAGCTCCCTAAATCGTGGATGATCCGAAACGGCATTCGCGTTTTGGCTAAAGGGTGCGGGATGGACGATCAACGTCCCTTTAACGAGGCGGTCGCAACGGCTCTTCATCGTCGCTTGCTGTCGGAGGGCGAGTTTGTTCCTTATACGGTTGAGCGGATGTTCGATGGCCCTGTGTGTCTGTGCGACGACTTTCTTGATGGCCGCGAGGAATACGTTCCGGCTGTTTACGTTAAGGGCGCACTTGGTAGCCAGCGGGGAAACTCGACATACGATCGATACTGTCGCTACCTTGGCAAGCATAGTGCCGATGAGGCCGCTGTGAGAAGGTCTATGTCGCAGATGATTGTCTGCGATGCCCTTTTGGCCAACAGCGACCGCCATTGGCGAAACTTCGGCATCATCCGTAATGCCGACACCCTGGAGATAAAACCTGCTCCGCTGTTCGATAGCGGCAACTGCCTGTGGTACAACGTACCAACTGCCGTGCTCGCAGCTGGGGAGTTTGGGTTTTCCGCTAAGCCGTTTGGGCCCAATCCTTCCGTCCAGCTGGCGCTTGCGGACTCACTCGATTGGTTCGACGCATCGCGACTCGACGGATTTGTTGATGAAGCGATCGAGATTCTTTCGCAGAGCAAATGGGCCACGGCGGAGGGCCGGCTCGAGTCCATTCGCCGCGGTCTGGAGCGTCGTGTTATCGAGGTGAATGCCGCTGTTGAAGTGCTTCGACACGTGCGGCGATAATCCTGCGGCTACTTGATGGCTGCCGTAACGGTGCCGCCGCCCAGGACGACGTCGCCGTGGTAGACGACGACGGCCTGGCCGGGGGCGATGGCGCGCTGCGGCTCGTCAAAAGTCAGCAGCATTTGCCCGTCGGCGCCACGTGTAAGGGTCGCTGCCTGGTCCTTTTGACGGTAGCGGTACTTGGCGCCCACGCGAATGCCGCCGGACGTGAGCTCTGCCTCCATGCGGTCGGCAGGGGCGCTCCAGATCCAGTCGTTGGCCGTGAGCGCCGCGGCGGTCAGATTTTCCGCCTCGCCCAGATGTACGGTGTTGCTGGCGGCATCGACGCCCGTTACGTACACGGGATGGGCCATCGCGACGCCCAGGCCCTTGCGCTGGCCGATGGTATAGCGCAGCGCGCCGTTGTGGCGTCCGACCACGCTGCCGTCGCGCCACACAATGTCGCCCGGCGCAGCGGGATGTCCGCAGCGGCGCTCGATATAGCCCGCGTAGTCACCGTCTGGAATAAAGCAGATGTCCTCGCTTTCGGCCTTCTTGGCGTTGGCAAAGCCCTGCTCGGCGGCAATGCGGCGCACGTCGTGCTCCTTGTCCAGGCCCGCCAGCGGAAAGATCGTGCGCGACAGGCGCTCCTGCGTAAGCGAATACAAAAAGTAACTTTGGTCCTTTTTGGGGTCTTCGCTGCGATGTAGCTGCCAGGTGCCGTCTGCCGCCTGGCTTGTTTTGGCGTAATGTCCCGTTGCGATGTAGTCGCAGCCCATATCCAGCGCCGCATCCAGCAACGCGCCAAACTTAATGTGGCGGTTGCAGATGATGCACGGGTTGGGCGTCAGTCCTTCCTGGTAGGCGTTCACAAAGCGTTCGATCACGTTGCGGTCGAAGGTCTGCTGCAGGTCGAGCACATGGTGGGGTATCCCCAGGCGCTCGGCGACGGCCTTCGCGTCGGCGATGTCGCGGTCGACCTTACTCATGCCCGTGATGGGATCGGGCGCGGGGCAGGTGAGGCGCATGGTGGCACCGACACATTCGTAACCCTGACTTTTGAGCAGATACGCGGTCACGCTGGAATCGACGCCGCCGCTCATGGCGACGAGCACGCGCTTATTGTGCATGGGGAGGTTCTCCTTGGTGGCATGTGGCCAAAAAAGAAAAGCGGCGCGGGAGGCTGGTTCCGCGCCGCAGACATTGTAGCAAGTTCGGGCGTCCTGTGGGACACCCTGTTGGGATGAGCTCAGGCTGCCAGAAGAGAGGGGAGACCGGCGTGCCTTGGACTCGTTCCAAGAACGAGAAGCTCTAGTCCTGGAAGAGCGCCGTGGACAGGTAGCGCTCACCGGTGTCGGCGAGCAGCGCCACGATGGTCTTGCCCTCGTTCTCGGGGCGCTTGGCCAGCTGCAGTGCGGCCCACACGGCGGCACCGGACGAAATGCCCACGAGCACGCCCTCCTTGTGGCCCACGGCGCGGCCGGTGGCAAAGGCGTCGTCGTTCTCGACGGGGATGATCTCGTCGTAGACCTGGGTGTCGAGGACGTCGGGCACAAAGCCGGCGCCGATGCCCTGGATCTTGTGCGGGCCGGCCTGGCCCTTAGAGAGCACCGGGGAGGTGGCGGGCTCGACGGCGACGACCTTAATCTCGGGGTTCTGCTCCTTGAGGAACTCGCCCACGCCGGTCACGGTACCACCGGTGCCAACGCCGGCGACGAAGATGTCGACCTGGCCGTCGGTGTCGTCCCAGATCTCGGGGCCGGTCGTGGCCTTGTGAATGGCCGGGTTGGCGGGGTTCACAAACTGGCCGGCGATAATGCTGTTGGGGGTCTCCTTCTGCAGTTCCTCGGCCTTGGCGATAGCGCCCTTCATACCCTTGGAACCGTCGGTGAGTACGAGCTGTGCGCCGTATGCCTGCATAAGCTTGCGGCGCTCGACGGACATGGTCTCGGGCATGGTGATGATCACCTTGTAGCCGCGGGCCGCTGCCACCGAGGCGATGCCGACGCCGGTGTTGCCGCTCGTGGGCTCGATGATGGTGTAGTCGCCGCCGCGCACGAGCTTGCCGGCCTTCTCGGCCTCGTCAATCATGTTCTTGGCGACGCGGTCTTTGACGGAACCGGCGGGGTTGAAGTATTCGAGTTTGACGAGCACACGAGCCTTGAGGTCCTCGTCGGCCTCAAAGTGGGTGAGCTCCAGGAGTGGGGTGTGGCCGATAAGCTGATCGATAGACGTGTAAACCTTGCTCATGGTGAACCTCCAAAGTGTTCAAGTTGCTGGTTGCCGTGTGGTTTCACGGTGCGTGTAGCAGCTAAACCCATAAACCTTATAGGTTGTTCGTTTAGCTGTTGCGAAGCATACTAGACACTAAAGCCTAGTAATGCAATAGGAAATAGAAGATTATTACGAGTCGATTAACCATCTTGACCGGAACGGGTATTTTCAAAACCAATTTTTCGGCTAGAATTTCTACGGACTAAATGACCGAAAGGCAGCACTATACATGTTGGTTTCTACTAAGGGCAGATATGCCCTGCGCGTTATGGTCGATCTGGCCGAGCACCAGGCGGCCGGTCGCATCCCGCTTAAAGAGATCGCGGCGCGACAGGGGATTTCCGAGAAATATCTCGAGAACATCTTGGCTACGCTCGTGCGCGCCAACATGCTTTCGGGCATGCGTGGCAAGGGCGGTGGCTACGTGCTCACGCGCCCGCCCGAGCAGTACACGGTGGGCGAGATCTTGCGCCTGACCGAGGGTAGTCTGGCGCCGGTCGCCTGCCTGGATGGCGACTGCAAGGGATGCTCGCGTTCGGATGAGTGCCCCACGCTCGACGTGTGGAAGAACCTGGACAAGCTCATCAACGACTATCTCGATGGTGTGACACTCGATCAACTTGTCGCTCCCAACCATGGTTACGACTACGTCATCTAACCTACACCTGCCATGTGGGGACGGGGCGGAAATGGTAGATTCTCTCGTCCTTTGAGACCTGATAAATAAGAAGGCCGCCCATTTTTGCGATGGGCGGCCTTCGTTTTGGGCTGTTGAGACGGGCGCGGCCGGAATGGCCGTTTTAGTCCTCGGCAATACTATCGAGGATGCTGCGCATGATGGACACCAGAATGCTGCCCATAAAGGCCGAGCCAAAGCTTGCGATGGAGATGCCGACGCCCAGCAGGTTGATCGACAGGTAACTCGCGAGTTCGAGCATAAAGCTGTTGAGCACGAGCTGGAAAATGCCCAGCGTAATGATCGTGAGCGGCAGCGAGATGACCGTCAGGAACGGCTTGACGAACGAATCGACGATGTTCAGGAACAGTCCCACGAAGGCGAAACAGACCCAGGCCTCGGCAAAACCGAAGGGCTGGATGCCGGGAACGAGGAACGTGGCAATCGCGATGGCGATTGAGGTAAAGAGCCAGTTAAGCATAAAGCGCATGGTGTGAATCCTTTCTTGCGCAGGGTGCGTTGGTGACGCGTGAAGCGGTTTGTTGCGGCAGCTTGGGCGGCCGCGCGGGTGTGCCGTCTTGTTCGGCCGCTCATTGTCTCAGATATTCGTGGAGCTTGCGTGCGCATTCGGTTTCAAAACGGCGTTCGTCCTAAAAAACGTGCCGCTGGCAGAGAGTCTTGTCGCTTTAGTTTGGTGGTGTGCTACACTGCTACGGGCAAATGGCCCATGCATAGTTTTATTGCATATTACGGGTGAACGATGCCCGATGTCAGTATCAACTTCGATGCCTTTTGGCGGGTTTGGCGGTGATCGATGAACATCGAGAACATGTTTGACAAGCCTGATGTCAAGCAGCTGGTCCACGCATTTAGTCTTTTGGATGACGAGAAGGATATCCAGGCGTTTTTAACCGATATCTGCACGCCGCGCGAGATTTGCGATCTTTCGCAACGCTTGCAGGTCGCGCGTTATCTGGATGAGGGCGAGCCCTATGTTGAGGTTCAGGCCCGCACGGGCGCTTCGTCCACCACGGTGAGTCGTGTTTCCAAGGCGCTCAACGGCGAGTACGGTGGCTATCGCAAGATCCTCATCAAGCTGGAGGATGGCGAGTAGGCCAACGGCAACAAACGGATCAGCTGGAGCCGCCCCTTCGGGGGCGGTTTTTGTGTGTCGATAATTGATCCTTTGGGGACGGAGGAAAACGGATTATCGAGGGGACCTGGTGCATTGGGGCCAGGTTGTCCGCGCGGGCGGGTAGGATAGATGCGTTGAATATTGCGAACAGTTTGAGTGGAGGACCATGCCTGTTCGAATCTATACCACAAATGCCGGCACGGATTTGAGCGATGCCGAGGCGGCGCTGCTGGCCGACCTGGTTGCCCGCCACGGGCGCGCCGTGTTGCTGGCGCCAACATTTGCCGAGCTCGACCTGTGCCGTCATGATGCGGCAGAAGCTGGGGTTTCGTTGGGTATCGACTACAAGACGCCTACATCATGGCTCCGCTCGCTGTGGGAGCTTATGGGCGATGGCCGCAACTTTGTGGATAACCTTCAGCGCCAGATGCTGTTCTCGGACATGATCGACCGCCGCGACGACGCTGCTCTGCAGCCGCTCTCGCGCAGCCAGGGCACGGTGCGCATGCTCGCGCGCATGGCCCGCGATGTGCTGCCGGGCGTAGCGGGGACGGGTGCCGAGCGCTGCTGCGGCGACGTTTGCCAACCCGATCCCAAAAGCGACGCCGAGGCCCGCGTGTTTGAGCTGTTGAGAGCCTATGCGAGCGGCTTGGACCGTCGAGACATGGTCGAGCCCTGCGAAGCCGCCGATATGATGGCAGAAGCCCTGGCGAACAACCTGCCGGGGTGCGCCCGCGCCGTCTGCGTGCGTGGTGTTACGTCGTTTACGCATAGCCTGCTCGAGCTGTTGTCGGCCGTGGCGAATAGCGGGGGAGAGGTTGTCGTGCTGCTGGCTTGCGAGCAGGCGGCGATGCGCGAGGACCTGGCCGCCGCCTTTGATGCCCGCGGTGTGCTGTTTGAGGCCGCCCCGTTGGGGGAGGACGCCGGCGCGTCCGAGACCGCTTCTGCGCCTGCTGTTCAGCCTATTTTTATAGAGGTGGCCGGCCCCCATGCCCGCGCCCGCGCTTATGTGGATGCTCTTGAGAACCTGGTCGCGGCATGCGAGGAGTCCATGTCGCGCGACGGCGCCGCGACGAACGCCGACCCCGCGCGCGTGCTCGTAGTTTCCGCCCGGGCGCCCCAGCTGTTCGGCGAACTCGCTGCCCGTTTGGCGGCGCGTCACATTGCGGCCGAGACGGCTGAGTTCACGGCGTTTTCCCAGTCCATCGCGGGCAGGCAGTTTGCGGCGCTCGCCAACCTGATCGAGCGTATGAAGGCCGCCGACGAGGGCATCGCTTCCAAGACCGAGTGGTGGCCCGCTCCAGAGCTTACCGACTGGATTTATAGCCCGCTTTCGGGTGCCGACGCCGCGAGCGCCCGCGGTTTCGACAAGAACATGCGCCTGTCGCGCAACAAGACCACTGCGGGCGTCAAGAGCCTGCTGCAGAGCGTGCAGGGCCAGGTGAGGGGCGCCCGCAAGGCCGCCAGCGACGTCAACTGGTTTAAGAACGTGCCGTGCGTGGTCTCGGACGTGTTTCAGGCGCTGTGGCGCGACAAACCCGTGACGGCGCTCAAGGCCATGCTCGCCGTCGCCGAGGCGTTGCCCGATCGCGCCCTTGGAGGCCTTGACGGCCAAGCCCGTCGTCAGGCAGAGACGGCTTTGCTGCGCCATGCCATCGACATCCTTATGAACGATGCTCGCGCGCTCGACGTGTCGCAGGCCGCGACCGTACCGGTTCTCGACGGCGTTCGAACTAAGGTGGACAAGCGCAGTACCGCTTACGATTACGCGACCTACGAGGTCGATCGCACGCCACGGGCGCAAGTACGCTTCGCGTCGCTTGCCGATGCGTCGGTCCTGCGTCCCGGCGACTACGATGCCGTGCTGTTTGCCGATGTCGACCTGGACAGCTACCCGCTTTCGCACGAAGAGGGCCCGCTTGCCACGTTGACGGCCGAGCTGCGCCGCGACGGCGTGTCTTTGGAGCCCGCCGCTCTGCTGCGCGTGCGCTTTGGCCGTGCAATGCAGGCGGCGAGCGGTCCGGTCGCGCTCGCCCGCGTGACGCACGATCGCCAGGCGCGCGAGTGCTACCCGGCAGCCGTATGGACCGAGCTGCGGGCGCATGCCGAGGCCGCTGGCGCCGTCAAGGTTGCGTGCGTGGGCGAGGGCGGTATCGTCGCCGATTTTGATCCCGCGGCAGGCGAAGGTCTTAGGCGCGAGCGCGTGACCTGCGAAGCTCCTCAGCATCTGAGCGATGAAGCCATTCCGTATCTGGTCCTGCGCCGTCGCGATGGCGAGGGCGAGGATGCGCCGCTGGTGCCGCGCCTGACGTCTGCCTCGCAGATCGAGGCCTATTCGACCTGCCCGCTATGCTGGTTCGTCTCGTACCGCGTGAAACCCCAGTCGATCGACGCCGGCTTTGGCAATATGGAGAAGGGCAACTTTGTCCACGACGTGCTGGAACACCTGCACGCCCGTCTGCCCCAGGAGGGCATGGAACGCGTGACACCCGAGAACCTGCCGCGTGCTCAGGAGCTGCTGCGCGAGGTCTTTGACGAGACCTTGGTCGAGCATGCCTCCAAGCGTGGCAACGAGGGCCCGCTCGTGCCGCTCTCTCCGGTAGAGGAGCGCCAGGTGGCCGAGATTCTGCCGCAGCTGGAGGGTGTGCTTGCCTATGAAGCCGAGGCGCTGACGCCTTTTGCTCCGCGCTACCTGGAGTTTGCCTTTAACGATCTTAACGTTGAGTATGCCGGCTGGCCGCTCGGTGGGCGCATCGACCGTGTGGACGTGGATGCCGAGAACCGCGCCGTCGTGATCGACTACAAGCATCGCACGGGCGTTGAGGAGTTTAAACTCGCCGACCCCACGGTGCGCGACGAGGAATCGGGCACGGCGCCCATCGACGATCCGCGGTGGCTGCCGCCCCATACCCAGACGCTTATCTATGCGCAGGCCATGCGCCGGGCGCTGGATCTGGATACCCGTGCGGCGCTCTATTTTTCGACCAAGGGCGGCAAACCGGCGCTGCGAGGCGCCGCGAGTGCCGAACTGCTCGAGGAGGAGCGTGGCGACGGCCGCATCCCGGGGCTTAAGAAGGGCTTTCCCGGTGAGGGCGGCAACATGGACTTCGATGCGCTGCTCGATCGCGTGGAGGCCGGCATCGCCGAGCGCTTGCGCGAACTCGAGGCGGGCAATGTCGCTGCTGCCGACCCGGCGTCGACGCAGGCCGCGCATGGCCGCTGCTCGTATAACCACGAAGGTACGTTTGTAAGGAGGGATGTGTAGACCATGGATCTTTCGACCTTGATGCCGCAACAGCTGCAGATCGTCAAGACGCTCGACCGTCCGCTGTTTGTCTCGGCGGGCGCCGGTTCGGGCAAGACCTTTACCCTCACGCGCCGCATCGTCTACGCGCTCTCGCCCGAATCCGGTCCGTTCGTCGAGCATCTGGACCAGGTGCTCGCCATCACCTTTACCAAGGATGCCGCGGCCGAGATTCGCGACCGCGTGCGCCGTGCGCTTATCGACGAGGGCATGGACGAGGAAGCATTGACCGTCGACGACGCGTGGATCTCGACCATTCACGGCATGTGCTCGCGTATCCTGCGCGCGCACGCGCTGGAGCTGGGCATCGACCCCGAGTTCACGGTGCTCACCGATACCGACGAGCTCATGGATCAGGCTGTTGAGCATGTGCTGGGTCGCGCGACGGCACCCGATGCCGCCCCCGAGCTCGCGGCATCGCTCAAGGCCCTCTACGCCTGGTATCCCATGGCGGGTGAGGGCGGTTCCTTTGGCGCAGGCACGACCATCAAGGGCCTGGTGCGCGACCTGCTGGAGCTGTCGAGCCAGTTGCCGGGCGGTATGGACGACGTGCGCGTGGCGCGCGGCCAGGCCGATACCTCGGCACTCGCCGATGCCTATCGCGCGGCGCTGGGCGCAAGCAAGGCCTCGACCGAGAAGGCACAGGCGGCGCTCGATGCCATCGACGCGTTCGAGGCGAGCGACAAGACCATGGTCGATGCGGCGCGACTCATGATGTCATGCACCATGCCGCGCGCGAGCAAGGCATTCCCCAAGGAGCAGGTCGAGCTGCTCAAGGCCGAGGCCGCCGATGCGTTTGTCAATATCGTGCTTGCCTGCGGCGGCCCGGCGCTCGATGCGCTGGTGGGCCTGGCCCGTTCCGTCGAGGCCGAGTATCGCGCGCTGAAGGCTGCCCAGTCCGCCCTCGATAACAACGACCTGCTGCGTATGGCCTACGAGGCCCTGCGCGATTACCCTGCCATCCGTGCTGCGTACGAGGGCCGCTTTAAGATGGTCATGATCGACGAGTTCCAGGATACCGACCAGATGCAGGTCGATCTGATCCGTTACCTGACGGGTGCGGGGGAGCGCGCGCTGTGCACCGTGGGCGATGCGCAACAGTCCATCTATCGCTTCCGCGGCGCCGAGGTCGAGGTGTTCCGTCGCCAGGAGCGCAAGGTGGGCTCGTCTGCCGCGCCCGAGGCGACTGCCGTGGCCGACGCCCCTGCCGGCGAGCTCGTCAAGCTCGTGCGCAACTTCCGCAGCCATGACGAGGTGCTGCGTTACGTGGCGCGCGTCTTCGACGGCGATGACGGCGGCCTGATGCAGGGCTTTTTGGATCTTGAGGCGAGCGACGGCCGCAAGGACACGCTGGTGGCAGACGCCTCGCGTCGCCAGGCCCTCTTTGTTGCCGGCGGCAGCACGCAGGAGCGCACGCAGGCCAAGGCCCGCGCGATCGCGGAGCGGTTCCGCGCGCTTGCCGATGCCGGCCAGCCCCAGGGCGGCATGGTGCTGCTGCTGGGCCGCATGACCAACGCCGATGTCTATGCGCAAGCCTTCCGCGACCAAGGGCTCGATTGCGTCATCGCGGGCGGCTCGGTCTTTGCGCAGGCCGCCGAGGTGCAGATGGTGCGCGCCCTGGTTTGTGCACTCGCCAATCCGGCCGATACGGCGCAGGGCCTTATGCCGCTGCTGGCATCGCCGATGTTTGCGCTCGGCGCCCAGGAGTTCCTGGCGCTGGCGACCAAGCTCGATAGCGAGACGGGGGAGACCTCGCGCCGGAATATCGACGTGGGCATCATGAGTGATTTCGACGTGCCGGGCCTGCAAGATCTGCCGCTCGTGACGCGCGCCCGCGAGGTGTTGCGCTATGCGCTTCGTCGCGTGGGCCGCGATTCGTTCGCCGCCATCGCGCGCGACGTGGTCAACGCCTCCGGCTGGTTTGTGCGTCTGGCACAGCGTGGTCCCGAGGGCAAGGCCATTGCCGCCAACGTGCTCAAGGCGCTCGACGCCGTGGCCGAGGCGGAGGCCGAGCTCGGCAACTCGCCGCGTTCCATCGCGCTGGCCTTCGACCGCTTCTTGGCGGGCAAGGAAGCCCCGGGTGCCCTCAACGAGGAGGGCGACGGCGCGGTGCGCATCATGACGGTGCACGCCTCCAAGGGTCTGGAATATCCGGTCGTGGCGGTCGCCGAGTGCTTTGGCGTGCGTAAGTCCTCGGGCGCGGCACAGATGGGTCGCGTCGAGGGTGGAGCGCAGGTCGTAGCGCTGCCGGCACGCTTCGACGGCGTTAAGCTCGCCGACGGTACCTTTGTGAAGGGCGACGACGTCAAAAAGCAGTTTGAGCATGCGTTTAAGGGCAAGGGCACGTCGCTGTGGCTGCCGCCGGAGCTCATGGAGGACGTCTGCGCGACGGGTTCTCCCGCCGAGGCATTTGCTCGCCTGCGCAACGACGATCTGCGGCTTTCGCTCGAGGAGCGGGCCCGCTTGCTCTATGTTGCCATGACGCGTGCGCGCGAGCTGGTGATCTTGGCGATGGATGCCGGCGTGAGCCGTGGCAAGCTGTGTGCGCCGGCCTTCGACGTCGAGACCGATCTGACCTACGACGTGCTGCGCCGTATTTTGCCGACCGACGCTCTGGATATGCCGCAGCTCGATGCCGACCACCTGGTGTTCGACAACTCCCAGCCGGGCGACTACGAGCTCATTTCGCTCGCGGACTTTACCTTTGGCGAGCGGGCGTTTGAGGCCAACGCTTCGCTGGATGCCGAGGGTGGGCTTGTTCGTGGCGATGTCGATACAGATGCTGCCGACGATTCGGCCAGTACAATCGTCCCCGGTCCTGCCGACCCCAAGCCCGATTCGTTTGAGCTTGTGTATCCCCAGGCAGTGGGTGTGCGCATGGGCATCTGTCCGTATCCGATGCGTGACTCGTATAGCTACTCGTCAATCGCCGCGGCGCTGCATGCCGAGGCCGAGGACCGTGCCGCCGAGACGCGCGTGCCCATGGACGAGGCTGGCGATGATGCCGAGTCGGATGGCTCGGAGATGACGGATGCAGACGTGGCCGCCGTTGAGCCTGCCGGCAACCCCATGGCACTGGGCTCGGCGTTCCATGCCGCCTGCCAGTGGCTGATCGAGATGGGTGCCGATGCGCTGCCCGCTGAGCGTGCCGATGCGCTGGCGCGCCTGTGGCGCCTGACGCCGGAGCAGCGCGAGCGCTTCGACGTTGCCCTGGACCGCTGGCTCAAGTCGGCTGTTCGTGCCGACCTACTCGCGTGGCCGTGCGTTCGCGCCGAGGTGCCGTTCTTTTCGCTGGGCTGCGAGGATGAGGACATCGCTCGCTACGGTGCCTATGCCGAGGGAGCCATCGATGCACTGGCGACCGACCCGGCGGATTCGTCACGCGCACTGGTCATCGACTACAAGACGGGCGGCACGCCGGATGAGACGCCGGAACAGCTGCAGGAGAAGCACGCCCTGCAGGCGCGCGTCTACGCTGATGTTCTACACAAGGCGGGCTTTGAGGCCGTGACCGTCAAGTTCGTCCGCGTGGAGCAGCCGGATCCAACCATCTTCGTCGAACCCGCCGAACCTCAAGTAGTCATCTACAACCTTTAGCCCTCAGATAACTTGCGGTGGAATAGTTCCTGTATTGCGGCCCAGGTGGCCCAAACGGGAACTATTCCACCGCAACTCAAGAGGAGCCGTGTTGGTTTGGCTAGGTTCGGGTGCTGTCCGTGCCGTGGGGTAAAATCGTTCAGTCAGAACACGAACCCGCATCGGAGCTCATCACATGGCATTCGTCCATCTGCACAATCACACTGTTTTTTCCATGCTCGACGGCGCAACCCGTATCCAGGATATGGTCAACCGTGCCGTAGAGCTGGGCATGCCCGCCGTGGCCATTACCGACCACGGCTACATGTATGGCGTGCCCGACCTGGCGCTGGCCTGCGACGCCGTCAACCACAACACGCCCGAGTACAAAACCTGGAGCCACGACAAGGCCTTCTTGGAAAAGGACCGCCGCGACGAGCTGGTGGAGCCCGATCCCGAGGCAAACCCGCGCGAGCATGCCCAGTATGTGAAGGACATGGCCATGTGGGACGAGAAGGGCAACATCGACGAGCTCAAGCCGCCCCTGGTCATCAAACCCATCTTTGGCTGCGAGGTCTACTTTACGCCGGACGAGACCCTTGCCCGCGACCATAAGCCCGAGCTCTACCACATGATTCTTCTGGCCAAGGACCAGGAGGGCTACGTCAACCTGATGCAGACGGTTTCCGAGGCTGCCGTGCAAGGCTTTTACTACAAGCCGCGTGTGACGCTCGACAACCTGCGCCGCCACGCCAAGGGCATGATCTGCACGAGTGCCTGCATCGCGGGCATCATCCCCAAATACATCGACCGCGGTGACACGGAGGGCGCCATCAAGTGGGCCGAGACCTTCCGTGACACCTTCGACCCCGGCGACTTTTACATCGAGATCCAGGAACACGGCATCACCACCGACAACGGCCTGACCGACGAGCAGATGGACCGTAAGCTCATCGATATCGCCAAGCAGGTGGGCGTCAAGGTTATCGCTACCAACGACTTCCACTACCTGTGCCGCGAGGATGCGCCCGTGCAGGACGTCATCATGTGCATTGGCATGAACGCCAAGGTCGACGACCCCAACCGCATGCGCATGACCGGCTCGGAGTTTTACATGAAGACCGAGGAGGAGATGCGGGCGATGTTCCCGTATTGCCCCGAGGCCTGCGACAACACGCTCGAGATCGCCGACAAGTGCTACGTTGAGCTGGACTGGGACTCCATCATCCTGCCGCGCTTTCCGTTGCTCGACCCCGGCGAGACGCACGAGAGCCAGTTCCGCCGCGAGTGCGAGAAGGGCCTGCGCCAGCACTACGGTGACGACTG
This sequence comes from uncultured Collinsella sp., assembly GCA_958420205.1. GTDB lineage: Bacteria > Actinomycetota > Coriobacteriia > Coriobacteriales > Coriobacteriaceae > Collinsella. Next base: position 112,583 of record CATZIX010000001.1, on the reverse strand, counting down.
GGCCACGCGCGAGATCGGCGGCGTCAACATCAAAGAGCGCTTTGAGTACGAATACAAGGTCATTTGCGACAAGGGTTTTGCCGCCTACTTCTTGATCGTTGCCGAGTATGTGCAATGGGCCAAGGATAACGGCATCGGCGTCGGTCCCGGCCGTGGCTCGGCAGCCGGCGCTATCGTCGCCTATGCCATGAACATCACCGCGTTCGACCCGCTCGAAAACGGCCTGATGTTCGAGAGGTTCCTGTCTCCGCAGCGTACCGAGATGCCCGATATCGATATGGACTTCGACGACGAGCGGCGCCTCGAGGTCGTGGAGCACGTTCGCCAGCTCTACGGCCCCGAGAAGGTCACCCACGTCATCACCTACTCGACCATCAAGGCCAAGCAGGCCATCAACGACGCCGCGCGCGTCTTGGACTACCCGGTCTACATGGGCCAGCGCCTGTCCAAGATGGTCTCGAGCGACCCCAAGGTCAAGCTCAAGCAGGTACTCGAAAAACAACCCGGCAAAGAGGATCTGTTTAACCCAGATTTTGCCGAGGCCTATAAAAAGGACGACGACGCCCGCCGCATCATCGACACGGCGCTCTCGATCGAGGGCCTCACCCGTGGCGAGGGCGTGCACGCGTGCGCCGTTCTGATCTGCCGCGACCCCGTCAACGAGCACGTGCCCACCAAGCTCGACACCAAGGGCGGCGTCGAGATTACCCAGTACGAGGGCCATACCGTTGCCGACATGGGCCTGCTCAAGATGGACTTCCTGGGCCTGCGTACGCTGACGGTTATCTCCAAGGCAAAGGCCAACATCAAAAAGAACTTCGGCATCGACATCAAAGAGGAAGATATTCCCTTTGACGATCCCGAGATCTTTAAGCTCATGGGTTCCGGCCACACCGCCGGCGTCTTCCAGGTCGAGTCCGCCGGCATGACGGCCACGATCAAGAACATGAAGCCCACCGAGTACAAGCACGTCGTAGCATTGATCGCTCTGTACCGCCCGGGCCCGCTGGGCGCCGGCATGGTTTCGTCCTACATCAACCGTATGAACGGCAAGGAGCCGGCCGTCTCCTACGACGACCGTCTGGACGACATCCTGGGCGAAACCTACGGCACCATGGTCTACCAGGAGCAGGTTATGCTCATCTCCGTCGAGATGTGCGGCTTCTCCAAGGGCGAATCGGACTCGCGTATCCGTAAGCCCGTGGCTAAGAAGAAGATTAAGCTGCTCACCTCGACGGTGCTCCACTGGGAGGATGGCTCGGACGAGACCACCTACGACCACTGGATGAACGGCGCTATCAAGAACAACTACACGCGCGAGGTCGCCCAGAAGATTTGGGACGATGTTCTTGAGTTCGCGTCCTACGCCTTCAACAAGTCGCACTCCGCCGGCTACGCCATTTTGGTTATGCAGACGGCGTGGCTCAAGGCGCACTATCCGCACGAGTACATGGCGGCCGTTCTGACGTCCTATACGGGCAAGACCGATAAGATCGTGCACTACGTCTCGGCATGCCGTCACGACGGTATCCCCGTGCTTTCGCCAGATGTCAATGAGTCCGGCACCGAGTTCACGGCTACCAAGGAAGGCGTGCGCTTTGGTCTGGCCGGCATCCGCGGCGTGGGCACCGGCGTGGCGCAGGCGATTATCGCCGAGCGCGAGGCGGGCGGCCCGTTTAAGACGTTGCATGACTTTGTCGAGCGTGTGGACTCGAGCCAGGCCAACCGTCGCGTGATCGAATCGCTGATCAAGGCAGGCGCCTTCGACTCCACGGGGTATCCGCGTCGCCAGATGATGCACTTTGTGGATAAGAACAACCCCGAGAACATCATCGATGCCGCCGTAAAGCGCCAGAAGGATCGTGCGAGCGGCCAGACGTCGTTCTTCGACATGTTTGGCGACGTTGAGGGCTCGGGCTTTGAGGTCAGCGTGCCCGATCCGGATGGCCAGGAGTGGGACCGCCACCTTAAACTGAGCCAGGAGAAAGAGGTTCTGGGCATCTATGTCTCGGACCACCCGCTGCGCCCGTTTGAGTATGCGCTAGCCAAGGCGCGCGACTTTTCGTTCTCGCAGATCGACACCGGCTACGAAGTTCAGAATCCTACGGGCGGCACCATCAATCAGGAGATTCCCGAGGGTAAGGCGCTGTGGTGGGCCGGTATGGTCTCGAGTGTGTCCAAGCGCGTGACCAAAAACGGCGACCCCATGGGCATCGTGCAGCTCGAGGACATGGAAGGCGAGGCCACCGTCGTCGTGTTCCCCAAGACCTACAAGGAGGCCGAGGGGTACCTGTACGGCGAGGTCGATCCCGAGACCGGTGCACAGCTGTCCGATGCGTTTGTGCGCATTAAGGGCAAGCTCGAGCGCTCGGACCGCGGCGACCAGATCATCGCGCAGGAGATTGTGCCGCTCGAGCTCAACGAGGAGAACAACAAGCCCAAGGTGTTTGAGGTCATGGTGCCCAACAGCCGCTTTAGCCAGGGCAATATGGCGCGTCTTGCCACGGTGTTCACCACCAATCCGGGTGGCGACCGTGTGGAGATCTTTATCGAGCAGGTGGACGGGCGCGTGCTACGTGCCGAGGTGCCGGCGAAGGTCAACGCGCGCTCGATTCCGCTGTTGGCAGAGGCAAAGGCCATCGTGGGCAACCAAGGCAGAGTGACGGTGATCTAGGGACGGCGTTGCTGAGGGGTAGCTAATTTGGGACGGGGCTTTTTTAGCTACCCTTTGACTGACGGCGAATGAGTCGAGGTCGGAATACATCTCAACCGACATATGGGGGTAGCTAAAATAGCCCCGTCCCAAATTAGCTACCCCGGGTGAGATTGGAGGAAGTGATGGCGCAGGGGACGTTTGTGCAGGCGCTTCGCAAAGAGGCGGCGTTGAGCGGCACCTTTATGAAGGGGCGTTCGCTCATGCTCAACGGCGCCGTGCTGTCGATCGAGGACAGCGGCTCGCGCTTCTCCAAAAACGTGACGGTTGAGGGCTCGGTGCGCGGTTCGCGCGGCGACCTGTACAAGACGCACGTGGCGCTCGACATGGACGAGCACGAGGTGATCGACTACGACTGCGATTGCCCCGCCGCCTATCGTTACCCCGGTATGTGCAAGCACGCTATTGCCACGGCTCTGGCGTATTTGGATGCCAGCGGCGCCGAGCCCGTCGAAGGTTTGCGCACGCCGGTCCGCACGTTTACGGCGCAGCCGAAACAGCCCGCGCGCACCGCGCTCAAAGCGCCGGCCGTCAATCCCAACTTTCCCTTTCCGGCGCCCGTCCCCACGAGTCCCAGCCTCATGGCGGCGCTCTCCGATCTTTCGGACGCACGCATGGATGAGCTGGCGAGCATGCGCCGCAAGCTCGCTGGCAGTGTGGATCCCGATGCCCCCAAGGCGGTGTTGGAGCCCTCGTTGGTGCCGTACTACAATCCACTGTTTGCCGACCGCTTTAGCTGGGCGCTCGAGCTTCGCATTCGTTGTGGATCGGTCTCCTACGTGGTCAAGGATATCGACGGCATGGCCGACGCCTATGTCCGAGGCGGCACCTTCTCGTACGGCAAGAAGCTCACGTTTGTCCATACGCCCGAAGCCTTCGAGGACGTGTCGACAAAGCTGCTCAACCTTGTTGTGACGACAGTTGCCTATCTCGATGACATCACAAGCTCGCGTTCGGCGTCGTACGACTTTGCCCGCAGCGGTTTTGTCGCCGAGCGTCAGTTGCCGCTGTCCGAGCATAGCATCGTATATGTGCTGGACCTGCTGCGTGGCCAGACCATCTCCTTTGAGCCCGCCTGGTCGCGGGGGACGACGACGCATCGCACCTATGACGTGGCGGTTGAGATGCCTCCGGAAGGGGAGGACGAGGCTCTGTCTAAGCGCCCACCGCTCCTTGCCGCCAAAATCGCGCCGGCGGCTGGCGGCAGCTACGATCTACGCCTGCCGGCCGATGCATACTGCTTTGCTTCGGGCGACGTTGCCTATCTGGTCGACACCCGCCGTGCGCGCCGCGCCGATGTAGCGTTTGCCCAGCATGCGGCGCCGTTCCTATCGCGCTTACTGCCCTGTCGCACGCCGATCCATATCGCTGTCGACCAGGTGGGGGAGTTCTGTCGTATGGCGCTGCCCATTTTGCGCGACTACACCGACCTTACCGCGCCCGCCGTGCTCGACACCGTGGCGCCCGAGCCGAGCTTTGCCATGGCAATCGGTGTCGACGACGGGCTCGTGACCTGCAAGATTACGGTTTCCTACGGCGACTGGTCGGCAGATCTCTTTAGCCTGGGTGCTCCGGGAAGCCCCTTCGAAGAACAGCGCCCCGGCGTGCCGCCGCGCGACGAGATAGCAGAGTTTCGCGTTATGGACACGGCGGCCCTGTATTTCGACTTTTACGAGGGCGGCCTGGCGTTTGAGGAGCGCGACGACGAGAGCCTGTTCTGCTTGCTGACCGAGGGCCTGTCTGCCCTGTCCGAGCTGGGCGAGGTCATGCTCAGCGACCACCTACGCCAGATCTCGGTGCGCCCTGCGCCCAAGCTTTCGGTGCGTGCCACCGTCAAGAGCAACCTGCTCGATGTTGAACTGGGCGCGAGCGGTCTTTCGGCGGCAGATCTTGCCATCTACCTCGACTCCTACAAGCGCCATCAAACGTTTGCGCGCCTTACGTCCGGCGACATCATTCGCCTGGACGAGGGCGCTCGAGCCGCGTTTGGCCTCGCCAAGGACCTGGGCGTCGATGCCGTCGACCTGCTCGACGGCGTGTCGCTTTCCGCATCGAGCACCCTGTTCGTCGATAGCATGCTCGCGCGCACGCCCGCGCTCGAGGCCGATCGCGACGCTGCGTTCCGCCGTACCGTCGAGCGCCTGGACACGCTCGGCAAGATGGACTTTACGGTACCCGCCTCGCTCAAGGCCACGCTGCGTGGCTACCAGGTCGACGGCTACCAGTGGCTCGGCTCGCTTGAGCATCTGGGCCTCGGCGGTATCTTGGCCGACGATATGGGCCTGGGCAAAACGCTCCAGATGATCGCGCATATCCTGGTGCGCGTGGAGGCGGGGGACAACAAGCCCACGCTCGTGGTATGCCCGGCCTCACTCGTGTACAACTGGACTGCCGAGCTGGAGCGCTTTGCGCCCTCGCTGGATGTGTGCGCCATCGTGGGCGCCAAGGCTCAACGCCGCGTGCAGATAGCAGGCGCCGACGAGCATAACGTGGTCGTGACGTCGTATGACCTCATGCGCCGCGATATCGACGAGTATGCCGAGCGGGACTTTGCCCGCGTGGTGCTCGATGAGGCCCAGTACATTAAAAACCCGCTCACCCAGGTGGCGCGCGCCGCAAAGCGCCTGCCTGCCGGCGTGCGCTTTGCCCTGACGGGCACGCCCATCGAAAACCGCCTATCCGAGCTCTGGAGCATCTTCGACTTTTTAATGCCGGGCCTGCTCGGCACGCGCGAGTCGTTTGCCAAGCGCTTCGAAAGCCCGGTCGAGCATGCCGAGGGCGACAGTGCCGCTCGCCTGCAAGCGCTCGTGTCGCCGTTTGTGTTGCGCCGTGTCAAGGAAGACGTGGTGGCCGACCTGCCCGAGAAGATCGAGGATACGGTCATGGCGCAGCTCACCGGCGAGCAGCGCAAACTCTACCTGGCCAACCAGGACCGCATCGCCCAACAGGTGCAGCATCGCGAGGCATCCGAGTTTAAGAAGGACAAGCTCAAGGTGCTCGCCGAGCTCACCAAGCTGCGCCAGATCTGCTGCGACCCGCGTCTGCACTACGAGGATTACAAGGCGGGGAGCGCCAAACTCGATACGTGCATGGAGCTCGTGCACGGCGCACTCGACGGCGGACATCGCATCCTGTTGTTCAGCCAGTTTACGGGTATGCTCGATATTATCGGTAAGCGCCTGGCCAAGGAGGACATCGCCTTCCTTAAGCTCACGGGCGCTTCGTCTAAGGAGAGCCGCGCCAAGATGGTCGCGCAGTTCCAAGCGGGCGAGGTTCCGGTCTTTTTGATTTCGCTCAAGGCGGGCGGCGTGGGCCTTAACTTGACGGCTGCCGACGTGGTCATCCACTACGACCCGTGGTGGAACGTGGCGGCGCAGGACCAAGCAACTGATCGTGCACACCGTATTGGCCAGCAGCATACCGTGACCGTGTACAAGCTCATCGCCAAGGACACGATCGAGGAACGCATTATGCAGATGCAGGAGTCCAAGCGCGACCTGGTCAACAGCGTACTCGGCGGCGACGGCATCTCGTCGGCACTGTTCACGCGCGAGGATGTTCTGGCGCTTCTCGGCGGCGACGGGCGCTAGCCGCGCGCGGGGTGGGACTGCTGGAGTGGGCAGGACGGTCGACGCATTTTGGCCCGACCGCTTGCCTGATCCGTTATGTGTTCATTTGCAATGCCGTGGATGGTTTGTCTGCCTTTGGGCATAAGAACCATCAAGAACATTGGCACATCAGCAAAGGAGAACATCATGGCGAAATTCTTTAAGGACCCCGACGGTAAGCTCATCGCTGCCCTTGGCGACGACGTTGCGACCCCTGCCGGTTGCACGGAACTGACCGCAAACACTGAGGACGCGGCGCACGAGAAGCACGTGCCTGTTGTCGAGACCGAGCGCGACGGTCACGTGATTCGTGCACGCGTTGGCTCGGTCGAGCACCCCAGCCTGCCCGAACACTACATTGAGTGGATTGCGCTTGAGGCCGAGGGCCGCTTAGAGGTTCATTACCTTGAGCCCGGCATGAAACCCGCGACGTTTTTCGCGGGCGGCTCCAAGACCGGTACCGTCTATGCCTACTGCAACCTGCACGGGCTGTGGTCCGCGACATTCTAGGAGCGCGCCCCCGCTCGGGGTATCATAGCTAGCATATGCACATGCAAGCGCCGGCTGCATTATGCGGCCGGCGCTTTTACTACGATTTCGATGGTTTACGACGGAAAGGGCTGGGCCATGAAGCTCGCGCTTGCACAGATCGATATGCGCCTGGGTGATATTGAGGGCATTTGCGGCCGCATCGAGGACCAGGCTCGTCTGGCCCACGAGCGCGGGGCGCGCGTGCTGTGCGTTCCGGCTCCGCTCTTTATGGGCGCCATGCCCGGTGGCCTGGTGGGCGCTGCCGACTTTGAGCACGACGTGCTTGCCGGTTTGACTGGTGTCGCCGAGCGTATCCAGGAGCTTGACATGATCTGCATCGTGCCCGCGGCGGTTTCGTTTGAGGGCCAGCCGCTGCTCGACTACATGATGCTCAAGGACGGTCATGTGGTGCCGGCGCGTTCGAGCATCGCCCTGCAGCGTGGCGAGAACAACGACACGCGTTGGGCACCGCCGGTGTTTGACGTGGACGGCGTGCGTATCGCCGTGATCTTCGACTTGGACCGCGAACTCGAGATGCTGCCGACCGGTGTTGACCTCATTGCGTATTTCCAATTCAACGCGTTTGACATGACCGACCGCGAGACTGCCGCCATTGCTGCCGTTCGCAGCGGCGCCTACCGCAAGATCGCATCCAAGCGCAGCGTGTGGTTTGCCTGCATGGCGCCGGTCGGTGCCTATGACGAGTCGGTGTATACCGGCGGTTCGTTTGTGCTCGACGACTGCGGTCGCGTGGTGGCCCAGGCGCCGTGCTTTGAGGAGAGCCTGCTGGTTCAGGAGATTCAGCGCGGCGTGATGCTCGATGCCCTGGAGGATCACGAACTGCCCGAGTTCCGTTCCGAGGAGTGGCTGTGGCAGGCGCTGGTGCTCGCCGTGCGCGACAACGCCCGAGCCCACGGTGCGTCGCGTGCTGTGGTGGCACTCGAGGGTGACTTGCCGTCGTCCCTGCTGGCGGCGCTGGCCGTCGACGCTCTGGGCCCGCGCAATGTGATTGGCCTGGTGCTGGGGCGCAACCGTATCTTTACGCCGGCGCAGGAAGAAGCCGAGGCTGCCCGCTGTGCCGCCGTCCGCGCCATCGCCGAGCGTCTGCACATTCGCACCGTCGAGCGCGATGCACCGGATGCGGCGCGCGTGCTCGATCGCGACGTGTCGGCGGGCGATGCCGAGCGCCTGCGCTCGCGCACGCTGGGCCTGATGCTGGAGGATACGGCGCTCGAGCTGGGTGCGATGGCGCTGAGCCCGCTGTCCAAAACCGAGTACGCGCTGGCGGCGCCGGCGCTTTGCGGCGGCTACCAGGGCGACTTTGCGCCCTTTGGCGATGTGTACCTGTCGACGCTTGAGTTTGTGGCGCGTGTGCGCAACCGCACGTCTGCCGTGGTGCCCCAAGAGCTCGTGACGCTCAACGCAGTGGAAGATTGTATGGAGCGCGTGCTGGCGCAGGCGCTCTCGACGCTCGACGGTCCGGTCGATATGCTCGACCGTGCGGCACAGCTGCTCGGCGGGCTTGAGCCGGGTGAGGTCGATGGCGCGCTCGAGGCGCACGTGGACCGCAATCGATCTTTCGACGACATCCCGATGGCCGCTGGCAAGCCTGAGGCCTGCTCGCTGCTGCTGATGCTCGTTCGACAGGGTGAGGCTGCCCGCCGCATGTTGCCGATGGCGCCGATCGTCTCGGCCCGTTCGTTTGCCGAGCGTGCCTGGCCGTATATGCTCGCGTGGTCCGACCTGGGGCTTAACGGCAAGGAGCGTATGACGGTCGATTCGCTGGCGCGCGCCGAGGTGCGCCGTTTTGCTGACGAGGATACGAGCGAGCGCGTGCGAAACGAGATGATGGGCGTGCTGGGCGAGCTACTGGGTATTTCGCCCGAGCAAATGGAGGAGCTGCGCTCTGAGGACGGTCAGCGTCGTTTACACGAGGGAATGAAAAAGTTCGAGGGCGAGGTTCAGGACGCCATCGATAAGATGATGGGCGGCCAGGGTGGCCCGCAGGGTGGGCCCCAGGGTGGCCCGATGCCGCATCCGCCGGTTGATCCCCGACAATTTCCGTTCTTCTCTCAGAACTAGGTCGCTGCGCGCCCGCCAGAGCGGCAATCTGCCTTTCAATCGTCGGACATGACCGCCAGGTCAATGCCCTCCTCTTTCAAGGCACCTTGCTCGCTCTGGCGGGCGCTCGCTTGCGTATACTCAACCTACAATTCGATCTCGGCTGACTTATAGGGCTAGCGTTGTGTTATTCTAGAACAGACGTTCGTGAATGATGCGCGGGGCCTTGTCTTGCGCTGTGCTGGTGGCGAGGGGAGGTCGGCTTGGTTATCTTGGGCATTGACCCCGGTTTGGCTCATACGGGTTGGGGGATTATCGAGGAGCGGCGTGGCGAGGTTCGCTGCCGTGCCTATGGCTGCATCGAGACCAGTGCCGGAAGTCCGCTCGCGGTGCGCCTGTCGCATATCGCCCATGACCTTAAGGATGTCGTTGAGCGTTATCGACCCGACACGGCTGCTGTCGAGAGCATCTACTTTGGCGCCAACGTTCGTTCGGCCATCCCCACGGCGCATGCCCGCGGTGCTGCACTCGTCGCACTTTCGGAATGCGCGCTCGAGATTGGCGAGTACACGCCCATGCAGATCAAACAGGCTGTGGTGGGCACTGGCGCCGCGGACAAGCGGCAGGTCGCCTACATGGTACGCACACTCACACAGCTCGATCACGACCCGCATCCCGACCATGCCGCCGATGCCCTGGCCTGCGCCATCTGCCACGTAAACCTCAGCCGCACCCGCGCCCTCACCGGTGGCGAGTTCTATCAACAGAGAGGAACCGGATACTGATGATTTCCCAGCTCCACGGAACGCTTGTCGAGGCCACGATGAGCTCTGCTGTCGTCGATGTGTCGGGCGTTGGCTTTGAGCTCGGCATCTCGGGCAGCACTGCGGCCACGTTGCCGACGCCCGGTGGCGAGGTCTGCCTCTACACGCGTATGCAGGTGCGCGAGGACGCCATGACACTTTTCGGTTTTTCCTCAAAGGATGAGCGCATGATGTTCGACCGGCTCGTGTCCGTTTCGGGCGTTGGCCCGCGCCTGGCGCTTGCCGTGCTTTCCACCTATACCGTGGGGCAGCTGTATTCGCTGGTGATGGCCGAGGACGACAAGGGCATGGCCAAGGTACCCGGTGTGGGCAAAAAGACAGCTCAGCGCCTGATCCTGGAACTCAAGAGCACCTTTGCCAAGGATAAGGGCTTTGTGCCGGTCGACGTGATTCCCGGACAGGTTGCGATGCCCGTGCCCGCTGCCGCTCCCTCGGTGATCGATGATGCCCGTGCGGCGCTCCTTTCCATGGGCTTTAGCCCGCAGGAGACCGATGTTGCCCTGAGCGGGTATGATGGGCAGAATATGCGTGTCGAGGATCTGCTCGGCGCGGCGCTTAAGCGACTCGGAATGGATGCGTGATGTGGGAAGCCGATGACTCTCAGGACTTGTGGGCGACGCCCGGTAACTCGCCGGCGGCATCCATGGCGCACGGCGAGCGCATGGTGGGCTCGGAGCTGACGGCCGAGGATCTCGATGTCGACCGCACTTTGCGCCCTCAGCGCCTGGACGATTACTGCGGCCAGGAGCACATCAAGCAGAGCCTGCGCGTGTTGATCGAAGCGGCGCAGAGCCGTGGCGAGACGCTCGACCACGTGATCTTCTCGGGTCCTCCGGGCCTGGGCAAGACCACGCTGGCCACCGTTATCGCCAACGAGCTGGGCGCTCAGATCAAGACCACGAGTGGCCCTGCCATCGCGCGCACGGGCGACCTGGCGGCCATCCTTACTAACTTGCAGCCGGGCGATGTGCTGTTTATCGACGAGATCCACCGCCTCAACCGTTCGGTCGAGGAGGTCCTGTACCCCGCGATGGAGGACTTTGCCCTCGATATCGTGATTGGCAAGGGTCCGGCGGCGCGCTCGATTCGCCTGGATATCCCCAAGTTTACGCTGGTGGCGGCAACGACCCGCTCAGGCATGTTGACCGGCCCGTTGCGCGACCGCTTTGGCATTTCATATCGCCTGGATTACTACACGGTCGAGGAGCTCGCGCAGATTGTGACGCGCTCGGCGACTATCCTGGGCGTGACGATCGACCATCCCAGTGCACTCGAGATCGGCTCGCGTTCGCGCGGCACGCCACGTCTTGCCAACCGTCTGCTCAAGCGCGTGCGCGATTACGCACAGGTGCGCGGCAACGGCCCCATCGAGCTCGATATCTGTCGCCAGGCGCTCGAGTTCTTCGAGATCGACGAGCTCGGTCTGGACTGGATGGATATTCGCATTTTGGAGACGCTCACCAAGACGTTCTCCGGTCGCGCCGTGGGACTTACGACCCTTGCCAGCGCGGTGGGCGAGGACCCGGGCACGCTCGAGGATGTCTATGAGCCCTATTTGCTGCAGTGCGGATTGATGATTCGTACGCCGCAGGGCCGTCAGGCAACCCTCCGCACCTTTGAGCACCTGGGGATTGAACCTACCGTTTAGGGCGTTTTGTTTTGGCGGGCTGTTGGACTATCGCTGAGCATTGGATAAACATATCGCCATTCATCGGTTACGGGTGTTTTACTATTGCGCGCCCGTGCTATGCTGAAATGGTCTTTTTCTCATTCGGTAACGAAAGGACCGCCCATGCCTACTGACATCGAAATCGCACGTTCCGTCACGCCGCTGCCCATTACCGAGGTGGCTAAGAACGCCGGCGTCGACGTAAAGCACCTGATTCCGTATGGCTTCGACAAGGCTAAGGTTGACTATTCACTGCTCAACGAGCCGACCGATCACCAGGCCAAGCTCGTCCTCGTGACCGCTATCAATCCCACGCCCGCCGGCGAGGGCAAGACCACCACGACTATCGGTCTGGCCGATGGTTTGCGCCGTCGCGGCGTCAAGAGCGCTGTGGCCCTGCGTGAGCCTTCGCTCGGTCCCGTCTTTGGCGTGAAGGGCGGTGCTGCCGGCGGCGGTTGGGCTCAGGTCATCCCCATGGAGGATATCAACCTGCACTTTACCGGCGACTTCCACGCTATCGGTGCTGCCAACAACCTGCTGGCCGCCATGCTTGATAACCACATCCAGCAGGGCAATCAGCTCGGTATTGACGTTAAGCGCATCACTTGGAAGCGCGTTGTCGATATGAACGACCGTCAGCTGCGCCACGTTATCGACGGCATTGGCGGCAAGGCCCAGGGCGTGCCGCGCGAGGACGGCTTCGATATCACCGTCGCCTCCGAGGTCATGGCAATCCTGTGCCTGTCTACGAGCATCAGCGACCTCAAGGAACGCTTGGGTGAGATCGTCGTCGGCTACAGCTTTGCCGGCGAGCCCGTCCGTGCCCGCGACCTTAAGGCCCAGGGTGCCATGGCCGCGTTGCTTAAGGACGCGCTCAAGCCCAACCTGGTGCAAACGCTCGAGGGCACGCCCGCGTTTGTCCACGGCGGTCCCTTCGCCAACATTGCCCACGGCTGCAACTCTATCATGGCCACGCGTATGGCGATGCGCTTTGGCGATGTCGCCATTACCGAGGCCGGCTTCGGTGCCGATCTGGGTGCCGAGAAGTTCCTTGACATCAAGTGCCGCATGACGGGCGTTCGCCCCAGCGCTGTCGTGGTCGTCGCCACTGCCCGCGCGCTTAAGTACAACGGCGGTGTCGCCAAGGCCGACCTCAACGAGGAGAACCTCGAGGCACTCAAGGCTGGCATGCCCAACCTGCTGCGTCACGTCGACAACATTCAGAATGTCTACGGTCTGCCCTGCGTGGTCGCTATCAACCGCTTCCCGACGGACACCGAGGCCGAACTCGAGCTCATCGAGTCCGAGTGCCAGAAGCTCGGTGTCAACGTTAAGCTGTCCGAGGTCTGGGCCAAGGGCGGCGAGGGCGCGCTCGAGCTGGCCGATGCGGTCATGCGTCTGATTGAGCAGCCGAGCGAGCTCAAGTTTGCCTATGAGGACGGCGCCGATGTGGCCGACGCCCTCGAGGCCGTTGCCACCAAGGTTTACCGCGCCGACGGCGTTGACTTTACGCCGGCCGCCAAGCGTCAGCTTGCCGAGCTGCGCGAGAACGGCTTTGGCAACCTGCCGGTATGCGTGGCCAAGACGCAGTACAGCTTTAGCGACAACGCTAAGGCGCTGGGCGCTCCCGAGGGCTTCCGCATCACCGTGCGCGAGCTCAAGGTTTCCGCCGGTGCCCACTTTGTGGTCGCGCTGACCGGCAGTGTTCTGACCATGCCGGGCCTGCCCAAGGTCCCCGCGGCCGAGAATATCGACGTCGACAACGACGGCAACATCACCGGCCTGTTCTAAGCCCGCTGCTCATAGCCGCTTGCCCGCCCCGTCGTGCCTACCAAGGCCCGGCGGGGCTTTTTTGATCCTTAGACCCGCGCACGTCTTGTAGATACCGACGGACTCTGCCCATCATAGGCTTTTGCGCGGGTAGAATGCATGGATAACTTGAGGCTCACGCGCGACGGAAAGGAATCGTTGCATGGATCAGGACAAGACAACCGTGATGGGCGGCTACGGTTCCGCGCAGGCTGGCGATAGCGCCGATGCGACTCGCGTTGTTCCCAACCCCGGTTATACCGACCCCGCCGCGACGCAGCCTTCTGCCGAGCCCACCCGGGTTATGGGCTATGGCGACACGGCGCAGGATTCTTACGCTGCATCTTCGCAAGGCCCCTATAGCAACGCAGCTCCGGATCCGTTTGATTACGCGCCGCAGGATTCTTATGCTGCCTCGACGCCGAATCCCTATGATGACCTGCCGCAAAATCCCATTCCGCAGCCTCAGCAGACGACGTATATGCCTCGCACGGCGCAGCCTCGCTACGAGTCGCGCGAGCCGTATCGCGAGTACCCCAAGTCGATTCCGCAATATGGCGAGGACGAGGAGAAGAAGCCGTCGCGTTCGTCGAGCGTGATCAAGAAGATCCTCATCGTGCTGGCGATTTTCTTTGCGCTGTCGGTTGTGTTTGCCATCGTGTCGGGCATGCTCAACAAGCGAGGGAGTTCAACGGCCGATACCGCTGCCGAGCAAACCGAGTCCGCCTCGTCTAGTACCGTCGATCTGAGCGATATCCCGGGGCAGTACTGGTCCAACGCCAAGAAGCTCCTCAAGTCGCGCGGCGCCGATCTTTCGAATGCCGTGGTCCTGACCGATGATGGCTCAACGCCCGTCATCGATTCCAACTGGGTTGTTACGAATGCCTACTATAACGACAACGGCAACCTGGAGATTCAGCTCACGCACAAGAACAGCTATGGCAACTCGTCCGGCGGCCAAAGCGGTACCGACAGCTCGAGCTCCAATACGCTGGAGGATTTGAGCAACAAGGCACAGGAGTTGGGAGACAAGGCACAAGAGCTGGGCGATACAGCCCAAAACCTCGGCGATACTGCTCAGAATCTGGGCGATATGGCTACCAATGCCTGGGACGCGCTGCAAAACGGCATCTCGGGCGCGCAGGGAAACTAGCTGTTAAGCAGGCTACAGTTGCTCGGCCGGACGGTCGGGCGAGCTAAAGCCCGAATCAAAGGTGACGACGCATGAGGCATCGGGTCGGCGCTCGTGCACGATGCGCGTGACGAGCCCCAGCAGCTCCTCGTCGGATATGTCAAAGCCGTCGGGACGCACCAGGTCAAACGAAACGAACCCGTCGTGCTCGTGCAGGTCGTGGATGGAGAGCGCGGGATCGATCTGCATGACGCCGCGCTTGACCCAGCCGCGCAAGTCATCGCCGGTTGTCGCGATGGGGTCGCAGTGCAGTGTGATACCAATGCCCATCTGGCGCTTGATGTCGTGCTCGATGGTGTCCAGAATCTCGTGGTGCTCAAACGCGTCGCCCTCGCCGGGCATCTCCACGTGGGCGCTGGCAAACTGACGACCGGGGCCGTAGTCGTGCACCATGAGGTCGTGTGTGCCCAAGACCTGCGGATAGGACATGATCTTGTCGCGGATTGCCTGGACGAGCTTGGGGTCGGGCGCTTGCCCCAGCAACGGGCTGATGGCGTCGCGCACCAGGCCCAGGCCGCTGATGCAGATGAAGATGCCCACACCCAGGCCTGCCCAGCCATCGAGATCAAAGCCGGTCGTCTGCGAAATAAGCGCCGCCACCAAGACCGAGCCCGAGGTGATGACGTCGTTTTTGGAGTCCTGCGCCGTGGCGATGAGCGTTTCGGAGTCGATGCGATCGCCCAGCGTGCGGTTGAACGCTGCCATCCAGAATTTGACGAGCATGGACAGAACAAGGGCAGCCATGGAGAGCGCCGAATACACGGTGGGCGAGGGCTTGATGATCTTGGTGACCGACTCGAGGATTAGGTTGATGCCGACGGCACAAACCAGGACGGCGACAAACAGACCAGCCAGGTACTCGTAGCGGCCGTGGCCGTAAGGGTGGCCCTCGTCTGCCGGGCGGCTGGCAAGGCGGAACCCGAGCAGGCTCACGATGTTGCTCGAGGCATCGGAGAGGTTGTTGAAAGCGTCGGCGATGAGGGAGACGGAACCGGCGAGCAGGCCCGCGATGCCCTTGGCCAGGCACAGGGTGATGTTGAGGCCAATGCAGATGAGGCTTGCGGCAAAACCCGCGTTGGTGCGGCAAGATGCATCGACCGGCTCGTCCTCGCCGCCGGGAACAAGCGTATGTACCAGCCGATTTACAAATAGCATAGCGGTCGTCCTCACAATCATGTTTAAGGGGATAGTGTAGCTCGCGCGGGGGCGCCGTGCACCGATGCTCAGAAAATGCAGCAATAGTCTGCCGGTGCTAACGAGCGAGCCTTCTCGTCTGCCTGGGTGGTCCATTTTGGGCCACATGGGTATGGGCATGTGCCTGTTTGCTCGACATACTTAATGTCGACAGCCCCTGTGCAAAGGAGGACGTTTCCATGGACGAGATGTTTGCCATTAAATGTCAAAACTGCGGCGGCCCTATGTACTCGCACCAAGCTAAGCGCAGCTTTGAGTGCGCCTATTGCGGCACGGTCGTTCCGTGGCAGGCGGACGCCGGAGAGCCCAAGAGCGCTTTGGGTATTCGCCATACGCCGTTGACGGTGGTGGATGGACTGCTCAAACTCACGCATGTGTCGCAACTCGAGCGCCCGGAGGACCCGGACTGGTATTTCTTCAATTCGCACTGGCGCAATCAGTCGGTCTTGGAACATCTGCTGTGGGAGGATCGCGGCACGGCGCAGGAGTTCCAAGAAGCCACGCATGTGAGCATTCCTTGCCCCTTCTGCGGGGCGTCCTTTGAGGGCGAGTCAACGCAGCGCGTGTTTGAGTGCCCGTCCTGCGGCAACAAGATCGGCATTGCCGACCTGCTCAAGCCCGGTACCTTCAGCAAGCGTCTGACCATGGGCGTGGGTGCAGAGTATGTGCCGGAGCAGGGCATTCCCTGCGAAATCTCGCCGCAGCAGGCACGTGCCAACGCACTGCAGCTGGTGCGCCAGTATGCGGAATCCTTTGCCGGGCACGACGTGGAAGATGCGATCCAAAACGACATGATGCTCTTCTATTTCCCCATGGCGCTGGCGGACCTGCGCATGATGGCGTCCTTCCCGGGCAAGGGCCTGAGCAAGGAAACCCTGGTGTACTACGAGGTGCTCGACTGGGCATACCCCAGGGCAAACTACCTAGACGTTCGCCTCATGGGCATTTTGGAGCCTTGGGACTTTGCCAAGGTTGGGCCGTTCGATCCCGCCATGCAGGAAGGCGACTTCCGCGTTGTCTCCGTCGATGCGTCTACCAAGGACCAGGTGGTCATTGATAAGTTGGCGCTCGACGTTGCGGGCAACGACGCCGAGGCTGTACTGGGGCTCAATAAAAAGAGCATCCGCACCTGGGCGCGCAAGGCCCGCAAGCATAAGGACGGCCTGGTGATGGTGCCGGTCTACTTTGTCGATCGTCCGGCGACAGACGGCCGCGATGGCGAGCAGGTGCGCATTGCCGTAAACGGCCAGACGGGCCGCGCGGCCGCGGTGGTGTTTAGCGACAAGCGCGAAACGCATATCGTGGCGCCGCTCAATCCGAGCCTGCATCTGTCCAGTGAAAGCACCGTGCACGCCACGCCCGTCGAGGTCAAATACGTTAAATCGCCGTTCCTCTACCAGATTGTGCGCCGTGGAGACGGCGAGCAGCCGCGTCAGGTGGCAGCCGCAGCCGAGGGTTCCTACCGAGAGGAGAAGCCCAAACGCAAGGGCTTGTTCGCTGCGATCTTTGGGAAGTAGGGGAGTAGCGCCGGGGTGTCGGGCTGCATCACAAGGTCATTAGATGAATTTAAAAGTGCTGGGAACGTGCTAACATTGCCGATAGCCTTAATCTTGTAGAAGCGGAGGCCGGATTATGGGTTTTGCGGATCAGCAGCTTCAGATTCAGGTACCGTATTCTCCTGACGACACGTTTAATGCCTTGAAGGCAGCTATGGAAAAGCTGCCTAAAGTAAAAGTTGATAGCGCATCGCCCACAACAAGAGCAGTTGCAGCCGAGATTGGTATGAGCCTTTGGTCCTGGGGTGAAAATATCAGTATTTCGGTTGTTCCAGTTGAAGGCGGATCTGGCGTTACTGTCATCTCGTCATCTAAGGTCAGGGCAAACGTATTAAACGGGGGCAAAAATGCAAAGAATATTGCCGAGATAGTCGATGCCCTATCGAAGGAGCTCGAGCAGTATCCGCAGGTCTCACAGACTATTGAGACGCTGGTGGATAGTGGTGATGTAGCTGCAAGGCTCGAGAGGCTTGCAGCGCTGCGTGAAAGTGGAGTACTTACCGAGGAAGAGTTTGCTGCAGAAAAGGCGAAAATTCTTTCGTAATTAGACACGATGGTTGGATTTGCATTCTGGTATTGAACTTGTTTATACCAGGCTGAAAACATCGTGTGGAATAAAAGTGCGCAGTAGCCTCGCCTTATACAGCAATAGGGACCTCTTTTGGGCGCCCTGCCTTTGGTGCGTCGGCGAGTCGTGCCTCGATGGAAGCTTTGGACACCATTCACTTGGTGCCATCCTTCCATGAATCCAACAGCCCTGCATTTATCAGTTGCGATACCCGCGCTGAGCTAACACCGAGTATACGCGCGGCATTCGCTGCGGTGACGGCGGGGATGTCGGCGAGTTCGCGGCTGACGGCTACGGCGATAATCTTGCCGCCGTGTCGCGGCTCATGTCCGAAGTCTGGCGCGGGAAGTTCAATGCCGTCCGAATCAAAGAACTCGAATTCCCATGCGTAAACCAGGTAAGACCTCCTCTAATGGCGAATAATACGAGGCGTACTCCTAGAAGCATTGCCAGTCGCATCGATGCGGCTGATCATGCCTATCTTAAAGCCTCGCGCGGACTCGAATTTCAATGTCGCCTAGCGCCTTCGTGCAGGATTCCCGAAGTGACTAAAATGTGACCATAGAGGCAGTTTTAACTCTAACCATGGGGAGCGATGTGTATGGACAACAACACTTTGCTATTCCAGGGTAAGGGTTCGGGCAGGTTTAAAGACGTCAAGATCTACCCCAACCGTATTGAGGTGCTCAAGAAGGGCACTTTTGGTGGCAAGCACACCGAGATTGTCTATCTTAAGGACATTACGGGGGTCAACAGGATCAAGGGCCGCGATGTTTTTCTGCGTAACAGGCTGTTGACTGCTTGTGTTTTTAGCCTGAGCAGCCGTGCGAAGGCCCAGGAGTTTGTTAACGCGCTGAACATGGTGATGTAGCCTATGGCGGCGTTTGGGCCAAGGTAAAAATCGGGGGCACAGAACGGTGTCCTGCGCCCCCCATTGAGTCGATGTGTCTAAAAGGCCGGCTTGCCTATTCGCTACCGTCCCCAGCGTTTTCGCGGTCGTTGGCAAGCATTGCCGCGCCGGCGACCGTTGTCGCTACGGCGGCGGCAGCGAGCCCGGCGGCAATGCCGGAGCCGTCGCCCGTGTCGGCGAGTTTTCCGCCCGAGTTCTTGCCCTTGTTGCCCTTACCGTTCTTATCAGCGCTGCCTGCGTTGGAACCCGTGCCGCTGCCGGTGCCGGCGCCGGCAGCACTGTCCGAGGCCGCTACGGTAAAGCTTGCGGCTCCGTCGCTGGCGAGCGTGTAGTTCTGCGCCGCGTTGCCCAAGAGACCGTTCACGCGCACCCAGTACGTTCCTGCGGCAAATGTTTCGCCCTCGGCCATTGCTGTGCCCGGAGCGCCGTTCGCGTCGTGCACAAACTCGAGCTGGGCCGTGCAGGCATCGGTTTCGAGCTTGCCCTCGAGTGATGCCGCAATCTTGGCGCGCACGTCTTCGCCGGCCTTAAGGCCTTCGAGTCCCTCAAAATGGGGCGTCAGCGCGCGTGGATCGATATCGATGGGCACAGAGCCCTGCAGCCCCGTAACGGTCTCGTTGCCCAGGGCGTCGACATCCACGTATTCAATGGCAAACGCATGGCCCGAAGCTGTCGCGTTGAGCGCGTTGCTGCTGTCGGCAAGGCGGAAATGACCCTCGCCAACGGTCTTGCCATCCTGGAATGAGGCATCGCTCAGCGAGTCGCCGTACGTCATGCGCATGCGGGTCGGGAGATAGTACGGGAGATAGTACGAAGCCGTCTGCTTGTGCTCCGTATCGTAATTGCGCTGATAGATGCTCCGGGCCAGCGCCGCATCAACAAAGTCGGATGCGATGATGCCAATGTGCTTGAGGTAATCTGACTTTGTATCCTCGATGCCGCTGGGATTGATGTACGGGCTCTTATACAGATGCTCGTTGACTACTCGTGCCGAGGTAAAAGGATTGCCTCCGTGCGACAAGCCCGTGCAGCCGGTGTAGTTGATAGACCAGCAATGCTCCAGGACTTTCTCCTTGGCCCCGTTATCGTCCTCGACATCTACCTCGTTGCGCGTGCGCCCGGACGTTTCCTTCAGCGCATTATCGACCCAGCTGAGCTTGTCGGTTCCCGTGAGTTTGTACTTGTCCTGGGCGTATACCTTGGTGCAATAGGGCTCTTTGTCGCCTGTTTCCCCCGCGGCTTCAAAGCCCCGCGCGTCTTGGACGAGACACATAGTGG
The DNA here is from genome assembly GCA_958420205.1 of uncultured Collinsella sp. GTDB lineage: Bacteria > Actinomycetota > Coriobacteriia > Coriobacteriales > Coriobacteriaceae > Collinsella. The sequence goes on along the minus strand of CATZIX010000001.1, from coordinate 92,670 downwards.
CGCTGTCGGAGTGAGCCTTGATCTTGTCATCCCATTCGGTAAGGTCGAGGCCCCACGTGTGGCCGCTTACACTGTTGCCGGCGAGCCTAAATCGACGCAGCAGAACGATCTTTCCGCGCACCTCGTGTAGCGTGGGGATTCGGCTCGACGTATAGAACAGTTTGGGGTTGTCGTCCAAAACCTTGGCGAAAGCCGTCGTAACACTTTCGTCGGTAGCCTCGTCGTTGCCTCGTGATACAAGCATGATGAGCGCTTCTGTCGGGTTTTCGTTCAAAAACGTTTTGAAGTAGCCTATGACATCGGAAAGATGCAAAAAGTACGCGTCTTTTTTGAGCAGGTAGTACATCCCATGGTCGATGCCAGGGTTGTCGCCCTTTCCGAGACGGATATCAAAATAGCGAATGCCTTCGAGCAGCTGCGTGGGAATGTAATCCTGCTGGCATTTTACTTGCGAGGATTGGGGCTCAGTGTCGTTGTCCACGCTGCAGGTGCCCGAATCGTGCGTACCCGGGATGCTCAGCTCGTCGAGGAACTTGTTGTCGTCGACGTATTTCATCCAACATGGCCCATCGACGTAGCTGCTGTACGTGATCCAGTCGAGGCTGCTAACCGTGGCATCGTTCTTTTTCATGTCGTAACCGATAAGTTCGAGCTCCCACGGAATGCTCTTACTCTTACTCTTATGACAGATCTTATTGTTGTCCTGGTCTTCGCCGTTCGATTCTATTGCCAGGTACTTAATGTCTTTTTTCTCGGTTTCTTTCTCGACCGTGCAGTCTCGGATGATATAGGTTCCGTTTGATTGACGCTCGAACGCAAAAGAGCGGCTGGGCTTGCCGTCATGCTCGCCACTCCATACGTGGATGACCTTTCCGTCTTTGTCCGAGTCGCCATCGACCGACCAAATGCTGTAGCCCGTCTTTTTATGCTCTTCGAAATTGAGCAAGGTGCGGATAGCATACCAGTTTGTATCGTCATTCTTGGTCGTTACGTTCTCAAGGATGAGCTTGCTGGACGTGCCGTCATTAAACAGATGGCAGACGTTGCCGATGACGTTGCCGTCTTCGTTAACGCTTGCGGTACGAAAATAGCCCGCGGGGCGAAGGCGAATGACGAAATTGTCGAGGCTGACTGCTGGCCCGGCCGTGCTGTCCGCAAAGGCTGCCCGCGGGCTAATGCCCAGCATGGCGGTTTCGGGCAGGCTTGCAAGTGGCGACAACGCCGCGAGTCCAAGGCCCAACGTAAATGCTCGGCGGCTGATGGCGTGGTGTTCGGTCATAACTTCTCCATTCACAGAGTGCGGTTATGCGATAGTTTTGGTCACTATACTGCCCAGATGTTTAAAGATACTGGTTTAATTGTCTGCGCGGCGCAATAAATCGGTGGGCGGACGTGTTGGGGTGTTTGTCGTTTTCGTACTGTTGCCACATTTGGGGCGGTTCCGGCGTCCGGCATCCTCGCGTTCGTCGGCTACCGGCATAAGAAAGGGAGGGTCGGTTTACCGGCCCTCCCTGGGTATGAAGCGCTGGGGTACCGTCGCTTGTTTGCACTGCGACCGTGTTTTCCGTTGCGCTTGCCAGTCGCTTAGCGCTTGATCTCGATATCGTCGAGCTTGACGTCCATGGCCTCGGTCTTGGCCTCGGCGATGTCGTCGGCAAATTCCAGAGACTTCATCATGGTCTCGACGGCGTCCTTGTGTTCCTCGACGTTGTCGATACGCACGTACACACTGCCGCCGTCAACGTCGGTGAAGTATTCGGTCGTTACGCCGCCCGAGTGCGTGAAGTAGGCACTGCGCCAGGTCTTGCCGTTGTACTTAACGGGATCGCTCTCGGTCCATCCAGAGTTGGCCTTCCACTTTGCCTCGTAGTCGAACAGCTCGTCGGCGTTCTTGTCAGAGTCGAAGACGGGGATGAAGCGATCGCTGGCGTGCTCGCTCTCGGTGAACTTAAACTGGGCCCTGTCGGCCGTGTCGCCTGCGACGTCGGTGATCTCGACGCCCTCGGGGACCTCGACCTTAAACCAAATGAAGTCGGTCCTCATATCCACGGCTGGCTTTTCCGCGCCGCCGCCACCGCCACTGCCGGAAGCGCCGCCGCTGCCACCGCAGCCCACCAGGGCAACTGCGGCAAAGAGACTGATGCAGAGGGTGAGAATCGCAAAGGCCTTCTTTTTCATGGTCGTGTCCTCCTCGATCTGTAACCGCCCATGGATTACCTGCCTTTACTGTACGCGCGAGCGGCTCGCTAGGGTGGGCCATGTGTCCCATTCTGGGGGCTGGATTTGCGCCGATAAGTGGCAATATGTCCGGGCGCAAAAGAGGGGAGAGCCGGTGCTGCCGACTCTCCCCGGGGTGAGGTGCCCGTTGTTTTAATGGGGCGCGTGTGCGGGGGCGTTGCCCAACAGGTTCCTTGTTTATAGATATGCCCCAGTTTGTGACGTCTGGAAGTCTCGAAAGGTGGGCCATGTGTCCCATGTTTGCGGCGCCGACGCCTATCGTTCGTCATAGAAATCCGCGATGGCCAGGTGCGCTGACGTTCATGTGCTTATGGGCTAGACTTAGCACCATTACGTGTTCGACGCGGCTGGACGGCGGTTGCCGACCAACCGATCTATATGACTTGAAGGTGCATGCGTATGAGCCAAGAGATGATGGACAAAACCTGTCGCGAGTTTGCCCAGGCGCTTGCCGCGCGCGAGCCGGTTCCCGGCGGCGGTAGCGCGAGCGCCTTTGTGGGCGCGCTGGGCGCCTCGCTTTGCGGGATGGTCGCTCGCTACGGGGCGAACAATCCCGCGCTTAGCGATCGCGCAGACGATCTGACGCGCGCGTTTGCCCAGGCAGACGAGTTGGCACAGGAGCTTGTTGGTTTGGTCGCCGAGGATGTTCGTGCGTACGGCCAGGTGTCTGCGGCGTACGGTATTCCGCGCGAGGACCTGGCTCGACCGGCTGCGATTCAGGACGCGTTGCACGTGGCCGCCATGCCGCCGTACCGCATTATGGATGCCTGTGGGCGCGCGTTGGCGCTGCTCGAGGACATGGCAGACAAGGGCTCGCGCCAACTGCTGTCCGACGTGGCGTGCGGTGCCGTGTTCTGCCGCGCCGCCATGCAAGGCGCGAGCCTGACGCTCTTTGCCAACACCACATCTATGAAAGACCGGGCGCACGCCGAGGAACTCGAGGCGGCGTGCGATGAGCTGCTGGATACGTGGCTGCCGCGCGCCGATGCACTGGCGCGCCGCGCTGCCGACGCCGCAAGGAAGAGGAAATAGCCATGGCAGAGCTGCTGAAGGGTGCTCCCGTTGCTCGCGCTTTGACTGAGGAACTTGCTGCTCGCTGCGCAGCCCTGCGCGAGCGGGGCGTTGTTCCGACGTTGGCTATCGTGCGTGTAGGTGAACGCGAGGACGACCTGTCCTACGAGCGCGGTGCCCTCAAGCGCTGCGAGAAGGTCGGCATCGAGGTTCGCCGCGTTTTGCTTCCTGCCGATGTTTCGCAGGACGAGCTGTTGGCGGCCATCGAGGACATCAATGCCGACCCCGCTGTTCATGGCTGCCTGATGTTTCGTCCGTTGCCCGTTGGGCTTGACGAGGATGCAGTTGCCGCGGCACTCGATCCTGCCAAGGATGTTGACTCCATGACGCCGGCCTCGCTGCTTACCACGCTTTCGGGGCGTGGCGAGGGCTTTGCCCCCTGCACAGCGGAGGCTGTGCTGGCGTTGCTGGACCATTACGGCGTTGAGCTGGATGGGGCCAAGGTCGCGGTCGTTGGTCGGTCGCTGGTGATTGGCCGTCCCGTTGCCGCCATGCTTACGGCTCGCAATGCCACAGTGACGACGTGCCATACGCATACGCGCGACTTGGCTGCCGAGTGCCGTGCGGCTGATATTGTGGTTGCGGCCGTTGGACGCGCGCGCACGATTGGTGTGGACGCGGTTCGCGAGGGCCAGACGATTATCGATGTTGGCATTAATTGGGACGAGGCGGCTGGCAAGTTGGTCGGGGACGTTGATTTTGATGCTGCAGAGCCGGTTGTTGACACCATCACGCCCGTGCCGGGCGGCGTGGGGGCTGTGACGACGGCGATCCTCGCCAAACACGTGATCGAAGCGGCCGAGCGCGCATCGAAATAGGCGTTTTGGGCCGTTTGAGGGGTTAGTTCCATACTCCGTGGACAAAAAATGCCAAATATGAGTACTGTTGTCAAGATAGTCACATATATTTTAGGTTAATTTGGCTCTCTAACGATATTTATTATCGATAGAGAGCCTATTTTATTGGACCTATGAGGAATTACATTGTCCAGCTTTTGAACAAATGTAGATTATCGACACCTTTGTTCAGAGAAATTGCTGTTACTAAATTGGTGACAGTACTCATATTTGGCATTTTTTGCCCACAGGGGCTGCCGGGGCGGCGGTTTCGCCCTTTTTGCGCCGAAGCGATACACTGTTGCCGTTTGATTTCTTCGCTCAAGGAGGATGCGCATGCCGTGCACAACGATTTTGGTTGGTAAGAACGCGAGCTACGACGGGTCGACGCTTGTCGCCCGCAATGAGGACTCGTCCAACGGGGTGTTTGAGCCCAAGCGCATGCGCGTGGTACATCCCGACGAGCAGCCGCGTGTCTACACGAGTGTCCTGAGCCACCTGACCATTGAGCTGCCCGACAACCCCATGCGCTACACGAGCGTCCCCGACGTCGTTCCCGGTCACGGCATTTGGGGCGAGGCCGGTTTCAACGAGCTCAATGTTGGCATGTCCGCAACCGAGACGCTCACCACCAACGAGCGCGTCCGCGGCGCCGATCCGCTCGTGGACTACGTGCCCGCCAAGGGCAACGAGGGCGAGGACGGCTATGTTCCGGCGCAGCCCGGCGGTCTGGGTGAGGAGGACATGGTGACCCTGGTGCTGCCGTACGCCAAGTCTGCCCGCGACGGCGTGCGCATTCTGGGCGACCTGCTCGAGCGCTACGGTACCTACGAGAACAACGGCATCGCCTTTAGTGACGTTGACGAGATCTGGTGGCTCGAGACCATCGGCGGCCACCACTGGATCGCCAAGCGCGTGCCCGATGACGCTTATGTGACCATGCCTAACCAGCTGGGTATCGACAGCTTTGACCTGGACGATGCCGAGGGCGCGCAGGTCGACCACATGTGCTCCGCCGACCTGCGCTCCTGGATGGCCGAGTGGCATCTGGACTTGACGTTGGGCGTCGAGGGCGACGGTCCGGCGACGGTCTTCAGCCCGCGCGAGGCCTTTGGCTCGCACAGCGACAGCGACCACGTCTACAACACGCCGCGCGCTTGGTACATGCAGCGCTGCCTCAACCCCAGCGATGTATGGGACGGTCCCGACGCCGACTACACGCCCGAGAGCGACGACATCCCTTGGAGCCGCGTGCCCGAGCGCAAGGTGACCATCGAGGACATCAAGTACGTGCTTTCGAGCCACTACCAGGGCACGGAGTACGACTGCTACGGCAGCAAGGGTACGCCCGCCACGCGCGGCGCCTATCGTCCTATTGGCATCAATCGCAACAGCCAGCTTGCCGTGCTGCAGCTGCGTCCCTATGCGCAGCCGGCGTATCGCGCCGTGCAGTGGATGGCGTTTGGCTCCAACTCGTTTAACGCGCTCGTGCCGCTGTACGCCAACGTCGAGACCATGCCCGAGTACTATGCCGACACGCAGGCCCGCGTGACGTCCGAGAATTTCTATTGGGCAAATCGCCTGATCGGCGCCCTGGCCGATGTCCGTTTCCACGAGTGCGGTCGCGCCGTCGAGGACTACCAGGAGAAGGTCGGCGGCATGGGCCACAAGCAGATTCACGATGTTGACGCTGTCGTAGCCGCGCTGCCCGAGGCCGAGGTGCCCGCCGAGCTCGCCCGCGCCAACGAGGCCTTTGCCGAGCTCGTACGCGTGGAGACCGATGCTCTGTTGGGCAAGGTGCTCTACACCACGAGCTGCGCCATGAAGAACTCCTTCGCGATGAACGATAACGTGAGGTAAAGACGACCTTGCAACGAGCGAGCGGGGCAAACGCCGTCAAAGGCTTTGCCCCGCTCGATTCCTATCTTGGCGGTAAAACGATTTTGTGTCGTTCGCCCAATCTTGGGTACAAGAAGGCCAATGCAATTGTTCATGATTGGAGTCAACCATGGTTATGAAACTCGATCAGCTTGTTAACGGTGCCATCAACGTGGGCTTTGGCGCCGCCGCCGTTGCCGTCGAGGGCGGCAAGAAGGTCCTTGACGACCTGGGCACCAAGGGCGAGCAGGTCCGCAAGGATGCCGGCACCCCCGATATCGCCCGCAGCGTGTCCGACATGTTCGAGCAGGCGGGTGGCACCATCTCCGACCTGACCGAGCGCCTGGGCATGCAGGGCGAGACTGCGGCACAGCGCGTGCTCGACGAGCTCATCCTGGCCCGCGTCCGCGTTATGACCGCCCCCGAGCGCACGGCATTCCTGGCCCATGTGCGCGACATCGTCGATTCGGTCGAGGACAACGTGACCTCGGTGCCCGTCGAGTCCGTTGAGCCCGACGATGCGAAGGATACCGAAGAGGCTGAGTAGCAGCGCAGATGGCAGATTCCACCACCGATTACAACAATCTAGATCCCTTGGGTGACGAGGCAGCGGTTGTCGATGAGGTCGACGCCGTCGTCTCGGGCGCTCGCAAGAAGCCGCGCGCTGTCGATATGGTGCCCGAGGAGCCCGACGCGATGGCGCCGGACGAGGAATACCAGCTCACGCCGGCGGGTCGCCGCGAGCGTATCGGGCAGATTGTTCGCCTGGTTAAAAAGTACCGCGTGTGGGATAACCTCACGCCGGTTCGTTTGCGCCGCCTGCTCGAGGAACTCGGCCCCATGTTCGTTAAGATGGGGCAGATTCTGGCCAACCGGTCCGAGATTCTGCCGCAACGCTTTTGCGACGAGCTGCGTCGTCTGCGCTCCGACGTGGAGCCGGTGCCGTACGAGGTAGTGCTTCGCTGTCTGGAGGAAGAATACGGCTTGCGCCTGGGGGAGATGTTCGATGCGATCGACCCCAATCCGCTTGGTAGCGCATCGCTCGCGCAGGTGCACCGCGCTCGTCTGGTGACGGGCGAGGACGTGGCCGTCAAGGTGCAGCGCCCCGGTGCGCAGCAGGTTATGGCGCAGGATATCGATATCATCCGCTCGGTGGTGCGTATCGTTTCCAAGTTCGTCAACACCGATCAATTCGTTGACCTGCACGGCGTGGTCAAGGAGCTGTGGACCTCGTTTCGCGAGGAGACCAACTTTTTGGCCGAGGCCAAAAACCTCAATGACTTTTACGAGTTCCATAAGAGCGTTCATGGCGTGACGTGCCCTAAATCCTATCTGGACCTGTGCACCGAACACGTGGTGGTTATGGACTACGTCGACGGTATTTCGATCGCCGATCCTGAACGCTTAGTGGCCGAGGGCTATGACTTGGAAAAGATCGGTGCCGCGATTGTCGAGGACTACTCGACGCAGGTGCTCGACGACGGCTTTTTCCATGCCGACCCGCATGCGGGAAACATCATCCTCAAGGACGGTATTGTCTACTTTATCGACTTGGGTATGGTCGGACGTATGTCGAGCCATGACCGCGGTATCGTCAAAGACATGATTTTCGCCGTGGCCGAGGGTGACGTGCCCAAGCTCAAGGATTCGCTCATGCGCTTTGCCGTGACGCGCGGCGATTCGGCCGAGCTTGACCATTCGGCCTTTTTGTCCGACTTGGACTTTATCGTGGCTGACTTTGCGGGCCTTGACCTGAAGGATTTGGATATCGGCGAGTTTTTGACCTCGCTGTTAAACCTCGCGCGTAAGAATGACGTTGAGCTGCCGAGCGTGGTGACGATGTTCGCCCGCGGCATGGTGACGCTCGAGGGCCTGCTGACCGAGTACATGCCCAACGTCAACATGATTCAGATTATCCAGACGCACATCAAAAACGAGAAGAGCACCTATGCGCGCGTCCGCGAAATGGGGCGCGATCTTGCCGCGAGCAGCTATCGCGCGGCAAAAGGCTCGCTCGAGGCGGCCGAGTATCTGGGCTTGGCGTCGCGCATGCTCACGCGCGGCCAGCTTAAGGTAAACACGCAGATCATGAGCAGCGATAAGGCGCTGCGACAGCTGGGTGGAATTATCGACCGCATGTCGATGGCAATTGTGATCGCCGGTCTGTTTATCGGCTCATCGGTGGTGTACTACGCACGCATCGAGCCGGTTGTGTTCGGTATCCCGGTCATTGGCTTTATGGGCTACGTGAGCGCGCTGGTGCTGGCGCTGATGCTGGGTCGCGAGATCTGGCGCAACAGTCACGGCGGCAAGCGTTAATGACCCCTGGGGGACGGAGGAAAACGGATCATTTTGCCTTGCGTCGCGCCGGCGTGGGCTGGTCCGAACAAAACTATGCCGGTTTACGGGGCTGGAGTGCCGAACCTCGACCATGCCGGAATCCGTGCTTTTAAAACCGCAGGTAGATGAGTCGTTGGTTTTCGAAAATGGCAGATATGGTTGCGAAGTGCTGAATCAGCCCCGTAATCCGGCATAGTTTTGAAACGGGCTGTTCTTGCAAGGTCCGACGACAGTCCTTCCTATCGCAAACCATAGCTTTTACCTTGGGCTTCGCTTGTGTGCGGGGCCCTTTTGCGTGCTACCATATTGACGATAATAATCGATGGCCTAGATGGTGGTGCGGAGACGCACGAATGCGCGGTTTTCCTGCGCGTTTGGGAGAATCGGGGTGCAAGTCCCCGGCTGTACCAGTAACCGTAATTCCTCTTGGCTCGGGATGTTCGCGTCGCAGATCGGACGGCGCGCCCGAGTCGTTAAGGTTAAGTCGGATCGCCTCCCATCTTGCATGCGGCTGCGGCGTATGCCGCCGGTGTGCATAGGGCTCTGGAGGGAAGGGGGACCCCGATGGGGGAACTCGAGCGCAACATGCGCGATGACGTGGGGCAGCTTCAAGGCAACGCTCCAAGTACAGACAGTAGGAGACAAATGGATATGTTTGAGGACGAGTGCCAGCGTGCCTCGCTTCGTCGCCGTGGCGTAATCGCGCGCGGCGTGGCAAAGCGCTGCCTGGTGGCATTCCTGGCCTTCGCGATGGCCTTCAGCACCACGCCGGCTCAGCTGTGGGCCGAGGGTGCCGAGGGCATTACCGACGCTGTGGCTCAGGCTGCGACGCCGAGTGAGGGAACGGGGGCCGCGGACGGTGCTGCCGACCAGGGCAAGGCCGAGGTTTCGGATTCCGAGGGCGCGCCTGCAGCTGGTGCCGCCACAACAGAGGCAGCAACTGGCGACGAAGGCTCGACGACGGGGGAGAGCCCTGCCACGAGCGAGCAGTCTTCGACGGCATCCGCTGGCCAAGCGGGACCTGCCGCCGCGGCTGCCGTTCAGACAGAGAACCCGACAGAAACCGGCGATGTCGCCAAGAAGCAAGTCGAGGTCTCGTTCTCGATTATCGGCACCGATGCCGACGGCAAGGCTCAGACCTGGGTGGCACCCACGCAGCTCAAGCTCGACGAGGGCGCGACGGCTGCGGATGCCTTCGTTAAGCTGCAGCAGAAGACGGGCTTCAAGGCAGACTACGATCCGAACACGGCATACGGTTTCTACCTCAAAAGCATCACATCCCCGAGCGATGGCCGTACGCTTGCCTTCGATCCGACGACTTATGCCTTCTGGCAGCTGTTCGTCGACGGCGCATCTTCCTCGGTTGGCGCGAGCAGCGTTAAGCTCACCCAGGGGCAGAAGGTTGAGTTTGCCTATACGGCTGGTAGCGCGTCCCCTGTCGTTAAGGACCAGGTTGCCGCAAATGTGACCGTCATTGGTCGCGATGTCCAGGGCAAGACTCAGGCTTGGGTCGATAACGCGCAGTATGTGGTGACGTCCGGCTCGAGCGCGCTTGATCTTACGAAGGTCGCACTCGAGGCGAACGACATTGACGCCGTTGCTGCGGGCTCCTTCATTCTGAGCCTTAAGTACAACGGTGTTGAGCTGGGTACGCCCCAAGATTATTCGACCTATTGGCAGCTGTTCATCAACGGCAAGTCGAGTGACTATACGGCGGACAATGTCACCATCCATGCCGGCGATACCGTTACGTGGTTCTACGGTGGCTGGGGCGACCAGCTGCCCTCCGATTCTGTCCATGCTTCTGTTCAGGTTCTCGGTAAGGACAAGGACGGCAAGCAGCAGGTTTGGGCTTCGACGGGCCAGACGAGTCTCAAGGCAGGCTCCACTGCCAAGGATCTCCTTGAGCAGACCGGCCTTAAGCTCGATGCTAGCGAATCGTCTTGGGGCTGGTTCCTCAACGGCATTTATTCGCCGTTCGATGGTAAGTCCTATGGCTGGGATGCTGCGACCAATAGCTATTGGCGCTTCTACGTAAATGGCAAGTTCGCCGACGTTGGCGCCGGTGCCTACGAGCTCCATGAGGGCGATGCCGTCACCTTTATGTATGGTGCTGACGCCGATGCCCTTCCTGGCCAGGTTCTTGGGTCTGTCGATGTTATCGGTCCCGATGTCAACGGCAACAATGCTCGCTGGGGCTCGGCAGGCAACGTTTCTCTGCCCGAAGGCTCTACTGCCCAGAACCTTATTGAGACGGTTCTGAAGGCCAAGGGCGTTACGTACAACGGCTCCCAGAGTGGTGAGTACTGGTTCCTCAATTCCATCAACTCGCCATTCGAAGACGAGACGTACGGCTATGATGGTGCGACCAACAAATATTGGCACCTGTATATCAATGGAGAGCCCTCCTTACTCTGCGCTAATCAGATTACGCTCAAGAGCGGCGATAAGGTCACACTTGCCTATACCACCGACGATTCGGCCATGCCCGATTCCGACAAGATTGTCGTGGACCCGGGTGCGACGACTCCTGATTGGGATGCCGAGTGGGCCGGCTACGGCAACAGTGGCAACGGTTCGACCGTAACGGATGCCAAGACGCCTGCGCAGGCCGCCGGTCTTAAGTGGGCCTTCGATTGGAAGGCCGAGTCTGGTCAGCAGTATGCCAACTGCAGCGAGCCTGTCATTGCTAACGGCTTTGTGTACATCGCGACCGAGAACGAGCTCATTAAGATCGATTCGTCCACGGGCAAAAAGGTTGCCTCTGCGCCGCTTGCCTCCAAGGTGAGCTATACCTCTCGTCCGATCTATACCAATGGCCTTATCATCGTTCCGCTCAACGGCGGTGCGGTCCAGGCGATTACTGCAGACAAGCTGATCTGCAAGTGGCTGACGCCTGGTTTGACGGACTTGACGCAGAGCTCCTGCACCGTCGTTTCGGACGGCGAGTACGTCTATGTAGGCTCGGTCGATATTTCGTATGACGAGAATTACAATGCGACCTACGGCAACGGCTCCTTTGCGCGCATTAAGATTGCCACGGGCGAAGTTTCTTGGCAGAACATCGACCCTGCCGAGGGCTATTACTGGACTGGTGCGGCTTTGACGGATAAGTATGCCATCGTTCCTACGAGCGCGGGTACGCTTAAGTGCATTGATAAGACGACGGGCGATGTCGTTTCGACCATGAAGCTCGGCGCTGTCGCAAATGCCGATTGCATTGCCGATCCGTCCAATGGCTCGACCTTCTATCAGATGACGCACGACGGAAAGCTCCATGTGATTTCGCTTTCGGCGAAGGGCGTGCTGAGTGAACAGAAGACGGTTGATCTGGGCCTTACGAATAATCTGAGCGCCCCTGCGGTGTCTGGTGACAGTCTGATTGTCGGCGGACAGACGGCTACGGGCTCTGCTCTGGTTCTCTATAACCTGAAGACGGGTAAGACCACGATGGTCGCTGCTGCCGACGGCAAGGCGCTGCCGGCTGGCCTCAACGGTATTGCTGCTACTCCGCTGGTGAGTGTTCAGGGCGGCAAGACCTATGTGTACTTCACCGTTAACAGCGCGGATAGCAAGGATTACGTCAACTACTCTGCTGGTGGTGGTGTGTATCGCTATACGCTCGGTGATGCAGAGGCGACGCAGATTTATGATGCGGCTGGCCATTACCAGTACTGTGACTCTCCGGTCATTGCCGATGCATCTGGCAGCCTGTACTACATCAATGATTCGGGCACGCTGTTCAAGCTCGGGGCCGTTGAGTCTTGGACGGTTGCCTTTAATTCCAACGGCGGGTCTGCTTGCGACACTAAGTTTGTTGCTACGGCCGACGGCAAGCTGGTCAAGCCGGCCGATCCGACGCGCGATGGCTACACTTTCGGCGGTTGGTTCACCGATGAGGCTTGCACGCGGGCGTATGACTTCAGTACGCCGGTGACGGCCGATCTGACGCTGTATGCCAAGTGGACCAAGAATGCTGTTAACCCTGGCGGCAATGGCGGTTCTGGCTCCAATGGCGGCAATGGTGGCGCTGGCAACGGTTCCGGTGCTGGCGCTGGCACGGGCACGGGTTCCGGCTCCGGCACGAAGGGCCAGCAGGCTGGCGGCGCTGTCGCTCCGGGTCATAAGCCGATGACCAAGACGACGGTGTCGACCAAGACCGAGACCAAGGACAACAAGCCCAACAAGAAGGACTCCGATAAGTCCGATAAGAAGGACGAGAAGAAGTCTGACAAGAAGTCTGACAAGAAGTCTGACAAGAAGGACAGCAAGTCCGACAAGAAGTCCGATTCCAAGTCCGATACGGGTGCTGCTTCTACGACCACTGCTAAGAAGCCCTCTAGTGCTTCCGAGCAGGAGACTGGCGCCAACCCGCTCGCCATTGTTGGCGTTGCCGCCGGCGTCATCGGTCTCGCCATCGTCGGCGTGTTCGTGTTCACCAAACGTCGGTAGGTGAGGGCTGTGTCCAATAAATCCAAGGACGCTGACCCCAAGCAACCAAATTCCTCGTTCATTCAGTTCGACGATGCAAAGCAACAGGGCGCCGCTTCGGCGGCGTCCGCCCCTCGACGGAAGGCGCTTACTGGCGTCCTGACCGCCGCGTGCGTTGCGCTAATTGTCATATCGCTGGGCTTCGTCCATCCTTCCGAGAGCGGCGCCTGGTCCATTGACTGGATCGTTCAGACCGTGACGGGGGAGAGCGTCGTCGCGAAGGACGCCAAGGGGTCTGACTCGACCGTCGCTTCGGGTAAAGCTGGCTCCAAGGATTCCAAATCTTCGGATGGTGCGAACGACGAGTCTAAGGGTTCGGATAAATCTGACTCTAAGAAGGAGTCCGAGTCTTCGGACAAGGAATCAAACAAGGGCTCGGATAGCAAAAAGTCCGAAGACAAGGATGGCAAGAAGTCTGGAGAGAAGAACAGCAATAAAAAGACCGACGGCAATCAGTCGACTTCTCAGAACTCGACTTCTTCTGGCGGGGCCGGCTCTACGCCTGGCGCCTCCTCCTCATCCAGCGGGGCATCTTCTGCCCCCGATAACGGCAACGCCTCTACTGGCGACCAGGGCAGCTCGCAGCAGCCTAGCTACGTTACGGTGACGGTTTCGGTCACATCGAGCTCTGTGAGCAATCCTGTGTCCTCTGGTGGCACCTTTACCTTTAACGAAGGCGCTACCGTCTACGATGCCCTGTGCGCGCTGGGCCTTTCTGTCAACGCACATGGCTCGTCGTACGGTACGTATGTCTCCGCGATTGGTGGTTTGGCCGAGAAACAGTACGGCGGCACGAGCGGCTGGATGTACTCCGTCAACGGCACAACGCCCATGACGGCCTGCAGTAACTACGTTCTCTCCAATGGCGACAACGTTGTTTGGTATTACGTAACGGGCTAGAGGCCTCGACATAGCGCGCCAGACGGGCGGTTCGGACCAACATCCGGACCGCCCGTTTTTCATGCGAATGGGACTGGGTCGCCGGGTCTCTCTGCAAACAAAAAAAACCGGTTGGAACGGGAATTCCAACCGGTTATACATTCAAGCAAATAGTGAATCGACTACGACCGTGCGCCCTCGAGGAAGAAGCGGCGGCTAAAGTAGTTGTACCAGGTGACCAGGAACGTGGCGATGGCCTTCATGGCCTGATAGCCGATGCTCAAAAACGTGACGCCCACAAACATATACAGGTCGTTGAGGCCCAAACCAATCACCGACAGGATGGTGAAGATCGTGAACTCGCGCTTGCGGCTCATGCCCTCGCGATGGTCGAACACGTACTTCATGCTGAGCCAGTAGTTGACCACGACGGACGTGATAAACGAGACCGTGGTACTCATCAAAAAGTTGAGGTGGAACTGCTCGACGAGCGCAATCAGCATGCCCCAGTCGATGCCAAAGGAGATAAGGCCCACGACAGCGAACTTGAGGAACTGCTTGGTATGAGGTTGTGCCAGTGCCTTGCGCACGTAATCACATCCAATGCGTTGATGAATCGAGCAACGAGTTACTTTAGAGCTTTTGCACGGGAAACGTAAGGTCTTTGGCAAGAACTATACGAACTCGCCAAATATTCAAGAGGTAATCCGCAAACGTTGCAAATCTTCCCGTAAACGAGCAAGGCCCACGAACAACACAGCGCTCGACGCGCGTCATACGTGGGCCCCGTAGTGCAACGAGGAGGCCGAGCTACTTGGTCTGCTCACCCTCCAGGAAAATCTTGCGCGTTACAAAGTTATAGACCATGACCAGTGCGGTAGCGCAAATCTTGGCGATATTGGCCTCGAGCCCCAGGCCGGCGTTGAGGGCCAGCACGATACCGTCGTTGAGCGCCAGGCCAATAACGGACAGCACGACAAAGATAATGAACTCGCGGCGGCGGCTCATGCCCTCCTTGTGTGCAAACACGTACTTCATGCTCGCGACGTAGTTAAAGATGAGCGAGACGATAAAGCCGCTGGTGTTGGCGATCAGGATATTGAGGCCCAGACCGTAGTGGAGCAGATTCATGATGCCAAAGTCGATGACGGTGGCAATGACGCCGACGACGCCAAACTTCATGATCTGCGCAAGGAGCTTTTGCATGGTACCTGCCTTAGGGTAGCGCCGGTGCGCCATGGGGATGACAAACTCAGCAAGTTTAGCCAATCCCCGCAGGCGGGGCTAGGCGCGCTCCTCGATAGCACCGTTTCTATATGCATCGAGCAGCTGGCGCAGGTCCTGGATTTGGCTGCGAATCTTGGCGCCAGTATCGGTATCGCTGACCATGCGGCGGCGGTCGGCCTCGTCAAAGCGGTTGGTCTCGCTCTCGATGTCGACATTGCGGGTAAGTGCCTCGGCAACCGTGGTAAAGGCTTGGTGCGACTTAAGGCGACATCCGCGCGAGCTGGAGATAAGCGTGTATCCGGCAATGCCCGTCTTGGGGTGGTAGGCACGGCAGAAGCCGCCATCGATGACCAGTAGCTTGCCCTCGGCTCGGATGGGTTGCTCGCCCTTGGTGGTCTTGACGGGCGTATGGCCGTTGATGATGTGCCCCGTCGGCGAGCATGCCATGGGGGTGACGCTAAACTCGCGCATGATGTCGTCGCAGACCGAGGGCGACTTGGTAAGCGTAAAGTACGGGTCCATCGGCTCGGCCCAGGTGCTCTTATCGGCGATGTAGGCGCGTTCGAACGTGCGAACCTCGCGTCCGCTTGCCGGCGACTTCATACCGATCCAGAGATACCACATCCAGTCGAGGGCATCGCGGTCGCCGTTGCGCCAGGCGCGGCGGGCGATATGGTCGCAAAAATCGAGGTAGTCGTGACCGGCGTGCCATGTGCCCAGGCAGTTCATGCTGCTAAAGGTGCCGTCTTCGTTGAGCGGTACGCAGCCGTGAAAGAGCAGGTTGCCGTTGGCGACCTTATACATGGAGCCGTGGGTATAGAGGAAATCGATATGGCGATGCAGGTGATCGGCGGTGACAAACTCGGACACGAGCTTGTCTATGATGTGCTGCTCCTCGGGCGTGAGCGTGTAGGGGTCCGCCGGATCGACGGTGGGGAAGTCGTTGGTCGTGAGCGGCCACACGCTGCCGTCGGCAAGCGTGACCGTGCCGGCGTCGCGATCGACCTTGTCGAGCAACAGACGGTCTGCCATATCGAATTCGGGATGGCGCTGGATAATCTGGCCCTCGAGCTTAAAGAGCAGGACGTTAATGGCTTTGATCAGCGGGCTGATGGACTCGCCGGCGGTATAGGTGGCGTCGGCGAAGGCGACAAGCTCGCGCAGCGAGATACCGTAGTCGTTCTCGAGGATCTCGTAGTTGTCATAGCGCAGGTTGTTGCGCAGCACCGTGGCGATGCAGGCGGGCTCTCCTGCCGCAGCGCCCATCCACAGCAGGTCGTGGTTGCCCCACTGGATGTCGAGTGAATGGTAGGTGAGCAGACGGTCCATAATCTTTGCCGCGCCGCCACCGCGGTCGAAGATATCGCCCACTAGGTGCAGGTGGTCGACGGCCAGGCGCTTGATGAGCGAGGCGAGCGACTCGATAAAGTCGTCGGCGCTGGCGGTCTCCAAGATGGACTCAATGATGCGCTAGTGATAGCGCACGCGGTAGTTGTTCTCATCCGGATGCGTGTGCAGGAGCTCGTCGATGATATAGGCGTAATCACGCGGGATGGCCTTGCGCACCTTGGAGCGCGTGTAGCGACTCGAAAGCGAACGCGCCACCATGATGAGCTGGTCGAGCATGGTCTTGTACCAGGTGGGGGAGTCCTCGTGCTGGCTGCGGACAAGGTCGATCTTCTCGCGCGGATAGTAGATGAGCGTGCACAGCTCGCCCTTCTCATTGAAGGAGAGCGTGTCGCCAAAGATTTCGTCGACATGCTCGCGCACGACGCCCGAGCAGTTGTTGAGGATGTGCATGAAGGCTTCGTATTCGCCATGCAGGTCGCTCATAAAATGCTCGGTGCCCTTGGGCAGGTTGAGGATGGCCGAGAGATTGATGATCTCGGTAAACGCGGATTGCTCGGTGGGGAATTGTCTCGACAGCAGGCGCAGATACTTGAAGTCTTGCGGATTGCGATCGAATGCGACCATGAAACACCTTCCGATGGGGTTGGTAAAACTGATAAACAGCGTCAAACGTTTATCAGTATGCGACGCCTTTGTTTCAATTTTGCGCTGGCGGCTCAATTGTCGGATGAACGGTTTGCTAAATCGATTTAGTTAAGGTAGATATGGCGGTTGAGTGGAGACGCTGAGGGTGTCTTTGCGGACGATTGCCTATGGTTTGGTGGAGATGATGATGGTAAAGATGTTCTATACAGATGGTTCGATTTGGTAAATAGTGGACATTTGTACCGTATGCAGGCTCGCTGTGCGATATTTTTCGTAGTAATACGTAAGGAGCCTCATATGAGTGATTTTGTCCTGACCTGTGAATCCGCTGCCGACCGAACCCGGGAGTTCTTTGAATCGCGCAATATTCCCGTCGCGTATTTTCATTACGGGATCGATGGCATTGTTTACGACGACGATCTGTATCAGTCGATTTCGCCGGACGAGTTTTTTGCCAAGGTCGCCGCGGGTGCCATGCCAAAAACGTCGCAGCTGGGCGTGGGTGAGTACGAGGAGTTTTGGGAGCCGTTTGTTGCCGAGGGTAAAGACGTGCTGCACCTGGCGTTGTCGTCGGGTATTTCGGGTACGTATGGTTCGGCTTGCGTTGCGGCGCAGATGCTCGCGGATCGCTATCCCCAGGGCGGCAAGGTGCGCGTCGTCGATTCGCTGGCGGCGTCTTCGGGCTTTGGCCTGTTGCTGGAATATGCCGCTGACGTGCGCGATAGCGGAGCTTCACTCGACGAGACGGCCGCCTGGATCGAGGAGCATAAGCTCAACCTGCACCACTGGTTCTTCTCGACTGACTTGTCGAGCTATTTGCGCGGCGGTCGTATTTCGGCTGCGAGCGCGATCATCGGCACGGCGCTTAAGATTTGCCCGCTTATGACGGTCGATTGCGAAGGTAAACTGTCGCCACGTGAGAAGATCCGCACTAAGAAGCGCGCGATATCCGAGATGGCTAAGACCATGATGGTACACGTGCAGGACGGTGCGGATTATTCGGGTAAGTGCATTATGTCCCATTCGGCGTGCCGCGAGGATGCCGAAGCCGTTGCGGCGCTGATTGAGGAACAGGTCCCGCAACTCAAAGGTAAGATCGAGATCAATAATATCGGTGCTCTGATCGGTTCGCACACCGGACCTGGTACGGTGGCGCTCTTCTTTATGGGCGACAAGCGCGTGGATTAATTTGCCCCATCACGTCGCTGCATGATTGCTCAAGCGAAAACGGCCCGCCTCACGTTTGTGGGGCGGGCCAAGATGTTTTGCTAGCGTTTCTTTCCGCGGAAGAAGAAACCGTGCAGTGACGGCTTGAGGCCGCGGTTGGCGCGACGCTCCTCGATATGATCGTGGATCGAGGCGACGCGCTCGATGACTTCGTCGGGAATCGGCACGTCGGGATTCATGTTCTCGACCTGGCTGACCTCAGCGGCGGCGACCTGGTCGATAATGGGCACATCGTCGCGCGAGATAACAGGTGTGGCGTCTTCCTTCATCTTGCGATAGCGCTTCATCATGTCGGTCTGTAGCTGCTGGGCCGAAGGCGGCGTCCAAATGATGGCGTTGGCACCGGCGGCGATGGTCTCGCGGATGCTCTCGGGCGTCTTGCCGCCCGGCGCGATGAGCGGCAGGTTGGGATAGTGCTCGCGCAGCTCGCGCAGGACCTGGGGCGTGTTTTTGCCGGCGGCGATGTTGAGAATCTTAGCTCCGGCGCGCACCTTTGCGTGAGCATCGTCGTCGCAGCGAACGACCGTGGCGATGACGGGGATGTCGGCGATGTTGGTGATGTGCTCGACCATCTCGGCAGTAGCGGGGGAGTTGACCACGCAGCCCGCCGCGCCCTGCATCTCGGAGACGGCCGCCATCTGCACGGAGCGCTTACCGGTGGTGGTGCCGCCGCCAACGCCCACAAAGACTGGGCACTCGGCAACGGTCAGCAGCGCCTGCGTAATGGCGGGCTGCGGCGTGAAGGGGTAGACGGCAAACACGGCGTCGGCATTGGAGTTGCGGATGACCGCCACGTCGGTGGTGTAGATGAGCGACTTGATGCGGCGGCCAAAGAGCGTAAAGCCGCTTGCCTCCTCGATCTCATCGGGCATGCGGAGGGCCGCCTTGCGCAGACGCCCGTCGATGGGCAGCGGCTCCATGGGCAAAAGGCCGTTGGGAGTTACGGCCACCTGGGGCTCGGTAAATTCGTCTGCAAGCTCTACCTCGGAGAAGTCGACCGATGCGACGATGTCCTCGTGAACCTCGGCGGGAACATCGATGGGGTCTTGGTCGTTCGTCGCGGCAGGCGTATCGAAGGAGCTGGTGGCGACAAAGGCGTCGACGCGCTCGTTCAGATCGTTAAGAGTATTCATGGTGGTCCGTTTCTATGTTGTGCGGCCGGCAGTGCACAACCGGCGCTACGTTGCTAAATCGTTTGATGAGTTGATTTTTCCCCGCTGCGCTATCCGTTAGACCGAACGCCTGTCGAACGTGAAGGAGCTGTGGTGGCGGGTTTCGAGGTGCTATCTTAAATGTCCCGTTTAAAAGAGAGGTGACGCGGTATGGAATTAACGGCAATGTTGGGCTCGATTGGCCTGTGCGTGGGCGCAATCGTTGCCGCCGCGGTCATCTACTTTGTGGTCACGGCCATTAAGGGCAAAAGAGCCGAGCGCAAGGAACGCGAGGCGCTTAAGCAGCACCGTGACCAGCAGGACAAGCGCGCACGGGAATAGCTTGTTGAGTTTTGAATCCGTGCGCTAGCTGCGTTTTCGGATCAGGGCGATGTAGAAGCCCTCAAAGTCGCGGCTGGGCGGGATGGTGAGCGTGCCGGGCATGCCGTTGGTGATGGCCGAAACCTGACCCGCGGCGATTGCCTTGGTGAGAGCGTTGGACTCGATGCGCGGCTCCTCACCGGCTTCCTGGGCGCGGCGTGCTTCGCTTTCACTCGGCGTGCCGTCGAGGGGGATGAGCTCGCAGTCCATATGCTTGTCGAGGGCCTCTTGCAGGGCGTCCTCGTTTTCCTGCGGCATAATCGAACAGGTGGAATAGACGAGCGTGCCGCCCGGCTTGAGGGCGCCCATGGCGCGGTCTAGAAGCGCGCGCTGCGAGCGGGCGCACTTGCCAAGTAGCTGCTCGGTCAGGCCGCGCAGGCTTTTCTCGTTGCCGCTGATGACGGTGCCCGTGCCGGTGCAGGGGGCATCGAGCAGGATACGGTCGAAGCGGAAGAACTCGTCGAGCTCGCGTGCGTCGATGCGCATGACGGGCACGTTTTTGGCGCCTTGGCGGTAAAGGTTGGACTCAAGCTTTTCGGCGCGGGGAATGCTCATCTCGCAGGCCGTGAGGTGTGCCTGGCCCTGGGTGAGGGCGGCGATCTGCGTCGTCTTGCCGCCAGGGGCTGCGCACATGTCCAGGATGTCCTCGCCTGCCTGGGCGCCCAACACCAAAGGCGGCATCATGGACGACAGGCTCTGCAGATAGATTTTGCCGTCGCGGTAAATGTCGAGATCCCACAGATCGGATACCTGGGCCTCGGGCAGGATGAAAGCGTCCGGGTACCATGAGACGGGGCGGTGGGCGATGCCGGCTGCGTCGAGCGCGGCGGCGATGTCCTCGGCGGTCGCCTTGAGCGTGTTGGCGCGCAGCGTGACCGGGCGCGTGGCAGCGGCGTCGAAGCCCTCGATCATAAGCTCGGCATCGGCAGGCGCATAGGCGCCGGCGACCGTGTCGACCATAAAGCGCGGCAGGTCGGCGGCGGAGTGTTGGGCGGCAAGCTGGTCGGAAAGCTCGGTGGCGGCAAACTGCCTAAGCTTGAGCTCGGGCTTAACCTGCTTTTTCTGCTTACGACGACGCGGCTTGGACATCCGTCTTTCCTTCCCATTCCATTAAAAGTAGTCAATTTGGGACGGGGCTATTTTAGCTACCCGTCCGTTTCGGCAGGCGTTGCAGTTAAATTTGGGACGGGGTAGCTAAAATAGCCCCGTCCCAAATTGACTACTCTGCCTTGGCGTTGGCCTAGTACTGGCTCTCGTGCTTGCTGAAGAAGTCGAAGCGCGGGGGCAGCGGCTTCACGCGGTGCTCGCCGGGCTTCTCGCCCAGGCTCTCCACAAACTCGTCCGTGGAGGCAAAGATGTTATCCCAGCTAAAGAAGGCGACCGGGTCGACGTCGAAGTACTCGCAGATGAGCTCGCAGCCGGCCGGGACGATACCGTGCATCAGGACGGTTGCCACGCGCAGCTCGGTAAAGGCGTCGACGAGGGCCTGCGTCATTGCGGCGTTTGCCTCGCTACCCTCGAGCTTGTTGGCGGCCTTGGAGGCGTCGCTCCAGCGCTTGTTGGCGGCACGCAGGTAGTCGTCGCACACGGCGAGCGCGCGGTGCGTCTCGAACTTGTACATGGCCTGCTCAAAGGTGAGAGCTGCCTGCTCGGCGGCTTCGACCACGGTGGCGGAGGCGGCACCGGCGGGGATGCAACCGTTGCGATAGGGGCTCTCGTCGCCTTCCTTGACGGCGACGCCGTAGAAGCAGCTGCGGGCCAGGCGGTTGAAGACGCCGGTCAAAAGGGCGCTCTCCTTAAGGGCCGGATCGATGACGCGCTTGTCGTCGCAGGCACGTACCTCGTTGCCGTCCTTGTCCTTGCCGGTCACGCGCGTGTCGTATGCCTTGGGACTAAAGCTCACCGGCTTTTCGGACAGGCCAAGCGACAGCCAATGCGCGCGCATCTGCTCGCAGGTGTAGTGGTTGAGCAGGTCGTCTGCCGGCGGGGGAGGCGTCTGCGAGGACGAGCTGGCCTTTTTGCCCATGTAGAGCAGGTGATAGCAGGCGCTGACGGTGCTCTGCGTGAGGTCCCAACCCAGGGCCTCCCACATGGCGGTCTGCGCGATGCAGTAGAAATAGATGTTGTCTTGACCGATGAACTGGTAGATCTGAGCGTCGTCAGAGCACCACCAGTCGCGCCAGTCGAGTGAACTGTGCTGGTAGGTGGGCGCGGGAACCTGCGTGGAGTCGGCAGCGGGCTCGCCCATGAGGGCGGCGTCCTGGGCGGCGACACCCTCGGTTACGCCGGCGGCTTTGGCATCGCGTGCGAGCACGGTGCGGGTGTAGCTGATGGGC
The DNA here is from genome assembly GCA_958420205.1 of uncultured Collinsella sp. Taxonomy (GTDB): domain Bacteria; phylum Actinomycetota; class Coriobacteriia; order Coriobacteriales; family Coriobacteriaceae; genus Collinsella. The sequence goes on along the minus strand of CATZIX010000001.1, from coordinate 70,620 downwards.
GCCCACAGGCTCTCGGGCCAGCACCAGCAGGTGACGTCGGAGACGCCGTCGACCTCGGGCACCGGAACGCCCCAGTCGATGTTGCCGGTGATGCGGAAGGGCACGAGCGCCTTGCCGCTGCGGAAGCGCACGCCGCCGTTGGCGAGCACCGCGTGGGCGTCGTCGCGCTCCTTCCAGCTGGGGAAGGTGACGGTAAAGCTGCTCTTGTTGCCCTCGGGCTCCAGCACGGTGTGCTCGGGCAGCTGGTCCTCGACGGCGTCGAAAGCCTCGCGGAATTTGTTCTGAATGTAGAGCTGAGCCGGCAGCAGCCACTCATCCATGGTCTTGGAGACCACGGAGCGAACCTGCGGGTTCTGGGCGAGCTTGGCGGTATAGGTCTTCATAAAGTCGAGGTAGGCCGGCAGGTCGAAGTAGAGATTGTCGACCGGGCGCAGCTCGGGCACCTCGCCGGTGAGTTGGCTCTTGGGCGCGATGAGCTCCTCGGGCTCAAACTGGTGGCCCAGATCGCACTCGTCGGCATAAGCCTTCTCGGACTTGCAGCCCTGGATGGGGCAGCGGCCGATCACCTGACGGCCGTTGAGGAACGTGTCGGCCTTGGCATCGTAGAACTGCAGCGTGGAGCGCTTGGAGATGGTGCCCTGCTCGTGCAGGCGCTCGATAATCTCAGCGGTCACCTCATTATGGATCTTGGCCGCCGGCTCAAGGCCCGAGCCGCCGTAGATGTCGCAGCTGATGTTGTAGTTGTTGAGGGTCGCGGCCTGACGGGAGTGATTGGACTCGACGTACTCACTAATGGACTTGTCGTAGCCCTCGTTCTCCTTGAGCTTGCGGTAGCTCTCCATGATGGGCGATCCGTAGCAGTCGGTTCCCGAGGTGAAGATGACATTCTCGCGGCCCAGGCGGTCGCGCAGGAAGCGGGCGAAGAAGTCGGCCGGGACAAAGACGCCGCCGACGTGGCCAAAGTGAAGGCCCTTGTTGCCGTAGGGCTCGCCGGCGGTAACGATGGCGCGGCGAGGCCAGCTGGGACGGTCGTTCATGGAGTATTTGGATGCCATGGGACTCCTTCGCATATAGTAAGGGCGCGGCCGGGCGCAAGGCCTGGCGACGCGGTGGTCAATTCGTGCATATCGTTCGACATTATCGCACATGCGGACGGGTACGTGGCAGGGGCGCTATCCTAAGATGCTATGAATGAGATTTCCAACATACATGCGTTTGAGGACGAGGATTTTCTGCACGCCTGCTTTGTGTGGGGGATGGCCGTGCTCGGCGCATTTGCCGTGTGCCTGGTGCCGGTGTTTATGCTGATGGGCGGGCCCGCTGACCTGGATGCGGCTGACGCGGGCGGTTGGACGGCCGTCTTGGGCTGGATAGTCGGCTTGGCTGCGGTTTCGGCGGCGTCATTTGCCGTTCACGAGCTGGTGCACGGTGTGTTTTTTAAGCTGCTGGCGCCTGCGGGCGCGCAGGTGACCTTTGGGGCAAATCTCGAAACCTGCATGATTTACGCCTGCGCCGAGGGCGTGGTGTATTCGCGCCGGCGGTATGTGGCGGTTTGCCTGGCGCCGACGGTTGTTGTGACGGCGGCGTTTGCCTTGGGGTTTGCGTTCTCGGGCTATCCGCTGTTGTGCTACCTGGCGGCCGGCTTGCATTTATCGGGCTGTGTGGGCGACTGGTATTACGTGCGGACCATCCTGCGTGACCGTCGCATTGTCGCCTGCGAGGACACATCCTTTGGCGTGCGCTTTTTCGCAAGGTAGTCTTTTGGGATGATTTTTCTGGGACGGGGATTAAAAAATCATTGCAGGGGAGGAGATGTTGATGAAGCCGTTGCTGCTGCATGCTTGCTGCGCGCCGTGCTCGCTGGAGCCGGTTCGCCTGCTGCGCGAGGAAGGGTTTGAGCCCACGATTTGCTGGACCAACCCTAATATTCAACCGCGCGATGAATGGCAGCGCCGCTTGGACGAGCTGCGCCGGTGGTGTGCCGATGGCGACATCGAGCTCATCGAGGCGGGGGAGGACCGCGAGCGCTGGGAGGCCGGCGTGGCACCGCTGGGTGCCGATCGGCCCCGTCGCTGTCGCGCGTGCTATGCCTTGCGCTTGGCCGAGGCGTGCCGCGTGGCCCAGGAGCGCGGGTTCGAATATGTGGGTACGACGCTCGCCGTCTCGCCGTATCAGCTGTTCGATACCTGTAATGACGTGTTGGAGCGCCTGGCTACCGCCCGCGGTCTCACCCCGGTCATTCGCGATTTTCGCCCGTATTATCCCGAGGCCACGCGTCGTTCGCGCGAGCTGGGCATGTATCGGCAGAATTATTGCGGCTGCCGATTCTCGGCCGTCGAGGCGGCCATGGACCGCGCTCGCATCCGTGACGAGCGCAAAGCCGCCAAAAAGTAGTTCATTTGGGACGTCAGCCTGCTAGGATGTAGAGCGGACTTTAGCAATATAAGGAGTATCCGACGTGTCTATGCGTACCGATGATTTTGACTATAACCTGCCCGAAGAGCTCATCGCCCAGGCGCCTGCCGAGCCGCGCGACTCCTGCCGCCTGCTGGTGGTGGATCGCAAGGGCTCTCAGGCGGGAACGCCGCTGGAGCACGGCGGTACCGTTGAGCACCGCATCTTCTGCGACATCATCGACTATATCGAGTCGGGCGATGTGCTCGTCATCAACAAGACGCGCGTGATGCCGGCCCGCCTGATCGGTCGCAAAGCCGGCTCGGGTGGCGTGGTCGAGACGCTGCTGCTCAAGCGCCGTGAGGACGTTGACCCGCTGGGCCACGTTTGGGAGTGCCTGGTCAAGCCGGGTAAGCGCCTGAAGCCCGGTGCTCAGATTGAGTATCGCGCCGGTGGCGCCCATGCGCCCGAGGGGGCTCCCGTGGTGCTGACGGCCGAGGTCATCGACTTTGTCACCGATAGCCGCGGTGGCCGCCTGGTACGCTTTGAGCCGGCCGGTTGCAATGCTGCCGGTGAGCCGCGCACGTTCGACGAGGCCATTCACGCCGCCGGTCACGTGCCGCTGCCGCCCTACATTACCGATTACGAGGGTGACCCCGAGAAGTACCAGACCGTCTACGCCATGAAGGAGGAGCACTCGGCTGCCGCTCCCACGGCGGGTCTGCACTTTACGCCCGAGCTCATGGCTGCCATCGAGGCCAAAGGCGCGAAGTTTGCCGCCGTCGAGCTCGAGGTGGGCATCGATACCTTCCGTCTGGTGGAGGAGGACGATCCCGCGCAGCATGTGATGCACACCGAGCGCTACCACGTGTCGCAGGAGGTTGTCGACGCCGTGCATAAGGCGAAGGCCGAGGGCCATCGTGTGATCGCTGTCGGTACCACGGCAGTGCGCTCGCTCGAGAGTGCGTTTGACGCCGATGCGCCGGTGTCCGATCCGGCCGTGACGGCGCGCTATTTTGAGGGCCGCGAGGACGGGGCCGATACGCTCGGCCGCGGCGACATCGTGGTGCGCGAGAACGCTACGACGCAGCTCTACCTCATGCCCGGCTCGACCTATCACGTGGTCGACGCGCTGATTACGAACTTCCACGTGCCGCGCTCCACGCTCATGATGCTCGTAAGCGCGCTTGCCACCCGCGACCAGATCATGGATGCCTACGCCGCTGCCATCGAGGAGCGCTACCGCTTCTTCAGCTTTGGCGACGCCATGCTCATTTGTTAGTTACGCGGTTCTACGAACCGCGTAACTGCTCGACGCTGCAAACGCCCCTAAACGGCAATCTGACGTTCAATCGTCGGGCATGACCAGAAGGTCAATGCCCTCCTCTTTCACGTCACCTTGCTCGCTTAGGGGCGTTTTCGCTGACTTCGCCTAAACATTGGCGTTGCCGTGGTTCGCTTGACACTTGGGGGTAGTCATTGGGGACGTTCTTAAACGACTACCTTGCATCAATCTAATAAGTTGCGGTGAGATAGTTCTTGAATTGGCCTTTTTGATGGCTAAACAGGAACTATCTCACCGCAACTGCGTTGAGTGTTTTTGGCAGCTAGTTTACTTGCTCGCGAACAGCCAAACCAGGATGATCACGAGGACTACGGCGACGATGCAGACGATGGCGCCGGTGAATTTGATGCGTGAGTCGCGGGTGCGCTCGCGCACGTCGTCCTCGGCGGCTTCGAGTTGAGCCACTTCACGCTCGGTTTCGGCGTACTCGGCCTTATCGCGGACCAGAGAGCCCGCGAGCGATTCGGTAATCTCGGGATGGTCATGCACCTCGGTCGCCTGCTCGATGATTGACTGCGCATGTGCGACGTCCGCCTGGGCATCGGCGATAGCCTGCTCTTGCTCTCGACGCGCCTTGTCCTCGGCGGCGATCTTCTCGCGCAGTTCGCGCTGGCGCGTTGCAGCGGCGGTTTTTGCGGTCTGCAGCTCGTCGCGCGCGGCATCGGCCTCCGCCGTCACGGCCTGATGGGCTCGCTTGGCGTCGGCGATGGGGGCTTGCGCCTGCTCAACGGCCTGCTCGGCTGCGGCAAGCGAGTGTTCAAGGTCGGCGGTGATGCGCGGGACATCTTCTTCGGCTTTACGCAGGGCATCTGCCGTGTCGGAGATCTGCATCGAGAGCTCGCTGGTGCGCACCGTATAGTTGGCGGGATTTGCCGAGGGATTGCGTTGCAGCTCGGCATACTCATGACGCAGCGTCTCGAGCTGGGCGCGCGTGGCGTCGACGGTTTGTTGTGCGGCGGCAATGCCGGCGTCTCGCTCGGCCTTTACCTTGTCGCGGATGCGCTTGGAATCCTCAAGACGTCGAATGAGGCGGTTGCCGGTCTCGCGCGAGCTCGCCTCGCGGGCCTCCACGGCATCGAGCGCGGCCTTCAGGCGGAGCTCAGTCGCGTCATCCTCTGTCTTCATTTGTTCGAACTGACCCTTGAGCTCTGTCGCTTTGGCGGCGTGGGCATCACGGTCAATCTCGGCGGCCGCTGCAGTCTTTTGGGCCGTGGCAATCGCCTGGCGCTGGTCGGCGACGATCTGGTCGTAGCGGCCTGCGATATCCTGGCGCGTCTCGAGTTCCTCGGCCTGATCGGCAATGCGCTGCTCAAGTTCGGCCAGGTGGGCGCGGGCATCGGCAAGTGCCTTTTTCGCGGCATTCATCTCGCGCATGGCCGAGGCACCCTGGGCGATAAAGGCGCCCACGGCGTTCGCTGTGTTCGAGACAGCGGTCCCCAGATCGCGGCTCGCGGCGGGGGAGTGCGGGGCGGTCGGGCGAGCGGTGTCGGCGGCGTCCGCATCGGCAGCCTGCGGCGCGGCGATATTGCCGGTACCGCCCCCGACCACAGAAAAGCCTGCTGCGTGCGGATCGACCGCATCGGCGCCAATCGTGGGGTGCTCGAGCTGCAGAAACGAGGGCATGGTGCTGCCCTGGTCGGCAACCGGAGTCTCGCCGGGCACAAAGGTCGAGGCCGCCTCGGCGGCCTCCTCTTCCTCGGCATCAATATCGGCATCGGCGACGGCGTCTTTCATCGCTTTGACAGCATCCATCATGGAGTCCATGACGGCATCGAGCTCTTCTTCCGAAGACACCTCGATGGGGCCTTCTGCTTGCGGGGCGGCTTCTTTTTCGGGGGCGTCGTCCTGAGCGGCCGAATCGTCATTTTGCTCGCCGGCATCTTCGGCCGCAGGGACTTCCGTCGCAGCGCCGTTATCCAGAGTGGCGTCGTCGACGTCGGTATCATTGCAGGTCGCAGCGTCAATATCTGCGGCGACGTCTGCTGAATCATCAATATGCTGTTGAGTCTGGGGATCCAGCTCGTCTGTCATAGGCATGTGCTCCTCATCGTTGTTTGTCACCCTATGATAAAGTCTCGCGTCGACATCCCGCGCGCTGCAGCAAAGTTTCAAAACGTGTTCGATGACTCGTTTGGCTGACAAAAATTCGGCCTTCTTATTCAGTTTGTGCTTGACATCCCCTTCGCCGAATGACGTTGTGCCGTTCGCCTGCTGCGGTCTTTATTTTTCACTTGAACCCGCTAAAGTTGCATTTCAGCTTTTGGCGCGTGAAGTTGGATACGCGCAGTCGGCGGGTGTGCCCGTCGCGATTCGAAAGGACTTTGTATGGGACTTTTCACTGGTAAGACCGTGATCGTCACCGGCGGCGGCAAGGCCACGCTTAAGGACGGTTCCGCTGGCTCCATCGGTTACGGCATCGATATCGCTTTTGCCAAGGAGGGCGCAAACCTCGTCATTACCGGCCGCAACGTTGCCAAGCTCGAGGCTGCCAAGGAGTCCCTCGAGGCCGAGTACGGCGTCAAGGTTCTGCCTGTTCAGGCCGATGTCTCGGCTGGTCAGGACAACGAGGCCGTCGTGCAGAACGTTATCGACAAGGCGATTGAGGAGTTCGGTCGCATCGACGCCGTCGTCAACAACGCTCAGGCCAGCGCCTCGGGTGTGACCATCGCCGACCACACCATGGATCAGTTTAACCTGGCCATTTACTCCGGCCTGTATGCCACCTATCTGTACATGCAGAAGGCCTATCCGCACCTGAAGGAGACCAAGGGCTCCGTGGTCAACTTTGCCTCGGGCGCCGGCCTGTTTGGCAACTACGGCCAGTGCAGCTATGCCGCTGCCAAGGAAGGCATCCGTGGTCTGACTCGCGTTGCCGCCAACGAGTGGGGCAAGGACGGCATCAACGTCAATATCGTGTGCCCGCTTGCATGGACCGCTGCGCTCGAGAACTTCCAGGATGCCTATCCCGAGGCGTTCAAGGCCAACGTTCACATGCCGCCGGCAGGCCACTATGGCGACGTCGAGAAGGAAATCGGCCGCGTGGTCGTTCAGCTCTGCGGCCCCGACTTTAAGTATATGAACGGCGAGACTGTCACCCTCGAGGGTGGCATGGGCCAGCGTCCGTAGGAGTTACGGCGTTTTGCCAAACGCCGTAACGGGCCGACGCTGCGCGGGCCGCATTTGGACAATCTGACGTTCAACTTCAAGGGCGCGACCAGAAGGTCAGCGCCCTTTCGTTTCACGTCACCTTGTCTCAAATGCGGCCCGCTCGCTGACTTATGCTCAACCTGCGGCGCCATTTTGCTTGAAGGCACCTTGCTCGCTCTGGCGGGTTTTCGCTGTCGGTGCCATAGCATCGGCGTTGCTGTGGCTGTCGGAAATGATCCGTTGTCGCAAGGGGGCAGGTTTCCTTTGCGCCAGTTTCTGTCGAGTCGGTGCTTCTTGCGGGTTGCCCGTATAATGGGTTGCGTATGAACCGCAACCAAGGAGTTCCAGTTTATGGACCAGAGCCTTTTTAAATTCGATCTGATCGCCGAGGATCCGACGACGCATGCGCGTGCCGGCGTGCTGCACACCCCGCACGGCGACATCGAGACGCCGATCTTCATGCCCGTGGGCACCAAGGCAAACGTCAAGGGTATTCCTACCGAGACCGTCAAACAGCTCGGCGCCCAGATCGTGCTTGCCAATACCTATCACCTGTCCATGCGTCCCGGCGAGGACACCATCGCCGAGCTGGGCGGACTGCACAAGTTCATGAACTGGCACGGCCCCATCCTCACTGACTCGGGCGGTTTCCAGGTCTTCAGCCACAACGATGCCGTCAAGCTCACCGACGAGGGCGTGCGCTTTATCGTCAACGACTATGACGGCCGCCATGTGTTCTGGACGCCCGAGGACAACATGGAAATCGCCATGAAGCTCGGTTCCGACATCTGCATGCAGCTCGACCAGTGCCCGGGCTATCCCGCCACGCGCGCCTACGTTGAGCGCGCCGTTGAGCTGTCGAGCATGTGGGCTGAGCGCTGCTATAAGGCGCATACCCGCGATGACCAGGCGCTCTTTGGCATTGTTCAGGGCGGCATGCATTTGGACCTGCGCCTGCGCTCGCTGCGCCATCTGGAGGACTGCGGCGACTTCCCCGGTTACGGCATTGGCGGCTACTCGGTGGGCGAGGACCACGAGACCATGTTCGAGACCCTGGCACCACTCGTAAGCGAGTACATGCCCAAGCACAAGCCGCGCTACCTGATGGGCGTCGGCAACCCCACCACCCTCGTGCGCGGTGTGGGCGTGGGCATCGACATGTTCGACTGCGTGCTGCCGACGCGCACGGGCCGCATGGGTACGGCGTTCTCCAGCGAGGGTCGCCTCAACTTCCGCAACGCGCGCTTTGCGCACGACGACGGCCCCATCGATCCCACCTGCACCTGCCCGGTGTGCACGGGCGGCTACAGCCGCGCACTCATTCGCCACATGGTCACGCAGAAGGAGATGCTCGGCGGCATTCTGCTGTCGATGCACAACATCTACTACCTGCTCAACCTTATGCAGCGTGCCCGTCAGGCCATTATCGAGGGCCGTTACGGCGCATTCGTGAGCGATTGGATGAATAGTCCTGCCGCGGTGGATTACTAAGGGCGACAGGCACGCTTACAGAGCGTGAGCAACGGCAAAGGCTGAGCGGCAGCCGCTCGTCACATTCGCTGACGCCGGCTGCACGACCGCTGACCGATGCCTTGCAAGCGCATAACGCATCGTGGGTACCATACCGAATAGTTGATGTTCGGGCGGGTGTTTGGCGCATGGCGTCGACCCCGCCCGCTTTTCTTTTTCTCGATAGGGGTACCCATGATTAAGAATGAGAACGTCGAGGGCGAGCCTGCCTACGACGAGACGTACCGCCGCGGCCCCGTGGTCATGCGCGGCCCCATGATTCCCAAGGACAACACCTACGCCAACCTGCTGGCGCCCGAAGATTCGACCGACTGGCTGCATGCCGATCCCTGGCGCGTGCTGCGCATTCAGGCCGAGTTTGTCGATGGTTTTGGCGCGCTGGCCGAGCTCGGACCCGCAGTGACCATCTTCGACAGCGCCCGCACGCCTAAGACCGATCCGCTCTACAAGGCGGCGCGCACGGTCGGCCGTAAGATTGCCCAGCGCGGCGTGGCGGTTATCACCGGTGGCGGCCCCGGCATCATGGAGGCGGCCAACAGGGGAGCGGCGAGCGTCAACGGCAAGTCAGTTGGTTTGGGCATTGAGCTGCCGCACGAGCAGGGGCTCAACAAATACGTGAACCTTGGTATGGACTTTCGTTACTTCTTTGTGCGCAAGACCATGTTCGTCAAATACAGCTCGGGCGCTATTGTGTTTCCCGGCGGGTTTGGCACGCTCGACGAGATGTTCGAAGTGCTCACGCTGGTGCAAACGCACAAGGTCAAGCGCATGCCGCTCGTGCTGGTGGGCACAGAGTACTGGCAGGGCCTGTTCGACTGGCTTAACGGCCCGGTGATGGACGCCGGTATGATCAGCCCGCTCGATCCGGAGCTGGTGCACATCACCGAAGACCTCAACGAGGCCGTCGACATCGCCCTGAGCGGGTTGATGTAGGGCGAGCGTGCCTGTTGTTGTAGTAATGAGAACGGCAGATTAATGTCATTTAACATCAGCCTGCCATCTAAACTGGGTATACTGATGCAAAAGACGAGAGCGAGGAGGTTGCGTATGTCTACTGCAACGGTTAAGCCTACGACGGTTCGCATCGAAGAGGGGCTCAAGGAGCAGGCGACTGAGTTCTTGGATTCGGTCGGCCTCAGCCTCAATTCCTATCTCAATCTTGCCGTTCGGCAGCTGGTAAATCAGCGAAAGATTCCTTTTGAGATTGTAGGAAGGGCGGAAGTGCCCAACGAGGCGACGAGGCGTGCCATGGTAATCGCCGAAGCTCATGAGTTGGGAATCCTGCCGGACGATAGCCCGTCATTCAACAACGCCGATGAGCTTATGTCATTCCTCGATGAGGGCTAAGCGATGTTTGAGATTAAGGTCGAGGCTCAGTTTAAGGCCGACTACAAGCGAACGATGCAGAGTCATCCGCAGCTAAAAACCGAGTTTAAGGCGGCAGTTGCCGAGCTTGCGGCACATGGTTCGCTTCCGGCGGAGTACGGTGCCCACGAGCTCTCCAACCCGGGCGGCAACTACAACGGGCACATCGACTTCCATCTATCCGACGGCCTGATCGACGTGGTCGTTCTCTACCTGCCGCATAAAACTAATCCGGTGATTCGACTGGTCAGAATGGGTTCGCATCAAGAACTGTTCCAGGGCCCACTGAGCTAGCCACTCGCTTTTAACTTGCGGTGGAATAGGGATTGATTGGCGGCTGATACGCCAAAAAACAGTCCCTATTCCACCGCAAGTGGTGGGGATGTCCTGCCTGTTGACGTGGCATCTGGCTTTCCCTTGTGGTTGATTTCGTCTAAGAGCTCCGCTGCGATCTCGCTGTTTTTGAACCTGATGCTGCAGTCTTCTTTCTTGGGGAAAGCTAGTAGCGGGATCGTTCCGTACCAGATTGTTTCTTCGTCAATTATCGCTGCACACAAACGTCCTTCTGCTCTAATGGCATGCTCGACGTTCATTTCTGCCAAAGTCTCGCTTGCATCTTCGCGCGGAGTCGAGGCAATGAGAAACTCAAGAGCAATCCCTCGGGCGGTGGCACCTTTGATTGCATCGCCGAGCTTTGCGAGGCAGGCGGCGGATGCGTAGGGCGCGGCAATGAAGATGCTCTTGGCGGCGCCAACGATGTCTTCAACCAGAGTCTCTACGGCATTGGCCGGTTCTATGAGAATGTTTTGATCGGACTGCTCGCTGCCACCGGTCACGTAGACTTCGTACCCGAGCTTGGCGTAGGTCTTGAGTCTCTTCTGGTACATGCGGGCGAGCATGGGTATAGATAAATCAACGTAGTCGAATATCTCAACCCGTCGCTTGCCCTCGTGGCTTCTATGGAGCCTGCCCGCCTGCTGCGTGATGCTGCCGTCCCACGATATTGGCGTGGCAATGAGTAGAGTGTCAAGGTAGGACAGATCGAAGCCCTCGCCCAAAAGGCTTTCGGTGGCGACGATGATTCGATGTTCATGCTCGAAGCGGGGAAGACTGCTCAGTATCGTTTTTCTTTCTTTGGCGTCGATTTCCCCGGTCAGGAGAACGGGTTCGTGTCCTTGGTTTTTGAGCATCCCGAACAGCTCCTCGGCATGCTTTTTCCTTTTAGTCAGCACGAGCGGATGCCGGCCGTTTGACGCAGCTTCAATAGCGTCGTTGACAATCAATTCGTTTCTAGCTGCATGCGTGCACAGCAGGTCGAGAATCTGATTGAAGTTTGCACCTGGCACGTAGGCGGGTAGTCGAATTCCAGTAAAACGAGGCCGTACGATGCGCTGGATGCCCTGCTGAATCGCTTGCGCTTTTGGATCGATAACATAACGGAGCGGGCCGCAGAGCATGGAGAGCGCCCGCGTAAGGCCGTCGGATCGTTCGGGCGTCGCAGAAAGGCCGTATACGTATTTGGCCGGGGCGGACTTGAGAATAAGCTCGAGCTGTGGTGCGGCGGCATGGTGGCATTCGTCGCAGATAATGAGGCCGTAATTACGAACAAGGCCCTTAACTATCGGCTCTCCGGTTTGGCGGTCTTTGCCAGATAACGACTGGAACGAAGCGATGTCGACGAGGCCGCTTACGGCCATTTTGCCTCCTCCTATTTGTCCGATGACCGGAGGCTGCCTTTTGCTGATTCGTCCTTTTGGGGTTCGGACGGGCTCCCTGTTGTCCGTAATGTCGATAAATCGCTCGAGCTGGGATTTCCATTGGGTTATGAGTGCGGTTTTGGGAACGATGACGAGCGTTGGAAGACCAATGGATGCAATAAGATAAGCTCCGACGACTGTTTTACCGAAGCCTGTCGGCGCGGACATGATTCCGTCTTCGTATATGAGCATCTGATCAGCGGCGATTTGCTGCTCAGGGCGAAGGACTCCTTTAAATGCCATAACAATCGGATTACCCGATTTGCGCTCGTCTGAATAGTGGGCGGTAACGCCGGTCTCTTGAACTAGCTGCTCAAGTTGAGTTTTGCAGCCCCGGGGAATTGCAACATGACCATCTCTCAGTTCGCTAAGGTCTATGAGTCGCGGTTTGCCGAATACTGATTGATGCATGGACTGCGCGCGATAGAATGCCGGATTGGCAAATGTCGCAAGTCCGCGGATTTCCATTTGAGCTGCTGGACTCAGAGACTTCTCGGGGATGTACAGCATATCGGCTTGAATAACGGGCAGCGATGAGGGAAAGTCCCGCGATGTGAGTGGTAGTCGCTTTCGTGGTTTTTGGGCATACCGTTTGCCCCTGTTTGCCACCGTAGTTGTTGCTGGTCCGTGCGGGTTGTTTCCAGGGGCCTCAATCAGATCTTGCACCGTCGAGCGCGGAATCAGCTGGACTTGTGATAGATAGAGCCATTGGTCGGGAAAGGGCTTGAATTGTTCGTCTACAAATACACTGTTTCCTTCACGTTGCGCCTTGCCTTGAAAGGGGAGTGCGATGAGGTTTCCGAAGCCTCCATCGGGAATAGTGGCCTGAGCGGGTAGCATTCGATCAAAGGCCTCGAACGCGATTGTCTTATTATGCGCCGCAGCTTCGGTTATGAGGCAACTTCCAAACTCTCGGGCAGCCTTTGCGCTGATTGGCTCGAGGAAGAAAAACCAGATGTGGGCGCCGTTGCCGGACCTTGAGCGCTCAACGGCGGCGTTAATGCCCCGTCGTATTGCAACAAGCCGTACGGCATTTGTTGCCTCTTTCCAGTCCGCTTTGTCAAAATCGATGACGAGAACTTTCGTGTTGCAGTTCCTATCGAGAACATATTGCCCGAGGACATCGCGGAACCGGTCATCGTTGCCTTTAAAGTGAGCAATGATTGCGGCATCGCTTAATTCCGGGAAGACGCGATTGCTGCATTCTACGCATTTAACTCTTTGATGGGCTGCTTTGGGGCAAATTCCTGGCTCCCACTCATTAGCACAAGCAGGCGTATAGCCAATGCCCCCGTCCTTTCTGCGATATCCATGAGCGTAAACATCTTTGCGCCCGGTAAAGAGACTGCGAAAGAGCTCGAGTTTATCGCGTGCTGGGCTCGCGCTGGTGACGATGCCCTCGATTTGCGCTCGTTCATCGAACAAAGCGCCAGCTTCTTCCCACTCTTCTAGCGTTGCGTAGCGTACGTCTGAACCGTTGTTGCAAATGACGATTTGTCGGTGTTGGTCCGATATATGTGTGATCGTCTGATCGTATTTAAATTGTGCGGTCCCAAAGAGGGCGTATTGATGCATGGCGTTGCCCATTTGAATGCCGTCCTTGTATTGGAGTTGTTGAGACGAGGGTACGGCATTACGGCTTTTTGGGATATGTAATTTCGATTCAAGTTTGCTAATGGCAAGGGATTATTCTGCGAGCGGCTTTCGGTCGATGCCAAGGCGCGCGACGGTCCTTGATAATCAGGGTTTGCGGTCATATGGGTAGCCGGAGGCGTAAAGAGCGGACCTCATTCAGACCCGGTGGGCAAAAAATGGAAAATATGAGTACTGTTGCTCGGTTAGTCTCATATCATTTGAGAAGTATCTAAGACCAATTGACTGAGTTTTAGTATATTCACCCCTCTAAACACGACGATTCGGGGCTTTATGGAGCTTGAAATTGGTGGAAGCGGGCAATTTCAGCGAAATTTTGCTGTTACTAAATTTATGACAGTACTCATATTTGCCATTTTTTGCCCACCGGGTACCGCTAGGGGCTAGTCGAAGCTCCCCCAAACAGCTGGGAATGCGCCGATCGTCAGCATATCTTGTATATGGATGGCTCAGCAAAAGAAGTTGCGGTGGAATGGGGACTGATTTGCGGCTGATAAGCCAAAAACAGTCCCTATTTCACCGCAACTGATGTGGGCGTTCCTAGCGAGTTGGCTGGTAGCGGGGGCAGTAGCTGATGGCGATGGCGTCGACGCCTACATGGGTGGCGATGGTGCAGCCGATGGGGCCGGTGCCGGCGTCTACGTAGTCCTGGCCTGCGAGCGCTTGGTTGACGAGCTCCTGCTCCTCGGCAGCGCCGGTTGTGAGCACGCGAACGCTGGAGCCCGGATGCTCGGTCAAAAATGCGAGGCAATCGGCCATGGTGTTGGCGACGATGCGCTTGGCGCCGCGGCCCTTTTTGATGGCCTTGATCTCGCCCGATTTCCACTCCGGCGAAACGGCCAGGCGAATGTTGAGCATCTGCGTCAGCTGGCCGGCGAGCTTGGGCGCGCGGCCGTTCTTGACCAGGTTCTCGAGCGTGCGCGGAATCAGCAGCAGGTGGGCGTCGGGCAGCGTTGCGCGGATCTGCGCCTCGGTCTCGTCCAGGCTGCGACCGTCCTCGCGCATGGCCAGCGCGTACTCCACCAGCAGGCCCTCGGCGCCCGAGCCGGTGCGCGAGTCGATGCAGCGCACGTCGAGCTCGTGTGTTTCGGCCGTCAGGCTGGCGTTGGCATAGCAGGCGGACCACTCGCTGCACAGCGAGATGAAGATGGCGCTGTCGTGGCCGTCGGCGAGCACGCGGTCAAAGAGTGCCTTGAACTCGCCGGCGCTCGGCTGCGAGGTGTGCGTTAGCTGCTCGGAGCCTGCCATGCGGGCGACGTACTCCTCGGCGGTGATCTGCACCTGGTCGAGCAGGTCCTCGCCTTCGATAATCACATGCAGCGGAATCACGTAAATGCCGAGCTCTTGGGCGCGGGTGGGGGAGATGTCCGACGTGGAGTCGGTTATGATGGCAAAAGACATAATTGCACCTTTCGTTGGGGCGTTTGCGCGCCGCCTTCTGAGAGCAAAGTGCGACAAGTATAGTAGAGTCGTTCCACATTGCCAGCTTTAATTGTTGAATAGTCAACAGTTTGAAGTGTCGGTGTGGAAATCGCCAACTGGGGAAGAAGGATATCGATGGCGGCATTACAGCTATGCGAGCGGCCGGTCGTGCTGTTTGATTTCGATGGCACGGTGGCCGATACGGGCCGGGCGGTGATGACCTCGACGCGCAAAACGCTGGCTGCGCGCGGGTTTTCTGAGGCGCAGATGGGTGACCTGCGCCGCATGATCGGGCCGCCCCTGTGGAAGAGCTTCCACGACTTTTACGGCTTCTCGCGCGAGGAGTCGCTTGTGGTGGCCGACGAGTACCGTGCCTTTTTTGATGAGCTGGGACCGGAAGAGTACCCCGTGTTCGATGGAGTCCCCGAGCTGCTCGACAGCCTTGCCGCGCGGGGGCATCGCATGGCGGTCGCGACGTCTCGCATGGAGGCGAAGTGCATCGATATGGTGCATGAGCTGGGTCTTTCTCAGTTCGAAGCCGTGATTGGCATGAACCCGCCGCAAGGGCGCGAGACCAAGGCCGATTCGGTCCGCGATGCCTTGGCGGCGCTTGGCGCGACGGCCGACGATGCCGTGATGATCGGCGATCGCTTTAACGATGTGGAGGGCGCGCACGCGATGGGCGTGCCGTGCATCGGCATCTATTCGGGCGCGGCGGCGCCGGGCGAGCACGAGGCGGCGGGTGCCGATGCGGTGGTGCACTCGGTGGCCGAGCTTGCTAAACTTTTCGCTATCTAATGATGTAATGTGAGGGGCGGGCGTGCCCGCTGCTCATTGGTAAGGAGGTCGTCCATGAATCAGGTGGAGCAGAGCGTTGCCGAGTATGTCGACGAGGTCTGGGAAGATGTCGTCGCCGATATCGAGCAGCTGGTGAGTTATCCGTCCGTGGCCGTTGCTGCTGATGCGGAGCCCGGCGCGCCGTTTGGCCGCCCGGTCCGTGACGCACTCGATTGCGTGCTCGGCATCGCGCAGAAGCTCGGCTACCAGACGAGCGACGACGAGGGATATGTGGGCATCGCCGATATTCCGGGCCGCGGCGATAAACAGCTCGCGACTATCTGCCATGTGGACGTGGTGCCTGCCGGCCCCGGCTGGAATACCGACCCATTTGCGATGGAGCGTCGCGAGGGCTGGCTGCTCGGCCGCGGCGTGATCGACGACAAGGGCCCGGCGGTGCTGTCGCTCTACGCTGGCGCTTATCTGCTCAAACACGGCATTGTGCCGCGCTATACCTTCCGCGCGCTGCTGGGCTGCGATGAGGAAGTGGGCATGTCCGACGTTCACCATTATCTGGAGAACCACGCTAACCCCGACTTTCTGTTTACGCCCGATGCCGAGTTCCCGGTTTGCAATGCCGAGAAGGGCCAGTTTGGGGCGACATTCGTGAGCCCCAAGATTGAAGGCGGGCGCATTGTGTCCTGGAGCGGTGCCGAGGCGAGCAACGCCATTCCGTCGCAGTCTATCTGCGAGCTCGCGATTGCCGCCGATGAGCTGCCGGCACCGGTCGAGAACGCCGACCGCTTGGAGATTACGGTGCTCGATAACGGCCATGCGCAGATTTTCGCCCACGGCATTGGCGGTCATGCCTCGATGCCCGAGGGAACGATCAATGCCGTCGGCCTGATCGTGTCGTATCTGCGTGAGGCCGAGGACGCGTTTGGTGCCCGTGACGAGCGTCTGCTGACGCCTGCCGAGCACGAGTTTGTTAAGTTTTTGGCCTTTGTGCACGCGGACGCCTATGGCCGCGGCCTGGGTATCGACGCGACGAGCCCGGCGTTTGGCCCGCTCACCTGCAACCCTGGCGTTATCCGTGTGGCGGATGGCCACATCGAGCAGGTCATCGACGTGCGTTTCCCCGACAGCACCAGTGCCGATACCATCTGCGAGCAGCTCGAGCCGCTCGTGGGCCGCTTTGGCGTGACGTATCGTGTGGGTCGTGCAAAGGTGCCGTTCTCGGTCTCTGCCGATGATCCGGCCATGAAGGCACTTATCGATACCTATAACGAGTTTACGGGCAAGCATGCCGAGCCCTTTGCCATGGGCGGCGGCACGTACGCGCGCAACTTTGCCCGCGCCGTATCGTTTGGCCCCGAGGAGACCGGCCTGGAGCTGCCCGCATGGGGCGGCCAGATGCACGGCCCCAACGAGTGCGCCAACGAGGAACAGCTCAAGCAGGCGCTCAAGATCTATATCGTGGCAATCTTAAAGCTCAACGAGTTGGAGCTGTAGGGCTTCCCCTATATCCTGCTTGGATACAAACTTGTATAACGAGCCCGGTGCTTCGGCCCGGGCTTTTTTGTTACGGTGGGGTAGTCGTTGGGGACGTTCCTTTGGTGTAAAAGGTGCGCCATGTTCGGCGCTGGATTGTTATTCGTTTGTAAAGCCGAGCCGCGCTTGCGGTAAGGGTCTATCAAATGCCCGTAAGAAACCGCAGTTGGCACGGGCGCTGCCCGGTCGGGGCCGTATCTTTCCAAACAGCAAAGCGGGCAGGGTGCCCGCGAGTCGCATGTATGAAAGGAAGATCATGCTCGATCAGGCTTATTCTCGTCGTCAGTTCCTCGGCCTCGCTGGTGGTCTTGCCAGCCTCGTCGGCCTCGGCCTCGTTGGTTGCGGCGGCTCCGGCGCATCCGACGCCGCCGACAAGGGTAGCGCCGCCGCTGCCGAGTCCGTCTCCGGCGAGGTGACCTACGACGGCGCCTCCTCGTTCCAGGCTCTCGTCGAGGCCGCTGCCGAGAAGTTCATGGATGCCAACCCGGACGTCTCCGTCTCCGGCTCGGGCAACGGTTCGGGCAAGGGCCTGACCGCTGTCGCCGCCGGCACCGTTACCATCGGTAACTCCGACGTCTTCGCCGAGACCAAGCTCGAGGCCGATCAGGTCAAGAAGCTCGTCGACCACGAGGTCGCCGTCGTGGGCATGGGCCCCGTCGTCTCCAAGAACGTGAAGGTCGACGACCTGTCCCTCGAGCAGCTCAAGGGCATCTTCTCCGGCCAGATTACCAACTGGAACGAGGTCGGCGGTGACGACGCCACCATCGTCGTGCTCAACCGCAAGGCCGGCTCCGGTACCCGCGCCACCTTCGAGGCCGCCGTCTTTGGCGACGAGGCCGTCGACTTTAAGGGCGACGCCGAGCTCGACAAGTCCGGCGATGTCCAGACTCAGATGGGCAGCACCGACAACGCCATCTCCTACCTCGACTTCTCGCACTTCGATGACTCCAAGTTCAACGCCATCAAGGTCGAGGGCGTGGAGCCCAAGAGCGCAAACGTCACCGACGACTCCTTCAAGATCTGGGCGACCGAGCACATGTACTGCGCAAAGGACGCCGACGACGCCACCAAGGCATTCCTGGAGTTCATGCTTTCCGACGACGTCCAGGGCAAGCTTGTCGAGGAGCAGGGCTTTATCCCCGTCTCTGCCATGAAGGTCGTCAAGGACGCCAGCGGCAAGGTCTCTGCTAAATAAGTAATCGCCCCCGGAAAGGTTTGCAATGGCAAAACAGCTGCCAAAGCGCGACCTTGAGAACGTGGGCCTGGGCGTCACGGGCGCGTGCGTAGCGCTCGTGACGCTTGTCGTTGCCGCGCTCATCTTTATGGTCGCCCAAAAGGGCCTCTCGGCTTTTCTCAAGGACGGCGTTTCGGTCGTCGAGTTCTTCACCGGCACCAAGTGGGACCTGGCCAACACAGCCGAAAACGGCCTGCCCTATACCGGCGCCCTGCCCCTGATCGTTACCTCGTTTGCGGTCATGGTGCTCTCCACGCTCATCGCATTGCCCATCGCCATCGGCTCTGCCATCTTTGCGGTCGAGATCCAACCCAAATTTGGCTCCAAGATCTTTCAGCCGCTTATTGAGCTTTTGACCGGCATTCCCTCGGTCGTCTTTGGCCTGATCGGCTTTCATGTGGTCGTCGGTCTTATGAAGAGCGTTTTCCACGTGAGCACGGGCCTAGGTATCCTTCCCGGCGCCATCGTGCTAGCCGTCATGATCCTGCCGACCATGACCACCCTTTCGGTCGATGGCCTGCGCGCCGTGCCCGACAGCTACCGTCAGGGCTCGCTCGCGCTGGGCTACACCCGCTGGCAGACCATCTGGCACGTGGTGCTCAAATCCGCCATGCCGTCGCTCATGACCGCAGTCATCCTTGGCATGACCCGCGCCTTTGGCGAGACGCTCGCCGTGCGCATGGTTATCGGCGGCATCGAGGCCATGCCGACGTCGCTGCTGTCGCCGGCGTCCACCATCACCACCACGCTCACCACGTCTATGGCGGTCTATGCCGAGGGCTCGGCCCAGGACGATGTTCTGTGGGCGCTCGGTCTGCTGCTGATGGGCATGAGCCTCATCTTCATCCTGATCATCCACCTTATCGGCCGCAAGGGGGCGAAGGCTCGTGGCTAGCACGCGCATCCATATCGACGAGGCGAGACTCGGGCGCGTCCAAAAGCAGGACCGCATCGCCACGGGCGTGTTGACGGCGATCGTCGCCATCGTCATGCTCATTGTCGTCTCCATGGTGGCCTATATCCTGTTCGAGGGGGTCTCGACGCTGTTCCAGCCGGGCTTTCTCACGCAGCCGTCGCGCGCCAACGGAACCCAGGGCGGCGTGCTCTATCAGCTGTTCGACTCGTTCTATCTGCTGCTGATCACTCTAGCCATCTCGGTGCCCATTAGTCTGGGCGGCGCGGTCTTTCTGGTTGAGTACGCGCCGAATGGGCTCATCCGCGACATCGCCTCCACCGCCATCGAGACGCTGTCCTCGCTGCCCTCCATCGTTGTCGGCATGTTCGGTTTCCTGGTGTTCTCGGTGCAGCTGGGCTGGAAGTACTCCATCATCTCCGGCGCCGTCGCGCTCACCATGTTCAACATTCCCATCCTGGTGCGCGTGATTCAGCAGGCGCTCGAGGACGTGCCGCAGGCCCAGCGCGATGCGTGCCTGGCCATGGGCCTTACCCGCTGGGAGGCCACGCTGCACATCTTGATTCCCGAGGCCATGCCCGCCATCGTGACCGGCATCGTGCTTTCGGCCGGCCGCGTGTTTGGCGAGGCCGCGGCACTGCTCTTTACCTCGGGCATGAGCTCGCCGGTCCGCCTGAACTTCTTGAGCTTTAACCTGTCGAGCCCCACCTGCGCCTGGAACGTGTTCCGTCCCGGCGAGTCGCTCGCCGTGCATATTTACAAGATCTATGGCGAGGGCAGCCCCGAGGCCCAGCAGATCGTTTGGGGCACCGCGGCGCTGCTGATGATTTGCGTGCTGCTGTTTAACGTAGTCGCCCGTATCGTGGGCAAGCAACTGGCAAGGAAGATGACGGCCGAATGAGCGAGATGAAAGCAACGCCCGCAACCGAAGCGACATCGTCCGACACCTAGGACTTCCTGTCGAGCGTGGGGGAGAGCGAGAAGCGCGTGCGCGTAAGCGGCAAGGCCGTGAGCGACGAGGTCGTGCTCTCCACCAAGGACGTCAACGTGTACTATGGCGACCACCATGCACTGCACGACACGTCGCTCGACTTTCACAAGGGCGAGATCACGGCGCTCATCGGGCCTTCGGGCTGCGGTAAGTCGACCTTCTTGCGCAGTCTTAACCTTATGAATCGCGAGATTCGCGGCTGCCGCGTGGAGGGCGAGATCAACTACCGCGGGCGCAACGTGAACACCAAGACCGAAAACACCTACGAGCTGCGTCGCTCCATTGGCATGGTGTTCCAGCAGCCCAACCCTTTCCGCAAGTCCATTCGCGACAACATCACGTTTGCGCCCAGGCGTCACGGCATTACCGACCGCGACGAGCTTGATCGTATGGTCGAGGAAAGTCTGCGTGGTGCGGCGCTGTGGGACGAGGTCAAGGACAAGCTCGACAAGAGCGCCTACGCGCTTTCGGGCGGCCAGCAGCAGCGTCTGTGCATCGCGCGCACGCTGGCGCTCAACCCCGACGTGATCCTGTTTGACGAGCCCTGCTCGGCGCTCGACCCCATCTCGACGCTGGCGATCGAGGACCTCATGTCATCGATTGTGGCCGAGCGCGCCATCGTCATCGTGACGCACAACATGGAGCAGGCGTCGCGCGTGTCCAACCGCACGGCGTTCTTCTACATGGGCGATATGGTCGAGTACGACGAGACTGACGAGATTTTCCAACGGCCCAAGGATAAGCGGCTGAATGATTACCTCACCGGCATGTTCTCCTAGTCCGGGACATGCTTGAGGCCCGCGGCGGCCACGGTTGCCGCGGGACTGATTGGAGAGGCGGGTCATCTCTTTTGCGAGATGGCCCGCCTTTTGCTCTGCGACCGAAACGACCACCACAAAGGGGACAGGCACCTTCGTGGTGGTTTGGGGTGGGGCTCGCTGCTATCATGGACAACGTTGAATTTCTACGAAGGAGCAGGGCATATGGCGATTCTTTTGGGATGCGATTCCATCAGCCTAGAGTTTCCCACCAAGCATATTTTCGATAGCGTGACGCTCGGCGTGGGCGAGGGCGACCGTATTGGTATCGTCGGTAAAAACGGCGACGGCAAGTCGACGCTGCTAAGCGTGCTCGCCGGCACGTTGGAGCCCGATGACGGCCGCGTGACGCATCGCCGCGGAACGACGATCGGTCTGCTCGGCCAAAAGGACCAGCTTGTCGACACCGATACCGTGCATCATGCCGTCGTCGGCGACACGCCCGAGTACGAGTGGGCCTCGAGCCCGCGTACGCGCCAGATCCTGGCCGGCCTCATCAGCGATGTGCCCTGGGAGGGCACGGTGGGCGAGCTTTCGGGCGGCCAGCGCCGTCGCGTGGACCTCGCGCGCCTGCTGATCGGCGACTACGATGTGCTCATGCTCGACGAGCCCACCAACCACCTGGACATGCGCACCATCAACTGGCTCGCGCGCCACTTAAAGGCCCGCTGGCAGCGCGGTCAGGGCGCCATGCTCGTGGTCACGCACGATCGCTGGTTCTTGGACGAGGTCTGCACCAGCATGTGGGAGGTCCATGACGGCCAGGTCGATCCCTTCGAGGGCGGCTATTCGGCCTACATCCTGCAGCGCGTGGAGCGCGACCGCATGGCCGCCGTTACCGAGGAGCGCCGTCGCAACATGGCGCGCAAGGAGCTCGCGTGGCTGAGCCGCGGCGCCCAGGCGCGCTCAACCAAGCCCAAGTTTCGCGTGGATGCCGCTCGCGAGCTCATCGCCGACGTACCGCCCGTGCGCGACGAGCTGGAGCTCAAGCGCCTGGCCGTGAGCCGCCTAGGCAAGCAGGTTATCGACGTGGTCGACGTGGACGCCGGCTATGCGGATACCGATGGCGCGCCCAAGCAGGTGCTCTCCGACGTGACCTGGCTCATCGGTGCGGGCGACCGCTATGGTCTTTTGGGTGAGAACGGCGCCGGCAAGTCGACCTTGCTCGACGTGATCCAGGGCAAGATTGAACCCATGCGCGGCCGTGTGAAGATTGGCCAGACGGTGCGCTTTGGCGTGCTGTCGCAGCAGCTCGAGGAGCTCGAGCCCTACATGGGCGACACGATCCGCGAGGTTCTCGGCAACTATAAGAAGTACTACGTCATCGACGGCAAGGAGACTTCGCCCGAGAAGCTCTGCGAGCGCCTGGGCTTTACGACCCAGCAGCTCTGGAGCCGCATCGGCGATCTTTCGGGCGGCCAGCGCCGTCGCCTGTCGCTGTTGCTGACGATCCTGGACGAGCCCAACGTGCTTATCTTGGACGAGCCTGGTAACGACCTGGATACCGATATGCTCGCGATTGTCGAGGACCTGCTCGACGGCTGGCCCGGCACGCTGATCCTGGTGACACACGACCGCTTCTTGATGGAGCGCGTGACCGACCAACAGTGGGCGCTGCTCGACGGTCACCTGACGCATATGCCCGGCGGCGTCGACCAGTACCTGCGCCTGTGTAACGCCACCGCCGAGGGCGAGCCCGTGGGTGCGCCGAGCGCCAAGACCGGCACGTTTGACACCGGTGCCGCGGCGGCTGCGGCCGAAAAGCCCAAGTCGAGTGGCCAGCCCAATGGCCTTTCCAACGCCGAGCGCCAGAAGCTCCGCCGCGAGGTGAGCTCGCTCGAGCGCAAAATGGAGACGCAGCGCGCCCGCGTGGAGGAGGCCGAGGCTGCGATGGCCCAGGTCGACCCCACCAACTACACGGCGCTGGGCGAGCAGCAGGCAAAGATTGACGAGGCCCACGCCGCTATGGACGAGTTGGAGATGGCGTGGCTCGAGGCGAGCGAGAAGCTCGAGGGCGAGGAGTAGTCGAGGATGATCAAGGCCGCATTTTTCGATATCGACGGCACGCTGCTGAGCTTTAAGACCCACCGGATTCCGGCGTCGGCGCAGCAGGTGCTCGACAGCTTTCACGAGCAGGGGATTGCGTGCGTGATCGCCACGGGCCGTCCGACCTACCAGATGCCGGACTGGCTGTTCGACCTGGGCTGGGATGCGTACATTACGCTTTCGGGCCAGCACTGCTTTGATGCCGAGGGGGTTTACCGCAGCTGCCCGATCGATTCGGACGACGTCGCGGTGATTGTGGACCAGGTGGCGCAGGGGCGCTACGACTCGCTGTGCATGCAGGGCGAGAACTCGTTTGTGAACCGCCTGTCCGAGCGCGTGGTGACGGCTGGCAGCAACGCTGGGATTGTCTACCATGAGGAGCCGTTTGAGCACGCCTTTGACGCGCCGGTCTATCAGTT
This sequence comes from uncultured Collinsella sp., assembly GCA_958420205.1. Classification (GTDB taxonomy): domain Bacteria; phylum Actinomycetota; class Coriobacteriia; order Coriobacteriales; family Coriobacteriaceae; genus Collinsella. Next base: position 47,258 of record CATZIX010000001.1, on the reverse strand, counting down.
CTGCGCCTTTGTGGACCCTGCCGACGAATATATCGTGACCGACGCCGTGTCGCATTCGCTCACCACGCGCTGGTGCGACCTGTTCTGTGACATTATTCCCGCTAACGGTGGCAAGGACCTGGGCGTGGCGGCGACGCTGGAGCGCCTGGGCATCGACGCGAGCGAGGCGATTGCCTTTGGCGACGGCGAGAACGACCTGTCGATGTTTGCCGCCGTGGGCACGAGCGTGGCCATGGGCAACGCGCAGGACACGGTGAAGGCTGCGGCGACCTATGTGACGACCGCCGTGGACGACGACGGCATCTACAACGCCGCGAAGTACTTTGGACTGCTATAGCTGCGGCTCGGCACTTGGGGACACTCCTTGCGGGGCGTGTTCCCATTTTGTTTTCGTCCCGCTCGTTTTGTGAAACACGGCTAACTTTTAGGCAAAGTAGTAAGACATGGGCAACTTTTGCGGTAAAGTAAGCCGTGGAAAGTATCCAACGGCTAACTAGCAATCATCGCGAAAGGCGGCCCATGGCCCTACGTGAATCCGGAGAAGACTATCTCGAATCGATCTACGTTCTGTCGCAACGTCAGGGCATCGTGCGCTCGATTGATGTTGCAGAGTACCTTGGCGTAACTAAGGCAAGCGTTTCAAAAGCTATGGCGACGTTGGAGAACAACGGCTACGTCGAAATGGGCAAGCGAGATGTTCATCTGACGGAGCGTGGTCTGGAGGTTGCTCGTCAAATGTGGGAGCGTCACTGCTTTTTCGTGGGGCTGCTGGAGGATGCGGGTGTTTCGGCTGAGGTCGCGTCGCAAGAGGGCTGCCACATGGAGCACTGCCTGAGCGAGGAGAGCTTTGAGAAGCTACGGGCGATGTTGGGTCGGGAAGATGCAGCGGGTCCAACAACAGAAGCCTAACTGTCCCACAGTAGCGCGGAGTTCACGCAAAGCGCGAACCAGCGACTGGGACCAGCGGCCCTTTCGGCCAAGTCCATTTCAGCAAAGGAACCCTGCCAGCAAGCGATGCCCAAGAACCATCAGCAACGTCACCGTAGGCCGGGGTCGGGCTTGGTTTTGAAAACACTCCGCAGCGCGAGGCCCGTCTTTCCGTTGCTCCGCAGGAGCAGGAAAGGCGGGCCTCATGCGTGAGGACGTTTTCAAAACCAAGCCCGGCCCCGGCCGGAGGGACCACGAGTGCTACAGGTTCTTGACACCCATCGCGCGCATGGCGTTCAGGATGGCGATGATCGCCACGCCCACGTCGCCGAACACAGCAAGCCACATGTTGGCGATGCCCAGTGCCGCAAGCACCAGAATCAGCAACTTAATGCCCAGCGCAAAGATGATGTTCTGCCAAACAATCGACATGGTCTTGCGCGCCACGCGGATCGCGCGGGAGATGTTGGACGGCTTGTCATCCATGAGCACGACGTCCGCCGCCTCAATTGCGGCGTCCGAGCCCATAGCGCCCATGGCGATGCCAACGTCTGCGCGGGTAAGCACGGGTGCGTCGTTGATACCGTCGCCGACAAAAGCGAGCTTGCCCTTGCCGCTTTCGCCCGCGAGCAACGCCTCAACACGCTCGACCTTATCGCCCGGCAGCAGCTGCGCGTGGAACTCGTCGAGACTGAGTTGCTTGGTCACAGACGCCGCAACCTCCTCGCGGTCGCCCGTGAGCATGACGGTGCGCTTGACGCCGGCGGCGTGTAGGTCGCGAATCGTTTGCTCAGCATCGGCCTTGACGGTGTCTGCAATCACGATGTGGCCGGCGTACACGCCGTCAACGAGCACATGCAGAATTGTTCCGACGACCTCGCAATCGGGCGCTTCGACTCCGGCCGCGGCGAGCATCTTTGCGTTGCCAACGACGACGTGCTTGCCGTCGATGGTTGCCGTCACGCCATGGCCCGCGTCGTTGGTGGAGTCGCTTACGCGCTTGGGGTCGACCTCGCCCTGGTAGGCGACACGCACGGACTGCGCGATGGGGTGATCGGAGAACGACTCCGCAAGGGCTGCGACCTCGAGCAACGACTGCTCGGTATAGCCAGCCTCGGGGTGCACCGCGACCACCGAGAACGTGCCGTTGGTGAGCGTGCCGGTCTTGTCAAAGACGACGGTGTCCACATCGGCGAGCGTCTCGAGGTAGTTAGAACCCTTGATGAGGACGCCCAGCTTGGATGCGCCGCCAATGCCGCCAAAGAAGCTGAGCGGGACGCTAATCACGAGCGCGCACGGGCAGCTGACGACCAGGAAGGTCAGGCCGCGCAGGATCCAGTCGGACCAGGCGCCGGTGACCAAGCCGCCGCCGAGCGCGAGTACCGCGGCAGCGCCGGTGACGGCGGGCGTGTAGACGCGGGCGAAGCGCGTGATAAAGTTCTCGGTGCGCGCCTTCTTTTCGCTGGCATTTTCCACGAGCTCCAGGACGCGTGCGACGGTGGACTCGCCAAAGGGCTTGGTGGTGCGCACGTGGATGAGGCCCGTCATGTTGATGCAGCCGCTGATGATATCGTCTCCGGTTTTGGCCGGGCGGGGGACCGACTCACCGGTAAGGGCGGCGGTGTCGAGCTGGGTTTCGCCCTCGACGATGACGCCGTCGATAGGCACGCGCTCGCCGGGCTTGACCACGATCACGGTGCCGACCGCGATATCATCGGGGAAGACCTGTTCGAGTGAGCCGTCGGGTTGCTCGACGTTGGCGTAGTCGGGTGCGATGTCCATCATGGCGCTGATCGACTTGCGGCTCTTGCCCACGGCGTACGCCTGAAACAGCTCGCCGACCTGGTAGAGCAGCATGACGGCGGCGCCTTCGGCCATGTGCGGGTCGGTATCGGGGAAGAGCACCATGGCAAACGCGCCGATGGTCGCGACGGCCATGAGGAAGCTCTCGTCGAAGGCCTTGCCGCGGCGGATGTTATTGAATGCCTTTTGCAGTACGTCGTAGCCGGCAATCAAAAACGGCACGAGGAACAGCACAAAGCTGGCGTAGATGTCGCCCGGGGTGCCGAATGCGGCAGTGAGGGTGCCGAGCTCATCGAGGGCGTACACCACGGCAAAAATGCCCAGCGCTACCAGGATGCGGTTGCGCTTATGCTCGAGTGATTCTTTTTTCTTGCGCTTCTTCTTTTTCTTTTTGGGGTCGGCGGTGGCCATGACTCGTATCCTCCCATTTGAATGAATGAACACTCGCTCATATAATTTCGCGAGCAAAGGCCGCGGCAAGCGCGGCCTTGCAGGTTGGCGTAAACCTGGGCTAGAGAATGATCTCGCAGTCCGGCTCGGCGTCGGCCGTAAACTCAACAACGCGGTTGAGCACCTCGTCGAACTCAGCATCATCGGCCTCGAGCGTCAGCTTCTGGGTCATAAAGTTGACGGACACGGATTTGACGCCCTCGAGCTTAGCCAGCTCGTCCTGAAGCTCACGCGCGCAGTTGGCGCAGTCGATCTCGTCGAGTTTAAACTGCTTTTTCATGGTGGGTTCCTTTCTCTGTATTTGCGGCTTGGGTGCAGGCCGCGCTGGTACCGTGGTTGGTCGCTATTCGCAGATGTGGCTCATGCCTTGGTTGAGCATGGTGTAGACGTGGTCGTCGGCGAGCGAGTAGAGGATATTGCGCCCGTCGCGCCGGAATTTAACCAGGTGCGACTGCTTGAGTGTGCGCAGCTGGTGCGACACCGCGGACTGCGAGGTTTCGGTCGCTTCGGCGATGTCTGCCACGCAGAGCTCGCGGCCCATGAGGGCGTAAAGGATCTTGATGCGCGTGGTGTCGCTGAAGACCTTGAACAGGTCGGCGAGGTCGTAGAGAAGCTCCTCGTCGGGAAGGTCCTCGGGCGAGCAGGTGGTGGGGATCGCGGGTTCGGTGGCCTCGATGTCGGGTTTCGTTTCATCAACGCGGATGCTCATTGCAATATCCTTTCATATGAACATGCGCTCATATAACTTGCTTTCGATTATATGAGTGTATGTTCATATGTCAATACAATTTGCGTTAATTTCGATGACTGCTTGCCGCCTCTGCGATTTTCTGTGGGTTGGGAGACATCGACGCAATGCTCGCCAACATATTTCGAGATGTTCGGCTAGCATGCTAAGAAAGCCACCTTGAGAAGCATTAGAACTGTTCATATTTGTACTTTATCGTGTCAAATACCGCGAGAATCAGTTCTTCCTCTACGGGAGTTTCTGCAGAATCAGTTTTATCTAAAGTTATATTGAGCATTGCTGCAGCCAATCTGGCACATCGGTGGCCGAATAAGTCGAAAAATGTAGGTGGACATCCGCAGAGATCGCCTTTAGAAGAGCGAATTCTCAATTAGATCAATAATCGTGTCGTCTTCCGTGCGGTTTTCATCGATTTTTGCGAACATGTCGCATTCCCAAGCCCCATTGATTTCCTCAGCAAGGGCCCCGACGTGTTGCATGTCGTCGGGTTCGGGCACATCGTTGATGCTCGGGTCATCAGCTTGCGGATATTGGCTTGCAATTTCGCGCTTGGCGGCCTCTTCTTCTTTGAGTGTCTCCAGGACGCGGCGACCGTATTCGAAGTAGCGCCGCAAGACAAATTGACGAAGAGTTTCTTGCAGGATGGCGAAGTTATCCGGGAGTCGACCGGGCCATATCTTCTCGCGAATGCGAATCGCTTCCATGACCCGTTTAAAAGCGGACTGCTTGAAAAACGAATGACGATTAACTGTGATAACGGCATATCCCATGTTTCGCAGCGTGTTTCGGCGCTCCTCGTCAATTGATTGCTGCTCGGGTTCGTCGTGGTAAAAGCCGTTGTATTCGATATCGGTCATCGAATTTTCGAGCAGCGCGTCGAGGTAGAAAACCGTCCGTCGCGTTAGGGCGGCGTATCTTTTGGGGACTGGGATCGGATAATCCGTTTTGATAGCGCGTATGGCTAAGCCACCCATTGACTTGGGCATTGTCAGCATCATGACAAACGCCGTTTCGAGTGGGGAGCGACAGCCTTCGTGTACATAAGAAAGTGCCTTAAGTGCTTTATTAGATCCACGATACCCCGGTGCCTCTGAAAAGAAGGCTCTGAGCTCTTCAACGCTGGTTAGGGCTGGGCGCTCGCGATATTGAGTTTCGTCGGACGTTCCAAGCGCGTAGGAGCCGCAGATTTCAAAGTAATACTCAACGAGCTCCGAAAGGTTGAGGTCGGCTGTTGCTTCTAACGCGCACAGCTTGATATCGACGATGTAGACGTTCGGCTCGAGTTCTAGGTAGCTTTCTGCATCAAACGTATAGCGCGTGCAGTGGCAGATGCAGCCCTTGCGGTGCCTTTTGGCATTATTGGAAAACGTCAGCACATGGATACGTTCAGAATCGACATTCTTTCTGTTGAGCCATGCTCGTGCCGCTTCCAGGTCGGACGTGGTCGGCGCAGACACCCTGATCTTTTCCATAGGTATGGGACCGGTCGCGTAGCTTGCGAGCGAGTTGGCTGTTTGGTATACAGCGCGTGCCGTGGTATGTGACAGAATGATTCCCATACGCGCATGATGGCATAGCGGACGCCGCATACGCCCGAAACTTCGGGCAACGGTATTGGGGCGCGGCTTATCTTCTGCGAACGGTGGGTTTTTGAGCTGTCGTATTGAGGGAGCAGCTTTGGCTGGGGAGGTTTCTGCCGGCTGCCCCTTTTTGATGAACTTTAGTTGCGGATTCGTAGCTTCTAAGCGTTTTTGCCGACCGCTCAGATGCCTCACCAACATAATTTGAGTTATTCGGCCTTATCCTATACAAATGGTGCGATCGCAACGTCCTATTCGAATTGATTCAGGTAGATTTATGGGGCTTGGTTGCGAAATTAAGGCGATTTTAGCTTCGATTGCGGTTCAAGGGGCCTTGACTAGTGGTTCAGCTGGCCGAACAACTCGAAAAATGTAGGTGGGCCAACCTGCCGACTATGTGAAGCACGCGTATTTGCTCGTTTTGATGAAAACTAGGGTGCAGCCATAAGGCTGCGCCCTAGTTTACTGCGTGTCGGTGTGCCCAGACGGATTGCGCTGTGCCTGGCAGGCGCTCCCGCAGATGGATCGGTTATTTCGCGAATAGGTTCTTGAGGTTGAACTCGGCTTGGACGGTGCGGAGCATGAGGTCGGTGTCGTCCAGACCCAGATGCTGCTCGTTGGCATCGGCGGCGAGGGTGCCACGGCGGCGCGCCCAGTTCTCGAGCGCGGCGGGCGCGGACTCGCGGGGGAGCGAGCGCACGTCGGCGTCCAAGCTGCGGCAGATCTGGCGCGAGTCGATGACGATAATCTTGCCGGCGCGGCGTGCCTCGGCGTAACCGTCCAGATGAATTTTGAACCAGCTGTCCTCGAACGCGGCGTTATGCGCCATGTACGGGTACTTCTTCATAAGCTTGAGCAGCTGCTTCTGAAATTCCTTGTTCTCGCGGAAGGGCGTTTTGCCGTCGATGTCGTCCCAGGTGATGTGGTGGATATTCGACAGCGGCACATCCTCGCCGCGGTAGATATCGGGCAGGCCGCAGTAGTGTGCCTCGGCGTCATGCGGCACGGCGTCGCTGGTGAGGTCCATGATTTCCCAGCCCACGTTGATGATATAGCCGCGCTCGGGTGCACGGCCGGTGGTCTCGATGTCGATACCGAGCACGGTGCCCTGGATGGGCTTGCGGGCGTAGGCCACGCCGAGCGCGTCGCGGTCGCCGCGGATCTCGCGCATGACCGACGCGGCGGTGCGCTTTTGCATCTTACCGATGGCGGCGCAGGTGTCGGCATCGGACAGGCCGCGCGAAAGCGTCGCGGGCGTCACGTTGCGCAGGCGCGCCTCGCCAATCTGGTCGCACAGGTCGCGGTTGCGGTCAGCCAGGTCGCGCACGGTGGCAAAGTCGAAGCTGGGGTCGCCCTCGGCGGTAAAGTACTCGGTTTCGAGCACCTTAAGGGCCTCCTCGCCCTTCTGGCGCTCGGACTCCATGGCGCCGTGATCGCCATAGATAAACATGGGAATAAACGGCTGGCGCTCGTATTCGAGTGCTTGTGAAACGTTCATATAACTGCTCCTTGGACGGGCCGCAGCGCGCGGCTCGGGTTCATTGAGATGTGGCGAGATGATAGTTTACCATGGGCAACTATTGGCATCGCGCCTAGGACAACTACAATACCCTAGTTGACCGCTAGGACTTTTACAATGCTGCCGAAAGACACGAAAGGTTCCATCCGTCATGGATTTGCTGATTGATATTCTGCTCGACGCCGGCAAGGACACGCTCTCGCTTGTGCCGTTTTTGTTGGTGACGTATCTGGCCCTCGAGACCTTGGAGCACGTCGCGGGCGACCGCGTTAACGGAGCCATCAAGCGCGCCGGCGCCGCGGGTCCCGTGGTTGGCTCGTTGCTGGGTATGGTGCCGCAGTGCGGCTTTTCGGCCATGGCGGCAACGCTGTACGCCGGTCGCGTCGTGACCTTGGGCACGTTGGTGGCGGTGTTCCTTTCGACCTCCGACGAGATGCTGCCGCTGCTACTTGCCGAGCAGGTTCCCGTGCAGACCATGGCGATGCTTTTGGCTTCGAAGGCACTGATCGCGCTGGTCACGGGCTTTATCGTGGACGCGGCTATCCGCGGCCTTCGTCGTAACGCTCGCGCGCATGCGGCGATTCGCCGTACCGTGCTGGGGACCGCTTCCAATCCGGCTCATGTGAACTGCGCGCACGACGACCATACCGGGGGCGACATCATTGATGAAGTGGCCGAGGCGGGCGTGAGCGCCGATCACATCCATGAGCTGTGCGAGCGCGACCATTGCGGTTGCGATGAAGACGAGGACGAGTACGAACACGGACATGGACACGATCACGGTCATGGGGGCGAGCATGAACACCATGATGGCCACGGTCACTCCCACTCTCACGAGAGCGCGCCCCTCCTGTCGATTATTCGCAGCGCCATCTCGCACACCGTGCAGGTATCGGTATTCATTTTTCTGGTGACGCTGATTCTGGTCGCCGTGCTCGAGACCTTCGGCGAGTCCGCGATCGAGCAGTTCCTGCGTGGCAACGAGACGCTCGCCGTCTTGGGCTCGGCACTCGTCGGCCTGATCCCCAACTGCTCGGCCAGCGTGGTCATTACGCAGCTGTACCTGGAGGGCGCGCTACAGCTGGCGCCGATGCTCGCCGGCACGCTCATTTCCGCCGGCGTGGGCTATCTTGTCCTGTTCCGCACCAACCGCAGCGCCCGCGAAAACGTCCTGTTCCTGATCATGATGTACGTCATCGGTGCCGGCTGGGGCCTCATCCTATCCGCCGTTGGCCTTTAAGTAGATTATTGGGACATGTCTTACGATCTACCCCTGTGACCAGGGCATTCCCCGCTGCCAAAACAAAAAGGTAGATTTTTAGGCACGTCCCAAAAATCTACCTTGGTTAGCGCAACAGCTCGGTGAGGTTTCGCTTAAAACGAGCGCGGTCTTCGCTGGTAAATGCCGCCGGTCCGCGAGTGCGTCCGCCGGCGCGGCGCACCTTCTTTTCCTCGTGGCGAATAAACAGTTGCATGTCGATGGTCGCCTTGTCGTAGACGCGCCCGCGCACACCGATTGCGGCGGCATCGCGGCCGAGCACCATGCTCGCCAAGCCAATGTCCTGCGTCACGACTACGTCGCCCGCCTGCAGGCGTTCGACAATGGCAAAGTCGGCGCTGTCGGCGCCCACGCTCACATCGAGCGTCGTGACCCAAAAGCCGCGTCGCGCGTGCTCGGCATCACGCGGGTCGTCGCGGCGAATGTGCCGTTCCAGGTTTTGCGTGCTGTTGCCGGCGATAACAACGGCGACGCCCGCCCGCCGCGCGCAATCAATCGACTCGCGCGTGACCGGGCAGGCGTCGGCATCAATAAAGAGCGTTCGCGGCATCTAATGCACCAGTTTGCCAAATTGAATAGCGCGAACAATCAGCGTAACGCCAAACACCAGCAGCGCGGCGCCGCTAAAGATAACGAGCATCTTGGCCGACCACAGCGGGTAGATGAACACGAACACGCCGGCGATGATGGAGAGCGCACCGCTCAGGATGGCGAGGGCGCGGTTGGACGAAAGCTCGGACTCCAGAATGGACATGACACCTTCGACGATCCAGCCAAAGCCGGCCACGATAACCACCATCGTGGTGAGCGTCGCGGTCGAGAAGGCCTGGTTGCGCAGGATTATGACGCCGCCCAAGATAATGAGTAGGTTGGAGATGATGCTCGTCACGCGCCAGCCGGTGGGCAGCAGTGGCTCGAAAACAGCGGTAAACAGCCTGATCGCGGCCGTGATCACAAAGTAGAAGCCCAAGACGGTCGTTAGGAAGACGAGGGACTTGGCGGGCGCAAACAGCAGTGCGATGCCGGCGACGAGCGCCAAGACGCCCGTGATGGCGTAAATCCAGCGCACGGCCTTGACGGCCTTGCCTGCCATGCTTTTCTCGTCAAATCCAAACTGGCTCGATTTTTGGTCATCGTTCTTAAAGATGCCCATAATGTCTCCTTTCCGTGCGGCGTAAGCCTTGATCGTTACAACCAGTATCGCCTAAAGGCGCTGGCGTATGGGTCGGGGAGGGCGAAACGTAACCCAAAGGCCCCGAATTGTTTCCGTTGTTCCCCACGTCGCGATTTTCTATTCAACAGGTGTAGAACATTGCAGCCCTGTTCGTTATTGCCTACGTTTTAGGTTAGATTTTCCTAAGAACAATTGCCCGAAATTGGGGGTCCCTATGAACGAAGCAGTTCCCGCAGCGCCGGTAAGCGCTGAGTCGATGGCAAAGCAGGGTTGCGAAAAGCTCGGCTTGGACGCGTTTGATGCGTTGGTTCGCTGCGCCCGCACGTGCCGTCGCTTTGACGAGTCCATGCGCGTGCCGCGTGAGCTTTTGCTTGAGCTGGCGGAGCTGGCGCACCTGACTCCCTGTGGTGCCAATGCTCAGCGTCTGCGTTTTCATGTGGTAAGCGGTGCAGAGGACTGCGCGCGTGTATTTGACGAGCTTGCATGGGCCGGTGCGCTCAAGGATTGGCCGGGTCCCGATGAGGGCGAGCGCCCGACCGGCTACATCGCGATTCTTGCCGAGCGCGCCGTTCCGGGTAAGCCCGCCGCTCCTATTACTGAGGTCGACACGGGCATTGCCGCGCAGACGATGATGCTCGCCGCCCGCAGCGCCACGCCCGAGGTGGCTGCCTGCATGTTCAAGGCCTTTACGCCCCACGCGATCGATGCCATGGGGCTCGATAGCGACAAGTATGAGCTCAAGCTGATCATGGCGTTTGGCGTTCCGGCCGAGACGCAGGTGATCGATGCGATCGATTCCAACCCCGACGGCTCAATTAATTACTGGCGCGACGAGGCGCAGGTGCACCACGTACCCAAGCGCCCGCTTGCCGACGTACTGGTGTAGCTGAGCGTCACCGCGGTGTGATCCGGCGGTAAACCACCACAAAGGTACCTGTCCCCTTTGCGGTGGTGCGAGGGGAGGACGTGTGGCAGATTTGTATTTGGTGCGGCATGGGCAGACTGAGCTCAATGTGCAGAACATTTTGCAGGGTGGGCACGATTCGCCGCTTACGGCGCGCGGGCGCGAGCAGGCGCTGGCGACGCGCGCGGCGTTTGAGGCGCGTGGCGTGACCTTTGACCGTGTGTATTCCTCGCCGTTGGGCCGGGCGCGGCATACGGCTGAGCTAATTGCTGGTGAGGGCCGCTCGATAGAGCTGGTCGATGACCTGCGCGAGTGGCATTTGGGCTCGCTGGAGGGTACATCAAATCGCGAGATGCCGCCGCAGCCCTGGGGTGATTATCCGGTGGCCTTTGGTGGCGAGTCTGAAGGCGAGCTCCAGTCGCGCATGGTCGCGGCGCTGTCCCACATCATGGCCAGGCCGCAGCACGACTGTGTGCTGGCAGTCTCCCACGGCTCTTCCTGCCAGGAGTTTCTTGAGTATGTGACTGGCAGGGGAGAGCTACCCGACAACGGTGCCGTGCTTCATTTTGGCTATTGCGACGGTGCGTTTTCGCTCCTTGATTGGTAACGAACGAAAGGACCCCTATGAATAAAGACCTGTATCTGGTTCGTCATGGGCAGACAATATTCAACCTTAAGCGCATTATTCAGGGTTGGAGTGACTCGCCGCTCACGCAGCTGGGATGCGACCAGGCGGCGCGTGCCGGCATGTTCTTACGTGCGCGCGGCATTGAACCCGATCATGCCTACACCTCCACACTTCATCGCACCGAGCAGACTATCGCCAACCTGTGGCCGGGCTTGGCGTACGAGCGCCTGGACGGTCTGCGTGAGTGGTTCTTTGGCGACTTTGAGGCCGAGCGCGTGATGCTTATGCCCGAGCGCCCGTGGCGAGATTTCTATCGTCAGTTTGGCGGCGAGGGCCAGATGCAGGTGCGCGAGCGCATGGCGGCGACGATAACCGATCTTATGCGACGTCCGGACCACGAGTGTGTGCTCGCGGTAAGCCATGGCTCTGCCATCAAGGAGTTCATGGACCACGTGAAGGGCGCGGCGGCCGACGAGCGCGAACGCGTGCCGGGCAACTGCTCAGTGCTGCATTTTGCGTTTGACGATGCGGCCGATACGTTTGAACTGGTCGAAGTCTTTACGCAGGAAGACTACGCGCGCGAGCTGGGGCTTGAACCGCTCGTGGCTACTGCGGGTCCGCAGCGCGGATAACGCGAGCGCGGCGGCACGGGTCGTCGGCATAACTTCTCGACGCAAAAGGGGCGGAGATGCATGTACCTGCTGCATCTCCGCCCCCTGTTTGTTGGGCTGCCGATTTTTGTGCTGGACGGTCTGGTCTTGCTAGAACCGCGCGACCTGGTGCGTGAGCAGACCCGTCGGAACCTGCGCCGCGCCGCCGCTGACCTGCGCGGCGGGGAAGAGCGCAGCTACGGCAAAGTTGAACGGCTCTTTGCCCGTGTAGGTGCCGGCGGCACGTGCACCGTCGGCCAGGAGCTGTGATGCCTCGACTAGTGCGACAGCGTAGGCAGGGTCGTCGGCCAGTGCCGGCTCCGGCGCCTGGTCGAGCATGGCGCGGATGGCCCCGACGGCGTCCTCGCGCTTGACCTCCCACACGCGGTGCGTAATGCCGGCGGGGTCGGTGACGGCATAGAGTGAAGCGCCCTCTTTTGCGGCGCCGAGGATGATATCCATGACGGGAGAGGCTTCGTAGGCGAGCGACACGGGGCGCGGCTGCACCTTGAGCTCGGCGATCGCGCGCGCGGCGGCGGCCACGTCAGCGCTGGCATCGCCCTTGCCATCCGCAAGTACACTCGTCGGGCAGATCGCCACGACACCCGTCACACGTCCCGGCTCGCCCGAGCATTCGTACACGTAATACGCCGCACCCGGGTCCTTGAGCATCAGGCCATCGGCAATGGCTCCGCGCAGAGCATCGTTGCCGCTCAGGATGCTGCCCATTGCGGGCAACGCCTCGAGCACGCGGTCCTGAGCCGGGCGGATGCAGGGAAACGGAAGTGCTTTCATGGGCGGTCCTAACGCACGAGTCGGTTTGTTCGCGGCTTATTATGCCCCAACTTGGCCGCTCGCGTCCCAGAGCACGTTATCGGCGAGCGCGATTAGCACCTGCTGACAACGAACGATATCGGCGTGGGGCACATATTCGTTGGGCTTGTGGGCGAGTGCGAGCGAGCCTGGGCCATAGCTCATGCAGCTACGGTTACCCGTCTTGCCGGCAATGACGGCAGTGTCGGTGTAGCCGGTAAAGAAGCCGACGGTCGTGTCCGCGTCCGTCACGTCATCGGCGGCACGCTTGAGCGCTGCTAGAAGGGGAGAGTTCGGGTCGCGCTCGATGGCGGGGCGGTCGCCCGTCACGGTGTAGCTGCCATGGCAGCCGGGAACGGCGGCTTCGGCGACGGCGATGGCCTGCTCTACCATGCGCGTCGCGGCGGCCGTATCGGTCGGCGGGGTCAGGCGCATATCGACCCAGACCTTGGCGCGGTCGGGCACGACATAGGGGCGATATCCGCCCTCGATTTGGCCAAACGTGATGGTCGAAGACCCCAGCTCATCGTGCGCGGGCAGCGCCACAAACGCGCGACGGAGCGAACACACGACCTCGGCCATGGCGGCGACGGCATCCGCGCCCTTCCACGGCTGGCTCGCATGCGCCGTCACGCCAGCCATTTCAATCTCGAACCACGTACGCCCCTTGTGCGCCACCTGGATCTGTCCGTCGGTGGGCTCGGTGTCCAGCACCCATTCGCGCGAACCGACCCAGCCGGCATCGATGGCTGCCTCGGAGCCTCGCATAAAGTCTTCCTCGTCGACCGAGCAGATGAGCGAAAAGCCGCGGCGGGGCAGCGCGCCATCCGCCGCCACGCGCTCGAGCGTATGGACCAGTGCGGCAATGGCACAGGCCAGGCCACCCTTCATATCGCAGGCACCGCGGCCGTAGAGCTTGCCGTCGCGCACGACCGCCCCGAGCGGCGTAATGTCCGCGTCCCAGCCGTCGCCCAAGGTGACTGTATCCATGTGGCAGATGTAGACGAGCCGTGGCTCGTCGCTCAAACCGGGCACGGTGACCATGAGATTGCGGCGTCCGGTCAGCACCTCGAGTTCCTCAACCTGCACGGCATGGAGCACCGGATGGCTCAACCGCTCCAATTGAGCCTCAACCAACACTTTGATATAGCGTTCAATCTCGCCCTCATACGCACCTGGGTCGGAACTGTCGATCCGCACGAGCCCTTGCGTAAGCCGCCAAGCAAAATCTGTATCAACCATAGGCACCTCACAGATAGTTAGGTCAACATACAGATTGTATGCCAAGAAGCGGCTCGGTGCATTTAATGGAGCGCTCACAAAAACGGGGGCGCCTCTCGTGCGAAAGGCGCCCCCGTGGGCATTCAATGTCAGTGACGGGCAGGCCACATGGGGAACTGCCCGTCAGATCAGCCGGCGCTACTTGATCACGCGCACGCGATACATCGACGGAATCTGCTTGAGCGCCTCGATGGTGCTGCTGTCCAGGTGCTCGTCGGTGTCGAACATGGTGTAGGCGTTCTCGCCAGCGGACTCGTTGGTCATACGCTGCACGTTGGCGTTGTCCTTGGCGAGAATGGCCGTGATCTGGCCGATCATGTTGGGCACGTTGGCGTGCAGGCAGGCGATGCGGCTTGCGGCGCGCGCCTTGCCCATGCTGCAGGCGGGGTAGTTGACGCTATGTGCGATGTTGCCGTTCTCCAGGTAATCCTTGAGCTCGCTGATGGCCATATCGGCGCAGTTGGCCTCGGCCTCGCCAGTGCCGGCGCCCGAGTGCGTGGTGATAAACGTGTTGGGCATCTTGACGGTCTTGGGCGTGGCAAAGTCGCAGCTAAACCAGCTGAGTTTGCCCGCGCGCAGGGCGGCGTCGACGGCGTCCTCGTCAATGATGGTCTCGCGTGCGTAGTTGATCAGCACGGCGTCGGGTGCCAGCAGGTTGATCTGCTCGGTACTGATCATGCCGATGGTGTCGGCCTTGCTGGGCACGTGCACGGTGAGGTAGTCACAGCCACGGCAGAGGTCCTCGAGCGTGCCCACGCGCTGCACCTCGCGGCTCAGCACCCACGCGTGCTCGACGGAAATGAACGGGTCGTAGCCGTAAACGTCCATGCCCAGGTCGACGCAGGCGTTGGCGACCTTGGAGCCCACGTTGCCCAGACCGATGACGCCGATGCGCTTGCCCTTGAGCTCGCGGCCCACAAAGGCCTTCTTGGCTTTCTCGGCATCGACCTGGATCTCGGGGTCGTCGGCGTTGTCGCGCACCCAGTTCATCGACTGCACTACGCCGCGGCTCGAGAGCACCAGCATGCCCAGGACGAGCTCCTTGACGGCGTTGCTGTTGGCGCCGGGGGAGTTAAAGACGACGACGCCCTTCTTGGCGTACTCCTCGACGGGGATGTTGTTGACGCCGGCGCCGCAGCGGGCGATGGCGCGGATGCCCTCGGGCAGCCCGTAGCCGTGCAGGTCGGTCGAGCGCATCAGGATCGCGTCGGCCTCTTCGGCGGTGCTTACAAACTCGTAGCCCTCGCCAAACTCGACCTTGCCGTCTTTAGTGATGTCGTCGATGGTCTTAATCTTACGCATGGAAAAACTCCTTAGCAGGTTTGTCTAAAACAAGTGGTTTGAAGTGGCTGGTCGGCCCGCGTGCTGCGGGCTAGTTAGATCGCGGGCTCAAACTATGCTGCGCTTCGAAGTCCTTCATGTACGTGGCCAGCGCCTGCACGTCCTCCATGGTGACGGCGTTGTACACGCTGGCGCGCATGCCGCCGACGAGGCGATGGCCTTTGACGTTTTGGATCTGGTGCTCTGCCGCGCCCGCAACAAAGGTGGCGTCGAGGTCGGCATCGCCGGTGCGGAACGTGACGTTGGCGATGGAGCGGCTGCCCTCCTGCGCGGTGCCGTGGAACAGCTCGCTGTTCTCGAGCAGGTCGTAGAGCAGGTTGGCCTTGGCCCAGTTGCGCTCGGCCATGGCGGCAAGTCCGCCGGTCTGCTCGACCCAACGGAACACCTTGCCGCACACGTAGATGCCAAAGGTGTTGGGCGTGTTGAGCATGGAGCCCTTGGCGGCCTGGGTCTTAAGGTCCATGTACTGCGGCGTCTGCGCAAAGGCGGGGCCTTCGGCGATCAGGTCGTCGCGCACGATAACCACGGTGACGCCCGCGGCGCCGGCGTTTTTCTGAGCGCCGGCGTAAATGAGCCCGTAGCGCTCGACGTCGAGCGGCTGCGACAGAAAGCAGCTCGAGACATCGGCGACCAGCGGCACGTCGCCGCAATCGGGCAGCTCGTGGAACATGGTGCCAAAGATGGTGTTGTTCTGGCAGATGTAGACGTAGTCGAGCCCGTCGCCCGCGGCCTCGGCGGCAATGCGCGCGTTGATGTCGGCCATGCCGGGGATGCGGTCGAAATTGGTGTCCTCGGAGCTCGCGAGCAGCACGGCCTCGCCGTACTTGGCGGCCTCCTTGTACGCCTTGTTGGCAAAGTTGCCGGTCACGATGTAGCCGGCGCGCCCGCGGCGCATGAGGTTCATGGGGATACCCGCAAACTGCAGCGTGGCGCCGCCCTGCAAAAACAGGACGCGGTAGTTGTCGGGGATGCTCAGCAGGCGACGCAGGGTTGCCTCGGCGTCGTCGATGATCTGCTGGTACATGCTAGATCGATGGCTCATCTCGAGCACGGACATGCCGCAACCGCGGTAGTCCATCATCTCGTCGGCGATCTCGGCGAGCACGCTTGTGGGCAGTGCGGCCGGGCCAGCTGAGAAGTTGTGCACACGTGCCATCTTCTATTTCCCCCTCGTAGTCGTTTGAACGTTCGGGATACTTTAGCACAGTGCAGCGTCAGGCGCGACCGCATCACAGCAAAACCCGAGTGCGCCGCTATGATTTACAGGATGGTTACATGGGGGAGAGGTGACCTTACTCCTCAGGCAAATCCAAATCTGCGAGCGAAGACATGAGGTTCTCTAGGCGCTTGATCTCTTCGCCGCAAATTAGCTACCTCCTGCCCGCCACGACGCCAGTGTGGCGATGACGGCTTCGTCGCCGGCGTATATGAGGGTGTTGCCGTCGGGGATGATCGTCTGGCCGTCGCGTTTGAGCATCACGACGATAAAGGGATGCTTGCCTTGCGGCACATCGCGAAGACGCTGGCCGGCCAGGCGACCGTGGGGGGTTACGGTGACCTCGCGCAGCGTAACCTCGGCACGCTCTTCAAACGTCGGCGCGGCCATCACCAGCAGGTCACCTTCCTCGATGACGGTATCGCCGTTGGGCAGCACCGGGTGCGCCCCGTCGCGCAGCACCAGGACCACGAGCATGTCTGTGGCGCTGCCAATGTCCGCGAGCGAGCGTCCGGCAAACGGATGTCCAGCGCCCACCTTGAGCTTTACAAACGACATGCCGTCTTCGTCGCGGTAATCATTAAAGGTACGGCGCACGTCGCCGGTCGCATCGATCATATCGAACTTCTTCGCCACCGCCGGCAGCAGCGAGCCCTGCACCACAATGCTCGACACGACAATCACAAACACCAGGTCAAATAGGTCGTGTCCGCCGGGAACGCCGGCCACCACGGCAAAGAGACTAAAGACGACCGAAGCTGCTCCGCGCAGACCCGCCCAGCTTACGAGCGCAACCTGGCGAGGGCTCGTCCTAAACGGCGCCAGCAGCATGCCTACGGCGATGGGGCGGCTCGCAAAGAGCATAAACGCCATGAGTGCCAGGCCCGGTAGCAGCATTTGCGGCAGGCGTGCGGGTGTAACGAGCAGGCCGAGCAAGAAGAAGATCGTCATCTCGGCCATCTCGGTGAGGGTGTCAAAGAAGTGCGCCATCTCGACCTTGCCGGTGATGTCGCTGGCGCCCAGTACAATGCCGGCCAGGTATACAGCCAAAAAGCCGTTGCCGCCCAGGTAGCTCGGCAGCGCGTAGGCGACGATGGCCACGGCGAACAAAAAGATAGTCTGCGCGCCCTCGGCCGTTGCGTGCGCGCGTTCAATCAGGCGGCCCGCCGCCCAGCCGATGGTAAGGCCCAGACCCGCGCCCAGGATAATCTGCTTGGCCAGCAGTGTGGGAATGCTGATGTCGCCGCCGGCCGCGAGTGTGGCGAGCACGGCGGTGAGCATGTAGGCGACGGGGTCGTTGGAGCCCGATTCGACCTCGAGCAGCGAGTCGGTGCCACCTCTCAGCGACAGGCTGTGCTCGCGCAGAACGCTAAAGACGCTCGCCGCGTCGGTGGATGCCACGACCGATCCCAGCAGCAGGCCACCGATCCAGTCGAACCCCAGCGCGAAGTGGGCGAACATGCCGGTGATGCCGGCAGTGATGACGACGCCGAGCGTGCTCAGCAGCACCGCCGGCGCAGCGACGGGCTTGGCGCGGTCGATATTGGTGTTAAAGCCGCCGTAGAACATGATGAACAGCAGCGCCGTGCTGCAGACGGTTTCGGTGAGCGCGTAGTCGCTAAAGTCGATATGCGTCGGGCCGTTGACGCCCAACAGCATGCCCAGCGCGATAAAGATGAGCAGGGTGGGGAAGGGGAGTTTTTTGCCGACGGGTTTGATGGTCAGGCACAAAATGATGACGAGGCCGATAAAGAGAAGGATCTGGTTCATAGATGGTGTCCGCTCCTGGGTGGTTGGCGTGGCACGGTCAGTTGTCTGCGGTTATTTGTACCCAAAGATGGTGGGTTTATGGGGTTGGATTGCGGGCGTGCGCGATATCGTCATAGACGGCTGCCGTCTTTGCCTCTGCTCGGAAACCCTTTCCAGCTTTATTGCAACGGAGTACAATGGGTAACGTTTAAGTTCAACTTGAAGTTTTAGTTGCGGCACCGGGCTTCGGCCGCAATGCAAGGAGAGGCGTACCATGGCGATCTATGTGACATCTGATGCTCACGGGCACGTGCGTGCGCTTGACGAGGCCCTGTCTAAGATCTCGTTGACGTCCGACGACACGCTGTACGTGCTGGGCGACATGATCGATCGTGGGCCCGATCCGGTCGGCGTTATTAAGCTCGTACGCTCGCTGCCCAACGCCCGCGTGCTCAAGGGTAATCACGAGCAGATCATGCTCGATGCCATCATTGGTCAGGATCCGCTCGATGCCGAGACCTGGGATATCAACGGTGGCTGGACGACGTGCGAGCAGCTCAACGACATGGAATTTGAGGCATACGAGGAGCTCGTGCGATGGATGGCCGCGCTGCCGCTCTACGCGGTGGTCGAGACCGAGGAGCGCCCGTATCTGCTGGTACATGCTGGAATCGAGATGAAGGCGGCGCGCGCGTTTTTGCTTGAGCATGGTGTCGATTGTGCCGATGGCGTCGGAGCGGTGGGTGCTGATCGCGAGCTGCTGCAGCAGATGCTCGCAGTGCAGTCGTCCGATGACCTGCTGTGGATTCGTCACGGCTATTGGGATGTGCCGACCGGGCTGCTTTCTGCCGAGGGCAAGGGTCCGGTCGTGGTGAGCGGTCACACGCCAACGGTGTCGCTCGGGCGTTATTGCGAGGTCGGTGGTCTGGCGGGGCTCGATGAGGAATCGGGACGCGGGCAGATCGTGCGCCTGGGCGGCGAGGATGCCGCCGGTGTGCCCGATCGCATCGACATCGACTGCGCTGCCGCCACCGGCTCCGAGTTCGGTCGCGTGGGCATCCTGCGCCTGGACGACGGGGCGGAGTTCTACGCGAACATCAACCCGGGCGAATAATCGGTGCAAGGGGTAGCTAATTTGGGACGGGGCTTTTTTGACTACTTTTGCCCTTCTGCCCGCTAATTGATTTCTCTGGGACGGGGATTAAATAATCATTTGGCTGCCCGCTGGCTAAGTGAGTAGACTTTTTTGGAAATGCCGAGCACCCAACATATTTGCCTCAATAAAACCGCAGGTCACAGACTTGTGCTCTGTTGGTGTGGTCGGGGATTCGGTAAAAGTCTACTCACTTAGTTTTGCGTGATGAATATTGTCCGCAACGAGACCCCAGACGGGGTGATTCCATCGCAAATTCCGGTGACCGGGCAGCTAATTAGGCGCCGTATGGGTTGCGGTCGCGTTCGATGCGTTGGCGGATGCGGCGGTACTCGATTATCAGCAGCACCAGGAGTAGGGCCATGATGGCTAGGTAGCTCACCACAGCGCCCATCAGACCCAGCAGCTTAATCAGGATCACCGGCAGCACCACGCTTACGGCGAAGCAGATCAGGTAGATCTTGGTGACGTCTCCAGCGTGGCGCAGCACCGTGATGATGGCGTAGATAAAGTCGATGGCCGCGGTGACGCCGCCGGCGACGACCATTAGCAGTGCAAGCGTTCGGTAGCGCTCAAAGTTGAGGCCGTACATAAAGCTCATGAGGGGAATGCCGGGGCCTGCCATAAATGCGGCGCACACGCCGGTGATGACCACGATCAGCGCCATAACGGTAACAATAATCAGGTCAAAGCGATGACGCTTGCGAGGATTAGCCCAAATGCTCGACAACCGCAGGAGCTGCGGTTTATAGATAAATCCAATGCTCAGCAAAATAGCCTGCGCCGGAAAGAACAGGGCATTAAAGTACAGCTGATATTTGTATGCCAGTGTGCCTTCCATCACAAACTTGGGCATGCTCTCGATAAGGTTGAACAAGAACAGTGCACCAAAGAGTGGAGCGCACTGGACAAACAGGTGGCCGACCTCGCGAAGGCTCACGCGGCGCGATTTTTCGGTCTCGAGCAGGGCGAGCGGCGCGGTGACCAGCACGAGCGAGGCGATCGCGGCGACACCCATGGCCATGGCCGCGATGGGCATGCTGCGCGTGAGGAACAGCGCCACGCTGAAGACCGCGATGACGCCGACGGAGCGTAGCGTTTGGCTCATTCCAGCCAAGTAGAGTTTGTCGGCCTGCTGCAGGCGGCCTTCGTACACGTCGGCGACGCCGTCGATGACCTTATACAGGTAGACGCCCAGGCCGATCGTCGCCATCTGCGCGTCATAGCCGCGGGCGCTGCTGTACATGAGGCCGCAGCCTAGGGCGAGCGCTCCGCAAAGCCAGCGGTTGAGCTGGTAGGAGGCAAAGGACGTCTTTTCGTCGATGTCTGAGACCTGGAAATTGCGCACGCCGTAGTTGCATGCGATCATGATGAGCGTGCCGGTGACGAAGGCGATGGAGAACTTACCGGCCTCCTCGGCACCCGCGAGCTGTGTCGACACGATGGTGAGCAGAGGAAACGCCATGCCCCACACGGCGGTGCCCAGGGTATTCCAGAGATAGTCGCGGCGGGTGGCGTGCTCCTCGTATTCCGCTTCCTGCATGGAGAAGCCGTCGCCGTAGACGGCGCCGAGCAGACGGTTCCACCAAGCGTTGACCATGCGGCGGACGGGGCCGGGCTTGCGATCGCGTTCGCGCCGGCGACGTGTGGCTTGGCTGCTATCGGGCCCGCCGGCGTTGCGCTGACTCAGCTCTTGGATGCGTGCGAGTTCCTCGGCAGTGTGCGAGGCAGGGAAGAGGCCGTTCTCGATGCGGCCGCCCTGGGCCTTCGCGGCGCCGTCTCTCGATGCAGCGGGGTTGGAGACGCCGTTGCGGCGGGCGATGGCGCGGCGAATGCTATCGAGGGGCGTGATGCTCAAAGCGGAGTCCTTTCTATTGCTGCGCTTTAGTATAGACGCGACGGTGTTCGTTCGTGTTTTTGAACGGATTGTTCAATAATTTCGGCGGGCGGCTGTAATTTGTCGGTAAACGTGCGGTATCCTGTTGAAGTTTTGTGACACCCCCGATGCCGCCCACGCGGTACCAAGGAGCTTCTACCTATGGACGTCGCCGCATTCTTACTGGCTCTTGTGCCGATTATTTGGCTGGTCGTGATGCTGCTGTGCTTTAAATGGCCAGCTTGGAAGGCCGCTATCGGATCGTTTGTCCTTTCGTGCTTGCTTGCCTTCGCATGGTGGCACCTGCCGGCAGCGCAGATCGCGACCGCCTCGCTCGAAGGTTTTTTGATGGCTCTGTGGCCCATCGTCCTAGTGATCATCGCCGCGGTGTTCACGTATAACCTGTGCGTTCGTACGGGCGCCATGGACGTGATCGGCAGCATGATCACCTCCATCAGCAGCGACCGCCGTCTGCTGGCGCTGCTCGTGGCTTGGTGCTTCGGTGGCTTTATGGAGGGCATGGCCGGCTTCGGTACCGCTGTCGCCATTCCCGCCGGCATGCTCGCGGGCCTGGGCTTTGAGGCCGTGCCTGCCGTGCTCATCTGCCTGCTGGCCAACGGCGTGCCCACGCCCTACGGCTCCATCGGCATCCCCACGGTGTCCGTTGCCGACCTGGTGGGTTTGGATTCCCTTCACCTAGCGACCGTTCAGCTGGTGCAGCTCGCACCGTTCTTTGTGGCGATGCCGCTATTTATTGTGCTGGTTGCGGGCCGTGTTGCCGATGACCAGGGCAATGCCGCGAGTGTGGGCGAGCGTCTGCACGGTGTTGCCGGCGTGGCGTTGCTCTCCGGCGTGTCGTTTGTCGGCGCGGCTCTGGTCGTTGCCATGTTTGTGGGCCCCGAGCTGGCCGTGGTCGTAGGATCCATCGTTTCGCTCGCGCTGACATCTGCGCTTGCCATGCGTGCCGAGAAGTCGGGGCATCTGGACGCACGCTTCCATATGAATATCGAGGCCGGCGAACAGCTCACCGTTAAATCGGCGCTTTCGGCCTGGTCGTGCTTCATTCTGATTTTTGTACTGCTGCTGGGTACGTCCAACCTGGTGCCCGCCGTGCATGCCGCGCTTGCGCCCTTTGCAAGCCACGTGCAGGTGTATTGCGGCGAGAACCCCGGTACGCTTACGTTTTCGTGGATTAACACGCCGGGTGTTTGGATCTTCCTGGCCGCGTTTGTCGGCGGTGCCATTCAGGGTGCTTCGCCACGCATGATGGGCGAGGTGCTGGCCGCGACTGTGAAGCAGATGATGCCGACGGTGATCACGATGCTTTCGGTGCTGGGCTGTGCCAAGGTGATGGGCTATGCGGGCATGATCTCTTCGATCAGCGCGTTCTGCATCGCCGTCGCCGGTGGGCTGTACCCGATTCTGGCTCCGTGGATCGGTGCGGTTGGTGCGTTTGTGACCGGCTCGGGCACGTCCTCGGGCATGCTGTTTGGCCCCATTCAGAGCCAGGCTGCCACTGCGCTGGGTGTGAGCGACTACTGGATGGTCGCGTTGAACGCCCTGGGCGTCGCCGCCGGTAAGATGATCTCGCCGCAGACCCTCGCCATTGGTCTTGCCGCCGTGCTCGTGCGCGGTAAGGATGCCGAACTCCTGGGCGCCGTCCTGCCCTACGCCGCCGGCATGCTGGTCCTGATGAGCGCCATAGCCATGCTCGGCCAAGGCCTGCCGCTGTAGTCGGCACTTAGGGACGTTCCTTATGTGCCGGCACTTTGGGAACGTCCCTAAGTGCCGGCATCCGGGGACGCTCCTTGAATGTTGCCTGTTCAAAAGTGTCCCCAATGACTAGTCGTTTAAGAACGTCCCCAATGACTGGGCCGCTTGCCTGCGATTTTTGACCGTTGGGCGGGCTTGCCGCCCTTGCCGCAAAAACGTTTTTGCATATCGGGTACAACGGGCTTTACGTGAGTAAAGTGCGCGCCGCGTCCACGTGTCGCGTTTTTAAAGGAGGCCCCATGCCTGGTGTTACCCCTGCAGAAGTTTTGTCCAACTTTGGTATTACGCTGGTCGAAGATCCCGCCGAGAATCAGCCCCGCCTGCTGGTCGATCTACCCGCCGCGGAGCTCGTCGAGCACGCTATCCGCCGCGAAGAAGGCCGCATGGCATCCAACGGCGCGCTGGTGATCGAGACGGGGGAGCGCACCGGCCGTTCTCCCAACGATCGCTTTATCGTCGACACGCCCGACGTGCACGACAAGATCGCCTGGGGCGCCGTCAACCGCCCGCTTTCTGTCGAGAGCTACGAGGCCATCAAGGCCGGCATCGTCGATTATCTTAACGAGCGCGACGTGTTCGTTACCCGCGGCATGGCCGGCGCCGATCGTAACCATACGCGTCGACTGCTCGTCGCCTGTGAGCGTGCCAGCCAGGCGCTCTTTATTAAGCAGATGCTCGCCCGCCCGCTCGCCCGCGAAATCGCGCGCACCGGCGAGCCAGACTTCTGTGTCCTTGCCGCGCCCGGTTACCAGTGCGACCCTGCCATCAAGGGCCTCAACTCCAGCGCTGCCGTGGTCATCAACTTCCAGGAACGCGTGATTCTGGTCGCCGGCACCGGCTACTCCGGCGAGATTAAAAAGTCGATCTTTAGCGTCATGAACTATCTGCTGCCCGTCGAGGACGACGTGCTGCCCATGCACTGCTCGGCCAGCATGGATCCCGTCACGCACGAGACCGCCGTGTTCTTTGGCCTGTCCGGCACCGGCAAGACCACGCTTTCGGCCAATCCCACGCGCCTGCTGATCGGCGACGACGAGCACGGTTGGTCCGACATGGGTATCTTCAACATTGAGGGTGGCTGCTACGCAAAATGCGAGGGCCTGGACGCCTTCCACGAGCCCGAGATCTTCAACGCCGTCCGTTTTGGCGCCATTTGCGAAAACGTGGTGCTCGACGAGAACCGCAAGCCCAACTATGACGACATCTCGATCACGCACAACACGCGCGTGGCCTATCCCGTAGAGCACATTCCTAACGCGTGGACTAAGGGCATGGGCACCACTCCGAGTGTCGTGCTGTTCCTGACTTGCGACGCTTTTGGCGTGCTGCCGCCCATCTCACGCCTGACGGCCGATGCCGCCATGTACCACTTTGTGACGGGCTTTACGGCTAAGATTCCCGGCACCGAGGTCGGCGTCACCGAGCCCACGCCCACGTTCTCTTCGCTGTTCGGCGAGCCGTTTATGCCGCTCGACCCCATGGTTTACGCCAAGATGCTTGGCGAGCGCATTGCCGACGGCCGCACGCGCGTGTACCTGGTCAACACCGGCTGGATTGGCGGCGGCTACGGCGTGGGCCATCGCATCGAGCTTGCCTACACGCGCTCGCTGGTCGCGCGCGCCCTTGACGGCACCATCGAGGACAGCGAGTTCGTGCACGACGACATCTTTAACGTCGACATTCCCACGACGTGCCACGGCGTGCCCGATGGCATCCTGGTGCCGCGCCAATACTGGCAGAGCACCGCGCGCTATGACGAGGCCGCGCACAACCTGGCGGTGATGTTCGAGGAGAACTTCGAGAAGAAGTACTCGCACCTGCCCGAGTCCGTCAAAGCCGCCGGCCCGCACGTTCAAGTACACGCCGACGCCCGTCATCGCGGCCGCGGGCTGCTGGGACTTCGCCACTAGCTTCGCCGTGAGTCCATATCCACCACAAAGGGGACAGGCACCTTTGTGGTGGTTTTGCTCGCGTGGATGACTCGGGTTACAATACGCCTGACATATCGTCCCCTTCTCCGGATGGGGACAGCGCAAGCGTTCTTGTGACGGCACCGTAGGACTTTGAAGGTGGCCGTTGTAAGGGCGCTTTTTGTTTAGGTGCCCTCACTCGGGCGCGCACAATGAAGGGAGAGCGTATGAAGAGCTTTATTGCCGAGGATTCATTCTGGGAGCTGTTTCCGCAGGCAGCGGTCGGTGTTGTGGTCGTGGAGGGCATGAAGCCCACGGCTCAGATTCCTCAAGAGGACGTGGATGCGATTGCGGCGTTGCTCGACCGCGCCAATATCGATGCGGAGCGTCATCTGACCAGCGACACTATCAGCGAGAACGCACCGGTCAAGGCATGGCGCGAGGCCTATCGTCTGTTCAAGACCAAGAAAGGCGCGCGCTGCTCGATCGAGAACTTGCTCAAACGCGTGCTCAAAGGCAAGCCGGTGGGCCACATTACGCCCGCGGTGGATATTTACAACACGGTGTCGCTGACCTACGCGCTGCCCGTGGGAGGCGAGGATCTGCATGCGATCGAGGGAGACCTTCGCTTGAAGGTGACCGACGGTGGCGATGCGTTCTTGCCGCTTGGCGAGGAGACGGATGATCCGACGTTGCCCGGCGAGCTCGCCTACATCGACGATGCGGGCGCTGTGTGCCGCTGCTGGAACTGGCGCGACGGCGTTCGCACGGCGCTGTCCGATGATTCGGCCGATGCGTTCCTGGCGATTGAGTGCGTGGAGCCCGAGCGGATGGGGGAATGCCAGGCCGCGATCGATCGCCTCGCTGAGTTGCTCGAGCGTTATCTGGGAGCGACGGTTGTCGTTAAGACGCTTGTGACTCGCGACAATCCCTGCGTGGAGCTGTAGCGGCGCCTAGAACCTATTGATGCCCCAAACCACCACAAAGGTGCCTGTCCCCTTTGTGGTGGTTTTTATGTTGATGGGTTAACAAATGGGGTATTTGGGTACGGGTGTCGCCTTATGCGACTAAGATGTTTACCCGTAAGCATTATGCAAGCGAAAGGCGGTCGTCTCCCATGCAGCAGAACGACGAGACACGTTTCGAGGACTTTGTCGGACTGATCAGCGGGCTCTACAAGGAGATTCAGCGCATTAAGACATCCGAGGGCGCAAGGCTGGGCCTCAAGGGCTCCGACGTTATGTGCCTTTACTATCTTGAGCGCAGCAAGGACGGCCTGACTGGCGCCGACCTGGCTCGCATGGCAGGCGTGACCCGCGCCGCCGTCTCGCGTACGCTCGCGCATCTGGAGGAGGGCGGCTACGTCGAGGTCGACGATTCGGGCGATGCCGCCGTTAAGTATCGTGCTCCGGTGCGCCTGACCGCTCTGGGCGGCGAGAGCATGAGCGAAGCGGACCGCATCATTCGCGAGGTGCTCGATACCACCGGTAAGGCTATGGGTGTGGAGCAGCGCGAGCAGATGTATGCGTCGCTGCGCACGATTCTCAACACCCTGCGCGAGCTGTAGGGCCGCCAAGGCTTTTGCTTCCAATTAACAACTGCATAGTCCTGTTTGAGCGCGTATACCGTGCCGGGGCCTTGCTGTCAAAATTCCCTGCGCGGGACCTGCGCAAGAAAGGATTCGCTATGTCCGTCTGCATTATTACCGATTCCGCAAGCGATATGTCGCCGGTCGAGCACCCAGCACTGGCCGTTTTGCCGCTGTCCGTCACCTTTGGCACCGATGTGTACATGGATGGCATCGACATCGATCACCAGCGCTTTTACGAGATGCTCGTGGAGCGCGATGAGCTGCCCAAGACCGGCCAGGTCAACCCGTACGCGTTTTCGCAGGCGATTGCCAAGGTTCGTGAAGCCGGCGATGAGGCTGTGATTATTACCGTGGGCGCTAAGCTATCAGGCACCAATCAGAGTGCCCGTACCGCACTTGCCGAGGCGCCGGGCGGCGACGTGTACGTGGTGGATAGCAATAACGTCACTCTGGGCGAGCGTGTCCTGGTCGAGTATGCCCTGCGCCTGGTGAACGAGGGCCGTAGTGCGGCCCAGATCGCGGCGGCCGTCGAGGCCGTCCGTGACCGCGTGGTCGTCATCGGCCTGCTCGAGACGCTGGAGTACCTGGTGCGCGGCGGTCGTCTGTCTGCTGCGGCCGGCGCCGTGGGCACGCTGCTCAACGTAAAGCCTGTGGTGGCTGTCGAGGACGGTCTGATCGTGCAGCTGGGCAAGGCGCGCGGTTCCAAGAACGGCCGCAACCTGCTGAACCAAAAGGTCGAAAAGGCGGGCGGCATCGACTTTTCCATGCCGCTGGCGCTCGGCTATACGGGTCTTTCGGATGCGGTGCTCAAGAAGTATATCGAGGACAGTGCCGCGTTGTGGGCCGGCCATGCCGAGGGTGAGCTGCCCATCCACACTATCGGCGCCACCATCGGCACCCACGTGGGCCCCGGCGCTGTAGCCGTAGCCTTCTTCCGCCCCGCCAACTAGCTTTCCGGTCAAAACCACCACAAAGGGGACAGGTACCTTTGTGGTGGTTTATGCTGGGTTCGGTTGAAAGGAGCACGCAATGGCGTCTGAGGGCTTTTTTGAACGGGTGTACGAGGTGGTCGAGCAGATCCCCGAGGGGATGGTCGCCACGTATGGTCAGGTGGCGCTGCTTGCCGGTCGACCACGAAGTGCGCGGTATGTGGGGTATGCCCTGCATAGCAATCCGCGCCCCGGCGAGATTCCCTGTCACCGCGTGGTGTTTGCCGACGGGCGCATATGCGAGGGTTTTGCTTTTGGCGGTCCCGATGCTCAACGTGAGCTTTTGCTAGGGGAGGGTGTGGCGTTTAAGGACGACATGCACGTCGACCTGGCCGTCTGTCGTTGGCCTGCCGGACTCTAACAGCTCTGCCGTGGTCAAAACCACCACAAAGGTGCCTGTCCCCTTTGTGGTGGTTTTCCGTTGCAGGTTTACCTGGGCTAACTTATGGAGAAGGTGTGGCGGAGCATATTGACGCTAGAAAGTAAACCACGGTGAACTATATTGTATTCAGCAACGGAGCAGGCAATAGGCGATGAAAAAGCCTGCCCTGTTGAGTTTGATTCGCATTCCTCCCCTCTGTGCGATTCAACGGTGTACTTCGGGAACAGGCCCGCTGGCAACTAACTGCCGGCGGGCCTGTTCCTGTTTGTCGGGGGAGTGCGATGGGCGGAGCCGAACAGGTCGGGCATCAAAAAAGGCGGACGCCGTAGCGCCCGCCCTAAAGCAATCGAAAGCTCAAGCCAGCAGATCGGTCTAGTACACCATGCCCATGGCGTCCTGAACCTCTGCCAGGGTCTGATCGGCGATCTCATTGGCGCGACGGTTGCCCTCGTGCAGGACGTCCTTTACATAGTCCAGATCGTTCTCGTAGCGCTGACGGCGCTCGCGGATCGGCGCGAAGTACTCGTTGACGGCCTCGGTCACGTACTTCTTGAGCTGGCCGGAGCCGCCCATGCCGATCTCCTCGGCAATC
The DNA here is from genome assembly GCA_958420205.1 of uncultured Collinsella sp. GTDB lineage: Bacteria > Actinomycetota > Coriobacteriia > Coriobacteriales > Coriobacteriaceae > Collinsella. The sequence continues at coordinate 18,930 of CATZIX010000001.1, read as the reverse complement.
TCGACCTCGGAGCGACCGGTGCAGATGGCGGCGGTCGAAAGCAGGCCGGACACGCCGGGGCGGTTCTCGGGATCGAACGTGATCATGCGCTCGGAGTCGGTCTGGCTCTTCTTGATGCGTTTGGCCGTCTCCTCGGCGGTCATCGAAATATTGATGGCGTTGCCGTAGCTCTTGCTCATCTTGCGGCCGTCCAGGCCGGGCAGCAGCGGGGTCTCGGACAGCAGCGCCTCGACCTCGGGGAACACCTTGCCGTAGCGGTTGTTAAAGCGGCGGGCGATGGTGCGGGTGAGCTCGATGTGCGGCAGCTGGTCGCGACCGACCGGCACCACGTTGCCCTTGCAGAACAGGATGTCGCAGGCCTGGTGCACCGGGTAGGTGAGCAGGAGGCCGGTAAGCTCGTGGCCCGAGGCCTCCATCTCGGCCTTGACCGTGGGGTTGCGCGCCAGCTCGGCCTCGGACACCAGCGACAGGAACGGCAGCATGAGCTGGTTGGCGGCGGGCACGGCGGAGTGCGCGTAGATCATGGTCTTGTCGGGGTCGATGCCGCAGGCAAGGTAGTCCATGACCATGTTGTACACGTTGTCCTGGATGTGCTCGGTGGTGTCGCGGTCAGTGATGACCTGGTAGTCGGCGATGAGCACGTTGGTCTTGGCGCCCATGTCCTGCAGCTCAACACGGCCCTTGAGGGTACCGAAGTAGTGGCCCAGGTGCAGACGGCCGGTGGGGCGATCACCGGTGAGCATGGTGAACTTCTCGGGCGTATTGGCCAGGCCCTCGCGAATGGCGTTGCTCTTTTGCAGCGCGACTTCGTAGCTGTTCTCGTTTGGCATGATTGCTCCTAACGTATGTTCATGGGTCAAGATGATAACGCGTTTATTGGAGGGGCGGGACGTAAGTAGGCGAGGGGCGGGAGAGGGGTGGCTTGTGCGGTGGGTGCGGCGCGGCCGCGCTTGGCCAACGGTGCCTTGGCACATCCTTGGCAGCTTGCCCTAGAGCTTGTGGTGGCGCTCTTCTTTGCGCTCCTCGGCTGCCTGCTCCTCCTGCTTAAAAGCGGGGTCGTCGGGGGTGACGAGCTCGTCCTCGTGCGTGCGCTTGTTGTAATGGTGGCGCAGCACGGGCTCAAACAGATGCAGATGCTTGGCAAAGGCCGCCGAGCCAATGGCGAGCACGGTAAAGATGAGCACACGCATGGGCACCTCGACCTGGTTAATCGCGGCGGCGCCGGCCGAAAGCATGATGCACCAGGCATAGATGAGCAGCACGGCCTGTTTTTGGTTGTAGCCTTCTTGGATCAGGCGGTGGTGGATGTGGCCCTTGTCGGCCTGCCCGATGCTAATGTGGGCGCGCTTGCGGCGCACAATGGCGCTAAACGTGTCGATGATGGGCACGCCGGCAACGATGAGCGGGATGATAAGCGAGGTGAGTGCGGCGGTGCGGCTCACGTTGAGCAGCGAGATGGAGCCCAGCGCAAAGCCCAGAAGCAGCGACCCCGAGTCGCCCAAGAAGATGCTTGCGGGGTTGAAGTTGTAGCGCAAAAAGGCCAGACAGGCGCCAAAGAGCGCAATGGAGAGCGCGGCGGCGTCGATGCGGCCCGAGAGAACGGCCATCGAAAACATGGTGAACGACGCGATGCCGCAGATGCCCGTGGCCAAGCCGTCGAGGCCGTCGATGAGGTTAATGATGTTGGTGAATGCCACCAGATAGATTACGGTGATGGGGTAGGCGAGCCATCCGAGCATGATCTCGCCGGGGGCAAACGGGTTGACGATGACGCCGATTTTTAGGCCGCCGATACAGGCGATAAGCGCGGCGAGGACTTGTCCGGCCAGCTTTTGCTTGGGCGTGAGCTGGAAGACGTCGTCGATAGCGCCGGTCGCAAAGATGACGGTAAAGGAGAGCGCCAGCATGGGGTAGCTGATGTGCAGACGGGGGTGGGGCACCAAAACGGGCGGCCAACCCAGGTACCAGGTGCCTAGGATTTGCACAGTGCAGGCGACGACCAGGCCCAAAAACACCGCCGTTCCGCCCAAACGCGGGATGGGCTTGGTGTTGATGCGGCGCTTAGAAGGATAGTCGACGGCATCGAGCTTAATTGCCAAGCGCTTGACCAGGGGCACCGCGAGGAAGGTCGTGATAAAGGCCGCCGCTGCCACGCATAGGTACGGTATGTAGCTCGGGGATGAAGCCATGAATCTAAAAACCGCCAAGCGTCGAAGGAAAAGGTCAGAAGAACGCCATGCGCAAAGGGCATAGCCGAACCATAATACTCGACCAAGGGGGGTACATGGAATTGCACGCAGCGATAATCACGCGCTTACCAGATATTGGGATGTTGTCGATGGCTTGTCGGGATGCCGGCGGGGATCCATATGGACTGTAATGGTGATTTTCGGCAAAAGAAAACCACCCCCCACGTTACGAAAATGAACCCACCTAAAACAGGTGGGTGCCCTCATCGACTGTTCCAGCGTCCTTAACAACGAAGGATACCTGTACTAGGTACGACTGTGTGGGCTCCCTAAATAAACGCGACGGTTCACCCAGTTGCTCCGCGGGGGGCGGAATACCTACATCATAAAGCGGCACTTTATCGATTCCAGTCTTGACATTACAAAAATCGTGTCGGACGATTACGGCGCCTTGGGCTCGAGCCGTCTGTGGGGTTGATCCCTTTACGTTTGAGCTGCTGAATCGTTGTTTTGGAGCATGGTTTTATGCCGACGTCGTTGACCGAACTTTTTTCGCCCGCCTGCCATTTGTGTCCGCGCCGTTGCGGTGCGGCGCGCGATGAGGGCGCGCACGGCGTCTGCGGTGCTAACGACACGCTCAAGGTGGCCCGCGCCGCGCTTCATATGTGGGAGGAGCCGCCTATCTCGGGCGAGGCCGGTTCGGGCACGATCTTCTTTAGCGGCTGCTCGCTCAAATGTATCTACTGCCAGAACCACGAGATCTCGACCGGCAATTTTGGCCTTGAGATTTCGCCTGAGCGCCTGGTCGAGATTATGCTGGAACTGCAGGACCAGGGTGCCAACAACATCAATTTGGTGACGGCGACGCACTATGCGCACCTGTTGCCTGCCGCGATTGCCGCGGCACGGGCGCGCGGACTGGTTATCCCAATCGTCTACAACACGAGTGGTTACGAGCGCGCGAGTGCCGTGGCGGCGCTGGGCGACCTGGTCGATGTGTGGCTCACCGACTTTAAATATGCCGATGCCGGGCTTGCGCAGTCGCTCTCCCATATAAAGGATTACCCGCGCGTGGCCGTGTCGGGTCTGGCCCAGATGGCGCGTGAAATCGATCGCCGCGGGGGAGAGCTGGTGGATGAGGGCGGGCTCATGAAGCGCGGCATCATCGTGCGTCACCTGGTGCTGCCGGGGCATGCGGATGACTCGTGCCGCGTGCTAGATCTGGTGTGGCAGACGGTGGGTGACGTGCCGATCTCGGTCATGAACCAGTACACGCCCAATGCGCTCATGCGCGAGCAGGGCGGCGACCTGGCACGCGCCGTGACGCGCGAGGAGTACGAGCAGGTGCTCGACCATGCCGACGACCTGGGCTTTACGACGATGTTCTGGCAAGAGGGCGGCGCGGTAGACGAGAGCTTCACCCCGGCCTTCGACACCACCGGTGTTCTTACCAGCGCAAAGTAGTGCGTTCGTCGATGATTTTTCTGGGACGGGGATTAAAAAATCATCGAGAGGATCGCCTGTTCGAAAAGTTGCCAAAATAGCTGCGCTCCAAAAAGACTGGTTATTGGGCGTTGACAGTTGGCGAGCCGTAGGTAAAATATCAACTTGTCTTGGGGACGTAGCTCAGTTGGGAGAGCGCTGCCGTCGCATGGCAGAGGCCGAGGGTTCGACTCCCTTCGTCTCCACCCTTGGATTTGATAAGCCGCTGACACTGTGTCGGCGGCTTTTTTTAAAAAGAAAGGGCTGCACCATGGCCGAGCTTGAGTCCCAACCACTGTCCGACGAGGAGCGCGCTGAGTTGGAAGAGCTCCGCGCCGAGAAGGCCCGCCGCGAGGCTCAGGAAGAGGCCCGTCGCGAGCGTGAGGAGCTGGCTGCCCTGCGTGCCGAGCGTGCAAAGGCCGAGGAGGTCGCCTCGAACGCCGCATCCGAGCGCAAGCCCGCGCCCGCACCCAAGCCCGCTGCTGCGAAGCCTGCACCTGCCGCGCCCAAACCTCAGCCTAAAAAGGCCGCTCGTCCCAAGTCCGTCGAGCCCAAGCCGAGCCGTGACGAGATGACCTTTGCCCAGCGCATGGTTACCTCCAAGGAACCTACGGGCGAGAACGAGATCCCTGGCATGGCGCCGGCTCAAAAAATCATCATCGTGCTCGCCCTCATCGCGTTTATCGTCTTTATGGTTTACACGATCACGGGCAGCATGGGCCTGCACTAACCTGTTCGCGCCGGGCTCCATGCCCGCACGTCCGCCTCGCCCAACCCTCAACCTCTGCACAACACATCCGAAAGGTCGCCCCATGGCTTTGACCGATATCTCTCATCCCACCGACATCGCAATGCTCACCGATCTGTACGAACTCACTATGGCCCAGGGCCTGTGGGAGAGCGGCAAGGCCAATGAGCAGGGTTGTTTTACCGCGTTTTACCGCGACCATCCCTTTGGCAGCGCCTATGCCGTCATGTGCGGCACCGCCGAGCTGCCCGAGCTAGTCGAGAATCTGCGCTTTACGCCCGAGGATATCGACTACCTCGCCTCGCTCCAGGCCCCGGCCGGCGGCGCGATGTTCAAGTCCGCATTCCTCGACTACCTGCGCGATTTTCGTGCGCATGTAAATATCGACGCCGTCCCCGAGGGCGAGCTCGTCTTTCCACGCGAGCCCATGGTGCGCGTCACCGGTCCTGCGCTCGAGTGCCAGCTGCTTGAGACGGCGCTGCTCAACATCGTCGGGTTCCAGACACTTGTCGCCACCAAGACGGCGCGAGTGGTGCTGGCGGCGGACGGCCGTCCCGTGGCCGAGTTTGGCCTGCGCCGAGCCCAGGGTCCCGATGGCGGCCTGGCCGTTGCGCGCGCGAGCTACGTCGCCGGCTGCTCCTCTACGTCCAATGTGCTCGCCGGCCGCCGCTACGGTATTCCCGTCTTTGGCACGCATGCGCACAGCTGGGTGATGAGCTTCGATTCCGAGCTCGAGGCCTTCCGCGCCTTTGCCAAGTCGAGCCCCAAGAACTGTACGCTGCTCATCGACACCTATGACGTGCGCGAGGGCTGCGAGCATGCCATTACGGTCGCCAAGGAGATGGAGGCGGCGGGCGAGCGCCTGTCGGCTATTCGCATTGACTCGGGCGACCTCGCCAAGCTCTCCAAGTATGTTCGCGGCCGTTTTGATGCCGAGGGCCTGCCCTATGTGGGTATCTCGGTGTCCAACGACCTGGACGAGTACACGATTCAGTCGCTGCTCGACCAGGGCGCGCCCATCGATAGCTTTGGCGTGGGTACCAAGCTCGCGACCTGCTACGACCAGCCGGCGCTGGGCGGCGTGTACAAGCTTTCCGCCCGCCGTGCGAACGAGGCCGACCCGTGGACGCCGGTGGTCAAGCTCTCCGAGCAGCCCTATAAGCGCACGATCCCGGGCGTGCAGCGCGTGCGCCGTTATTACGACGGCTTTGGCGGCCCGGTCTGCGACATGATCTACGACGAGGACCATCTGGCGGGGGAGGGCGCCGCGCGCGGCAATACCCTCGTGGCCGTGAATGATGCCGCCCTGGTGACCGACGTGTCGGAGCTTGAGTATCGCGAGCTGCTGGTGCCGATCGTGCGCGATGGCAGTGCAGTGGCTCCGCGTGAGAGCATCCAGGACGCGCGCGAGCGCTGTGTTTGGGCGCTCGATCATCTGGACGCAGCTTTCAAGCGCTTCCTGTACCCGCAGACCTATGTGGTGGGCATGGAGCAGGGCCTGGCTCAGGTGCGCGACGAGCTCGTGCGCAAGAATATGGCCGCGGCCTCGGCTTTCCCCTGGGCTCACTAATTCCTTGGGCGGTAGGGGCGAGTCACGCTCCCTTGGCCGCCAGCTCGGCCGTTCGCTGAACAGTTGATTGGTTTGACGTATGACGACTTCTTATAAAACGATGGTGGTAAAGATCGGTTCGTCCACGGTGGTGGGCGCCGATGGCAAGGTCAACCGCGCCTTTATCGGCGGGCTTGCCGATCAAGCCGCAGCGCTGCGCAAGCTCGGCTGGCGTCTGGTCGTGGTGAGCTCGGGCGCTATCGCCTGTGGCTATCCCGTGTTGGGCTTCGACCGCAAGCCGGTCGGCGACCTTCCGAGCCTGCAGGCCTGCGCCTCGGCTGGTCAGTGCATCATCTCGTCGGCCTACGACGAGGAGTTCCATGCGCGCGACCTGCTCACCTCACTCGTGCTGCTCACGCGTCACGACACGGCGCGTCGCACGTCCTACCTGCACGCGCGCGACGCCCTGCTGCGTCTGGTGGAGCTGGGCGTGGTGCCGGTCGTCAACGAGAACGACACCGTTACCGTCGACGAGATCAAGTTTGGCGACAACGACACGCTGGCGGCGCTCGTGAGCTGCCTGGTTTCCGCCGACCTGTGCGTGACGCTGTCCGACATCGACGGCCTCTACACCGCCAATCCGCACGAGGACCCGACGGCCGAGTTTGTCCCGGTCGTGCATAAGATCGATGCCAAGATCATTGCCTCGGCGGGTGATTCTTCGACCTCGGTGGGTACGGGCGGCATGATCACCAAGATTCGCGCGAGCCGCATCCTGATGACGGCGGGCATTCAGAGCGTGATTTGCTCGGGCGAGGAGCCCGATGCCCTCGTGCGTCTCGCCCGCGGCGAGAGCGTGGGAACCCTGTTCGATCCGCCGGCGGAGCGCCTGGACATCGCACCCCGCAAACTGTGGATCGCGCTGGGCGACAAGGCCCACGGCTCGGTGACGGTTGATGACGGTGCTGCGAAGGCGCTGGTCAGCCGTGGCTCTTCCCTGCTTGCGGTGGGTATTCGCGAGGTCGATGGCCAGTTTGCCGAGGGCGATGTGCTCGATGTGTGCGATCCGAGCGGTATGGTCGTCGCCCGCGGTATCGCCGAGGCCGATTCGGACGTGCTGGAGCTTGCAGCCGGCCGCCGCCAGGACCAGATCGCCAGCAACCGCCTGCTCGCTAACCTGGCCGAGAAGCCGGCGATACACAGGGATAACTTGATCGTATTTGCATAAAGAAAGACAGCGCTGCGGATCGTTTCCTGCAGCGCTGTCTTTCTCGTGCCGGCACTTGGGGACGTTCCTTATGTGCCGGCACTTTGGGACACTCCTTAGCTAGAAGATCCGGCGCAGGTCTCCGCGATTGAGGGCCTCGTCGAAGAGGTGCTTGAATACCACGCTGCCGTGCAGGCCGTCGTGCTCGAACTCGTTGGTCACCCAGGCATGCGAGTTGCCCACGCGGCTGAGCGTATCAAGCTGCAGGCCCGAATCCACGTACATGTCGTCGAAATACACCGCGGCCTGCAGGGGCACCTCGTTGCACGCCAGTCGCTGCGGGTCGTAGATCTTGTCCCAGCTGGTGTCTTCCATCAGCAGGTCCATGGCGGGCTTGAAGGGCTTGAGCTCGGGCATCTGCTCGAACATCCACGGGAACATGGCCTCGCCGGTAAACATGAGCGGGCGCGCGAGTGTGTCGAACTCGGCACGATGGGCCTTCTCCTCTGCTGCGGCCCAGCGAATGGGCATGGTGTCGCCGTCGGCGTAGATAAACTCCTGCAGTGTCCAGTACAGCGGGTTCGTGCGTGTGTTGGTGCGCTCGAAGGCGCGCATCAAAAAGCTGTCGGATACCGAGGAGCCGCAGCTCAGCGTACCGTCGCCAGTAACAAAAGCGTGATCGATAGTCCAATGCATGCGCTCAAAGCTCGGCTTCATGCCAAAGTCGCTGCCCATGAGCTGTAGGCGCTCGACCGTCATCGGCGAGCCGTCGGGCAGCACGGGCTTCTGAGCCTCGAGCGCATCGGCCAGGGCTGCCACGCGCTCGACGTCAGCGGGATAGCGGTCATAATACTGCTGCGTCTTGGCGGCCATGCGCGGGAAGGTGTGCGCGTAGACCTCGCTTGCGCTCGCCGGTACGTGGGGGATGCCGCCGCAGGTAAAGCTCGCCGCCACGCCCTCGGGGAAGAGCGACAGGTAGCTCAGCGTCAAAAAACCGCCGTAGCTTTGGCCGAGCGTGACCCACGGCTTGCCGCCAAAGCCCACTAGGCGCAGGTACTCAAAATCGCGCACGATGGAGCTGGCGAGGTGGCGCTTGAGGAAGTCCGCCTGCGAGCGTGCTGTATCGGCGCCGGCGGCCGTTGCGCGATCACCCAGTGCCTTGATCGTGCGTCCGTCCACGCAGCTACTGCGTCCGGTGCCGCGCTGGTCGGGAAGGACCACGCGGAAGTGCTTGACGGCCTCCTCGATCCAGCCGTCGCTTGTGGGCGACAGCGGACGTGGGCTCTCGCCGCCGGGGCCGCCCTGCAAAAACAGGAGCAGCGGCAGATCGTCGTTGATGCGGTCGGGCGCGCAAACCACGCGGTAGAAGAGCTTGATGCTCTCGGGCGCGCCGGCGATGGGTGCCGGCATAGCGCCGCGGCGCATGGTGCTGCCGACGGCCAGGAGCATCGGCTCCAGGCCGCGCCAGTCAAGGGGGACGTCGATGCTGTGGTCCTCGACGTAAAGGCCGGGGACGTGGTACGAAGTGATGAGGGCCATGTGAGTCTTCCGTTCGTTGCGGTGTTTCGGGTTGACCAATTCTACCGCCGCGGGCGAGGCCATGCGCAAATCGGCTACCATGGTTGCAAACTTCTAGGAGAAAGGGCCGTCCATGTCGGTCGATATAGCCACGTATGTCCACGATCTTGCCGTTGCCGCCAAGGCAGCGTCGGCCTCGCTTGCCACGGCGAGCGATGAGCAGCGTCAGGAGGCCGTGCGCGCCATGGCCGCAGCACTGCGCAACGGTGTCGACTCCATCGTCGCCGCTAACGAGCTCGATATGTCCGCCGCGCGCGATGCGGGTACCTCGGCCGGACTGCTCGATCGCCTGCTGCTGACGCCCGAGCGCGTCGAGGGCATGGCCGCCGGCCTGGAAAAGCTCGCCGAGCTGCCCGATCCCGTGGGCCGCGTGCTCGACCACCGCGTGCTTGCAAGTGGCGTGGACCTGACCCGTGTGAGTGTGCCGCTGGGCCTGGTCGCTATGGTCTACGAGGCGCGCCCCAACGTGACGGCCGACGCCGCAGGCATCTGCATCCGTACCGGCAACGCCTGCATTCTGCGCGGCGGCTCGCTGGCCTATCACTCGTGTGCCATGATTTCTGAGCTGCTGGCCGATGCGCTCGAGGCCAAGGGCTTCCCGCGCGAGGCCGTGTCGATGATCGAGTCCACCGACCGCGAGGCCACCGGCGAGCTCATGAAGCTCCGCGGTATTGTCGACGTACTCATTCCGCGCGGCGGTGCAGGCCTGATCCAGCGCTGCATGCGCGAGTCGCTCGTGCCGGTGATCGAGACGGGTACGGGCAACTGCCACATCTACGTGCATGAATCCGCCGACTTTGATAAGGCGCTCAACATTATCGTCAATGCCAAGACCCAGCGCGTGGGCGTGTGCAATGCCGCCGAGTCGCTGCTGGTCGACCATGCTGTGGCCAATGCGTTTTTGCCTGCGGTCGTTGCCGTGCTGCACGACCACGGCGTGCTCATTCACGGCGACGAGGCCACGTGCGCCGCGTGCGCCGACGTCGGCTTTGTAGAGGGCGATGACTACGTCGCCGCGACTGAGGAGGACTGGGGTCGCGAGTACTTGGCTCTCGAGATGAGCGTGAAGGTCGTGGCAAACGAGGACGAGGCCATCGCACACATCAACCGCTACGGCACGATGCACTCCGAGGCCATCGTTGCCGAGGATACGGATGCTTGCGAGCGCTTCCTGGATGCGGTCGATGCCTCGGCCGTGTACGCCAACGCCAGCACGCGTTTCACCGACGGCGGCGAGTTTGGCCTGGGCGCCGAGATCGGCATCTCGACCCAAAAACTCCACGCCCGTGGCCCCTTTGCCGCCGGGGCCCTCACCACCTACAAATACAAGCTCCGCGGCACCGGCCAGGTCCGCCCCTAGCGCCCGCGCAAGAAAAACCACCACAAAGGTGCCTTTCCCCTTTGTGGTGGTTTTAGGTGGTGTGGGCGGTTAGGCCTGGAAGGTATCGCGGTCGGGGGCGAAGGACTGCATGGCCGCGATGGTGCGGTCAAAGAGCTCGGGGAGCTCCCAGCCCAACATCTCGGCGCCCTGCGTAATCACGTCGCGCGAACAGCCAGCGGCAAAGCGCTTGTCCTTGAACTTCTTCTTGAGCGACTTGGTCGTAAAGTCCATGACGCTCTTGCTCGGACGCATGATGACTGCAGCGCCGATCAGGCCGGTGAGCTCATCGCAGGCAAACAGGATCTTTTCCATCTGCAGCTCGGGTTTGGGCAGCGAGGTGTTGAAGTCGGACGTGTGCGTCTGGATGGCGCGAATGAGCTCGGGAGACGCACCTTCGTCCTCAAGAATCTCGGCAGCATAGATGGTGTGGTTCATGGGGTCGTCCTCATGCTCCTCCCAATCCAGGTCGTGCAGCAGACCGACGATGCCCCAAAACTCCTCGTTCTCGGGGTCGAACTCGCGCGCAAAGTAGCGCATAGTGCCCTCGACCGTCTCGCCATGGGTGATGTGGAACGGGTCCTTGTTATGCTCGTTGAGCAGTTCGAACGCGCGGTCGCGGGTGATTCCGGCGGTAAGCGGCTCTGCCATAAGAGACTCCTTGTGCTCGTGGGTATCGATAAGAATGAATACTACTAGAACAAGAAAACCACCACAAAGGTGCCTGTTCCCTTTGTGGTGGTTTTTGGCGCGGATGGGTTAGTTGAGGGCGGCTTGGGCTAGGCGGGCTTCGGCGGCCTCTTCGGTGACGCCCAGGGCCACGGCGAACTCCTCGATGGAGCGGCGCTTGGCTTCCTTGAGTACGCGCATGTAATAAGAGCTGGGCTTTTTATCTGCCTCCTCGGCCTGGCGAATACGGTGCATCATGGTTTTTGCCACGCGGACCGTCTCGGGCGCGCCCAGCTTGAGCTGCTGCTTAAAGTGCGTCTCCTCGAGCGAGCTGTTGCGCTCGGTAAAGGTGTCGCACTCCAACTCGTCGTAGTGGCTCAGCAAGTGCTCGGCATCTTGCTGGGAGATGGCGGCATGCAGACGGTCGGCCTGCGCCACGGGGTACATGAGGATCGTCTGCGCATGTCCCTGCTTGGTCTCGAGCAACAACATGGGCTGCGGCGTGTCGTCTCTAAAGCCGACGACGGTGCAGACTCCCTGACCCGGATGAATGACGTGTTGACCGATTGAGAACATGCTACCTCCAACTTATACGAATTTACGTATGCTTAGAATACCACGCTGACGTGCGCAAACCATCACTTTATGCAGGAAAAGCACACAACTCCGATAGGTTAGAGTATTCGATAACAGGCGCAGCTCATTCACACCTTTATGCATTTTCAACGCGTGCATAATTTGCAGGCAGACTGGCATCTTTGAGTGACTCCATACAAGCTGTAGTCAATTTTGTGCATATGCAATATCTATTAGCTTTACCCTGCGACAGTAGCTACTGCTTGTGATAGAGTGCTACAAACTCTGGCTTTTGCCCTACGAGTGACCAAGAGCTCGGGGGCTTTAACACAAGGAGGACCTATGCCCGAGAAGATTGAAGAGCTGGTACGCGCTGCGCTTGCTGCGGCCCAGGAGGCCGGCGACCTTTCCGCATTTGAACTTGACGATTGCGCCATCGAGCGACCGGCTGACACTTCTCATGGCGAGTGGACCTCTACCATGGCCCTGAAGTCCGCCAAGCTGGCTCACTGTGCCCCGCGCAAGATCGCCGAGGCTGTCGTTGCCCATATGCCCGAGGACCCCGCGATCGAGAAGGTCGAGATCGCAGGCCCCGGCTTCATCAACTTCTACCTCTCCGTTGCCGTCAAGAATGCCATCTTTGGCGAGGCTCGCGAGAAGGGTATGGACTTCGCTAAGTCCAACGTCGGTGGCGGCCTGAAGACCCAGGTCGAGTTCGTCTCCGCCAACCCCGTCGGCCCCATGCACATCGGCCACGGCCGCTGGGCCGCTCTGGGCGACTCCCTTTGCCGCGTTATGGACCACGCCGGTTACGACATCCAGCGTGAGTTCTACATCAACGACCACGGCTCTCAGATGAACACCTTCGGCAACTCCATCAGCACGCGCTATATGCAGCTTGCCGACATCATCGCCAAACAGGGCGTGGATATCGATGAGGCTCACAAGCTGCTGATCGCAGACCGCGACGCCTTTGTTGCCGACGAGAACGACGAGCACCCCGAGACCCATCCGTACCAGGACAACTTTGCCGAGACTCTGGGCAAGGACTCCTACGGCGGCGACTACATCATCGACGAGGCCGCCGAGTTCTGGCGCACCGACGGCGATAAGTGGGTCAACGCCGATCCGCAGAAGCGCATGGAGAGCTTCCGCGAGCGCGGCTATGTAAAGATGGTCGACAACATGCGCGACCTCTGCCACGCCGTCAATTGCGACTTCGATCGTTGGTTCTCCGAGCGCTCGCTGTATGTGAAGGACACCGAGGGCGAGACCGCCGGCACCTCCGCCGTCGACCGCGCCTTTGAGAAGCTCGACAAGATGGGTTACCTCTACACCAAGGACGGCGCCCTGTGGTTCCGCTCCACCGACCTGGGCGATGACAAGGACCGCGTCCTGATCAAGTCCGACGGCGAGTACACCTACTTCGCCTCCGACGTTGCCTATCACTGGGATAAGTTCCAGCGCGTCGATCACGTCATCGACATCTGGGGCGCCGACCACCACGGCTATATCGACCGCGTCCGCTGCGTCTGCGACGCTCTTGGCTATCCCGGCAAGTTTGAGGTTCTGCTGGGCCAGCTCGTCAACCTGCTGCGCAACGGCAAGCCCGTCCGTATGTCCAAGCGTAAGGGCACCATGGTGACCCTGCAGGAGCTCGTCGACGAGGTCGGCTCCGACGCTGCCCGTTACACGCTCATCTCCAAGAGCTCCAACCAGATGGTCGACTTCGATATCGAGGCCGTCAAGAAGCGCGACAACTCCAACCCGGTGTACTACGTGCAGTACGCTCACGCCCGCGTGTGCTCCATTCTGCGCCGTGCCGCCGACGTTACGCCCGAGCAGGCTGACGAGATGGGCATGAAGGCCGTCGCCGCCAAGGCCATCGGTGAGAACGTCGATTACTCGCTGCTGACCGACCCGACCGAGCTCGCCCTTTCGCGTAAGCTCAATGAGCTCACCGACCTCATCGCCAGCTGCGCTCGCGACCGCGCTCCGTTCCGTCTGACGCACTTTGCCGAGGAGCTCGCCGGCGACTTCCACAGCTTCTATGCTGCCTGCCAGGTGCTGCCGAGCGAGGGCCGTCCCGTCGACCCCGAGCTTTCGCGTGCCCGTCTGGCCGCTTGCGACGCCGTCCGCGTGACGCTCGCCCTGGTGCTCACCCTTGTTGGCGTTTCCGCGCCCGAGCAGATGTAAGCTACGGGTCATTTGACCGCGCAAGTTTGGTTTAACTAAGCCTTGAAAGCCCGATCTCCCATATGGAGGTCGGGCTTTTTTGCAAACGCCGACGTATTGACGAATTTGGAACTGCTGGAAATACGAAACTATGCCGGTTTACTACGATGAATTGAGATATTCCAACCACGCCGGCTTTTAGCTAAAAAGTGCAAGGCATCTACCTGCGGTTTTAGTTCAACAAGTTTCGGAGTGGTCGCGGTTGAGCGATTCATCGTAGTAAACCGCCATAGTTTTGGCGGAGGCAGTCAGATTTGTGGGTGTTAAACCAAAGAGTGTCCCTTTTGAATAGTCGTTTAAGAACGTCCTCAATGACTAAGTTGCAGGTGGTGGCGGTTGTGTTACACTAACGCTGCGTAATTGACGCAATCATCTCGATACAGATCAATGATGTCCGTCGTTTTGAACGGAACTAGACTGTTTAGCCGCCCTGAAGGTTTATGCAGGGAGCATGTGATCACAGGGCTTGAAAAGAAAGTTGAGCAAACACTGTGTCTGATCAACAGCAAGAAAACGAAATAACGACGACGCAAGCCGCTCCCGCTGCACCGGTTGCGTCGGACCAGGTCGCGGCGCCCGCGCAAGCCTCGGCTCCTGAGACGCCTAAGGCTGCTTCGACGCCTACGCCTGCAGCGGCTGAGAAGGCCGTGCCTGCAACTGGTGAGGAGGCTGCTCCGGCAAAGCCCAAGCGTACGCGCCGCACGACCAAGCCTGCTGCTGACGGCGAGGAGGTCACCAAGCCCAAGCGCCGTACTACGCGCACGACGCGCGCCAAGCGCACCGTTGCAGCTGACTCCTCGGTGCCGATTTCCGATGAGGTCGCGCAGGCACGTGCGTTGGCGCAGATTAGCGAGGCTCAGGTGGTGCGCGCCCGCCGTCGTGCTGCCGAGCGTGAGGCCGCGGCTCTGACCGAGCTTGCAGCCCCGTCTGTGCCCGAGACCCCTGCCGCCGACCAGCCGACCGAGAAGCCGGCAACGCGCACACGCCGTCGCACGGCTGTTAAGGCCGAGCAGGTTGCTGAACAGGTAACCCCCGAGCTCACTGAGGCTTCGGTCCGTTCCGCGGCAGGGGAGGGCGCATCGCCTGCTGAGCACGCTGCGTCTGTCGAGGCCAGCGAAGTTCCCGTTGTCGACCCGGCTTTGCGCCCGCACCGTCGCGGTCGCAAGCCCAAGGCCTTCGTCGAGGCAGAGAAGGCCGCAGCCGCAGCCGCAGCTGCTCGGGATGCTGCGGCGACCGCCGAGTCTGCAACTGCTGCCGATGCACCCGTTCAGGATGCTACGACTTCCGAGGCCGCTCCCGTCGATGCCGAGCCCGCCGACGTCCGTCCTGGTCGCAGCCATCGTACTGCTGCTAAGCGCACGTCCAAGGCCAAGGCTGCCAAGAAGGGTGCGTCCGAGGATTCCGCCGAGACGACCGCCGATGCATCGACTGATGCCGCCGAGCCCCAAGACGTCGAACAGTCTGCGTCCGAGAAGCCCAAGCGCGGTCGTAAGAAGTCCGCTAAGGCCAAGGCGTCCGAGCAGCAGGCTGATGCCGAAGCGCAGATTGATTCCGGCGCCGAGGCCAATGACGCCGCTGCGGCCAATGCCGGCGCCGCCGCAACCGATGGTGCCGCCCCCGCTGAGGGCGAAGACGGCGCTCGTTCCAACCGTCGCCAGCACAAGCGCAACGAGGAGCGCAACGATCGCAAGGACGAGCGCAACAACGACCGTCGCAACCGTCAGCGCGATCGCAAACAGCGCAACAAGGAGCGCAACGCCGCCCCCACCGAGCCCACGCTTTCGCGTGAGGAACTCGCGGCCATGAAGGTCGCCGAGCTGCGCGAGAAGGCCAAGGAGTTCGAGATCGAGACGACCGGCAAGAAGAAAGCCGAGCTCGTCGAGGAGATCTACGTCACCGCCGCGAAGGCCGAGGGCTTCCGCGACATCAAGGGCATCCTGCAGATTCGTCCGGACAGCTCCGGTATCATCCACGCCCACGGTTGCATGAAGTCCAACGACGACGCCTTCGTCCCCGCCTACCTCATCCGCTCCGCGCGTCTGCGCACGGGCGACGTCATCGAGGGCTCGCTTCGTCCTTCGCGCGGCGGCGACAAGCGCGCCGGCCTCGCCAAAATCACGACCGTCAACGGTCTAGACCCCGAGCAGATTCGCAACCGCCCCAAGTTTGGTGACCTCACTCCGGTCTATCCCAACGAGCCGCTGCGCATGGAGCACGGCAAGGACTCCATTACCGGTCGCGCCATCGACATCGTGTCGCCGATCGGCAAGGGTCAGCGTGGCCTGATCGTGTCCCCGCCCAAGGCCGGCAAGACCACGATCCTCAAGAAGATCTGCCAGTCTATCTCGATTAACAACCCCGAGGTGCACCTCATCTGCCTGCTCGTCGACGAGCGCCCCGAAGAGGTCACCGATATGCAGCGCTCCATTAAGGGCGAGGTCGTGGCCTCGACCTTCGATATGCCCGCCGACAACCACACCCGCGTGGCCGAGCTCGTCATCGAGCGCGCCAAGCGCATCGTGGAGCTGGGCGGCGATGTCGTGGTGGTGCTCGACTCCATCACGCGTCTTGCCCGCGCCTACAACTTGGCGGCGCCCGCCTCGGGCCGCATCCTTTCGGGCGGCGTCGATTCGGCGGCCCTGTATCCGCCCAAGCGCTTCCTG
Source organism: uncultured Collinsella sp. (assembly GCA_958420205.1). Lineage (GTDB taxonomy): Bacteria > Actinomycetota > Coriobacteriia > Coriobacteriales > Coriobacteriaceae > Collinsella. Next base: position 2,656 of record CATZIX010000001.1, on the reverse strand, counting down.
GGCGCAGCCCGTAATATCGAGAACGGTGGCTCGCTCACCATCCTGGCCTCTGCCCTCATCGACACCGGTTCCAAGATGGACGAAGTCATCTTTGAGGAGTTCAAGGGCACCGGCAACATGGAGCTTAAGCTCGACCGCGATCTTGCCGACCGTCGTATCTTCCCGGCCATTGACCCCGTTGCCTCCGGTACGCGCAACGAGGATCTGCTGGTCGACGAGCAGATGCGCCCGTTTGTCTTTGGCCTGCGTCGCATTCTTGCCGGCATGAACAACACCGAGCGCGCGGCCGCATCGTTTATCAAGGGTCTTAAGGGCACCAACACCAACCAGGAGTTCCTGGTGCGTTCGGCCAAAAAGCACAGCGACTACGAGCAGACGTTCTAGGTTGTCATCCACGCGCAGCGATAGTCATCAGTGCAATAAAGGGTCGGGGCTTTGAGCCTCGGCCCTTTTCTATATTGCCGCTCCGCGCTTTTTTGACCATAAGACTGGCAAGCAGCAGGTTTCCCGTTTCAATCCGACATCGTCGCTTGCAATCGACAGGGCGGTTTCGCATAATAGCTTTTAAGCTTCGCGACGGAAAACGCAGATGAAACGAACCATATACCGTTGCTTTGTGGCATAGCCCCGCTTCATCTTCTCTCGCGCAGCCAACTGAATGATGCGATTTGGGTGCTGGAAGATGGGGAGAGCTCATGGCTTCTTCTGATGCAACACAACGAGCAGTCCTTGCCGGACTTTCGTGCGGGATCGGCCTTGCCGCTCCCGTGGTTATGTATGCCGCGACGCTGCCGTTTTCGTCTGTGAACGAGACGGTCGTGGCGGGTGCGGTTCCCTTCGCCGTGGGCGCGGTGGCGGGCGTGGGTATCTATGCCGCCTCGCTGGGTATCTCCGAGTACCATGCGCAGCGTGAAGAGCGTCTGTTCCAGCCCGATGCCATGGGCGGTGCCGCCAATCTCAATCAGCATCAAAGCGAGTTCAAGACCGCCTCGATTCCAGCTCAGCAGCAGGATGCGACTCCTTATGCTACCGCTTCTGCTTCTCAGGCTCAGTCGGAGCAGTCTACCTCGGCATTCCTTTCCGGCCTGACTGGTGCGTTCCAGCGCCGTCATACCGATGATGGTGTCCCTACCATCGCTCGAGCCGCAGATGCTATGGACGAGGACGAGGCTTGGTCCATGATCGACAGTATGCTCGACGACGATTCGCCGGTGAGCTGCGACCCTGCACACTCGCGCGACGTCTATCAAGTCGCCATCGACGAGCTCACCAACGGCGGGCAGACCGGCTCCTTCAATCGCGACGACATCGCCGCCGCGGCACGCGCCGTGTCTGGTTCCCAGGCCGCCCCTGCGGGCAGCACGGCGGCTTTCGTGGCACTCGTTGCCAACGCGGCAGCCAATAACGCTTACAGCGCTACCTCGGCGGACGCGAACGCTTCTGCCGACAATTCGTACGTTGATGAAGCCATGGCCGCGGACGAGGAGGCCGTTGCCGCCCGCCGTGCCGCCGAAAGCTCGCTTTGGGGCGCTCCTGCCCAGCAGCAGGCGGCTGAGGCTGCGCCGTACAACGCAAACCTCGCCAGCATGCCTATCATCTCCGGTGCCGCGGACATCGATCTCGATGACCTCGATGAGCCTGCAGCCATCACCGCATCGATTGATGCCCAAGATCGCATCGTCACCGGCGACCTTCCGGACGCCTCGCTCGAGGTTGATGTCCCCATGGCCGATTACTCGGGCCACGAGGACATGTGGGCCGCCGCCACCGCGATTCTGGATGAGATTGACGAGCCCGCTCCTGTTGCAGCCCCCGCTCACGTCGCTGCCCCTCAGTCTGCTGCCCCCGCCTATGTCGGCCGCCACAGCGCTGTGTTCCCCGAGGATACTGCTCGTATCTCGCGCGAGAGCATCGAGCGGGCCGAGGCTATTGCCGCCGGCATTATGGAAAACCGTCGTCACGAGCGCGTTAATCAGATCCTCGAGGAAGAGATCGAGCGCCTGCAGTCCTCTACCGCCAAGCGTACGGGCCGTGCCTACCTGAGCGTTATCGAGGGCGGTACCGCTAGCTTCGCGCCGCTCCGCGCGGAGGCATAACTTCTGCATGGTTAAAATCAATCGAAAATGGGCGGTCGTGACCTGCCTGATGGCGCTCTTGATCTGGGGCAATTCGTTGGTTCCCGGCTCGGGGTCGGGCTCGCTGAGCCTAACGGTCATGGAAGCTATCCGCGGTTTCCTGCACGGCGTGGGACTTCCATATGAATGGGTGACCAACTTTGTTGTTCGCAAGTGCGCGCATTTTACCGAGTATATGGTGCTCGGCATCCTGGCAACGCACGCCTTTGATTTTGAGGGCCGGCGCACCTTTGACGTGCTGCTGCCCACGGCGGTGTTCCTGCTGCTGGTTCCCTCGATCGACGAGACGATTCAGCTCTTTGTACCGGGACGCGCTGGCATGATCACCGATGTGATGATCGACTGCTGTGGAGCGGCAACGGGCGTTGTGCTCCGATATCTACTACGATCGCTCATATGTGCCAAAAAGGCCGCCTAGGACGTACGTTTGGTCCTAGGCGGCCTTTTTTATTTGAGGGCTTATATGGGGCGTGGTGGCGTCGTTCCGTAGGTTGGATTTGCCGGGCGCGCCACGCCCTGTG